>NZ_SMKX01000251.1 GCF_004349055.1 Kribbella antibiotica
CGGTGGGGGCTGAGGTTGGGCGACTGCTGAGTGAGTTCGGGGTGACGGTCACCGGGGTTGATGCGCGGATTACTGAGGCGCCGCAGGGGTTCACCAAAGTGCACCCGGTCGAAGAACTGGACGGCTTGCTGCCGACCGCGGACATTGTCGTGCTGACGGTTCCGCATACGCCGGCGACCGAAGGGATGATCGACGCCGCGCGGCTGCAGCGGTTCAAGCCCACTGCGCTATTCGTGAACGTCGGACGCGGCCCGACCGTCCGGCTCGACGACCTGGCGAAAGCCCGGCTCGGCGGGATTGCGCTTGATGTGTTCGAGACCGAGCCGCTGCCACCCGACCACCCGCTGTGGCGCAGGCCCGACGTACTGATCACGCCGCATGTGGCCGGGGCAGGGCCGCATGCTTCCGAACGACGTTTCGCCGTACTGCTGGAGAACACCCGTCGGTTCCTCGCTGGGGACCCGTTGATCAACCAGGTCGACAAAGCCCAGCGGTTCTGATTGCCCGTCCGCCCCGAAGGAGAACAGCATGTTCGTCCGAGCACTCCTCGCAACCACCCTGCTGGCCGCGTCCGCTGCCGTCGTCCCGGTCGCTACCGCTGCGACCACCGCCTGTTCCACGCCTGGTGACGTGTTGAACCTGGCCAACTGGAAGCTGCAGCTCCCTGTCGACAACCCGAACCAGTCCGGCACTCAGGTGCTCGAGGTCGGCCAACCGTCGCTCGACACCTATGAGCTGAACCCGTGGTTCATCGACCAGCCGAACTGCAACGGCGTCCGCTTCCGCAACGCGGTGAACGGCGTCACCACTCCGAACACCACCTACGCGCGCTCCGAGCTCCGCGAGATGCGCAACGGCGCGGGCGCCTCCTGGCCCTCGACCTCCGGCGTCCACACGATGATCATCGATCAGGCGATCACGCACCGCCCGAACACCAAGCCGCAGGTGATTGCCGGCCAGATCCACAACGGCAACGACATGTCCACGTTCCGTCTCGACGGCAGCAGCCTGTATGTGACCAACGAGAACGACACGCACTACAAGCTTGTCGACAGCAACTACACGCTGGGTAAGCGATTCCAGGCCAAGTTCGTGGTCAGCAACGGATCGATCAAGGCATACTACAACAACGTGCTGCAGGCAACGATCCCGAAGTCGTTCAGCGGCGGCTACTTCAAGGCCGGCGTCTATACCCAGGCCAACTGTACGAACTCCTCGCCCTGCGACACCAGCAACTATGGCGAGACCGTGATCTACAACGTCACCGTCACCCACAGCTGACGTTCGTTGGGCCTCGACCCGTCACGACAGGTTGGTCGAGGCCCAGGTGGTGATGTCGTCGCGACGGATCGCGGCGGCCATCAGATCCGGGAATCGGTCTGGTGTACAAGCAAAAGTCGGTACGCCGAGCTCCACGAGCGCGGCCGCGTTCTCGGCGTCGTACGACGGGGTGCCGGAGTCGGCCAGTGCCAGCAGCGCGATCACCTGCACCCCTGCTTCCACCAAACCACGGGCCCGCCGCAACAATTCCTCGCGCACTCCACCTTCGTAGAGGTCGGAGATCAGCACGAGAACAGTCTCGGAAGGCTTGGTGACCAGCTGCTCGCAGTACGCGATCGCTCGGTTGATATCCGTCCCACCGCCCAACTGCGTCCCGAACAGTACGTCGACCGGATCATCGAGCTGATCAGTCAGATCGACCACCGCGGTGTCGAACACCACCAGACTCGTCTTCAACGTCCGGATCGACCCGAGCACCGCCCCGAACAACGCGGCGTACACGACCGACTCCGCCATCGACCCCGACTGATCAATAGCCAGTACGACGTCCCGCTGCACACTGTGATTGCGCCGCGCGTACCCGACCAGGCGATCCGGGACGATCGTGCCCAGGCTGGGTTGGAAGTGTTTGAGGTTGGCCCGGATCGTCCGATCCCAGTCGATATCGGAGTGTCGCGGACGACCAGTCCGCCCGGCGCGGTCGAGAGCTCCGGTGACCGCAGCCTTGGTGCGCTCGGCCAATCGCGCCTCCAGCTGGGCGACCACGCGGCCGACCACCTCGCGGGCAGTCTGCTTGGTCTCCTCCGGCATCACCTCGTTGAGCGCCATCAGTGTGCTCACGAGATGTACGTCGGGCTCGACCGCGTTCAGCAGCTCGGGCTCCATCAGCATCCGGGTGATGCCGAGGCGATCGACCGCATCGCGTTGCATGACTTGGACAACGGTGCTCGGGAAGTACTGCCGGATATCGCCCAGCCATCGCGCAACTCGCGGAGCCGACGAACCGAGGCCGGCTGCCCGTTGACCACCTTGCTCGCCTGGCGTTGCGTCGTACAGAGCTGCGAGCGCTTTGTCGATGGACTGGTCGGTGCCGGAGAGCGTCGTACCGGTTTCGGGGTCGGCCTCGCTGCCGAGGACGAGGCGCCAGCGGCGGAGTCGCTCGTTCATCAGACCCCCAGCAACTGCGCGACCACTGGCAGCACGGAGGCGGCCAGGTCGGCGTCAAGATCGTTGTCATCGGCAACCACAACACTCCCCGGATCGGCCAGCACCTTCGCTCGTGCGCCGATAGTACGCCGCTCCGGAGCAGCAAAAGTCCCAAAAGTCCTTCGCAGCAACGGCAAAACTTCGGTAAATGCGTCATCCGGGATTCCACCCAGCCAGGCATCGACCAAGCCCAGCAGCCGTTCATCGTGCACGAGCAGCAGACCGCCACCGGCGAGGAAGCCCTCGACAAATCCGGCAGCATCGGCAGTCGGCGTACCGGGTGACAGCGCGCGGCCCAACCTGAGCGCAATCTCGTGATCCGGCAGCCGGGAGGTGTCGAGCATCAGCCGGGTCAAGCGACCGCGGATCAGCGGGGGCACGGACGGCCGATCGCTGAGGCCTTCAAGGGTGCGCAACCACTCGACCCGCACATCCTCGGCCAGCAAGGCAGTCGCATCCTGTACGCCGTCAATCAGCTCTTGAACCGCGGTCGCCGCATCCGGGGCGAGCCCGTGGACGGTCCGCCCGAGGCCTGCGCAGATCCGCGAGACCATCCGGCTGGCGACGGCCCCGAGACCAGCGGTGTCGGTGCTCCGAACATCGCCGTACCGGGAGGAACGGGCGAGTGCAGGCAATGCCTCCATCAGATGGCCGACATCCGCGTCGGCGGCTGCTCTGGTATCGACGCCTCGCAGGAGATCCGGCAGGGCTTCGGACAGATCGGCGAGAAGGGATTTCTCCAGCGCAGCAGTGATTTCCGCGAGGGTCGACGAGTCGGCCGCGACCTTGAGCATGACCGTGGTCGCGGCGCCGACGACCGTCGTACCGTGGGCGCCTGCGGCAACCAGCTCGACCTCGAGACCGGGATCCCAGATCAGCTTCCACATCTCGCGGAACGTACCTTGCGCTCGCCGCTCGTCCGTTGCCGGCACACCCCAATGCACACCGAGAATCCTTAAGCGATGCAGGAGATGCGACTTCTGCAGGTCGTTGGCCTTGCGGAGGTCGAGCTCGATGACCCGCTCGGTCGCATCCCTTCGAAGACGCAACCGCCGCGCCTGCGCCGCGAGATCGGCCGCGACCGGCGCTTGTGGAGTCTCACCCGGAACTGTCCCGAGCAGCTCACCGACGACCGCTTCCCGGGTGACGAGGTTGAGGAGAACATCGTTCCCGTTGCAGAGCACTGCTCTCGTCGCCTCGGTCACCTCGCTCAGCCCGGCTAACGGCCGTTCGCGCAACGCGGCCAAGGTGTCGGCGAGACGAACAGCCTCGATCACATGAGCGCTGGACACCGGGAGATCCTCGGCACGCAACACATGTGCGACCTTCGTCAGCCAGCGCGTGGTGATCTGGTCCGGCGCAGTGAACAGGTGGTGGTACCAACCAGGCGAGGTGATACCGGCGCCGTACCCGCTGGCCGCCGCCAACCGACCGTGCGTCCACGGCACCCAGGTGCAGGCGACCTTCCGCTTCGGTAGGCCCTTCAGGATTCGCGCATCATGGGTTGCCGGAGGCAACGGCCCCTCCAGCGCCGGCACATGCCAGGCCCCGCAAACAACGGCGATCCGCTCGAACCCCTCGCGGATCGCCTTCCGCAGCACGGTCCGCATATAGGCCTCGCGTTGCGCCTCGCGACCGCTCGCTTCCTCATCAAGGCGCAGCTCGCGCATCGCATCGGCGATCACGGTGAACGGCTCAGCGCCATCCCGCCGCGACTCGATCACGTCATCCCACCAGCGCTCAGGATCGTCGTACCCGCCCGCGTTCGCCAGCGTCGCCAAGGGGTCGATCGACGCGCCCCGGCGCTCCTCGCGTCCGGACGACGCGAACTGGTGCGCAGCCGGCAGATCGCAGAACCGCACCGGTACGTCGGCCGCCAGCGCGTACTTGATCGCCTGCCACTCCGGGCTGAACACCGCAAACGGCCAGAACGCGGCCCGCGTCGAATCGTCAACGGCATAAGCCAGCAACGCGACCGGCGGATCCATCTCCACGGACGCCGCGAGCTCAACCACCTTGTCAGCTTCCGGCGGCCCCTCGATCAGCACGATGTCGGGCTGGAGTTCATTGAGTGCAGTAGCTACCGCACGCGCCGACCCCGGCCCGTGGTGCCGAATCCCGAGCAGGTGAACGGTCATCCGGAAATCTCGCGCGCGGCCCGATAGAACGGCGCCCAGTCGTCGCGCTCGCGAACGACCGTCTCCAGATACTCCGACCAGACCACGCGATCCGCGGACGGGTCCTTTACGACCGCACCGAGGATGCCGCCGGCAACATCTGTCGGACGCAGTACGCCGTCCCCGAAATGCGCGGCCAGTGCGAGACCCCCGGTCACCACACTGATCGCCTCGGCCGTCGACAACGTTCCGGACGGCGACTTGACCGCCGTACGGCCGTCTTCGGTTCGGCCCGAGCGCAGCTCACGGAAGATCGTCACCACGCGGCGGATCTCGTCGAGCGCATCGTCGGCCTGTGGCAACTCAAGCGCCGCGCCCAGCTGCGCCACCCGCCGGGATACGATCTCGACCTCGTCTTCGGCGTTGTCCGGCAGCGGCAGTACGACGGTGTTGAACCGGCGACGCAGTGCGGACGAGAGCTCGTTGATGCCCTTGTCCCGATCGTTGGCCGTGGCAATGACATTGAATCCCTTACGGGCTTGGACTTCCGTCGCCAGCTCGGGAATCGGCAGCGTCTTCTCGGACAGGATGGTGATCAACGCATCCTGTACGTCGGACGGCATCCGGGTCAGCTCTTCGATCCGCGCGATCTTCGCGTCGGCCATCGCCCGCTGCACGGGACTCGGCACCAACGCCGCCTCACTGGGGCCCTGGGCAATCAACTGCGCATAGTTCCAGCCATAGCGAATCGCCTCCTCGGCCGTCCCCGCAGTCCCCTGCACGAGCAACGTCGAGTCGCCACTGATCGCGGCCGCGAGATGCTCACTCACCCACGTCTTCGCCGTACCGGGGACGCCGAGCAGCAACAAAGCCCGGTCCGTAGCAAGCGTCGCCACGGCAACCTCGATCAGGCGCCGCGGGCCGACGTACTTCGGGGTTATTTCGGTGTCGCCCGCCTTCCCACCGAGCAAGTAGGTGACCACCGCGGCCGGCGACATCAACCACGCAGGCGGCCGCGGCCGGTCGTCGGCGGCGATCAGCGCGGCGAGCTCCCCGGCGTACTCGGTCTCGGCATGCGGCCGTAGTACTTCGGTCATGTCAGCTCCTCATAAAGCTCGCGGCGGAAGGTCAGGGTTTCGACGAGTCGACGGCGCCAGGTGTCTTCTTCGCCGGTCGGTTCGCGGGTGATTCGATGGTCCAGTACGTCGGGAGGCGCGGCGCGGGCGGTGACGCTTGCCAACCGGGCCCAGTCGCGGGCGGTGCCGACGCGGGCAAGTTGGTCGAGCAGCATGGTCGCGAGCGTGGCCGGCCACGGGACGGGAAGGCCTCCGACGAGCTCGGTGATGTCGACGGTTTTACGGAGCGCCTCGACGGCCGGGGCCCACTCGTCGGGCGGGAGGAGGCGGAGGAGTTCGGCGGGGCTGCGGGTTCCGGTGTTGGCGCCGGATTTGAGGAGCTCGCGCGCCCACTCGGCGGAGCGTTCGCGGATGGCCGCCTCAGTCCAGCCCGCCTGCAGTACCTCGGGGGCGCAGCCCTCCACCGGTAGTTGCAGCCAGGCGAGATCCATCGCGGCTAGTGGCGTGGCGGCGATGATTTGGCGGAACAAGTTGGCGCGCTTGCCGAGCCCTTCGGTGAGCGCGGAATCGACGCCGTCGCGATCCATGGACGCGGTGAGCTCGCGCGGCAGGTCGACTTTGAGCACGCCTTGTGTGAGGACGAGGTGCGCGTTGAGGCGCTCGGTCATGCGTTGGCCGAGACGGCTGCCGGGTAGGCGGGTGAGCATTCCAGCGGCGACTCGTCGTACCTCTCGCGAACGGTCGTCGAGAGCGGTCTCGAGAAACTCTTCGTCGGCTGTGGACAGGCCTTCGGTGAGCAGGCCGAGGAAGTCGGTGCGGGTTGCGGCGGATTCGGTCGGCCAGACCTCGCGCAGTTCTTCCAAGGCACCTGCTGGATCGGTACGGCGGAGGTCGCGCAACCAGCTGCGGCGCTGGATCGGGTCGCCGTGGGTCCAGGGTTCGGTGTCGTTGCTATCAGCAACTGCTGCGTAGAGGAATCGCCAGTCGGGGTTGAGCTCTGCGAGCCAACGCGCACGTCGGCCAGCGGCCGCGATGACGAGCGGGCGATACTCAGCTCGGTTGCGCGCGTGATCAGCTAGCGCGGGAAGGTGCTCTGGTGGGACGCCCCAGCCGTGCGCGTCCGCAGCTCGCAACCACTCGCCGAGTGCCGTGCTCTGGAATCCACCAAGCATCGCCGACAACCGTCTGATCGCAGCCGGCCGCGGCAACGGCCGGTCCTCACCCGGTGTCTCCGGAAGCGGCACGATGTCACGCAGCGGCTTCCGCCCGGCCCGCCGATAGAGGGTCGCCAGCGCAGCGGCATCCAGCAAGCCGCCCTCGCCTAGTCGCTCCTGAATCGCTTCCGGCAACTCCTCGAAATGCGCCGGTCGCCGCTCGGTCCCCAGCAACGCCGAGCTCACCAGGCCGTCCCAGCCCTTCACAGGATCACCGGGCGATCGTCGTGCCAGCAGGTCATCGGGCGGAAGCCGGCTCGGTTCCATTCACCTGCGACAGTGATGGGATCACCGGCTGAGACGGCGAGAAGCTTCCAGGGGTCTACGCCGGGGAGGAGTTCCAGCGCGTCACCTTCCGCATCGACGAGCGCCCAACTTTCGCCGTACCGGGCGGGGCGGACGTCTTGGAGGACGAGGGGCCAGCGTTCGTTCCACGGGTCGGCGGCGACGGACTCGACGTACGACGCGAGTGCTTGGTGGGCCGTTGATCCGGAC
>NZ_SMKX01000252.1 GCF_004349055.1 Kribbella antibiotica
GATTGTGGAGCAGGCCGGACCCCGGCCTCCGGGGTCCGGCCTGCTCCACAATCCGAGCAGGCCGGACCGTCTCTCGACCGCGGACAGGTCGTCCAGATGGCGCTCGCCATTGCGGACGCAGAAGGGCTTGCCGCCGTTTCGATGCGCCGGATCGCGGCCGAGCTCGGCGTCTCCACAATGGCCCTCTACCGCCACGTGGGCGGCAAGGAGGCACTCGTCCTTCAGATGGTCGACGCAGCCTTCGCCGAGTTCCCGCTCCCACCCCTGTACGACGATTGGCGCGCTCGCGCGACCGTGATCGCGCAGACCCAATGGGCGGCGTACAAGCAGCACCTGTGGTTGGCCGGCGCCGTGACGGTGGGCCGGCCGCAGATGCTTCCCAGCCTGCTGCCGCACACCGACGCGCTGCTGGCGGCCTTCAAACCGCTCGGCAAGGCCCCGTCCATGTATGCCGTCATCACCCTGTTCGGCTACGTCCGGGGGCTCGGACAGGCGATGGAGATCGAGGCGCAGGCAGAGCAGGACACCGGCCTCACCGGAGACGACTGGGTCGCGCAGCAGGGCAGCGAGCCAATGGCCGCGATCATCGCGGGCGAGAACCTGGCGGCGTTCCGTGACCTGTTCGCCGGTGGCTTCGACCTCGACTACGACCTGGACCAGTTGTTCACGTTCGGCCTCGATCTCATGCTCGACGGCCTCGCGGTCAGGCTGGCGCAGCCTTAGCGGCGGCCTTCGCTTCCTTCTTGAACGCGCGGACCTCGCCCAGCGTCTTCGCGTCCACCACATCAGCGATCGACCGCCGCGAACCGCGATCGCCGTACGAGCCGGCCGCCTCGCGCCAGCCCTTGGGCTCAACGCCGCGCTGCTTGCCGAGCATGGCGAGGAAGATCTTCGCCTTCTGCTCACCGAATCCCGGCAACGCCTTCAGCCGCTTCAGCACCTCGGCGCCGTCCGGTTTCGGCTTGCCGGCGGTCCACAGGTTCTCGGTCTTGCCGTCGTAGTTCTCGATGATGTGCTGGGCCAGCCCGTGCACCCGCCGCCCCATTGAGCCGCCGTACCGGTGGATCGCCGGCGGCGTCACGCACAGCTCGACGAACTTCTCGATGTCGGTGGCGGCGATCTTGTGCAGATCGAACCCGTCCATCCGGTCCGCGATCTTCCGCGGCCCGGCGAACGCGTGCTCCATCGGGAACTGCTGGTCCAGCAGCATCCCGACCAGCAGGGCGAACGGGTCGTCGTTGAGCAGTTTGTCCGCGGCCGGGTCCCCGGTCAGGTGCAGTTCGCGCAGCATGAGGTCATCTTGACACGGGAACGCGGGTCCGCCAGAGGAGATAGACGAAGTAGGGCGCCCCGATGAGCGCACATAGGAGGCCGGCTGGGATCTGGGCCGGCGCGAGCAGTGTGCGGCCGAGGCTGTCGGAGACGCTGACCAGGATCGCGCCGAGCAGCGCGGAGATCGGCAGAATTCGGCTGTGGCTCCCGCCGACCAGCGCGCGGGCCGCGTGCGGCGCGACCAGTCCGACGAACCCGACTACTCCGATCGCCGACACTGCGGCGGCAGTCATCAGCGCCGCGCAGAGCAGCATCAGCAGCCGGGTCCGCTCCAGCCGGACGCCGAGAATCCGCGGTACGTCGTCATCCAGCGCAAGCAGGTCGAGTTCGCGGCGATGGTGAGCGATCAGCGGGGTGAGCACGAGCAGCGCGATCGCGATCGGCGCCACCTGCGGCAGGGTTCGCCCGTATGTGCTGCCGGATAACCACGTCATCGCAAGGCTGAGGTTCCACGGGTCGGTGCCGACGATCATCAGCGTGATGACGGCCGTCGCGGCCGACGAGACGCCGACGCCGATCAGAACGAGCCTGTCAGAGCTCAATCCGCCACGCCACGAAACCACGTAGACCAGCGCGAACGTCGCCAGCGCGGCAGCCGCCGCAACACCGGAGAGCAGCCAGATGCTTGCCGACGGCAAGATGATCAGCGTCGCGACCGCACCGACCCCGGCGCCACCGGTGATCCCGAGAATGCCCGGCTCGGCCAGCGGGTTGCGGCAAACAGCCTGTACGGCGGTCCCAGCGATCGCGAGGGCGGCGCCCGCCAGCAGAGCGGCCAGGACGCGCGGGAAACGCTGGTCGAGGACATAGGTGATGGCCCGACCGGATCGGCCGTTGGCCCAGTTGACGATGTCTCCGGTCCGCAGGAACGCGTCCCCGGCGAGCATCGCGCCGATGGCAGCGCCGACAACAAGCAGCAGCAGCACGACCGTCACCACCAGGAAGCGCCGCCGCGTCCGAATCCCCGAGCTCGCGCCGCCCGGCGTACGGCTCGCACCGGAGTCGCGGTAGCGGCGGGCGAGCCAGACCAGCACGGCCGCGCCGACAAGCATCGTCATGATCCCGGTCGGAATCTCGATCCCGGCCTGGGCACCGAACACCGCCCGCAGACCGACATCCGACAGCAGCACGACCAGTACGCCGGCCAGTCCGGACAGCGGCAGGAGTACTCGGTGCCGGAGCAGCCCGGGGATGAGCGGTGCGATCAGCCGCACGAGCACCGGTGCGACCAGTCCCACGAATCCGACCGGTCCGGTGACAGTGACGGCGGCCGCGGACAGCAGCACGGTGAGCAAGGTCGTGATGACGCGCACCCGCCGTACATGCACGCCTAGGACGGAAGCGGTGTCATCGCCGAGCGTCAGGATGTCCAGCTTGCCGGCCAGCAGCATCACACCAATGATGCCGACGGCAACGACCGGTGCCATTTGCGTGACAGCGTCCAGATCGCTTTGCACCAGCGTGCCCGCGCTCCAGAAGAAGGTGCGGGCGGTCTCCTCCCGGAACAGCAGCATCAGCACCGTGATCACGCCGCCGAGAGCCATCGCGACCGCTGACCCGGCCAGGATGAGCCGAGTCGGACCGGACGCACCGCCCGAAGACAACGCCAACACCAGTACGGCGGCCGCCAAGCCGCCGGCGAACGAGATCCCGCCAGCCGGCAGCACCGGCAGGTGGATGCCGAGCGCGGCCACCACTACAACCGCCAGATACGCCCCGGCGTTGACCCCCAACGTGTCGGGCGAAGCGAGCGGGTTGCGGGCCAGCGACTGCAGCCCGGCGCCGGCGACCCCGAGGGCGAGGCCCACCAGGATGCCGGCCAGCAATCGGGGGACACGGGACGCGACGAGGACGTTCACCGAGTTGTCCGTGCCCTGGCCGAACACGAGCTTGATCAGATCCCCGGCTCCTACCGAGGAGGTGCCCTGGGTGAGGTGGATCCCCGCCAGAACGACGATCGCGACGAGCGCGATCAGGAACACTCCGGCGACGCGGATCCGCCGTACCGGCTGCTTCAAGGCCTCCGGTGCGGTGATGACCTGGGTCAAGACGTAACTGTCTGTACGGCGGCGTCGATGAACTGCTCGGTCGACTTCGGACCGCCGAACATCCAGATGCCGTCGGCCAGCCGGTGCACGTTGCCGCTCTTCACGAACGGCAGGTTCTTCCAGATCGCGTTCTTTTCAAGGTCCTTGCCGAAGATGTCACCGCCGTCGGAGTCGTTGGCGATGTAGAGGAACTCGCCGTCCGTCAGCTTGGTCAGGCCCTCGAGGTCGGTTGTGGCCAGACCGTAGTCCTTGTCGCCGCCGGTCGGCCAGGCGTTCTTCAGACCGAGCTCGTTGCCGACAGCACCGAGCAGCGAGCCGGAGGTGTACATCCGGACGGAGAGCGTGCTGCCCTCCTTGTAGCCGTCGGCCATCACGAACGGCGTACCGGCCTTGCCCGCGTCGGCGATCTTCTGCTTGCCCTCGGCAATGGCCTTGTCGAAGTCGGCATTGATCTGCTTGGCCTGCTCGGTTTTGCCGACCGCGCTGGCGGTGAGCTCGAGGTTGGTCTTCATCTGCGGGATCGCGTTCTTCGCGTCTGCCGCATGCACGACCAGGACCGGAACGGCCTTCTCGATCTGGGCGATCGCGCTGGCAGACTCGTCGCTGGTGGTGATGACCAGATCGGGGTTCAGGGCAACGATCGCGTCCACGCTCGACTCACCGCGGGTCCCGACGTCCTTGACCGCGGGGCCGAGCTTGGCCGCCGTCACCCAGGCGTTGTAGCCCTTCACGTCGGCGACGCCGACCGGCATCACGCCGACCGAGATCAGGTTCTCGACCACGCCCCACTCGAGCCCGACCACCTTGGTGGCAGGCGCTTTCAGGTCGACCTTCTTGCCCCGGGAATCCGTCACCGAGACCGGCTGCTGCGCGGCCGTCGACGGGCTCTGGTCGTCGCCGGCCGCCGGTTCGCTGGTCCCGCACGCGGTCAGGGCGAGCAGTGCCGCAGCGACGAGGAAGGTAGTTCGCTTCATGGGTTCTTGGCTTTCAGTTGGTCGGAATACGACTGAGGTGCTTGCCGATCGGGCGGGTGGTGACCAGGCCGGTAGCCGGGTCGGTCCCCACCTCGATCGTGATGCCGTAGGTCTCGGACAGTGCGTCGGTGTCCAGGACCTCGGCCGGGGTCCCGGTCGCACGTACTCGCCCCTGATCGAGCAGTGCGATCCGGTCCGCGACTGCTGCGGCCTGGTTGAGGTCGTGCAGTACGACGCCCACCGCGACCCCGTGGTCGTCGGCCAGGTCACGCATCAGATCGAGGATCTCGATCTGGTACCGCAGATCGAGAAAAGTGGTCGGCTCGTCGAGCAGCAGGACCCCGGTGTCCTGGGCCAGACAGGTCGCGAGCCAGACGCGTTGCAGCTCACCGCCGGACAGCTCGTCGACCGCGCGGTCGGCCATCCGGGTGACTCCGGTGACCTCCATCGCGTGCTCGACCGCCCGATGCCCGTCCGGATCGTCACCGCGCCAGCGGCCCCGATGCGGATGGCGTCCGTACCCGACGACGTCGCGCACGCTGACGCCGTTAGGCGTCGGGCGGGACTGTGAGAGCAAGGTCACCTTGCGGGCGAATTCCTTGGCGGACAAGGCGAGCGCGTTCGCGCCATCCGGAAACGTGATGCTGCCGGCTTCCGGCTGATGCAGCCGGGCAAGGGCTCGGAGCAGTGTCGACTTCCCACTGCCGTTGGGCCCGACCAGCGCAGTCACGCTCGCCGCCTCGATCCGCAGCGATGCGCCGTCGACTACGCGAACCCCGTGGTACCCGAGTTGCAGGTCAGCGCCTGCGAGCCCGCGCACGTCATCATCAGCCTCACGCATGAGCGAAGCATAGCCTTACCTAACCCGTCAGGAATATTGCTGGAGTAGGTGCCTTACATGCGATGCCGGGACCGCTACGCTGAGTGCGGATGAGCCCAGCGGAGGTGGCGATGGAGCCGGTGTTCGCACCTGGTGTGCCGGAAGCGGTACGACGGTTGTACGGGCATCGACCGGAGTTGTTCGTTCCCGCGGAGGCGCCGCGGCCGAAGCGGCAGACGTGGTGGTCGATGGCTCCCGCGAACACGTTGGGACAGCTGCTCGTTTGGCTGACAGTCTGCGTCGGCGGGTGGATCCTGGCGCTGATCATCATGGCCGCGACGTTGCCGACCGAGGTGGCGACGTGGGCCTCGGTGGTGCTGGCGGGCCTCGCCGTACTGGCGACTGCCGGGGTGCTGGTGAAGTCAGCCGTTGAGGATCGTGGGCACAAGGCGGTCCGTGTGCAGCACGGGTCGTACCTGTTGCCGGCTGATTTCGACGACTCCGCAGCGCGGCTGCTGGGCCGGGCACAGCGTGCGGTGAAAACGGTGCTTGAGGCAACAGTTACCCGGCAGGGCCTGCTCGACGACATGCAGAACGAGCTCGTCCTTCCCGAGCAGCTGTGGGACATCGCGCAGGTGCTCCGCGAACAGACCGTCCTCCGGGCACGCCAGCGCGACGTCGCCCGCGGCATGGCAACCGCCGAGCTCGACACCGTCCTCGGTCCGCAACGCCGCGCGCTCGCTCTCTCGGTCAACGCCATCGAGCGCAAGGTCGACCTCATCGAGCACTACGCCCACCGCGTCCGCTCCGCCGACGCAGCGCTCCGCGCCGAAGCCGCCCTCGCCGACGGCGACCGCTACATCGAGCTCCTCGCCCGCACCGAGCCTGTCGGCGACACCACCGTCGTACAGGGTTTTGCTGACGAGGCGGCAGCCCTCCGCGACACCTTCGCCCGCTCCATCAACGCCGCCCGAGACGCCGGCCGCACCTTAGCCCTCCCCGAAAGTGGTAGCTAAGAACAGGGATGCCTACTTCGTGTTCTTACCGACGGCGTAGCAGTTCGGCTTCGGCTTCCTCCGACAGGCCGGCTTCCACTGCGGGTGCACCGCGGTCGCGGTCCCAGGCAAGGAGGTCGGTCAGGGTTTGCTTCAGTGGGGTGACCGGCATTCCGGCGGCACGGGCCTTCGAAGGGTCGCGGCGGCGGGCCGGCCAGATCTCCTCCGGCTCGACCAGCGGGAAGCGCTCCGGTACGGCGTCCGTCGGGACCTGCACGAGGTCGACCGAGGTACCCGCGATCTCGGCTGCCGTGGTGATCAGTTCACCGATCGTGCTCTCCGGTCCGATCGCGTTGAACGCGCCTGACCGATCGTCCGCGATCAGCCGCACGGTAAGTCGCGCGACATCCCGGCTGTCGATGAACTGCAGTGGTTGCTCGAGCGAGGTCGGTACCGCAACGCGCCCGCCCCGCGCACCTCGCCGTACCCAGTAGAGAGCCGTGTCGCCCGAGTCGCCCGGCCCGGTTACGCGCCCCGGGCGGACCAGGGTCGCGCGATCGCCGTACCGCGCCAGAACGTCGTCCTCACAAGCGACCTTGCACCGCCCGTAGGTCTCGTTCGTGAGCACGTCGGCAGCACGCAGCGGAGCCTGTCGGGGTGCGTCCTCGGTCGCTCCGGCCGGCAGCGTCCGCACGTAGACGGCGTGGCTCGACACGAACACGTACCGGCCGACGCGATCCCCGAGGACATCCATCGCCTCGTCAACCTGCTTGGTCTGATACCCGCTCAGATCAACAACCGCGTCCCACTCACCAGAGGCGAGCGCCGCGTAGTCGCCCGCATCCCGATCCCCGACCAGTTGCACCACCTCGCCCGGCAGCGGCTCGCCACTCAACCCCCGGCTGAACGAAGTCACCTCCGCCCCGTGCGCCAGCGCGTCCACCACGATCGCGCGCCCCACAAACCCGTTCCCGCCCAGCACCAAGATCCGCATCCCGCGACGCTAACCCCGCGCCCGGACCCTCGCGATCCAATAA
>NZ_SMKX01000253.1 GCF_004349055.1 Kribbella antibiotica
CGCCCGCTCCGCCTGCCCCACCCCATTTGGTGGGCTGACCCATCAGCATGTGGGAGGGCCCACTGCATGCGGTGGGTACACCCCCAACCGGATAGGCTGACCCATCAAAGGCCGTGGTCGGGTGCGGTGACGGCCGCCGACCCACACCACCAGGTGGTAGCTCATGCGCACATCCTCACCTCCCGAGTCCACTTCGCGAGCCCGGACGCCCATCACCCACTAACTCGCGCCGCGGCCACATCCGCAGGCTCAATCACGCTGCGCCGACTACCGATCGCATCGGTTGGTGGGTGATGGAAGTCCGGATCCCCACGCCATCACAACTGCACGCCGCCCCGAGCGCGCCCGCTCAGCCAGGGGCCTGTCGGCCAATGTGATGGCATGGCGGACCGCCACCACTGATCAAGCATGCCCGGCCAGGCGATTTCACGCTCAGCTTCGGCTGCCGACCCGGTCTGGGGAGCAGTTGGTCAGTGTCGGCGGTCCGGGGAATTACGTGAGGGACTGGGTGCCGATGACGTCGAGCAGGCGCAGCGCCTGGTCGGACGGCGTACCAGGTTCGGCGGTGTAGAGGACTACTCGTTGGTCTCGGTCGGGGACGACGAGGATTTCGCAGATGACGTCGATGCGGCCGACTTCGGGGTGCAGGATGGTTTGGCAGAGGGTTTGCTGGCGGGCTACTTCGTGCCGGGACCAGAGGTCGGCGAACTCGGGGCTGCCGGCGAGGAGGTCGGCGATCAACCCCGCGATGGCTGGGTCGTCGGGGTAGGTGGCGGAGGCGGCGCGGAGGTCGGCGGAGGCCTCGTGGGCGAAGGCCTGGGTTGCTTCGCGGGAGAAACGGCTGGACTCCCCGTGGAGGAACCGTTGGCGGAGCAGGTTGCGTTCCTTCACCGGCACCGCAGAGAAGTCGGTGAGCAGTGCCGCGTACTGCCGATTCCACGCCAGTACGTCGTACTTCGCGTCAAGAACGATGCCCGGGATATCGAGCCGCGCAAGCATCCGCAGTACGCCGTCGCGAACGTCGGCAGGTGGTCCCGGAGGCGGGCCGGGTTGTTCGCCGGCCAGCCGGAAGAGGTGAGCGCGCTCGGCATCGCTCAGCCGCAGAGCACGAGCCAATCCGGTGAGCACCGGCCGAGACGGATGCGGTCCGCGGGCCTGTTCGAGGCGGGTGTAGTAGTCGGTGGACATGGTGGCGAGCGACGCGACCTCCTCGCGGCGCAGGCCCGGCGTACGGCGACGCAGTCCCGCGGGCAGGCCGACATCGGCCGGCGTCAGGCGCTCGCGCCGTACCCGCAGGAACTCTGCCAGCTGCCCTCTGTCCACGGTCCCATGGTCGCAGGGGCCCCGAACGCCAACCAGGGACTGCCGATCCCAGGGTCGGCTCGCTCTGCCACGCGCGGCGGCCGCACCCCAGCCTGGGGACATGACTGAGAACAAGATCGCGCTCGTCACGGGCGCCAACAAGGGCATCGGCAAAGAGATCGCGCGGCAGCTCGCGGAGGCCGGCTACCAGGTGCTCCTAGGATCACGCGACCTGGCGCGGGGCGAGGAAGCAGCCAAAGACCTCCCCGGTACGACGGCCATCCAGCTGACCGTGACCGATCCGGCGTCGGTGCAAGCCGCGGCGGACCGGATCGCGGCCGAGTTCGGCCGGCTCGACGTACTGATCAACAACGCGGCGATCATCCCCGAGGGCGACAGCGGGGTGGCCGACGTCGGGGCGGACGCGCTGCGGGCCGGATTCGAGACCAACGTCGTCGGGCTGGTCGCGGTCACTCAGGCGCTGCTCCCGCTGCTCCGCAAGGCCGAGCAAGCGCGCATCGTGAACCTGTCGAGCTCGCTGGCGTCGCTCGCGATCGTGGGTGACCCCAGCTCACGCATGTCGACGGTGCGGACAGTCGGCTACAACGCGACCAAGGCGGCGGTGAACATGGTGACCGTCATGCTCGCCAACGAGCTCCGCGGTACCGGCATCCTCGTCAACGCCGCCGACCCCGGCAACTGCGCCACCGACATGGGCGGCTGGGATGCCGCTCGCACCCCAGCCCAAGGCGCCGCTGTGGCAGTCCACCTCGCCACCCTCCTGGCAGACGGTCCCACGGGAACGTCGTACGCGGAGGAAGGCCAGCTTCCCTGGTAAGCCGTTAGACGACCACGCCGGACCAGGCGAGGGCCTGCTTCAGGAGTTGGCCGCGGCCACCTTCCAGGTCGGCCAGGAATGACGGAGCCAGGGCTTCCTCGGGAGTGAGCCAGGTGAGCTCGAGGGCGTCCTGGCGGGGGTTGCACTCGCCAGTGACCGGTACGACGTAGACCAGCGCGACCGCGTGCTGGCGCGGGTCGTGCAGGGGGCTCAGGCCGGGGAGAGGGAAGTACTCCGCCACCGTGAAGGGGACCGGGCTGACGGGAAGCCGCGGGAACGCGGCCGGGCCCAGGTCCTTCTCGATGTTGCGCTGGAGCGCGTCACGGATGGTTTCGCCGTGGAAGACGCGGCCGGAGACCAGCGTCCGGACGATCTGGTTGGTCTGCGTCGAGCCGCGGAGGAGGACTCCGACGTGCTCGATGTGCCCGGTCGAGTCGACGCGGGCCGGAACGGCCTCGACGTAGAGGATCGGGACCCGCGAACGGGTCTCCTGCAGGGCCAGGTCGGACAGCCAGCCAGGGTTCGGGTCAGGCGTACGCACAGAAGTCACGAGCACATCTTCGCCTACGGCCGAAATGCCTCTCGGTAGCGGGTTGGACTCAGACCGAAATGGGACCGGAACCGACGGGTCGCGTGACTGGGGTCGGGCCAGCCGACGAGCGTGCCGATGGTGGCGATCGGGAGCTGGGTCTCGATCAGGAGACCGGCCGCGCGTTCGGCGCGAAGCCGTTGCAGATAGGCGATCGGGGAGAGGCCTGCGGACCGGCCGAAGACGCGGACGAGATAGCCGGGCGCGAGGTTGACGGCGGCCGCGAGCCGGTCAAGGGTCCAGGCGGAGGCGAGATCGGCCTCGAGCAACCGAATCGCATGCTGGACAGCCGGGTGCTGAGCCGCCCGCCCAGTGGCCCCGGACAGCAACCCGAAAACTTCCGTCCCAAGGTACGCATTCCGTACGACGAGCCCTGCGCACTCCGTGTAGCCGTGCCACTGTCCCGGCCGCAGCACGACTACCGAGCCGGCCGTGAGCGGCACCGACCCGTCCGCCGACACATGGACGCCGGTCCCGGCCACGACGACCGCGATTTCGAAGAACGCGTGGCTGTGCGGAGCGATGTCGGCATCCAGCGCGACGAGCTCCTCGGCGACGGGCAGCCGCGGGTCGGGGAACACCTCACTGCTCAGGATCTTGTGCACGAACGCTCCCAGGAGGTCAAGAACAGTCAACTACCGGTCAACGAGAGCCTGGCCTCACCAGACCCGGGCGGCGAGGCTGAGATCACCTTGCAGCCAATGGAATCTCAGGAGTCCGCCGATGACCACCACCGAGCCTACGCCCACCACAATTGTCGACGAAGAGACCATTTCCGCCTATCGCCGCCAAGGGGTGGCCAGAATCCGGAACATCATCAGCGCGGAGGAGGCCGAGAGGTTCCGGGACGCGGCGACCGCGGTGAGCGGGATCGCGAGCGACTACTCCGGTGGCTCGGCGATCTTCAACCAATACGTCAACGTCTGGCAGCAGAACGACGTACTGCGTGAGCTGACCCTGCATCCCAATCTCGCCGCCGCGGCAACGGCGTTGGCAGGGGTGCCGCTCCGCGTCTGGCACGACCATCTGCTCATCAAGCCGCCGCACAACGGCGCCGCGACCGAGTTCCACCAGGATGCGCCGTACTGGCCGCACGGGAATTCCCGGCACTCGCTCTCCGCCTGGGTCGCGCTGGTCGACGTACCGGTTGAGCGCGGCTGTATGACGTTCATCCCGGGCTCACACGACCACCACGGCTTGCGCGCTCAGGACCTCGCCGACCGCGACGACCTCTTCCGCGTCGCCCCCGACCTGCGCTGGGCCGAGCGCCTGACGATCCCGCTCCGCGCGGGCGACTGCACCTTCCACAACTCCTACCTGGCGCACTCGGCGACCCCCAACCGCACCGACGACCCGCGGATCGCGCACGTGACGATCTACATCGACGCGGAGACGACGTACACGGGTGGCGGCCACGTGGTGACCGACGGGCTCGGCCTGACCGCAGGTGAATCGTTGGAGCACTCCCGCTTCCCCCGCGTCGCCATGACCTAACATCAGGATTCGTGCCGCTTCTCACCGATATCCGCCCGCTCCGGGAATCCGCCGATTTCCGGCGGTTGTGGATCGGGTCGACGGTGTCGCAGCTCGGTCAGCAGATGACCGCGGTGACCGTCTCGATCCAGGTGTACGCGCTCACGCACTCGACCTTCGCGGTCGGCCTGGTCGGTCTGTGCGCGCTCGTCCCGCTGGTCGTCTTCGGCCTGTACGGCGGCGCGATGGCCGACTCGATCGACCGTCGAAAGCTCGCGCTGATCTCGTCCGGCGGGCTCTGGCTGCTCTCGATGGTCCTCGTCGTGCAGTCCCAGCTGCACTGGAACCAGACCACGGTCCTGTACGGCGTCGTCGCCTGCCAGTCGGCTTGTTTCGCGGTGAACAACCCGGCGCGGTCGGCGATCATCCCAAGGCTGATCCGGCCCGAACTGCTCCCGGCCGCGAACACGCTCAGCACTGCCGCGTTCAACCTCGGCTTCACCGCCGGGCCGCTGATCGGTGCGGCGGTGATCGCCTGGCACGGCTTTGCGGCGGCGTACCTGATCGATGTCATCACGTTCACCGCGGCGCTCTACGCGCTTTTCCGGTTGCCGCCGGTGCCGCCGACCGGTGAGGTCCGGCGGGCCGGGATCCGGTCGGTGCTGGAGGGGTTCACGTTCTTGCGCGCTGCGCCGGCGCTGCTGGCGACGTTCCTGGCCGACATTCTGGCGATGGTGTTCGCTCAGCCGCGGGCGCTGTTCCCGGCCGTCGCGGGCGCGTTTTTCGCCGGGGGAGTGAAGACGGTCGGCCTGCTGCAGGCGGCGCCGGCGATCGGTGCGCTGATCGGGGTGCTGTTCTCCGGCTGGGTGACGCGGGTTCGGCGGCAGGGAGTCGCGATCGTGGTCGCGATCACGGTGTACGCGGCCGCGGTCGGACTCTTCGGCCTGGCCCGCACGATCTGGCTGGGCGTCGCGCTGCTCGCGCTGTCAGGCGCGGCCGACATGGTCAGCTCGGCATACCGCAACACCGTGCTGCAGTCAGCGGCGCCGGACGCGATGCGCGGCCGGCTGCAGGGCGTCTTCATCGTGGTCGTTGCCGGCGGGCCGCGCCTCGGAGACTTCGTCGCCGGTACGACGGCCTCGCTCACCACGCCGACGATCGCGCTGCTCGGCGGTGCCGCGATCTGCATCGTCGGCCTGCTCATCCTGCTGGCCCGCAACCGCCCGTTCCGCGTCTACGACTCCGAAGTCCGCGCGCTCAACTAGCCCCCGGTCACCAGTTTGCCGAGGACCTTCGGCCAGGAGGCGGCGTCCGGGTCGATCCGCTGCATCTCCTTGCCGCCGACCGTGACGAGCTTGCGGTCTCCCACCGGCTTCTTGAGCTCGACCGCGGTCAGCGACACGCTGTCGCTCAGTGAGCACGGCGTGTCTGCGTCGACCACCACGACGATCTGGTCGGCCTCTTCCTGCACGCGCAGATCCAGTGCGCAGTCGATCGACGTACCGATCAGGAGGTTGCGGTCGTCGTACTCGGGTGGGTTCTGGATCCAGCGCAGGTACGTCGGACTCTTCTTGTGGACGAGCTGGTACACCGTGACCGGCTGCGGCTTCTCCTCGGAGGTCGGGCCGAGGCCGTCACCGATGAACGTGCCGTAGATCATCGAGATGCACGGGTCCTCGGCGCCCTTGCCGTCGATCGCGCCGAACGCGCGGGCGGCGGTGTAGCAGGCGTTCGACTCGCGGTTCAGGCTCACGTTGAAGCCGACCAGCGCGAGTGCGCCGACCACCAGCAGGCCGGCCAGCATCCGCCGGGACCTGATCTGCTGCGCACCGAGCACGCCGGCCTGCTCGTCCTCCGGGTACTGCCGGAACAGATTGAGCACCGTCTTGGTCCATTGCGGATTGATCAGAGTGGGGACCGCGTAGAGCAGAACGAGCCCGACGATGACGGCGATGGCAGGGAGGAGCGCCCAGTAATTTCGCACGGGAGCAAGATACGGGGCCAACGGGCCGCGTTCGAATGGCGTCAGCGGATACCCTTGCCAGGTGCCAGCAGAGACCTCCCAAACGCTCGACCGGGGGCTGACCGTCCTCGAGTTGCTGGCGGACGCGCCGGACGGTCTCTCGATCACCGAGCTGGCCGCCGCGCTGCAGGTCAGCCGGACGGTCGTCTACCGCCTGGTCAACACCCTCGAGCTGCACCGCTTGGTGCGCCGCGACAGCGAGGGCCGGGCTCGCCTCGGGCTCGCCGTCCTGCACTACAGCCGCCGGGTGCAGCCCACGCTCCGTGACGCCGCCCTCCCCGTACTGCGCTCCCTGGCCGAAGACACCGGCGCGACTGCCCACCTAACCGTCGCAGACGGTGACGAAGCGCTGGCGATCGCAGTCATCGAGCCCTCCTGGACCGACTTCCACGTCTCCTACCGGATGGGCTCCCGCCACGCCCTCGACCAAGGCGCCGCAGGCAAGGCGATCCTGGCCGGCCGTCGCAAACCCGACCCCGCCGGCCGCCCCTTCGTCGTCACCTCCGGCGAACTCCAAGCCGGCGCCCAAGGCGTCTCATCGCCAGTTCTAGGCGTCCCCGGCGTAGAAGCCTCCATCGGCGTAGTAGTCCTCGGCAAACTAGACCGAGACTTCGTCGGCCCCCGAGTAGCCCGCGCCGCCGTAGAAGTAGCCAAACGCCTCGCCTAACCCCGTACGCCGTACGGCCGACCTCCGCCCCGCGTCCACCGGCTCCCGCGCCCATCGGCCCCAAGGCCCCGCCGACCCCCATTTGGTGGGCTGACCCATCCGCTTGTGGGTGGGCCAATCGCATGCAGTTAGCCCACCCACAACGCGGTGGGCGGGCCCACCAAATGGGGCTCTTCTGACGCATCTGTGGGTTCTGCGCGGGTCGGAAATGGGTGCACGCCGTTCTCTGTCTAGGTTTCTGGCTTGTCGAGAGTCAGGAACTTTAGAGCGGAGAACGGCGTGCGTTGGGTCA
>NZ_SMKX01000254.1 GCF_004349055.1 Kribbella antibiotica
GCCCTCCGGCCCCAACTTCGTGTCTCCAGCCGACCCCAGCCGTAGCGCGCAACCGTGTCAGCCGACCCAGCCGAGTGGTGACCGTGTTAGCGGACCCAGCTGTAGCGCTGAACGGTGAGAGCGCGCGCCAGCCACTGGCGGGAACGATGCGAGCCGACCCAAGCCGCAGCCCGGAACCGTACAAGCCCGTCCCAGCCGTAGCGCGGAACCGTACAAGCCCGTCCCAGCCGTAGCCGCCGATGCGAAGCGAGGCGAAGGGGGTGCGGGTGGCGAAGCCCCCGCCCGCGGCAAGCGAAGCGCAGCCGCACAAAACAACGAAGGCGACCCGCTCCGCGCACTCCGCGGACACAGATCGCCTATCGCCTTCGTGGACGATACTGGGATCGAACCAGTGACCTCTTCCGTGTCAGGGAAGCGCGCTACCGCTGCGCCAATCGTCCAAGCGGTACAACAACCTCAAGAACTTCTTCGAGGTGGAGACGGGATTCGAACCCGTGTGGACGGCTTTGCAGGCCGCTGCCTAACCTCTCGGCCACTCCACCAAGCAAAGCTTGGCCTTCAAGACCATCTCCGAGCGGACAACCGGGCTCGAACCGGCGACCTTAACCTTGGCAAGGTTACGCTCTACCAACTGAGCTATGTCCGCACTCCGCCGGTTTGGTGTTCCCCGGCGTGAGCAGAACACTAGCGCACTTTTGGTGGGTCGCAAAACTGGGTTTTCACGCCTGAAAACGACCTCATTCGCCACATTCGCACCACGTTTTCTGTCCACTCGACACGCCGGTAAGGCGCCCGGATTTTGAGTGATTCCGGCCGCCTTCTGAGCTGCCGCCGCGTCAGCCTGTCGACGGCCGGTTCCATCGGCAGACAGGCCGCGAGTCCCATCACCCGGCCGACATCACTTGCACCGGAACGCCCTCGCCCACCAGTAACACCCGAGCGCCCAGCGGTTGCTCCAGGCGCGCCATGACAACCCGGCCAACAGCAGCCAACGGCATCGGCGATCCGGGCCGATGAGGCAAGTCCTCAACCTCCACCAGTACGGCCGTCCGCGACTCGTGTACCGCCCGCACCCGCACGTCGGAGTAAGAAGGCAACGCCCCCTGAAACAGCAGCCGCACACTGCGTCCACCGTCCATGACTACCGACGCGCACATCCCTGGCAGCCCACCCCGCCACCGCCCAGTCAGTCCCTCCGGCCACCACGTCCGCGCCACCACAGAGTCATCAAGTAGCAGCAAGTCTCCGGTCGCCCCCGCAAACTCAAGCCGGTACGCCGGTAATGGCCGATGCCCGCGATCAGTCCGGAACTCCGGCCACACCCGCCGTACCGACGTCACCACCGCCGGCGCGGAGCCGTCGGGGTACTTCGGCTGCAACCGCCCCAATATCCCCGGTGGCAAGCCCACCTCCGACACCACCGGCCGATGCCCAAGCACCTGCTCGCGCTGGGACAGCCGCCCACGCCCAATGGCACAGTCCATCAACACAATCGGCCGAGGCGCCCGCCGTACCGGGAACTCATCCCACAACCTCAACGCCTCTTCAACCCCCACAGCCGCACCCCTCAGTCCAAGCAGAACTCGTTCCCCTCGACATCCAGCATCGTGATGCAGGACTCGTTGAACCCGTCAGCCAGCTGCACCTGAAACACAGTCGCCCCCAACTTCTCCAACCGAGCCTGCTCAGCCTGCAACGCAGCCAACCGCTCAGCCCCCACCAACCCGGTCCCCACGCGCACATCCAAATGCACCCGGTTCTTCACGACCTTCCCTTCAGGCACCCGCTGAAAGAACAGCCGAGGCCCGACCCCGTTCGGATCCACGCAAGCAAACGCCGACCCCTGCACCTCAGCCGGCAACGAAGCATCAAACGCAGCCCAAGACTCGAACCCCGCCGGCGGCGGCGGCACCACGTACCCCAACACCTCACACCAGAACCGAGCCACCCGCTCCGGCTCCGCACAATCAAAAGCCACCTGAATCATCCGAACATCAGCCATCCACCCACCCTAATTCCGCGCCAGCTCAGGCGAGCCAAACACCGTCCCGCATCAACAACCGCCCCGCAATCTCGCCGACCTCTCGCCAGGCCTGGACCTTGGTAGGCGTGATCCGGATGAAGGGGTAGTTGGCCAGAGGCCGCGGATCAAACCCGGCCTTGTCAGCAAACGCCTGCGCCTCCGCAGCAGTCGGCTGCCCGGCGTCGGCCACCCCAGAGATATGCACGACATCGCGGAGCTCCCCGAGCGTCAACTGGACGGCCGGATTCGCCCGAAGATTCCGAGCCGTCGGATTGCTCGCAGCAGTAGACAGGAACAGACACTCCCCGTTCCACAGAAAAGAAAGAGGCATCAGGTACGGCGTCCCCTCAGGACTAGCCGTAGCCACCCAAGCATCAACATCGTCCTCTAGCCGCCGCAAGCAGTCCCGCCGACGAACTGCCAACGCCCGAGGCACACCAGACTCAACCATCACCCCACGCTGCCACACCCAAAGCCCCAGCCCCAACGCGGAACAGCCAAGCGCGCGACACCAGCGCCGTACCGAACTCGCGCGTGAACTGCACTCCAACCCCAGCAGAAACGAGCAGGCGAGCCCAACCCCACCGCGAATGGGCAAGCGAACCCCAACCCCAGCGCAGAACCATACAAGCGAACCCCAGTCCCAGCCGGCCGATGCGAAGCGAGGCCGTAGGGGGTGCGGGTGGCGAAGCCCCCGCGCGCGGCAAGCGAAGCGCAGCCGCACAAAATGACGAAGGCGACCCGGCCCCCGCTCTTCGGGGGCACGAGTCGCCTATCGACTTCGTGGGCGATACTGGGTTCGAACCAGTGACCTCTTCGGTGTGAACGAAGCGCGCTACCACTGCGCCAATCGCCCAGGCTTGGTGCGTGTTGCCTGGTCTTGCGGGTGAAACCTTAGCGCATGATTCGGCGACGTTCTAATCGGGGCGGGCTACTCTTGGGCCAGGACGGAGACCCCGTCACGTTGGAGACGTGATTGTGACTTTCTCGCACGACACCGAGCAGGCGCTCGGAACGCTGGTCCGGCTGGTCAACACGCTGCCCGGACCGAACAGCCAGGTCGACACAATGGGGGCCTTGGAGGAGCTGGAGAAGTTCGTCCAGGAGCGGGAGTTCAGTGCGGTCGGCATCCTGACGGACAAGGACCTGACCGATGTCCGGGAGCTGCGGCCGTTGTTCGCGCCGGTGTTCACGACGGATTCGGATGCGGCGGCGGCGGCGATGATCAACGCGATCATTGCGCGCGGTACGACGACGCCGCGGCTGACGAATCATGACGGGCACCCGTGGCACATCCACTATTCGCGGGACGGTTCGTCGCTCGCGTGCCGGATCACTGTGGAGTGCGGGATCGCGCTCGCGCAGGTGATCTCGGCGGGGGAGCGGGAGCGGTTGCGGCGGTGTGAGGCGCCGGATTGTGATGACGCCTTGATTGACCTGTCGCGGAACCGCTCGAAGCGCTACTGCGACGCCCGCACCTGCGGGAACCGATTGCACGTGGCTGCCTACCGCGAGCGCCGGAAGGCTTCGGGGGAGTAGTCAGCTCTGCACGCGCAGGGCGGTGACGGTTTCGCCGGTGAGCCCGAGATGGGTTCCGAGGGCGTCGACGGCTGCCGTCAGTGCGGCGAACTCATTCGCGCTGAGTGATTCGACGAAGGCGCTCCGGACCAACGCAAGGTGGTTCGGGGCGCTTTCGCGCAGTTTGGCCCAACCGGCTTCGGTGAGAACCGCGACGATGCCGCGCTCGTCCGTCGCGCAGGGGCGCCGTTGGACGAGGCCGGCTTTTTCGAGCTGGGCGACCTGGTAGCTGAGGCCGCTCTTCGAGGTGAGCGCGATGCCGGCGAGCTCGGTCATGCGCAGTTCGCCGTCGGGGGCGTTGGAGAGCCGCGCCAGGACTTCGTACTGGGGGTGCGACAGACCCGCGGTGTCCTTGAGTTGCTGCTCGACCTGCTGATTGAGCACGGTCGCGACGCCGAGGAAGGTGCGCCAGGTGCGTAGTTCGCGATCGCTGAGCCCGGCTCCGTCTGTCATGGCCTCATCCTAACGAATGATTGTTCAAATTCGAACGACCGGCTATCGTCCTCAAGTAGTTCCAGTTTGAACAACTGCGAGGAAGGCGAGTGCCTGATGACTGAAACCACCCGTCGGGGGATGCTGAAAGCCGCTGCTGCAGTCGGTACGGCGAGCGTCGTACTGCGCTCTGGTCCTGCGATCGCTGCGGCTCCGGCGCAGTCCAAGTACGTGCCGCTGCCGGCTGATGCGAAGCCGCTGCCCATGGGTCCAGACGGCTATCGCCTCGACCGCATCGGACCCGAGATGTACGCGGTCACCGCGGGCGGTACGCAATCCGCCTTCGTGGTCAGCAACCGCGGCGTGATCCTGCTGGATGCGCCGCCTGCGCTCGCGACCGCGCTGCCGCATGCGATCGGCAAAGTGACCAGCAAGCGCGTCACCCACCTCGTCTACAGCCATCACCACGCGGACCACATCGCCGGCGCCGCGGCGTTCGGGGATATCGTCCGAATCGCGCACGCCGACACCGCACGGCTGATCCGCGCCGACCGGGACAAGGCTCGCCCGATGCCGACCCGCACCTTCACTGATCGCTACTCACTGACGGTCGGCGACCAGCACCTCGAACTGAGCTACCCTGGCCCGAATCACGAGGCAGGCAACATCATCGTGCACGCGCCGCGCCAACGGGCCGCGCTGATGATCGACGTCGTACTGCCGGGTTGGTCGCCGTTCAGCGCCTGGGGTACGGCGGACAGCGTCCCCGGCGTCCTGCGCTCGCATGATGTGCTGGCCAAGCTTGACATCGACACCTTTGTCGGCGGGCACGTGCATCGGCTCGGCACGCCGAAGGACATCAAGGTGTCCCGCGAATTCACCTACGACCTGTGGAACGAGACCCGCAAGGCCGTCGCCGCGACTCCGTCCACGCCGTTCTTCGGGCAGGTCGAACCCGGCCACAACTGGGCAGCCTTCAAACTCTGGTACGACGCCGTCGCCGACAAGGTTGAACCAGTCATCTACCGCAAATGGCTGCACCGCCTGGCCGGGGTTGACGTCTTCACCCGCGACAACATCGTCACGGTCGCGACCTCGCAGATGCTGGACGCCCCGAAGGATCTTTAGGGGTTGGTGTCGTCCAGTGAGCGCTCCGCGAAGACCTTTGCCGCCTGTGCGGTGATCGAGCCCGGCGCAGGCAGTTCGCGGTCGTCGACGCGGTGAATGGCCTGGACGTCGCGGGTGGTCGATGTGAGGAAGATCTCGTCGGCCTCGAAGAGCTGCGCCAGCGGTACGTCGCGCTCGCTCGCACCGAACCATTCGACGACGAGTGCGCGGGTCACGCCGGCCAGTGCGCCCGACTCGAGGGTCGGCGTCACGAGCTCATTGCCGTACACGCAGAAGATGTTCGAGCCCGTGCCTTCGCACAGGGCGCCGATGGTGTTGGCGAAGATCGCCTCGCTGCCGCCGCGCTCCTTGGCATAGGCGAGCGCGCGGACATTCTCGGCGTACGACGTCGTCTTCAGACCGGCCACGGCGCTGCGCTCATTGCGGGTCCAGGGGACGGTGACGATCGCGGAAGTCGGCGCGGGCGGCTCGATGGCCTGGGAAGCGATCACGATCGTCGGGCCGGTCGTGCCGCGATCCGACGAGAGCGGCGAGACGCCGCCGGTGAACGTGATCCGCAGCCGGCCGAACGCGATGCCCGGATCGGTCGCGAGCACCTCGGCGATTCCGCTCTCGACCCGGGCGACGTCCGGCGCCGGCAAGCCGAGACCGGTGGCGGAACGGACCAGCCGCTCAAGATGCCGCCGTACGGCGAACGGTTGTCCGTCGACGATCTTGATCGTCTCGAACACCCCGTCACCCGTGGTCAGTCCGTGGTCGAGGGCCGGAACTGTCGCCAGTTCATCGCCGAGCTCGCCGTTCACCCAGATTCGCATGTACCGCTCCTTCCGCTGAACACCTTAGTGGCAAGGTGAATCGGGGCCGCGGGACCACCCTGAGGTGACCAGTCGATGACGGTCCGTCGACCAATCGGCGGACCCCGATTTTTGAACTGCGGGCGGAATGAGCTAGTGTTCTTCTCGCGCCGGGGAACACCAAACCGGTCGTAGTGCGGACATAGCTCAGTTGGTAGAGCGTAACCTTGCCAAGGTTAAGGTCGCCGGTTCGAGCCCGGTTGTCCGCTCGGAGATGGTTTTGAGGAGCCAAGTTCTGCTTGGTGGAGTGGCCGAGAGGCGAGGCAACGGCCTGCAAAGCCGTGTACACGGGTTCGAATCCCGTCTCCACCTCGAGAATATTTGCGTAGTTTGCTTGGACGATTGGCGCAGCGGTAGCGCGCTTCCCTGACACGGAAGAGGTCACTGGTTCGATCCCAGTATCGTCCACGAAGGCGATAGGCGATCTGTGTCCGCGGAGTGCGCGGAGCGGGTCGCCTTCGTCATTTAGTGCGGCTGCGCTTCGCTTGCCGCGGGCGGGGGCTTCGCCACCCGCACCCCCTTCGCCTCGCTTCGCATCGGCGGCTACGGCTGGGGCGGGCTTGTACGGTTGCGCGCTACGGCTGGGGCGGGCTTGTGCGGGTCCGCGCAACGGCTCTGGCGGTCGTGAAGGCAAGAAAAATGTGCCTCGCCCCGGTCCCGCGTGACGTCCGAAGGGTCGGAGGGCCCGTCTCCGGGGCTTCGGATGTTGGTGGGGTGGGCGGCCTTTGTGGATGATCAAGGGCGCGATCTGGCCTTGGGAGTCCACAAAGGTTCACGGGGGACCGGTGCGGGAGTTGGTGGGCGGGTAGTTCTGCTGCGGATTGGTTGTGGGCCTCGTCGGTGGGTAGCCACTGGACGGGACCTCACGCGGCGTTCGGTTGGGCGCCGGGCTCGCCATCCGGCTCAGCCGCAGGACTCGCGCTCGCTGGGTGTTTCGGTGAAACGGCCGCGGCGGCGTGCAGCCAGAGCATGCGCTGTCGGCCGCGACGTGCGCTGCTTGCAATGGGCTTGTACAAGAGGTCTTGCGTAATTGCTGGGGAGTTGCAGCCAATTCAGGGAAGGCAACAGCTAGTAATGGCGGCGGAGTTGGGGCCAGAGCTGTCTCTTAT
>NZ_SMKX01000255.1 GCF_004349055.1 Kribbella antibiotica
ACTGCCGGTGTCGGCGTGCGGTGAGTCGACCACGCGAACGCCGTCGAGGTCGACCCGGTCGCGGACCTGCGCGGAGGCGCTCCCCAGCGTGACGATCAGCTGGTCGAATCCGCAGTCGCGCGCAGTGTCGAGTGTCGAGCCGAGCAGTGTTTCACCGTGGTATTCGAGCAACTGCCACGGTACGCCGAGGTGTGGGGAGCTCTCGGCGGCCAGCACCATCCCCGTGACGAACATGGGCGGATCAACTGCGCAACTGGGGAACGGCGGACACGACGGGGCTCCTTAGGGCTGTCCCCGAGTGGCAAGCCGAAACATCGATCGAACCCCGGCGCCGGTCAGCGTGTCAACGCATGTCCGGAAACTGGTCAGTACCGTGTCAGCCCAGAAGTCAGCGCAGAAGTCAGCGCAGGGAAGAAGCAAACGTTTCGAGGGCCGGATACCCGGCGTTCCCGGTGACGATCGTGGTGACGCCGGAACCGACCAGCACCAAGGCGTTCTCGCCCTTGCGATCCAGCAGCACCTTGCGTTGCCACGTGACACCGGCGACCGTCGCCGTACCGTCGTCTGAGGTCTTCCCCAGCTCCTCGGACTGGAACTTCGGCCCGGCGACGTTGGACTGCTCGATCCCCACGTACTTCTTCGAGTCGGTGACAACCCCGAGGTGCCACGTCATCGGCATCTGCTCCGGCGCGCGGAACTCGACGCTTGTCGCCTGCCAGCCGGCCGGCATCGGCTCCGGACCGCGCACCCAGGATGCGGCCTTGCGGGCGTCTTCCAGCTGAGCGGTGTATTCGACCGCGCGGACCTTCTCCTCCTTCGGCCGCCAGGTGACGATCATCAGGAAGGCGACCACGATGAAGCAGGCGAGCAGCGCCCAGAACATGTTGGGCAGCGTCCGCGCCTTCGCCCGGTCCTTGTTGTTCTGCTCGCGATAGGCAATCGCCTCCGCGCGCGCCCGGGCCTTCTCCCGCGCCTCGGCTTCACCCTGACCAGTCGAACTCATGACACGAGTGTCGCATCCTGGCTAAGTGGTCCTGGCTGAGAGGTCCGATCACCGGGTTGGCTACGATCCGTTGACATGACCGACGCCACGACTCCGCCAGCCCATCTCGAGGTCGAGGCCGATGCGCCTGACCGCAACCTCGCGCTCGAACTGGTCCGGGTCACCGAAGCCGCCGCGATGGCGGCCGGTCGCTGGGTCGGTCGCGGTGACAAGAACGGCGCCGACGGCGCGGCGGTGAACGCGATGCGCACCCTGATCGGCACGGTCGGGATGAACGGCACGGTCGTGATCGGCGAGGGCGAGAAGGACAACGCCCCGATGCTCTACAACGGTGAGCGGGTCGGCGACGGCAGCGGCCCGGAGTGCGATGTCGCGGTCGACCCCGTCGACGGTACGACGCTCGTCGCCAAGGGAATGAACAACGGCATCGCCGTGATGGCGGTCTCACCGCGCAACTCGATGTACGACCCGTCCGCGGTGTTCTACATGGAGAAACTGGTCGTCGGTCCGGAGGCGGCCGACGTGGTCGACATCCGGCTCCCGGTCGCGGAGAACATCCGCCGGGTCGCCAAGGCCAAGGGCTCGAGCGTCGACGACGTCACCGTCGTACTGCTCGACCGGCCGCGGCACGACGACCTGGCCACGCAGATCCGGGCGACCGGTGCGCGGATCAAGTTCATCAGCGACGGCGATGTCGCCGGTGCGCTCGAGGCAGCGCGGCCGGACACCGGTCTGGACATGCTGCTCGGCATCGGCGGTACGCCGGAGGGCATCATCGCGGCCTGCGCGATGAAGTGCCTCGGCGGCAAGATCCAGGGCCGGCTCTGGCCGACCGATGACGACGAGCGCCAGAAGGCGATCGACGCCGGGCACGACCTCGACCGCGTCCTCGACACCGACGACCTGGTCAGCGGTGACGACTGCTTCTTCGTCGCAACCGGGATCACCGACGGTGAGCTGTTGCGCGGCGTCCGTTACGGACGCTCGACCGCGCGCACGCACTCGCTGGTGATGCGCTCGCGCAGCGGAACGATCCGTAGCATCGAGAGCGTCCACCAGTTGGAGAAGCTCCGCGCGTACTCCGCCATCGACTTCGAGCACGCAAGATGAGTGCACCAACCCTCGTCATCGGCGAGGCGCTCGTCGACATCGTCAGCACCGGAGCCAAGGCCACTCGCAACGGAAAGCCCAAGACGACACCCGGTGGTTCCCCGGCGAATGTCGCGGTCGGGTTGGCAAGGCTCGGCGTACCGACTCAGCTCGTCACCCGCTTCGGCACCGACCCGTACGGCGACCAACTCGGAGCGCACCTGTTCGGGAACGGCGTCCAGTTGTCGCCCGGTTCGGTGGAGCCTGGCTTCCGGACCAGTACGGCGACCGCAACGCTCGACGCGGCCGGAGTTGCGTCGTACGAATTCGACATCACGTGGGAGCCGCCGTCGCTCTCGCTGTCGCGGGGTTGTCCCGCCGTGCACACCGGGTCGATCGCGACGGTGCTTGAGCCGGGCGCGACCGCGATCCGCGAGTTCCTGAAGTCGCTGGCGGATCAGCCGGTGACCGTGACCCTCGATCCGAATGCACGCCCGACGATCACTCCGGACCCGGTTGCCACGTGGGCCGCCGTACGGGAGTTGGCTGCGCTGTCGGATCTGGTGAAGCTGAGCGATGAGGACTGCGAGTTCCTGCAGCCCGGGCAATCGCCTGAGTCGATTGCGGTCGAGCTGCTGAGTGCGCCGCGGACGCAGTGCGTCGTCATCACCCGCGGCGGCGAAGGCGCACTCGGGATCAGCCGGAACGGGCGGATCGACGTGACCGCGCCGAAGATCGAGGTCGTCGACACCGTCGGTGCGGGCGACTCGTTCATGGCTGCGCTGATTGCCGGTCTGAACGCCCAGGGCCTGCTCGGCGAGACCCGGTTGGCCGGGTTGACGTCACAGAGCTTGGAGTCCGTGGTCGACTACGCGGTCAAGGCCGCCGCGATCACCTGCACTCGGCATGGCGCCGACCCGCCGACCGCCGCCGAACACACGGCAACCTGGGGAGCCTGATGCCTCCGGCTGATGCATGGAACACCGCGCTGGACGAGGCCGGGCGGGTGGTTTTCCCACCGCGCCGCGGCCGGCTCTACCTCCGGTTGGCCGCGTTCGGTCTGGTGACGATCGCCTCCCTGGCAACGAATCTGGACCATCTGCGCGCTGACGGGATCACCGGGACCATCGGCGTCCTGCGACTGACCGCACTGGCCGCCTTCGTCTACGGGACGGTCCTGACGCTCGTCCAGCTGATCGCCAACAAGCCGGTCGTCACGATCGACGCCGAAGGCATCACCCGCGGCCGACGGCTGCCCTGGTCCGGCATCGCCCAGATCGACGAGCCAACCGGCTTCACCGGCGCCCGGAGCATCCAGGTGCGCCCGGTCGATCGCCGTACCCGCCCGATCAGGATCTCGCTCGACAACGTCGAGGAGCTGGACGCATTCGCCCACTGGATCCGCTCGGTCCAAACCCGCTACACCGCCTAGCGCCGACTTTCGGCCTCCGCGCTCCCCTTCCTGCATTAGAGTTGCGCCTCCTGGGGAGGGGTGGGGGCATGGCGACCATGGGTGAGGCCTCGGCCGAGGTGTGGGCGGAGGAGTACCGGAGGACTGGGCGGGTCGAGTTCGTACGCCGCGCTGCGCCGTACCGGCGGGTGATGCTGCGGAACCAGTTCGTGGTGCTGGCCGTTGTGTGCTGGATCGCCTTCGTCATTCCGTTCGAGAACGAAGCGACGGCCGCTGCGTTGCTGCTCGGCCTGTTCGCCGTTGGGCGGAGCACCTGGGCGGTCGTTCAGCTCGTGGGCAAGCCGGTCCTGCTGGTCGTGGATACCGACGGGGTCCAGTACCGCGACAAGCGATGCGCGTGGAGCGAGATCATCCTCATCGGCGCGCCACAGCGCTGGGATGTTGAGCTGATCCTCCGGGAAGGCGAGCTGGTCATCAAGCACTATGCGGTGCGCGACCTGGCCGCGCTGGCCGGCTGGTTTGGGGAGCTCCACAAGGAGAACCAGGCAACCACACAAGGGGATTCACATGCCGATCATGGGTGAGGCCTCAGCGGAGGTGTGGGCGGCGGAGTACCAGCGGACCAGCCGGGTCGAGTTCACTCGGCGGACAGCGCCGTACCAACGGGAGATGTTGCTGCTGCAGGGGCTGACGGCTGTGAGCATCCTGCTCCTTGCCTTCGTGGTGCCGTCCGACAGTGACGCGTGGCTGTTGCTGATCGTGGTCATGCTGGTCACGTTCGGCCGGAGTATCTGGGCGGCGGCACAGCTCGTGGGCAACAAGCTGTTGCTGCTGGTTGATGCCAACGGCATCCGGTACGGCGACACGCGGCTGGCGTGGAACCAGATCGGGACGATCGGCATCCCACACAAGACGACGCTGGCAATCGTGTCGCTGGACGGGAAGCCGTTGACCATCAGGCACTGGGCTGTGCGCGACATGAGCGCCTTGGGCGGTTGGCTCGAGGACGTTCTGAAACAGCACCGCGCGACCTTCGAAGGGGAGTCACATGCCGACAACGGGTGAGCAGACGCCCGCTGCCTGGACCGAAGAGTTTCAGCGCAACGGACGGGTCGTGTTTCCGTTGCGGCGGCGGCCGTATGTGCTGCGCGGAGCGGTCATCCTGTTCGTGTACGGCTTGAGCGGGGTGTCGAACCTGATCAGTTTGGCGGACCAGAGCGGGTATCGGCTGCTGGCAACGTCTCTCCGGGTGATGCTGCTGCTGACGCTCATCGGCATCGGCAGCTGGCAGCTGATTACGCGTTGGCCGATCCTGACTGTCGACGCCGAGGGGATCCGCTACGGCCGCGCGTTCATGGCGTGGGACGAAGTTGGTACTGCCGGCATTCCCCGCGGCCCGGCCTTCTTTCGTACGCTGCCGGTGCTGCCTGCCAACGTCTGGGACAAGGAGATCCGCATCCACCGCGACAATGTTCGCGACCTGACCGCGCTCTCCGCCTGGCTCAACGACCTCCGCCCGCACCGCAAGCACAACGACAAGGAACCGCATGCCGACAACGGGTGATCTGACCGCCGATGCCTGGGACGAGGAGTACCGCCGTACCGGCCAGGTGACCTTCCCCGTACGGCGTCGCCCAGTCGTCGTGCGGGCGGTCGTCGTCGGTGTACTCGCGGCGTTGCGCGCCCCGCGGGCCTTCACTTCGGAGCTGGCTGTCGGCTGGGCGGTGGCCGACTGGGTGGTTCTCGTGCTGCTCATGAGCCTGCTCGCCTACAGCCTCTGGCAGTTGGCGACCGGCGAGCCAAAGGTCGTGGTCGACGCCCGAGGCATTCACCGCCGCGGCAAGTCGGTCGCCTGGTCGTCCATCACCGCCATCGGCTTCGGGGCCGGCGGCGGCGGCCTCAAGGTCGAGTCGGCCAATCCCCCGAACAAGCTCTTCATCCGCCGCGACAGCTTCCGCGACATCACCATGGCCCGCGCCTGGTTCGTCTATCTCCTCGAAAACCACCGCCGCTCAGGAGCCCAGTCATGGTGATGGGCGACACCGGCCCGGACCGCTGGGACGACGAATACCGCCGTACCGGTCGGGTGTTCTTTCGCCGCCGACGCCGAGCACTCCTCAGTCGGCAGTACCTGATCTCCTGGGCGATCACGATCGTGCCTGCGATCGGGACCTTCGACGACTGGGACTCCCGCGGCACCTGGTTCTACATCCGCGTCGTCGGCATCGCGCTCCTGCTCGCCTCAGCCGTCCACACCACCGCCCAGATCCTCCGCGGCGCCCCGGCCCTGATCGTCGACACCACCGGTATCCACCTCGGCAAAGGCTTCGTCCCCTGGTCCGCCATCGCCACCATCGGCCCGCCGACCAGCACCTTCTGGAACGACCGCCTCCCGATCCACCTGACCGACGAGGACGAGGACGCCGTCGAGATCCCCCAGGACAACGTCCACGACCTCCCAGCCCTCACCGCCTGGCTGACCCACCTCCACACCGAACGCCACCCGGGCGCTCTAAGCGGCTGAGTGCCCCTCGTCGAACCGAACTACCAAACGCGCCTCGAACGCCTGCGCAATCCGCTCGAGCAATGCCAACGTCGGCACCGTCCCGCCGGCCTCGAACCGCGCAAGCGCCGACTGCGTCATCCCCGCCGCTTGCGCGAGCCGGGTCTGCGTCCAGCCCCGGTCCTCGCGCATCGCCCGCACCGCCGCGCCCAGCTCGAACGCCCGCCGCGCCGCGTCGTACGCCTCGCCGGCACCCGGCTCCCGCAGCCGCCGCCCCCGCACCTCGTCCCAACCAGCCACGTCACTCCTCCTCCGTCGGCACACTGTGCGCCCGCTCCACACACCGCCGATATGCCCGCCGCGCTCGGCCGATCTCCTGCGTCTCACGCATCCGGCTCTTCCGGAACACTGTCAACAAGATGATCCGCCGGTCGGTCGCGATCCAGTAGCTGATCCGCATCGCGTCCTGATCGAGCCAGAAACGCAACTCACGCAGCTTCCCGTCAAGCTGTTTCGTGTACGGCTCGCTCAGCAGCGGCCCCCGATCGGCGAGGAGATCGATGTAAAAGGCGGCGCGCCCGAACAGCTCGGTCGGCAATGCCTCGAGCCAATCGCGCACTTCGGCTTCGAGTTCAACGGTACCCCAGGACATAGCACGAATGCTATATCGGAATCGTCACTCTCTGTCGCACACTATCCACAGGACCGATCAGCTCAGGCCGAGGCGTTTGGTGAGGCGGGGGCCGCGTTTGATCTTGATGTCGCCGAGGATGGCGGTGCCGCGGATGTGGAAGGTTTTGGGGCGGGTGTTGGGGGC
>NZ_SMKX01000256.1 GCF_004349055.1 Kribbella antibiotica
CCGCGGCTGCACGTAATACGCGTGCACGAACTCCCGAATCTCCACCGCCGTAAAACCCACACCCACCGTCATCACCAATACTCCTCACTAATCGCGAACTGACTCACGACCAGCCTGGCGCAGAGGGGCATCAACCATTTGCGCGGTGTGGATGTGGTTGGTGGGTCCCCAAAGATGGCGCTCGTGCCCAAAGAGCAGCGAACCCACCTTTGGGTATCCCTCGACCACTCTCGCACTGCGGAAGTAGCTGGTGGGGGCTCAAAGGGCGTGGGGCGGGTGACATCGAGCACGGTGTGAGCGGGTGGGGCTGATGAGGGGTCCGTCTGGTGGAACGGGCGACGAAAAGAATGGTGAACGGGTGTTTACCATGGGGTGTGAGGGCGCGGGCGGTACTGGGGGTTTTGGGATCTTGCGGGGTCCTGGTTTCGGTGAGTCAGACGCTGGTGGTGCCGTTGTTGCCGCTGTTCCCGCAAATCACGGGGGCGCCGGCGACTGATGTCAGTTGGTTGCTGACGGTGACGCTGTTGACGGGGGCGGTGTTCACGCCGTTGCTCGGCCGGGCTGGTGACATGTACGGCAAGCGGCGGGTGCTGCTGATCGCGTTGAGCTCGATGGTGATCGGCTCGCTGTTCTGCGCACTGAGTTCGTCGCTGCCCGTGCTGATTGTCGGCCGCGCGTTCCAGGGGGCTGCGATCGCTGTGGTGCCGCTCGGCATCAGCATCTTGCGCGACGAGCTCCCCGCGCGCCGCGTGATCCCGGCGATCGCGTTGATGAGTTCGACCCTCGGCTTCGGTGCTGCGTTCGGGATTCCGGCCGCGACCCTGGTGGTCGAATACTTCAACTGGCACACGATGTTCTGGATCTGCGCCGGCCTCGGCCTGCTCGACATCATCCTGGTGCTGCTGGTCGTCCCGGAGTCGATCGTGCGGACCAGCGGCCGCTTCGATGTATTCGGCGCACTCGGGCTCGCGGCGTTTCTCGTCTGCCTCCTGCTCGCGGTCTCAAAGGCCAGTACCTGGAGCCCCGGTACGACGATTGCTCTCGCCGCGGCCGCCATTGCCGTCGTACCGGTTTGGGTTTGGTATGAGCTGCGGACGATCAGCCCGCTCGTCGACCTCCGGGTCTCGTCGCGGCCGGCCGTGCTGTTCACCAACCTCAGTGCACTGCTGATCGGCTTCGCCTTCTACGCCAACTCGTTGTCCACCGCGCAGCTCGTGCAGGAGCCGACGTGGACCGGGTACGGGCTCGGCGCTTCGATCGTGGTGAGCGGCCTGTGCCTGCTGCCAGGCGGTGTTGCGATGGTGCTGCTGTCGCCGGTCTCGGCCCGGATCTCGGGCGCCCGCGGGCCGCGGTTTTCGCTTGCGATCGCCGCGTTCATGATGGCCGGCGGGTACGTCGTTCGCTTGTTCACCAGCCAGTCGATCGCCGGAATCCTGATCGGCGCGACCGTGGTGGCGGCCGGTACGGCGATCGCTTATTCGGCACTCCCGGCTCTGATCATGCATGCTGTGCCCGTGACCGAGACGGCGGCTGCCAACGGCCTCAACACCCTGATGCGCACAGTCGGGACCGCGATCTGCAGTGCGATCGTGGCGACCGTGCTGACCACTGTGACCGTGACGGACGGCGAGCGAGTCGCCCCGGCCCTCTCGGCATACCTGCTCATTTTCGCGATCGCCGGCGTCGCCGCAGCGGTCGCGGCGGGCCTAGTCTTCCTGATCCCCGGCCGCAAGCAAGCGAGCGCAGCATGATCGACCCAGGCCGTACGGCGATCCTCCGCGCCGCCCGGCGGGCTTTCGCGCTGCAGCCGTACGCCGCGGTCACGTTGCGCGGGATCGCGAGCGAGGCGAATGTCAGCGCTGCCTTGATCGTGAAGCACTTCGGCAGCAAGGAAGCGCTGTTCGAACGCGTCGCGGACTTCAGTGAAGCGGCCGAGTTGCTGCTCGCTGCGCCGGATGCCGAGCTCGGAGCGCACGCCGTCCGGACGGCCGTTACGTATCGTCGCGACAACAACTTGGACCTGCTGCTCCGCGTCGTCTTCGCGGCGGGCGGCGGTGACGAGCGCGCCCTGATCCGGGAACACTTCCATGATCAGGTGACCCGCGCGTTCGCGAACCGCCTGACTGGTCCGGATGCCGACCTCCGGGCCGAGCTGATCACCGCCCACCTGCTCGGTCTGAGCGCCGCGATGGCGATCGAGCGAACCGGCCCGGCCGCCAGTGCGGAGGCCGAGCAGATCGTGGCGCTGTACTCCCCGGGTATCCAGGCCTTGATCTACTGAGCCTGAACCGTTCGAAATATGAACAGCCATCTCCTATGCTGGACATAGAGGCTGAGATCTGGCAGTGGCGCCGCTAGCATGGTCCGACCAGCTGAGAGGCGCTGCAACGGACCGTGATGGTCCGCCACGCTCGGGTGGGGCCTCGGTGGGAGGCACTGTTGCAAGGGCGCCTCCGGAGCGAATCTGGAGGTGGCGCGACGGATGAGTAGCGAGTCTCAGCTCAGGGAAATCCTGGCGGAGCGGGTGGCGGTACTGGATGGTGCTTGGGGCACCATGCTGCAGGGCGCCAACCTGATGCCGGAGGACTACACGGGGGACCGGTTCCTCAACCACACCCACGATCTGACCGGTGACCCGGACCTGCTGAACCTGACCCGCGAGGACGTCATCCTCGACGTCCACCGGCAGTACCTGGCTGCAGGCGCCGACATCACCACCACGAACACCTTCACCGCGACCAGCATCGGCCAGGCCGACTACGGCATGGAGGCCTACGTTCGCGAGATGAACGTGCGCGGCGCGCAGCTGGCTCGCCAGGCCGCCGACGAGTTCGGTGGCCGGTTCGTCGCCGGGTCGATCGGCCCGCTGAACGTGACCCTGTCGCTGTCCCCGAAGGTCGAGGACCCGTCGTACCGGGCGGTGACGTTCGAGCAGGTGAAGGCGACGTACGCCGAGCAGATCGCGGCGCTCGACGAAGGTGGCGTCGACCTGCTGATGATCGAGACCATCTTCGACACGCTGAACTGCAAGGCCGCGATCGCCGCCGCCCAGGAAGTCGCGCCGCACCTGCCGCTGTGGATCTCGGTGACGATCGTCGACCTGAGCGGCCGGACGCTGTCCGGGCAGACCGTCGAGGCGTTCTGGAGTTCGATCGAGCACGCCAAGCCGCTGGTCGTGGGCGTCAACTGCGCATTGGGCGCGGCCGAGGCCCGTCCGCACGTGGCCGATCTGGCCCGCTTCTCCAACACCTTCGTCGCCGCCCACCCGAACGCGGGTCTCCCGAATGCTTTCGGTGGGTACGACGAGACGCCGGACCAGACCGCCGGGCTCCTGCAGGAGTTCGCCGAGTCGGGCCTGGTCAATATCGTCGGCGGTTGTTGCGGTACGACGCCCGCCCACATCAACCGGATTGCGACCGCAGTCAAGGGTCTGCCGCCGCGGCCCGTCGTACCGACCGATCATGTCACCCGGTTCTCCGGCTTGGAGCCGTTCAAGATCAGCCCGGACACCGGGTTCGTGATGATCGGCGAGCGGACCAACGTGACCGGCTCGGCCCGGTTCCGCCGGCTGATCGAGGGCGACAACCACCAGGCCGCGGTCGACGTGGCGCTGGAGCAGGTCCGCGGTGGCGCGAACCTGCTGGACGTCAACATGGACGCCGACCTGCTGGACTCCGAGCAGGCGATGACCACGTTCCTGAACCTGGTCGCGACCGAGCCCGAGGTGGCCCGGATCCCGATCATGATCGACAGCTCGAAGTGGACGGTGCTCGAGGCCGGCCTGAAATGCGTGCAGGGCAAGGGCGTCGTGAACTCCATCAGCCTGAAAGAAGGCGAGGAGGAGTTCCTCGAGCGGGCCCGGATCATCATGAGCTACGGCGCCGGCGCCGTCGTGATGGCCTTCGACGAGCAGGGCCAGGCCGACACCGCCGAGCGCAAGGTGGCGATCTGCGGGCGTGCGTATGACCTGCTGACCGGGATCGGTTTCCCGGCCGAGGACATCATCTTCGACCCGAACGTGCTGGCCGTCGCGACCGGCATGTCCGAACACAACGGCTACGCGCTCAACTTCATCGAGGCGTTGCCGAAGATCAAGGAACGCTGTCCCGGCGTCCACATCAGCGGCGGTATCTCGAACCTGTCGTTCTCGTTCCGTGGCAACGACATCGTCCGCGAAGCGATGCACTCGTCGTTCCTGTACCACGCGGGCAAGGTCGGCCTGGACATGGGAATCGTGAACGCCGGGCAGCTGGCGGTCTACGAGAACATCCCGAAGGACCTGCTGGAGCTGGTCGAAGACGTCATCTTCAACCGCCGTGAGGACGCGACCGACCGCCTGGTCACCTTCGCCGAGAACGTGAAGGGCAAGGGCACCCAGCGCGAGATCGACCTGACCTGGCGCGAGGGCACGGTCGAGGCGCGGCTGTCGCACGCGCTGGTGCACGGGATCGTCGACTACATCGAGGAAGACACCGAAGAGGCCCGGCAGAAGCTGCCGCGGCCGCTCCAGGTGATCGAAGGCCCGTTGATGGACGGGATGAAGGTGGTCGGCGATCTGTTCGGCGCCGGCAAGATGTTCCTTCCGCAGGTCGTGAAGAGCGCCCGCGTCATGAAGCGCTCGGTGGCCTACCTCGAGCCGTACATGGAGGCGGAGAAGGAGCTGGCCCGGCTGGAGGGTCGCACCGAGGACGTTCGCGGTCAGGGCAAGGTCGTGCTGGCGACAGTCAAGGGCGATGTCCACGACATCGGCAAGAACATCGTCGGGGTTGTCCTTGGCTGCAACAACTATGAGGTCATCGACCTCGGTGTGATGGTGCCGGCGGCAAAGATTCTCGACACGGCCATTGCCGAGGGCGCCGATGCGGTCGGGCTGTCCGGCTTGATCACGCCGTCGCTCGACGAGATGGTTGCGGTCGCGAGTGAAATGCAGCGCCGTGGCCTCAAGCTTCCGCTGCTGATCGGCGGCGCGACCACGTCGAAACAACACACCGCGGTTCGCATCGCTCCGGCGTACGAGAAGATCACCGTGCACGTGCTCGATGCGTCGCGCGTGGTTGGTGTGGTGTCGGATCTGATGGACGACGATCGGGCCGAAGCGCTTGCCATCAGCAACGCTGAGGACCAGGAGCGGCTGCGAATCCAGCACGCCAACAAGCAGCGCGCGCCTCTGCTGACCGTCGAGCAGGCTCGCGCGAACTTCGAGCCGGTCGAACACGGTACGCCGCCGGTGCCCGCCTTCACGGGGTTGCGCCGGGTGGAGCCGAGCCTGGAGGAGTTGCGAGCGATGGTCGACTGGCAGTTCCTCTTCCTGGCTTGGGAATTGAAGGGGAAATACCCGGCGATCCTGGAGCAGCCGGTGGCGCGCGAGCTCTTCGATGACGCGCAGACGCTGCTCGACGAGATCATTGCCAACGGCTCCTTCCAGGCCAAGGGTGCGTACGGGTTCTGGCCGGCGCACAGCGAACGCGACGACATCCTGCTCGACGGCATGGACATCTCGTTCCCGATGCTGCGGCAGCAGACCGAGAAGCCGGCGGGTCGGCACAACCGTTGCCTGGCTGACTACGTGGCTCCCGCGGACGACTACCTCGGTGGTTTCGGGGTGGCGATTCACGGCGCCGAGAAGCTGGCTGCGGTCTACGAGGCCAACAACGACGACTACCGCGCGATCATGGTGAAAGCCTTGGCCGATCGGCTCGCCGAAGCGTTCGCCGAGTGGATCCACCTGGAGGCGCGAAAGGCGTGGTTCGAGCCGGACGTGGAGCCCTTGCTGTCGGATCTGCACGCGGAGCGCTTCCGCGGAATTCGTCCGGCGCTCGGCTACCCGGCCAGCCCTGACCACAGCGAGAAGCAGGAGTTGTTCGACCTGCTCGAGGCCGACAAGCTGGGTCTCGCGCTGACCGAGTCCTTCGCGATGACCCCGGCTGCTGCCGTCTCCGGTCTGATCTTCCAGAGCCCGGCCGCGCGCTACTTCAGCGTCGGCCGCCTGGGCAGGGACCAGATCGAGGATTACGCCGTTCGCCGTGGTGAAACCGTCGAGGAAATCGAGCGCTGGCTGCGACCAAACCTGGCCTACGACCCGGCTTAGTCTGAGCGCATGACTGTGACCGTGCGCCCAGCCGTTGCTGCCGACTCCGACGCCATCGCGTCCATCTGGCACCTCGGCTGGGCCGACGGCCACCACGGCCACGTCCCCGAAGAGCTCGTCGCCATCCGTACCAAACAGTCCTTCTGGACCCGCGCCACCGACCGCTTCCCCGACGCCACCGTCGCAGTAGTCGGCGACGACGTCGCCGGCTTCATCATGGTCGTCGACGACGAGGTAGAACAGGTCTACGTCTCCCGCGACCACCGAGGCTCCGGCGTAGCCGGCGTGCTGCTGACCGAGGCCGAACGTCAAGTTCGCACCAACGGGCACCCCGAAGCCTGGCTGGCCGTAGCCACCGGCAACGCCCGAGCCCGCCGCTTCTACGAACGCTCCGGCTGGACCGACACCGGCCCCTTCGACTACCCAGCCTCGGTGGAGCGTGGCACCCTCCCAGTCCCGTGCCACCGCTACGTGAAGCCGGTCTGACCCCCTCCAATCCTC
>NZ_SMKX01000257.1 GCF_004349055.1 Kribbella antibiotica
CAGCTCCCCTGCGTAGTACCCCTGGGCGATCAGCCGGACCAGCCATGCACCGTCCGCATCCGCCAGCACCTCGTCAAGCGCCGCACCGGCCGCAACCGCGAGCGCACGCTCCACCCGGGGCTGCCAGTCCGGGCGATCGACCGCGAGCACCCGCTGCACGAACGCGACCGCTCCGGCCTCCCCAGCCGACGGATAGTCGTCGGCTGGGATCACGAGCTCAGCGAGCTGTTCGAGCACTTGCTGCTGGGATTCGGTCAGCATCTCCGGCCCTCCAGGGTTTGTACTTGCCGGTCCATTTTTCCCGAGGAACGCTGGCTCCATGGCACTCGACAACTATTACCTGCTCGGCCGCTCCGGCCTCCGCGTCAGCCGCCTCGCGCTCGGCACAATGAACTTCGGCACCGGTGCCAATCCGTTATTGAAGAGCCACGCACCTTACGGCCGCACCGTGGACCAGGCCGGGGACATTTTCCATACCTACGTCGATGCCGGTGGCAACTTCATCGACACCGCCGATTTCTACACCGCCGGCGAGAGCGAGGAGATCCTCGGCAAGCTGGTCGCCGACAGCGGGCTACGTGAGCGGATGGTGCTCACCAGCAAGTTCACCAACAGCGTCGACCCCGGCGACCCGAACGCGGGCGGCAACGGCCGCAAACACATGATCCGCGCCGTCGAAGACTCGCTCCGCCGGCTGAAGACCGACTACCTCGACCTCTTCCTGCTCCACACCTGGGACCGGATCACGCCGGTCGACGAGGTCCTGCGCACGTTCGACGACCTCACCCGCGCCGGAAAGATCCGGTACGCCGGACTGTCCGACGTACCGGCCTGGTATGCCGCTCGCGCGCAGAACGACGCGGTCCCGATGGTCAGCCTGCAACTCCCCTACTCGCTCGCGGAGCGCACGATCGAGACCGAGCACGTCCCGATGGGCCAGAACCTCGGGCTCGGCATCACGGCGTGGAGCCCGCTGGCCGGCGGCTTCCTCACCGGCAAGTACCGCCGCGATGGAGCAACTGGCGAGGGGCGACTGGCCGGAGACAACGCTCCCACCTGGACCGACCAGCAATGGGAGCTACTCGACACGGTCAAGACCGTCGCCGACAAACTCGGCGTGACGATGGCTCAGGTCGCGGTGAACTGGGTCGCGACCCAACCCGGCGTCGCTTCGGCGATCGTCGGCGCGAGCTCACCTGAGCAGCTCACCTCGACCATGGCCGCGCTCGACTTCGAGATCCCCGTCGACCTCCGGGCCGACCTCGACGCGGCGAGCGCCGTACCGGCTCGGTCGGTGTATCAGATGTTCACGCCGGAATACCAAGCCTGGTTGGTCAGTGCAGGCACGAAGGTTGGCGACAAGCCCACCGGTTATCAACCAGCGATCGTCAACTGGTCTTGACCCGCAAGTAGTCCAGGCAAAGATCCAGGGCGTATTCGAGATGCTGCGCCGACCCGGACGACATCAGGATCGCGACGCCGCCCTGGATCGCCGCCATCAACGCGCCCGCCGCGCGGTGCGCGTCGACGTCGGCGCGAATCTCACCGGCAGCCTGCATCTGATGGATCCCGGCCTCCAACGCCTGCTGCCACTGGACGAGCAGCCTGCCGGTCACCGCCTGCGCGGCTGACGTGTGCCGCCCGATCTCGGTGATCAGGACGCCGAGCGGGCAGTGGACGCCTTGCCTGCGGTACTTCTCGACGAGGACATCGCGCCACTCCTGCCAAGCCTCCCAGCTGGTCAGCCGGCCGAGCTGCGGCTCCTGATCCTCGATCACCCGCTCGGCCTCACGCTCGGCGACCGCCAGCAGCAACTGCTCCTTGCCCTCGGGAAAGTAGTGGAACAGCTGACTTTTCCCGGTCCGGCTCCGCTGCCCGATATCGTCGAGCGTGACCGCGGCGATCCCGCGCTCCCGGATCTCCCCGGCGGCCGCAGCCACGATCCGGTCCCGCGTCGCCGTACCTTTTGACGTCAGCACAGCACCGACTGTACTGGTTGGTCCAGAAGCAGACAGGTCGGCGTACGGCGCGGGTTGTTGCGACAGCACGGTGATCTGACGAGACTGACCCCGTGAGAGAGGCTGACCTGCAATGGTGACGACGATCGGGGTGGTCGGGCCGTCGGACCTGGTCACCTCCACATGCAAGATCATCGGCACGCAGCGGGGTATCGAGGTTCTGCCGCTCAAGTACCGCCGGGAGACCGACACCCCGAAGCTGATGGCCGAGGCGCCACCGAGTGTGGACGCCTGGCTGTTCACCGGCGTCGTGCCGTATCAGATCGCCGCGGCGCACAATCTGCTCGACCGCCCGGCGACGCACGTCGAATACACGGGCGCCACGCTGCTGCGGGCCCTGGTCGAGTTGCTGGGTGACGGCCAGGACATCAAGTCGATGAGTATCGACGTACTGGATGAGGCTCAGGTCCACGAGACGCTGGCCGAGGCCGGGCTGCCGACGCGCGGCGTCAAGGTGCTGCCGTATCACCCCGGGCTGAGCTCAGACGACGTACTGGAGTTTCACCGGGCCGCTGAAGCGACAGTGGCGATCACTTGCCTGCGATCGGCGTACGACAAGCTCAAGGCCGAGCGACCGACGATCCGGCTCGCGCCGTCGATCCACTCAGTGCGCAGCGCACTGAACGGTCTGCTGCTCGTGCACGATGCGCTGCGCAGCGATGATGCTCAGATTGCGCTCGGTCTGGTGGAGATCGCAGCGGAGGGCGAGAGTGCGCTCCGGCGCGAGGCCGGTTCGCTCGGCGGCAGCGTCCTCCCGTACGACGACAAGCGCTTCCTGGTCGTTGCTACTCGCGGACCGTTGGAGCAAGCGACGGTGTCGTTCACCGAGCTCGGGATGCTGAACCGGCTGAAAGAGCAGTTCGGGCCGGTGCGGATTGGGTTCGGGATCGGTGGTTCCGGGATTGAGACCGAGGCGCTGGCTCGCCGCGCCCTGGGCCGCGCCAAGACGGCTGGGCGAACTGCCGCGGTGGTCTCACTGCGCAACGACATCGACCTGATCCTGGTCGGCGGCGCGACGCCGCGGGCACAGCAGCGGTCGAAGCTGCAACTGCTCGCGCAGCGGGCGGGGTTGTCGAAGGCAACGCTTGAGAAGCTGCAGGAGCTCGTGCACTCGGAGCCTGAGGACGGGGTGACAACGCGTTCGGTGGCCGACCACCTGGGGATCCAGCCGCGCACTGCGCGCCGGGTGCTGAATCGGCTGGAGCGGGCCGGCCTCGCGGATGCAACCGGCACGCAGATCGGGACGGGCAGCGGACGGCCACTGGTCGTCTACCGCGTGCACCTCTGATCTAGTAGGGTCGCTGGTAATTACAGCCATGACCGTAATTACCAGCGGGGAGGCCTTGTGCCCGAGCTTGCCGTGAACGGTGGGACTCCAGTCCGGTCCACTCCCCTGCCCTCGGTTTTCAATGCCTCCGGGCGACGCTTCGGGGACGAGGAAGTAGCGGCCGCCGAGCGGGTTCTGCGTAGCGGCATGCTGTCCGCGACCTGGGGCACTGAGGTGGCTGCACTAGAGGGCGAGTTCGCTTCGTTGCTCGGTGCGGTCCATTCGGTTGCCTGCAGCTCCGGTACGGCGGCATTGCACCTGGCCGTCGCCGCGGTGAACCCGGAGCCGGGCGACGAGATCATCACCACGCCGATCAGCGACATGGGAACGGTCTTCCCCATACTGATGCAGAACGGCGTACCGGTGTTTGCTGATGTTGATCTGGCCACGGGGAACCTGGATCCGGCCGCGGTCGAGGCTGCGATCACGCCGCGGACGAAGGCGGTGCTGGCCGTTCACTTGTTCGGGAAGCCGGCGCCGATCCACGAGCTGCGAGCGCTGTGTGACCAGCACGGGCTGCTGCTGATCGAGGACTGTGCGCAGGCGTATTTGGCGCCGGTGGGCGACGTTTATGCGGGGCGAGTTGGCGACATCGGGTGCTTCAGTCTGCAGCAGAGCAAGCACATCAGCGCGGGTGACGGCGGGCTCGTCGTGACCGACGATGCGGCGCTGGCGCGGCGGATGCGGCTGTTCACCGACAAGGGCTGGCCGCGGGACACCGACGAGCGCACGTATCTGTTCCTGGCGCTGAATTATCGGATGACGGAACTGACCGCTGCGGTCACGCGAGTGCAGTTGACGCGACTCCAGCAGGTCGTGGACGACCGTCGTACGGGGGCGGCGAAGCTGACGGCAGGGATCGGGGATCTCGTCGGATTGCTGCCGCCGAGTGACGACGGGGATCACGTCTACTGGCAGTATCCGTTGCTGCTCGAGGACGGCATTCATCCTTGGGCGGCCGCGTTGACCGCCGAAGGTGTCCCCTGCACGCCGGGTTATCTGACCGCGCCGCTCTACGCTGCACCGGCGCTGCGCGGGAAGGCCACGTACGGCGGGTCCGGTTTTCCGTTGCAGGGCGTCGAATACCCGGTCGGGTTGTGCCCGAATGCCGAGACATTGATCAACGAGCGGCTCGTCGTACTGCCGTGGAACGAGAACTACAGCGGGTCCGACGTGGACGATATCGTCGCCGCGATCCGCAAGGTGCACACCGCCCTCGCCCTGGAGTCCTGATGACTGTACACATTGCCACGCTCCGCGCGGCGGGCCTTGAGGCCTGGTTCCCTTTCTTCCCTCGTCCCTCCAGTCGCTGCGCTCCCTCCGCTCCTCAGTCCAGAAAGGGGGCCTCATGACCGACGCCCCTCTGCTGCTCGACTGCGACATTCTGGTCGGGCACGACGTGACGACCGGGCGCTGGAGCCGTCCCGAACGGGTGCAGGAGGTGTTTGCCGGGACCGGGATCTCCGGTGGCGTGGTCTCCTCGTTGCGGGCGGTCCACTTCGACGTACCGTCGGGAAACGACGAATCGCGAGTAGTGGCCGAGGGCAACGGTTGGACGAACTGCCCCGTGCTCGATCTGCGTGATCCGCTGGGGGCTGAGCGGGAGCTGGAACGGTTGCTCGCTTCGGCGCGGCCTGCTGGGATCCGGTTGGCGCCGACGGCTCAGGCGGTCGAGCCGTCGTACCCGTCGTTCGGGCATGTTGCGCGGCTGGTGGTCGCGGCCGGATTGCCGTTGTTCGTGGAGGGCGACGTACGGGTGGTTGGTCCGGCGCTGCAGGGGCTCGGGGCGCGGGTCGTCTTCCTGGACACGCATTTCTACTACCTCGGTGACTTCGTACTGCTGGCCCGCGCGGAGCCCGGATTCCACACTTCGACCCGGATGCTCACGGGGCCGGACTCGCTGGAGATCGTCGCGGCCGAGGTCGGCGCGGACCGCCTCGTCTTCGGGACCCGGACGCCGTTCCACGAGACCTACTCGGTGCTCGGCCGCCTGCTCAGCTCGAAGCTGACCCCGGCCGAGATCGCCCAGGCCGGCAGTCAGTCCCTGACCAAGCTGCTGGAGGCGTGATGCTGATCGACGTCCACGCCCACTGGGGTCCGTGGTTCTTCTCGATGGAGGTCGGCCCGATCGAGGTCAACCTCGACCTGATGGACCGCTTCAACATCGACCTGCAACTCGTCTCCTCCATCGAGAGCATCGTGTACGACGCACCAGCCGGGAACCGCGCTCTCGCCGAACAACTGCCCGCCGACGACCGCCTCCGCGGCATGCTGGTGGTCGACCCACGCCGCCTCGACGAAGCCCGCGCCGATCTGCGCGACCTCGTCACCGGCAACGACCGCTGGGTCGGCGCCAAGATCCATACCGAATACAGCCGCACCCCGATCACCACCCCCGCCATGCAGGCCGCCATCGAGCTCACCACCGAGTACGGCCTCCCCACGTTGGTCCACACCTGGGGTGACACCGTCCTGGACCTCGCCGACCTGGCCGCCCGAGTCCCCGGCTCCCGCTTGATCGCCGGCCATATGGGCGCCACCGCCTGGCGCCAGGTTCCCGAAGCCGCCCGCCGCGCCGACAACATCTGGTTCGAGCCCTGCTGGTCCGCCCCCGACGCCGACCGCATCCGCTGGATCCTCGACCGCATCGGCCCCACCCGCCTGATGTTCGGCACCGACGCCACCCTCATCGACCCCTCAGTCGCCCTAGGCGCCCTAACCGCCGCCGCCCTCACCCCAGTCGAAGCCCAAGCCATCCACTGGCAAAACGCCACCACCCTCTTCGGGTTGTAATCCCAACCCGCCCAGTGGGTTCACTCGCCGGGCGCCCAGCGGGTTCACTCGCGCGGAACGGCCCTGCCGGAAGCACGCGAGTGTGCGGACCGTGCCGCCGGCAATCGATATCCAGCAACACACTCCTTCCACTCGACCCCAACCCGCCCGGTGGGTTCACTCGCGGGGACACGGTGGGTTCACTCGCGGGGGCACAGTGGGTTCACTCGCGGGCGTCCGGTGGGGTGCGGACCGCCAGCACCCACTAACTGGGCGGCCCACTGCCAAGCCACGCTCGGCCCGATCCGCAACGCACCCACTTCAGCCCGTTAGTCAGTGCTGGAGATCCGCCCCCACCAGCCGCCCAC
>NZ_SMKX01000258.1 GCF_004349055.1 Kribbella antibiotica
TAAGAGACAGAACCTCCCCTAGCCCTCACCGACCTCCGACGTCTCAGGGGTTGACCCCTGAGACGTCGGAGGTCGGTGAGGGCTAGGGGAGGTTGGCTAGGAAGGTGAGGGTTCGTTCGGTGAGGAGGGTGGCGGCGGGGGCGTCGTAGTCCGAGAGGGAGTTGTCGGCGAAGAGGTGCGACTTGCCGGGGTAGAGGAAGAGCTCGGCGTCGGTGGGGTTCGCGGCGACGAGGGCTTGGGCGGAGGTCAGGTCGCCGTCTTCCTCGGTGAACCACGGGTCCTCGTCCATGCCGTGGATCTGGACGGGAACGCCAGCCGGCCACGTCTCGCTGAACTCGCCGACCGGGAGACACGAGTAGAAGAACAGACCGCCTCGGGCGCCGGGGCGGGTCTGGGTGAGCTGCTGGGCCGGCATGACTCCCATCGAGAAGCCTGCGTAGACGACGTTTTCGGGGAGGTCCTGGGCGTAAGCGACGCCCGCCTCGAGCAGCTTGCCGAAGCCGATCGACTTCGCGTAGGCGATGCCGTCGTCGAGATTGTCGAAGGTGTTGCCGTCGTACAGGTCAGGGGTGTGGACGGTATGCCCGGCCTGCCGGAGCTCGTCGGCGAAGGCCTGCACCCCTTCGGTGAGCCCCTGCGCGTGGTGGTACAGAACAACCTCGGCCATGATCTGCTCCAATGATCCAAATATCTCGAACAATCGGGAATGCTAGTCTGTTCGATCGTGACAGGCAACAGTCAGGTGCCCGACTACGAGCTCGCGGACACCATCGAGCTGACCACTGCCGAGCAGGTGCGCGCGATCGCCGACCCCCTCCGTACGACGATCCTGGGCCTCCTGCACGAGCGAGCGGCGACCGTCACTGAGCTGGCCACCGCGGTCAAGCGACCCAAGAGCACGGTGGCCCACCACGTGAAGGTGCTGGCGGACGCAGGCATCCTGCGCGTCGTCCGGACTCGTAAGGTGCGCGCGATCGAGGAACGCTTCTACGGCCGCGCCGCCCGCGCGTTCTACGTCGGACTCGGCCGCCAAGGCGGCAAACTCCCGGAGGACTTCAACGACTTCGAGGTCGCCGCCGAGGAGTCCAGGACCGCGTACGACGAAGGCCAGCTCCGCTCGTTCATCCGGCACGCCCGGATCCCCGAGGACCGCGCGGGCGAGTTCTGGCGCGGCGTCCACGACCTGATCCAGACGTTCGACAACCTCCCGCGCGCGGGCGATACGACGTACGGATTCACTGTTGGTCTCTATCCGATCGTCGACTACCCGACCCTGCCGCCGGCCGCCGACGAGGACTAGGGTCGCCTTTGTGACGACAATCGACTTGAACGGGACGACGGCTTCGCAGGTTGTCCTCGGGCTGATGCGGATCAAGGAAAAGACCGACGAGGAGATCCGTACTCTCGTCGGGACCGCGCGCGAGGCCGGCGTGACGATGTTCGACCACGCCGACATCTACGGCGGTCTGCACGGCTGCGAGCAGCGGTACGGTGAGGCGCAGCCCGTGCCGGCGTCCGAGCGGGACCAGATCCAGCTGCAGTCGAAGGTCGGGATCCGATCCGGGTTCTTCGACTCGTCGCGTGAGCACATCCTGTCGAGCGTCGATCAGACGCTGGCCGCGCTGCGGACCGACTATCTCGACGTACTGCTGATCCACCGTCCCGACACCCTGGTCGAGCCCGACGAGGTCGCGGCCGCGTTCGACGAACTGCACGCCGCGGGCAAGGTCAGCGCGTTCGGCGTCTCGAACCACACGCCCGGCCAGATCGAGCTGCTCAAGAAGTCGGTTCGCCAGCCGCTCGTCGCCAACCAGCTCCAGTTCAGCATCGCGAACGCGCAGCTGGTCGCGCAGGGCTTGGCCGCGAACATCATGGGCCTCGAGCAGTCGGGCGACCGCGATCTCGGCATCCTCGACTACAGCCGGCTGCACGACATGACCATCCAGACCTGGGGTTCCGTGCAGGCGCCGGAGAACGGCGGCGTCTTCATCGGCGATCGCTCGAATTACCCCGGCCTGAACGACGCCCTCGACGAACTGGCGAGCGCCCACAACACGTCGCCGGACGCGATCGCGATCGCCTGGCTCGCCCGCCACCCGGCCAACATGCAGATCGTCATCGGCACCACCACCCCGAGCCGAGTCCAGGACGCCGCGGCCGGCGCCGCAATCCGGCTCACCCGCGAAGAGTGGTACCGCCTCTACACCGCCGCCGGAAACACACTGCCCTGACGATGGACGTACGCCGTACCGCCAAGCGACTGCTGATCGGCGGAGCCTTGGCCGCCGTGGTTGGCCTGATCGGTGCCATCGTGACGGATTCGTCCACCAAGCTGAGCTACCAGGTCCTGGTGACCGAGCAATCGACCTCAGGACGCTTGCCGGTCTGTAAGCCGGGACTGCTCGTCATCGATCGAACCACCGGCGACGAACTGCCCTGCTCCGGCACCCCTGAGGGCGGCTTCACCCTCGCCGAACGCCAGGAGATCCTCAAGCTCTCGACCGCGATGGCAGCCGACGGCTTCGATTCGGTCGACGAGTTCAAACTCAGCGAACGCGCCACCGCGATCGGCCTCCGCCACGACACCCCGACGAGCAGCGCCACCTGGGCCTTCATAACACTCGGCATCCTTGGTGGCACTGCCTTCGCGAGCGGAATCGCCGTCAGGCTTGGCGTGAACGTGCGGCAGAGGTTCCCCAGAGGTTGAGCCCGACACCCCACACGGCAACCATCACCACGAACAGCAGCACGTCCGAGCCGCTGAACTCGCCCTTCCACCACAACTGAGCCGACCCGTACGGCGCCAGCCCCTTCGCGCCAGGTGCTACCGCGGCCAGCAAGAAGTACACGGCCAGCGGCGGCACGATCGTCAGGATCGACGCGATCACCGGGCGCCCGATCAGGAGCCCGAACCCGGTGCCGAGCGACTGCGCCACAACCTGCGTGATGAACGCGCCAATGATGATGGCCGGCGCATGCTTCCACGGATCCGCAGCGGTCGACGGCACCAACGCAGCAACAAGAAGCGACGCGATCAGCCCGAGCGTCGCCATCCCCAGGGCATACCCCAGAGCCAGCTTGTACAACGACCGCTCCCGCCGAGCCCCCGCGACCGCACCGATGAACGGCACCCCGATCGAGATCAGACTCTGCGCAGCGGTCGAGGTCGTCGCGAACGTTCGCTCAGCACTCACCGTGCCAAGCTGCGCTCCCACCGCCCCCAGCACCCCGACAACCCCAGTAACACCGGCTATCACGCGATAAGCGCGCATCGAGCACCCCCTGCTCTAGTCGATGCCTCCATTCTCGCAGCTGGCAGGGTCTCAACGCCCTCGTGGCAACTTCAGGCCAAGCTACTCGTCGGACCAGCGCTCCAGTACGTCGGCGACTCGAGCGAGGACGTCGCGGGCCGTGGCGTATTCGTCGGGGCCGAATTCTTCGGCGAAATGTTCTTCCAGGCCCAGGAGGCGGCGGTAGCCGTCGCTGGCCACCGCGAGGCCCTGGTCGGTGTAGGTGACGAGTTTGGCGCGACCGTCCTCGGGGTCGGGTCGCATCTCAAGGATGCCTAGGGCAACCATTTCGCGGATGAGCTCGCCCATGGACTGGCGGGTCATGCCGGCCCGCATGGCCATGTCGGCGGAGCGGGATCCGCCCTCCTGCAGGGTGGCGAAGACGGCATTGTGGGCCTGTTTCACCTTGGGGTAACCGCGCGCGTGCATCTCGCGCACCATGTCGATCTGGAGGGCCCGGTTCGCACGGTCAACCAACGCGATGAACGGCTTGCGGCCGAGTCGAGGGAGTTCAGCGCTTGACACTCGTAAGGATTCCTTCCATTATTTCGACAGGAATCCTTACAGTATCAGGAGCGGTCATGAATCCGAAGGAGCTACACCCGCTGGTGGCGGAGCTGTTTGCCCGCGGCCGGCGCCGGAGTGTCCGGGTCGCGGTCGAGCAGGAGTTCCTGGTCGCCGACGCCACCACCGGCGCCGCCGTACCGATCGAGCGGGTACGACGAGCAGCGGCCGGCGCGATCGCCGCGCCGTACCTGGGATTCGAGCCCGGCGGTCAGCTCGAACTGAGCCTGCCGTGCACCCTCGATCCGGTCACTCAGCTGCACACGATGGTCGACGACCTCACCCATCACCTCGCTGCGGACCACCTCACCATCTACGCGCTCCCGGTCGACCCGCGGCCCGAACACGAGGTCCCACTGCAGCTCACCAGCCCCCGGTACGTCGCCATGCACCGACACTTCGATTCGATCGGACCGGCCGGTCGGCGGATGATGCGTCGTACCGCGTCCACACAGATCTGCCTCGACTGGTGGCCGGGCGCGGCCGGTCTCGAGCAGTGGCGCGTCCTCAACCTCGCCGGGCCCTACCTCGCCGCGCGATTCGCCCGCAGCTTCGGGCCGCACGGCCGGCTCACCACCTGGCTCGACGCCGATCCCGCCCGAACAGGTTTCGACGACCGACTGCTCGGCGGCGGCGATCCGATTGCGGCGTACACGGCCTTCGCCGCCGGCGCCGCGGCGTTCACCGACACCCCCGCCGAGCACCTCACCACGATGTTCCCGCCAGTCCGGCCGCGATCGTCGTACCTGGAGGTTCGCTTTCTCGACGCCCAGGAGCCGTCCACGATCGGCCGCGTCATCACCGAGCTCACCAGCCTCATGTACGACGACGCCAACCGCCGCAACGTCTTGCGTGCACTCGAACCCGGCCGGGCGCAGCTCGCCGAGCAATGGCGAGCTGCAGCAGCCGGAGAACTCCAACTGGAGCTGGTCGCATGATCCTCTTTGTCACCGACCCGCTGGTCGGCCTGCACGCCGACATCGACGCGACCATCGGCCTGATGGCCGCCTCGCAGGACCTCGGCCACGACGTCTGGTGCTGTCAGCCCGAGGAGCTCGCAGTGATCGACGGCCGCCTGCAAGTCCGCGCGCACCGAATCCGCCTCCGCCCACGCCGTCCCGGCCGCGATCACCGCTGGATCGTCGACCCCACCTGGTACGACGAACTCCAGGCCGCGCTGGTGGATGTCGCCGATTTCGCGGTCGTGCACGTCCGCATCGATCCCCCGGTCGACGACCGCTACCTGCACCTGACCTACCTGCTCGACCTCGCCAACACCCGCGTCGTCAACCGCCCGGACGGCATCCGTGCCGTCCACGAGAAGCTGATCGCTCTCCGTTTCCCAGAGCTGTGTCCCGCGACCTACGTCGGTACGTCGGTCGTCGCACTCCGCGAGTTCGTTGCGCGCCATGGAAGTGCGATCGTCAAGCCTGTCGATGGATTCGCCGGTCTCGATGTCTGGCTGGTCCACGACGATCATGCGGCCATGTCCCTGCTGGAGTCGGCCACTCGTGGTGGCCGACGGCAGGTCATCGCGCAGGAGTATCTGCCCGCCGTTGCGCACGGCAACAAACGCCTGTTCCTGCTCGACGGTGAGATCATCGGCGCGGTTCTCCGCCGGCCCGATTGCAGCGACTTCCGCATCGGCCCACCGGTTGCCCTTGCGCCGATCGATGCCGCCGACAAGGAAATCGCCGCCGCACTCCGGCCGATCCTCATCCAGCACGGCCTCACCATCGCCGGCGCCGACGTGATCGGCGGCCGCCTGATCGAGGTCAACGTCACCTGCCCCGGCGGCATGCACAAGACCGACGCCCTCCTCGGTACGACCCTCAGCCAGTCAATCGTCCAGCACCTCACCAGAGTTCGCGAAGGAGTTCTGACATGAGCACGATCACCGTCATCTGCATGGCCCTGCTCGGCATCCTGCTGTTCCTGCTCGGCGCCAATGTCACCCGCAACCGGATCCTCCGCGGTGGCGGCAACCAGGCTCCGACAGACCCTGCCGATCGCCTAATGATCGCCATCCGGGCACATGGGAACGCAGCCGAATACATTCCCACCTTGCTCGTCCTGCTGCTGGTCTGCTCGTTCCTCTCCAACAGTTGGCTGGTCGATGCCCTGGCCATCGCCGCCCTCGTCGTCCGCACCTCGCACGCCGTCGGCATGCTCACCGCCAAAACCCTCGCCGGCCACGGCCCCCTCCGCGACATCGGCGCCCTAGGCACCTACCTCGTCGGCATCGCCATCGGCATCACCGCAATTGCCACCCTGTAAGTACAGACATGTATGGAGCTGAGTGCGTCAACCGCCCGCCGCGCCGACTGCGGTGTTGCTGCTTCATTGCGCGGGTTGGGGAGTGCTACCTGCCGATTCAGGTGGGTAGCGCTCCCCAGCCCCGCCCATGTTCGTCCCCGTCCGGCG
>NZ_SMKX01000259.1 GCF_004349055.1 Kribbella antibiotica
GCCGGGGACGCGGCCGACGGGCTTGCGGCGGCGGCGGACGATGCCGATGGTCAGCAGGACGGCACCGAGCGCTCCGAACACCAGGATCGAACCGATCGCGCCGAAGATCGACAGGACGAACGCCACCACGGAGCTGCGCGGGCCGACGGCGTACGTCGCGCTGGTCTCCTTGTCGGTGCAGGTGACCAGGTAGTCGCCGGCCGGGACCGTGTTCTCCGAGCGCAGGACGACGTACCAGCTCTCGCCGTTGACCGTGATCTGTTCGGTACTGCGTGGCTCCACCAGTGCCACGTCGGCCGCCTGCGCGTCCTTGACCCGGCAGGGCGCCTCCATCACCGGGATCGACGAGTAGATCGTCAGTCCTTTCTCCGCCAGCGTCACCTGGGTGCTGGAGTCGCCGATCGGCTGCGGCGAGACGGGGGCGGTCGTGACGATCCGCACGACGAAGAAGGCCGTGAGGGCAAGGCCGACGACGAAACATCCGATCCCGATCCAGATCAGTGTTCGACGCGGCGCAGCCGGAGGGGCGGCGGAGCTGCTCATAGCGGGAGATTAACTGAGTTATGGGACTCCGAGGAGTCTTAGTCCAGCAGCTGTTGCGGCGGCCGCAACCACGATGAGCACGAACGGCGCCTTGCGCCAGGCGAGGACACCGCCCACCAGTACGCCGGCCGGTCGCGCGATACCAGCCGAACCGGAACCGGCGGTGAGCGCCGCGGTGGCGACCAGGGCGGTCAGCAGGACGATCGCGGCGGCCGCGAGGAGGCCCTGGATCCGCTCCGGGATCTCGAAGCGGCTGCGCAGCACCGGACCCGCGATCCGCAACGAAAAGGTGCCGACGGCAAGGATTCCGATACCGGTCAGGAGCAACGGAGTGTTCATGCGGCGGGCTCCAGTGCGGGCTTCGGGGTGCGGTAGAAAAGCAAGCCGGCCGAGGCGAAAAGTACCGGCAAGCCGGCTGGCAGGAACGGTGTCGTGGCCAATGCGACGACGGCTCCGACCAAGGCCGCCGTACGGGTGGAGCGGTCGCGCAGCGCCGGGAGAACCAGCGCTAGCAGGACTGCGGGGAAGGCTGCGTCGAGGCCGAAGACGTCGGTGTCGGTGATCACCGAGCCGGCCGCGGAACCGAGGAGGACGCCGATGTTCCAGCAGATGAAGATGCCGATCCCACCAGCCCAGTACGCCGCTCGCCGTTGCCGGGGGTTGTCCTGGCCAATGGCGAAGGCAACGTTCTCATCGGTCATCAGGTGGCTTCCGAGCCAGCGCCGCCAACCAGAACCGACCTCGTCGCTCACCGCCAGACCGAACGCGACATGCCGGGTGTTCACCAGAACGCCCGCGATCATCGCCGCGATCGGGCTACCGCCGGCGATCACGATCCCGACGAAGAGGAATTGCGAGGCCCCGGCGAACACGACGATCGACAGCAGCACCGGCACCCACCAGGGCAGACCGCCGCCGACGCTGATCGCGCCGTACGAGAGGCCGACTACGCCGTCAGCCAGGCAGACCAGTCCGATGTCGCGGGCCAGCCGCCGGTCGAGTGTTCGCCAGATCGAACGCATGGACATTATGATGAACACAGACCACCCGTTCGTCAACCCGAACGACCGTACCGATGGAGCGAACACGGATGGACAGTAAGGCACCACTGGATGTGATCGCAGCCTCCCTGCGCCGGCACCGGGCGCGAGCCGGGCTCTCGCTCAGCGAGGTGGCGAAGCGGGCCGGCGTCGCGAAGTCGACGCTCTCCCAATTGGAGTCGGCCACCGGGAACCCCAGTGTCGAGACGCTCTGGGCGCTGGCGGTCGCGCTCGATACGCCCTTCGCCGCGCTCCTCGATCCGCCACGCCCGAAGATCCAGCTGATCCGGGCAGGCGAGGGGCCGGTGCTCTACTCCGAGAACCCCGAATACAGCGCGACACTCGTCGCCTCGAGTCCGCCGTACGCGCGGCGCGACATCTACCGGATCGAGGTCGACGCGGGTCCCGGCCGCCGATCCGAACCCCACATGCCCGGCGTCGTCGAACACGTCATCCTCGGCACCGGCCGCGCATTGATCGGCCCTGCTGACGAGCCGGTTGAACTGCATCCCGGCGACTACATCTCTTACCCGGGCGACCTCCCCCACATCTTCCGCAGCCTGGCGAAGCACACGATCGCCACGCTCATCTCCGAACACGTGTAAGCGCCCGGGACCGCGTGGGTCCCGGGCGCTTCGCCGTACAGATTGCTGGAGCTGTTAGAGCTTGCGGCCGACGGCGCCGACGATGCATTCCTCGACCTGGTTCAGCGGCTTGAGCCGCGGGCCGTCCGGCCACCAGTCGTCGCAGAGCACCAGGCCCGGGGCGACCAGCTCCTGGCCGGGGAAGAACTCCATCAGTTCCGCGCGGGTGCGGAACCTGCCGCTGCCCATCGGGCTGTGGATGAACTTGTCCTCCATCTTCTGGGCGACCGCGGTGTGCTCCGGAGTCTCCGGGTCGTAGAAGTGCGAGATCACCGTGTAGGACCCGGGCACCACCGCGTCGACGTACTTCTGCATGATCTGCGCACCTTCGGTGCCGATGTAGTGGTGCAACGTGCCGGCCTGCATCACGGCGATCGGCTGGCTGAAGTCGAGGAACTCACGCACCTCGGGCTTGCTCAGCACCTCGTCCGGCTCGAAGATGTCGGCGCTGACGAACAGCGTGTTCTCGTTCTCCTCGAGCAGCGCGCGGCCGTGCGCGAGCACCACCGGGTCGTTGTCGATGTAGAGCACCTTGGCCTCGGGCTGGATCCGCTGCACGACCTGGTGGGTGTTCTCGGCGGTCGGCAGGCCGGATCCGCAGTCCAGGTACTGCGTGATCCCCGCCTGGCCCGCCAGGAACCGGCACGAGCGGATCAGGAAGTTCCGGTTCGACCAGGCCAGGTCCTGGGCCTGCGGCGCGGCGGCCTGGACCCCACGCAGTACCTCGCGGTCGACCTCGAAGTTGTCCTTGCCGCCCAAGAAGGCGTCGTACACCCGGGCGATACTGGCCCTGGTGGTGTCCACCCCGACCGGAACCGAACTGGGAGCCTTGCTGGAGTCGGGCATACAAACCTCATTACTGTCTGTCGGGAGCTGTGAGGGAACTCTACTGACAGTAGGCCCCAGTGAACACGTCGTGCGCGCGGGTTCCCTGGACGACTTCACGTTCTGTTGTGAAATGATCGCTGACAACACCAGCAACTGGGAGGGCAGGCGTGACGGAACCGGCGTACGGCGGCCCGACCGCCCTGCGCATCATGCTCGGCGCGCACCTGCGCCGGCTGCGCGAGGAAGCCGGGATCAGCCGCACCGACGCGGGCTGGGCGATCCGCGGCTCGGAGTCGAAGATCAGCCGTGTCGAGCTCGGCCGCGTCGGCTTCAAGGTGCGCGACGTCGAGGACCTGCTGGCGCTGTACAAACTCGAGGACGAGGTCGAGCGGGACCGCCTGCTGACGCTCGCCCGCGAGGCGAACAACCCCGGCTGGTGGCAGCGGTACGACGACCTCACGCCGAACTGGTTCCATTCCTACATCGGGCTGGAGGGCGCCGCGGACCTGATCCGGACGTTCGAGCTCCAGTTCGTTCCGGGCCTGCTGCAGACCCCGGAGTACGCGCGCGCCGTGATCGCGATGGGCCGGCTCGAGGAGCCGCTACCGCCCGCCGAGGTGGATCGCCTGATCGCCTTGCGCATGCGCCGTCAGGAAGTGTTGACGCGGCAGCGACCCGCCCGACTCTGGGTCGTCATCGACGAGGCTGTGCTGCGTCGGCCGATCGGCAGTAAGAAGGTGCTCCGCAATCAGCTCGAGTTCCTGATCGAGCAGTCGCGGCGGCACAACGTGACGCTGCAGATCATCCCGTTCGGCAAGGGCGGTTACACCGCGACCGGCGGTGCGTTCACGCTGCTGCGTTTCAACGACACCGACCTGCCGGACATCGTCTACATCGAGCACCTGACCAGTGCGGTCTACCTGGACAAGCGCGAAGACCTCGACACGTACGTCGTCACGATGGACGCGCTCTCGATCGCCGCCGCGCAGCCCCGCGACACCGAGCGGTTGCTCCGCCAGGCCATTGCAGAGCTGGACGCCAGCTAACTGACTTCGCGAAGGATCGCTCCGGGGCCGGGGCGGATCGCCACCTGGCGCGGCTCCGGCTCATGGCCGGCATCGCAGCGCAGTACGACGCTCACGTGCTCACCGCAGTCGCGGTGCCGCGGCTCGATCGGCGGACCGGCCTCGTCCGCCAGGTACTGATCGCCCCACTGAATCATCGCCACCAGGACCGGATAGAGATCCAGACCGGCCTGAGTCAGGCGGTATTCGTACCGCTCACGCTGGCCGGGCTCGCGATACGGCTCCCGCCGCAGGACCCCGCGCTCGATCAGCGCCGCGAGCCGGTCGGTCAGGACCTGCCGCGGAATCCCGGCCCGGGTCCGGATGTCCTCGAACCGCCGCACCCCGACGAACAGCTCCCGCAAGACGTGGAAGGTCCACTTGTCGCCGAGAGTCTCCATCGTGCGCGAGATCGTGCAGTTCTCCGTCGAGTAGGCCATCGCCTCCGGAACCAAGGTCGTCATGGATCGAGGATAAGTCTGCTTGACAGACTTAGCCAAGTACCGTCAGGCTGAATCCGTGAATCAGACTCAGCCAGTGACCCTCCGCCGCGCCGACGAGGCCGACCTGGACGGCCTCGAGCAGCTGCTCACCGGCCTGTCCGACCTCAGCCGCTGGTTCCGGTTCCAGACCGCCATCGGCACACCCCCGCGACCGGCCCTCCTACTCCGGATGCTCCGGCCCGCCGGTGCCGCCTGGGTGGCCTCCCGCGACGACCGCACGATCGGCCACGCCATGTGGGCCTGGGCGACCCTCGGCGTACCGGACATGGTGGACGGGCGGGTCGCTGAGCTGGCCGCCGTGATCGCCGACGACGAGCAGGGTCGCGGCCTCGGCGTACACATGCTTGCGGTCGCAGCTGCTGACGCAATCGCTTCAGGTGCTACACATTTCCTGTTCGTGGTCAGCACCTCGAACGACGCCAGCCTGCGCATGGTGCGCCGCCGCTGGCCCGACGCGGTCGCCGAGCGAGATGGCGGCCTACTGACATTTGTTGCGCCGGCTCGACTACCGGACCAGCCGAAAGAATCGGCGAACGTCATCCACGAGCAGGTCCGGTGCCTCCAGGGCCGCGAAATGCCCGCCCCGCGTGAACTCCGACCAGTGCACGATCCGGTGCCGACGCTCTAACACCCGCCGGATCGCCGGGTCGGTCGGGAAGACCGCAACCCCGGTCGGTACGTCGGATCGTTCGGCCGGCTGGTCAACTTCGTAGTACAGGTTGGCGGAGGTGGCACTCGTGTTGGTGAACCAGTAGAGCGAGACATCGAAGAGGATGTGGTCGAGGTCGACAGCCTCGTGCGGCAAGGGTTTCGCCGGGTCGGTCCACTCCCAGAATTTCTCCAGGATCCACGCCAGTTGCCCGACGGGTGAATCACTGAGGCCGTGGGCAACGGTCTGCGGTCGGGTCCCTTGCAGGTCGGCGTATCCGGTCCCGACCTTCCGCAGGCGATCTGCTTCCGCAAGCCGCTCGCGCTCTGTGGCTGTCAGCTGGTCCTCGGGCAGAACGTCGGGGTATGCCAATCCACCATTGATGTGCACGCCGACCACGTGCTCCGGATCAGTTGCCCCTAGCAACGGTGAGACCACGGATCCAGTGTCACCGCCTTGAGCGCCGTACCGGTCGTAGCCGAGCCTTCGCATCAACTCGGCCCACGCTCTGGCGATCCGCGCGTGGTTCCAACCGGACTCGAGCGGCACCGAGAACCCATGCCCCGGCACCGACGGTACGACGAGATGGAAGGCGTCCCGCGGATCCCCGCCGTACGCCGCCGGATCCGTCAGGGGACCGAGCACCGGCAGGAACTCCGCCACCGACCCCGGCCACCCGTGCGTCAGCACCAACGGCAACGCGCCGGCCTCCGGCGACCGCACGTGCAGGAAATGCACCTCCTGCTCGTCAATCCGCGTCACAAACTGCGGATAGGCGTTCAGCCGCGCTTCCCACTCCCGCCAATCGAACTCCAGCCACCGCTCAACCACCCACCGCAAGTACTCAACCGGAACCCCGCGCTCCCACCCCTC
>NZ_SMKX01000025.1 GCF_004349055.1 Kribbella antibiotica
GTCGCAGCCCTCCTCCTGGCCCTAGGCCGCCCCGGCCCACCCATCTGGCCCGACATAGACAACGAATGGTCCACCGCCGCCGCCCACCTCTGCCACGCCGCCCAAGTCCCCCTACTCGCCTTCTACATAGCCACCTCCGACCACCTCTACCAACCCCTGCTGGCCAACCCACTGGCCGCCTGAGACATGCAAAACTAAGCCGCGTACCGGGAGCGGGAAGGACGATCGATGAGCATCGCATTCGTGGGTCATGTCGGGCCGTGGACCATCGAAGACATCGAGGCAATCCCTGGTGGTCATCGACCGTGCTGCCACAGCAACTGACAACTGGCGATGCCCAAGCGCCGCCGTGCTGCTTGCGGTGGAAATCGTTTCACCTCACACGCAGCCGCAGGATCGGATCATCAAACCCCAGCTCTACGCCGAAGCGGGTATCCATCACTACTGGCGCCTGGAGCCAGACGGCCACCCGCACCTGATCGCATCCAAGCTCAGCAAGGGCAGGTACCGCCGGACGCTCACAGCGCTCGGGGGAGTGGTCTCCACGATCGAGGCGCCTTACCCGATCCGACTGGACCCGGCTGCTCTCGTCCGGCAATAGCCCTGCACAGCTGACCCCGGCTGGTCGACAACTCGCGGTCAGCGGACTCCGCGGGGGCGGAACTGGATGCTGATGCGAGGCCCGATGCGGCCGCTGGCTTTAGGAATGGCGTGCTCCCAGGTGCGTTGGCAGGAACCGCCCATGATGATCAAGTCGCCGTGGCCGAGCGGGTAGCGGATGGTGGAGCTGACCGGGCCGGCCGAATTGCCGGGCCGGGGCCGGAGGGCCAGGACGCGGGGTTCGCCGACGGACAGGATCGCGACCATGGTGTCTTCGTGGTTGCCGCGGCCGATGCGGTCGCCGTGCCAGGCGACGCTGTCGCGGCCGTCGCGGTAGAAGCACAACCCGGCGGTGCGGAACGGCTCGCCGAGCTCTTCGCGGTAGTGCTCGCTCAAAGCGTCACGAGCCTCGTCAAGGATCGGCACCGGAAGGTCATGACTCTCCTCGTAGAAGCAGAGCAGTCGCGGCACGTCCACCACGCGGTCATACATCTGCCGCCGCTCAGCGGCCCAGGGAACATCCCGGACCAACCGCTCGAACACCTGGTCCGCGCCGGTCAACCACCCCGGCAACACATCGACCCAAGCGCCCTGCCCAAGCTCCGCCCGTGTGATTCCATCGAGAGACCCCAACCCGGGATCCTCGAAAGCATCCAGCAACGAGCCCTGAAGATCAGCACCCATGCGAGGGACTGTACCTTAGATTCGAACATATGTTCCCCTCGGATCATGTAACGATGTCTCGTCCGTGGGCCCATCAACCTGGAGGTGCCGTGAAGCTTCTGCTCACATCCGGAGGCGTGTCGAACGACAGCATCCGCGATGCGCTGGTCGATCTGCTGGGCAAGCCGATCTCCGAGTCGCGGGCGCTCTACATCCCGACGGCGCAGTGGGGCCACCCGATGCTGGGACCCCAGTCCGTACGACGCAGCGTCGTCGGCGAGCCGCCGTTCCACAGGCTGACGAGCCTGGGCTGGGCGTCCTTGGGTGTCCTGGAGCTAACCGCGCTGCCCACCATCGGCGAGGAGCGGTGGCTGCCGTGGGTCCGAGAGGCCGACGTACTGCTGGTGGACGGTGGTGACGCGACGTACCTGTCGCACTGGATGCAACAGTCGGGGCTGGTCGACGTCATCCCGACGCTATCCGAGACGGTCTGGGTGGGGATGAGCGCCGGCAGCATGGTTCTGACACCGCGGATCGGTGACGACTTCGTCAGCTGGCCGGACGCGCCGGACGACCGCACGCTCAGCGTCGTCGACTTCTCGATCTACCCGCATCTGGACCACGAGCAGATGCCCGACAACACCCTGGCCAACGCAGAGAGCTGGGCCGCCGACATCGCCGGTCCTGCCTACGCCATCGACGACGAGACCGCCATCAAAGTGACCGGCGGCGGCACCGTCGAGATCATCTCCGAAGGCCACTGGAAGGCCTTCCCCGCCTAGCCGCCGACTGCTAACTCACTGGAACGGCCGGACCTCGATCTTGCGGTCGCAGACCTTCGAAGCCTCGGTGGCCAGCTTGAGTGCTGCATCCAGGTCAGGCGCTTCCCACACCCAGACACCGGCCAGATACTCCTTCGACTCCACGAAAGGCCCGTCGCTCAGCACTGCCTGCTCGCCACGGTTGTCGATCACCGTTGCCGCGCTCGTGTCGGCGAGGCCGCCCGCGAAGACCCAGTAGCCCTCGGCGACCAGCCGCTCGTTGAACTCGCTGATGGCAGCCTGCCGGTCCGTGCTGCCGGGGTTGGCTTTGTCGTCGATCACGGAAACCAGAAACTGCATCCGAAACTCATCTCCTCCGGGTGTCCTGTGGGGAACAATAAGCCAGCGTTCTCACTTCGACCCGGAGGTCCATCATGGCCAGCAAGCTCACCGAGTTGGCGATCGACTGTGCCGACCCGGGCGCGTTGTCCCGCTTCTGGTGCGCAGTCCTCGACTACGAGGTGCAACTCGTCGAGGAAGACCTCATCACGATCGGTTCCCCGGCAGTCCCCGAAGGCCGGAACCGCCCCGGCCCGCTGCCGCCCACGCTGACCTTCGTCTACGTCCCCGAAGCGAAGACGGTCAAGAACCGCATCCACCTCGACGTCAATCCCACCGATCGCGACCAGGACGACGAGGTCCGCCGCCTGATCGACCTAGGTGCGCGCCCCGCCGACGTGGGCCAAGGCAACGACGCGACCTGGGTTGTCCTCGTGGACCCCGAGGACAACGAGTTCTGCGTCCTCGCAGGCCGCCACCCGTGAGCACCTCTGGGAAGGTGCTGATCCGCAACGTCGACGTCCTGCTCGTCCCCTCGACTGGTGAATGCATCATCGCCACCGCCCAGGACATCCACCTGGCTGACTCGCTCATCACCGCCATCGTCCCCACCGGCACCAAGCCGCCCGAACCACCCCAAACAGCCGGTACGACGCCAGTCGCGCCCGTCGAGGCAATCGACGGCACCGGCCTGCTCGCCGTACCGGGCCTGATCAACTCGCACACGCATAGCCCGATGGTGATGATGCGCGGTGCCGCCGAGGATCTGTCGATCGACGACTGGTTCAACCAGCGCATCTGGCCGATGGAGGTGAACCTGACCCCCGAACGCGTTCGCGTCGGCGCCCGCCTGGCCTGCGCCGAGATGCTGCTCGCCGGAGTGACCACCTTCGTCGATCACTACTTCCACGCCGACCAGATCGCCCAGGCCGCCATCGAGTCCGGCATCCGCGCCGACCTCGCTCCGACGTACTTCTCCTCAGTTGGCCCCGAAGGCATCGACGCAGCGATCGCCACCACCCGCGACCTCGCCACCCTGCACCCGCGCATCACCGCCAGCCTCGGCCCGCACGCGACCTACACGGTCTCGGACGACGACCTCCGCCGTACCGCAGATGTCGCCCGCGCCGAAGGCCTCCGCATCCACCTGCACGCCGCTGAGACCGAGGCCCAAACCCAAGCCTCCGTCGACAAACACGGCGCCACCCCGATCGAGATCCTCGACCGCACCGGCGTCCTCGACGCAGGCGCCCTCATCGCCCACGGCTGCGGCATCCGGGCCACCGACCTGCCCATCCTGCAGCGCTACGCCGACCGCACCGCGGTCGCCACCTGCCCCAAGGTCTACCTAAAACTTGCCATGGGCAACGGAACGCCCATCAAGCAACTCCAGGAAGCCGGCATCCCCATCGGCATCGGCACCGACGGCGCAGCAGTCCACAACACCCTCGACGTCTGGGAATCCCTCCGCCTGCTGGCCCTCACCCAAAAACACCAGCAAAACAACGCCGAATCCATGCCGCTGTCCGAAACCCTCCGCCTAGCCACCCGCGCCAGCGCCGCCGCAGCCGGGCAGCCCCACTCCCTAGGCGCCCTAGAACCGGGCCGCCAAGCCGACATCACCCTCCTAGACCTCTCCGCTCCCCACAACCAACCCCTGCACGACCCTCGAGCAGCCCTCGTCTACTCCGTCCGAGCCTCCGACGTCCACACAGTCCTGGTCGCCGGCGAAGTAGTAGTCCGCAACCGCCAGCTAACCAAACTCAACCTCCCCGAAGTCCTAGCCGAAGCCAGCGCTCTAGCCCACACCCTGGTCGACCTGAGCAACGGCGGCACCATCCAGCACTACGCCCCCTGACCCCGCCACAGTCCGGGCGTCAGCGCCCGCCTTGAGCCCCCACCAGGCATCAACGCAGACCGCAGATGACTGAACGGTGCTCAAGGCCTCGCCTCGGTGGCACCTTGTGTCCGCATCAGTCATTTCTGCGGGCTCCAGATGACTGAACGGTGCTCAAGGCCGCCCGTCTTCACTTGTGATGGGCCGGACATGCGTGTACCCCGGCCATGATCGGCCGGGGCACACTCACATCAGCTGTGGATCCTGTGGATCAGGTGATCGTGAGGGTCCGGATGGCGCTGTAGGCCAGGGTGTGGTCGCCGTCGCTCGGGAAGTAGACGCGGTAGGCGATCTTGCCCTTGGCGGTCGGCTTGATGCCGAACGCGTAGGCGCCGGTGGAGCCCAGCTTGGCCGAGCCGGCTGCGGTCCACGTCTTGCCGACGAGGCGCTGCAGCTGGACGGACTTGCCGGAGTGCGCCGGGTTGATAACCCCGCTGAGCTTGGTCGACGAGCCCAGCTTGATCGACGACGGCGACAGCGTCGACGAGATGGTCGGTGTGACCAGGACGGTGATGTCGTTGGTCCGCGTACCCATCAGGTCACCGTTGCCGGCGAAGGTCAGCATGTAGACCGCCGAGTAGCCCGGCTTGAAGGTGTAGCTGACCGTGCCCGTCGAGGACGAGCCCAGCGTGGCCAGCAACTTGAACGCCGTCCCGTTCGCCGGCCGCGAGTAGAGGCTCATCGGCAGCGTCGGGTACGCCTTGCCGTCGATCCCCAGCGTGCTGCCCTTCAGCGTGATCGTCCCGCCGATGTTCAGCTTCGCGGCGGTCGTCGAGATCCCCGACTTCATGCCCTTCAGCTGCGTCGAGTTCCGCGCACTGACCTTGCCGGACCGATCCTTGGCCCAGGCGGCGTAGGTGTAGGTCACTCCCTGGGGGAGCCCGACATTCTGGAAACTCGACGCCGTCCCGGAGTAGACCAGGGTTCCGCTCGTCAACGTCGGTACCGAGGTGCCGTTGAACCGCCGCACGATGATCTGGTCGAGGTCACCGAGTGCCGGGATCTTCCACGACAGGTTCGCCTTCTGGAACGACCCAGTCGCGTCGAACGCCCCAACCGCTGCCGGCGCCAGATCGACCGTCGAGAACACACTGCTGAACGGCGCCAGCGCCGTACCGCCGGTCTCCTGCACACCACTCACAACAATCCGGTACGGCGAGTTGTCGAGCAACGCGGCCGTCGGAGTCAGCGTGACCGTCCGAGTGTCCTCGGCGTACGCCGGTGTCGTCGCGACGACTGCACCGGTCTTGCCGTTGACGAGCTGAACCGTCTGGTCGGTCACCGTCGCCGCGTCAACCGGCCGAGCGAACGTCACCGCGGGCTTGACCCCGACCGGCTGTCCGAGCGAGAGGTTGTTCGGCGTCGCATTGGTCACCGGGTAATCGGTGCCAGCGGCGCTGCCAGCGGTGCCGGCTTCGACCTTGACCGAGTAGGCCCGAGCATCACGAGTGCCGTTGGAGTTGCGCACCGCAATGTAGGTGTCGCCCTCCAACGCACTGACATTGGTTGCCGCGGTCAGCGGCGCCCAGATGGGGTTGCCGTCGCCGTCCGCGTCCGGATAGGCATTCTCGGCAGCGCCGATCGCCTGCAGCTGGCTGTTGTACACGTCGACTCGCGGTGCGAAGTTGGCCCAGCGCACGGACTCGTCGAACTTCGGCCCGGTCACGGAGATCCGCAGGTTCCGCGCGGCGGCTGAGCTCACCTTGTACCAGTCGACGTCACCTTCGGTCACGGTCGAGCCGGCGGCTGTCGTGGTGACAACGGTCGCCCGCGCCGGCTGGTCGTTGTTGTCTGCGGCGGCGACGGGGAAGTCTGTCGTCCACCGGCCGCCGAGTGCGCCGTACGCGTCAAGGACGCCGGCGCCGTAGAACTTGTCGGCACCACGCGGGCCGGCGTCCCGGGCAGCCGACTTGATCCGGGCCTTGATCTGGTCCGGCGTGAGGGTCGGCCACTTGTTCTTGATCAGGGCCGCGATGCCGGACACGATCGGCGCCGAGCACGAGGTACCGGTGCAGTACCAGTAAGGCACGTTCTGCGGAGGGGTCATCGACCGAACACCGGTGCTGAGGATGTCGGTGCCCGGTGCCGCGACATCCACCCAGTCGCCGTACGAGCTGAAGCCGACGAGGTTGCCGCCGGGGTCCGTCGCGCCGACGGTGATGACCTCGGGGTAGGCCGCAGGGTACCGCGGAAGCCCGAGGCCCTGGTTGCCAGCAGCAACCACTATGGTCACGCCCTTGGCGACCGCACGCTTGACGGCGTCGTGCATGATCGTGCTGTCGGTGCCACCGCTCAGCGACATGTTGATCACCTTGGCGCCATGCGCAACGGCCCAGTCGATGCCCTCGACGACGTCAAGGTCGTCACCGCTGCCGTCGGCGCGCAGCACCTTGACCGGCATCGCCTTGACGTTCCAGCCGATACCGGCGACGCCCGCCTTGTTGTTCGCGGCGGCGGCGATGATGCCCAGCGTCATGGTGCCGTGACCGTTGTCGTCGATCGGACCACGGTTCGGCGAGGTGGTGTTGACACCGGGAACCAGGTGCCCCACCAGATCCGGGTGACCGGCGTCGACACCCGTGTCCAGGACGGCGACAACCTGACTGCCGGTCGTCTTCGACACGTCCCAGGCCTGCGGCATCCGGATCGTGTTGAGGTAAACCTTCTGGTCCTCGTCGTAGTACGAGTCGTTCGGGATGGCGTCGATGTGCCGGATGTAGTTCAGGGAGGCCAGCTCGACAGTCGGGTCCGCCTTGGCCTTCTTCAGCAGTTCGGCTGCCGAGTCGGTGCCGGTCACCTTCACGATGTTCGGCGTCAGCGATGCCTCACCGGATGCGCGGAACCGCGACAGCGCGGCGGTCCGGGCCTTGCTCGTCGCACCCGGCTTGAACTTGACGATGACCTGGTTCGGCTGGAACTCGGTCTTGGCGGTCTGTGCACGGGACGTGAAAGCGGGCCGGTACGGCCCCGGCTCGGCCGCGTTGCCGGCAGAACCGGTCAGGACGACCAGCGAGCCGGCGATCATCGCCGCAGGAACGCCTACGCGCACCAAATGGGCAGGGCGGAACTTCAAGGGGACCCCCCCAAGGGTCTCAGAGTGTCAGTGACCGGAGTATCGCAGGATTTCGGTCCACTCCGCCTGCCTGCTGTGATGTCAAAACGCGCAACCCGGGTGTAGGCCACGCCAAGCCGGGGAAAATCGAGCCTTCGCCCGATCCGGACGTATCTATTCGTCGCCGATGGGTTCTGCAGCTTGATGCAAAAGAAGTAACGGAGCGATTGCGCGTAGCGATGAGCGGGTCGCTGGCCAGCTCTGCGATTGCCCGTCGCAGTTGCCGTCCCAGGTCAGCGTGAGCTGGGGAGTCATATGTTTGCCCTGAATCGTTCCCGAGGTTCCCGCCGCCAGAGGTTCTCGCGCGGTGTGGCAGTCGTCGTGTCACTTGCCTTGCTGCTCAGCGGGCAGGAGGCCCTGCAAACGGCTGAGGCTGCGCCGACGGCTGATCCACCGCCCTTCCCGACGAAGGTCGCTTCGAGACCGGATGTGGTTTCGGCTGCGGTCTCAGCACGCTCACAGGGGTCGAGAGTGGAGATCGAATCGCTCCGCTCGGAGACCGAATCCACCTGGGCGAACCCCGACGGCACCATGACGACCGAGGCGCACACCGCGCCGGTCCGGTACAAGAACGCTGCCGGCCAATGGCGTGCGATCGACCTGAACCTCGCGAAAGCCGCTGATGGATCGGTCGCTCCGAAAGGCCACAAGCTCGGACTGCGTCTCGGCAAGCGTGCCGCTGTCGCTGGGAGTACCTTCGCCTCGGCGGCCGCAGGCACGAACCACCGAGTCGACTGGATGTCGCCGTGGAAGTTACCTGAGCCGACGATCGTGGGCACCAAGGCGACCTACGCCGATGTGCAACCTGGGGTCGACCTGACCATGGATGTACGCCGGAACGGATTCGAAACAGACTTCGTCGTCAAGAGCCGTCCGACGACGGCGCCGGTCTGGCGCATCCCACTGCGCGCACAAGGGCTCACCGCTCGTCAGACCAAGAGCGGCTCGATCGAGTTCGTCGACGAGAAGAACGTCGTACGGTCTCGGGTCCCGGTCGCCTACATGTGGGACGCGGCTACCAATCCAGCGACGGGTGACCCGCTGAACAAGACGCTCGTGAAGTTGTCGATCGAGCAGGTGTCACCAGGTCGATTCACGCTGGTGGTCGCTCCCGATGCGCAGTGGATATTGGATCCGGCCCGACAGTTCCCGGTGACCATAGACCCGACTTACGCCTCGGCCACCGTTCTCCCGACCTTCGATACCTTCGTCCAGACCTCAGTCGCGACAGACCTGTCCAGCTGGGTCGACCTGCGGGCCGGGAAGAACGGCACTCACATCGAGCGGACGTTCTTCAACTTCCCGACCGGCGGATTCCACAACAAGGACATCGTCTCGGCGTCGCTGTCGCTCTACCAGTACGGCGCGATGACCTGTACGCCGACCGCCGTCAATCTGTACTCCGCCGGGGGAACATCAACCTCGACGAACTGGGCGAATCAGCCCGCGATGCGCGCTACGGCTTCCGGCGCGGTGACCGTGTCCAAGGGGTTCTCCAGTTCCTGCGCGGCCGGCCGGATCAGCATCCCGATGACAGACCTGGTCCGTGAGTGGGCCGCGGCCACGCAGTACGTCGGAGCCGGCGTCGGTCTGAAGGCCGCCAACGAATCCGACGCCAACTTCTGGAAGCGCTTCGGCTCCAGTGAGTCGTCGACCGACCCCTTCATCTCGTACACGTGGAACCGGCCGCCCGGTGCACCGGCCACAGTGACGCCGACCGAGGCGGTCTCCTACGCGGCTCCCGGCGAAACGACGGGGAACCTCTACTCGCCGACGCTGCGTCCCTGGGTCACGACCAAGGCGACCGATCCGGACGCGAACACCGTCAAGCACATCTTCGAGTTCTACACCGGCAGCGGATCGACCCTGAGCGTCAAGGGCACCTGTACTTCATCCGTCGTCGCCTCGGGCGCCACCTCCGGCTGCCGCCCGGCAGCCGATCTGCCGGACAACACCCTGCTGTACATTCGGGCGAAGTCCAATGACGGCCGGGCCGACGGTCCTTGGGTGGGCTACAACCAGCGGCTGCGCACCGCGGCGACGGCTCCGCAGACGCCGACAGTTTCCTGTCCGGCGCCGTACCTGAACGGAACGTGGCAGGACGATGCACCGGCTGAGGATTTCCAATGCACGGTGACTGCGCCAGGCAACGGATACAACGCACCTGGGTACCTCCACGTCACCCGGCTTGCGAATTTCTCGACCGACGGGCGGCCGGGTACCTCGACCGAGACCGTGAAGATCACGCCTTCCAGCGATCCCCTGGTTGCGCGGTATTCGTTCGTCGTCCACAAGACCCGCGGCGGTCTCTACCAGATCTCCGCTCAGGCCGAGAGCCCGTCTGGCAAGCTGTCCGCGACGTCGGACATCTACAGCTTCGGTTGGGGCAAGGCGACGATGATCTCGCCGGCCCCGAACGAGACGACAGTCGCGACCGGCAAGCTGAAGATTGTGGCGTCCGGCCCGCCGCGTCTGCAGTCACCGGTTCCGACGGCCAAGGTCCGCTGGCGGGTGTCGGGGTACGGAAGCGCCGACGAAACCAATGGCTGGAACGAGGACTCAGCCGAGCTGTCGGTTGCCGATCAGCGGGGCCTGAGCGTGCTCGTACAGGGAGAGTGGGACACGGCTTCGGCCAAGACCGACGCCTTCCTGGACTCGAACCCTGAACTGGCCGGAATCCAGCCGACAACGCTGAACCCGAATCATCCGGTCCAACTCGATGTCCAGGTCTGCCTCAACTACAGCAATGTGGTCCAATGCACCTGGTCGCAGTCACCGAAGACGACCGTTCAGCGGGTTCCGCATGCCTTCGACGATCAGTTCCCGGTGGAAGATGCCGGACCGGGATCGGTATCACTCTGGACCGGCGAGTTCACCACCCAGGCGACCGATGTCTCTGTCCCCGGCTACGCGGGTGATCTGTCGATCTCGCGTACACATGCGTCGTATGGCGACGAGGCTGACGGCCCGGAGGCTGTCTTCGGTCCCGGCTGGGTCGCCGAGTTCGATGGTGCGGATGCTGGTGGTGGGGGGTTACGGGTCGTGGACTCCAGCCGCGTCGACGGCACACTGGCACTCGTTTCCGGCGATGGGACCAGCCTGATCTGGAAGTCTCCTACCGGCGGACGCCGGGTGGTGGAGTTCTCCTCCGGTGTATGGCAGCCCGCTAACGACGATACCGGGACCAGCGGTGCCAGGTTAGTGGTCAGCGGCACTGGCCTCGCCACGAAGATCACCTACACCGATGAGGAAGGCGCAGTCACAACCTACTTACCCCTCGACGCGCCCTCGCCGTTCGCTCCGACCCGATTCCGCGTCAACACGATCGCGGAGCCAGGTGTCGAGTCGAAGACCAGCTTCAGCTACGACGACTCCGGCCGGGTACTGCGCATCCTTGCGCCTACTCCGCCTGGAGTTGCCTGTCCGGCGGCAGGCGTGCTGAACCCCGGCTGCCGTGCGCTGCGTTTCGCTTACGGCACGGATGGGCCGACAGCGAATCGGCTAGTCGATGTCTGGCTCGACATCTACAACCCGAACAAGACCGGCGGTGCCTCCATGGACGCCGTACAGGTCGCGCATTACGTGTATGACGGTAACGGCCGTCTTGCGTCGGTCACCGATCCGCGGTCGAGTCTCACAACCGAGTACACCTACAACTCGGCGAATCAGCTCACATCGCTCAAGCCGCCGGGGCAGATCCCATTCAAGCTGAATTACGTCCAGGCAGGCTCGCAGGCAAAGCTGAACACTGTCACCCGCGACCGTCCTGCCGGCGATTTGGCGGGCGGAACAGCCACACTCGGCAAATACGTCTACGACATCCCACTGTCAGGCGGCGGGTTGCCGGATCTCTCGGCTGCCTCCGTGGCTCGGTGGGACCAGAACGCCGTACCGGCCAAGGCCTATGCAACGTTCAGTGCCGACCACGTCCCGGCAGACCCCCCGAACGCAGACGATTGGCAGTACGCCACGCTCCAGTACGCCGACGACAACGGCAATGTTGTGAACACCGCGGATTACGGCGCCGGCGCTTGGCAACTGACCGCCACCGACTACGACGGTCAAGGCCATGCCGTCCGAGAACTGGACGAGCGCGCACTGCGACTCATCCTCGATGGCACGGTGCCGCCTGCAGCGGCGAACCAGTACGCGACGATCACGAAGTACAACAACGACATCCTGAATGTTACTCAGGACAGGGTGATCACACCGGCCGGCACCCTAATCACCGATGTTTTCGAGCCGGCTCGTTGGGCCGTCTTGAAGGATGGCTCCACTCGCTGGGCGAGGAAGCACCTCCACACGGCATACGATGAAGGAGCTCCGGACCAGGGCATCAACCCGGACACCGATACGCCGTACCGATTGGTGACGAGCGAGACCGTTTGGGCCAACGACGCAGCGACCGGTGCCGACATCGAGAAGTTCAGTCAGAAGCTGACCAATTATGACGCGCCGGTCAGCGGCGACGGCTCGTTGTGGAGGCTCGGTCAGCCCGGGAAGAGCGCCACCGACGCCAACCTGAACGGCGCTATGGATGCTGGTGACATCACGTCCGTAACTCGATATGACGCTGAAGGACGCATAGTCGAGACTCGTCAGCCGGGCTCGAACGGCGCAGACGCTGGAACGTTCAAGACGGTCTATTACACCGCGGCAACGGCCACTCCCGCCGCTTGTGGTGGAAAGGGGCATTTGGCCGGGCTTGTTTGCCAGGCGGGGCCTGCCGCCGTTCCGAGTTCAGGGCAGCCGTTGCCGACGACGACAACGGCGTTGTATGACTATCTGTTGTCGCCTACTTCGACCGTCGAGACCTCCGCCGGTGTGACGCGGACGAGAACCACGAGCTACCTCGCAGACGGTCGGGTCAAGACGACCAAGCTCGTTGTGGCTGGATTGTCTGGCTCGAAGCCGAACAGTGAAAAGGAGACGACGTACGACGCCGCAACTGGCCTGCCCACCAAGGTCACCGCACGCCAGACCGACGGGGCAATCAGCACAGTGACGACCGGCTACGACGGGTGGGGCCGCAAGACCAGCTATCAGCCGAGTGGCGACGGTGTCACGACTACGAACTACAATGCCACCGGCGATATCGCGTCGACGATCGATTCGAACGGATCGACCAGATACACCTACGACGGCGCTGACGTACTCGGACGCAACGAACATCGAGGATTGGTCACCAAAGTCGATGTCGAGGTGGCTGGCATCACCTTCACCTCAGCCGGTTCGTACAACGCGGCTGCCGATTTGACGGTTCAGAAGTTGCCTGGCGGTGTGTCCCAAATAAGCGAGTTCGACAATGCCGGAGAGCAGACCGGGCTCCGGTATACAGGCAAGGTGACGACGACGAATGGCGACGGCACCACCACGGTCGATCCCAATGGAGCATGGCTGTCGTGGTCACTTGAAAGGGACGTGTCCGGACGCATCATCCATGAATGGACACCAGACGGTGCCGCGTTCCAATCCGCAACGCCATACGATCGCGGTTATGTCTATGATGCGGCAGACCGCTTGATCCAGGTCCGCGACCGCACCGGGACGGCGTCGGCTGAAGGTGAATCATGCCAGACCAGGTCTTACCAGTACGACGTCAGCAGCAACCGCCGCAGTAAGGCAACTGCTGACGTCGCTGACGGTGCCTGCCCAACCGGTGGGGGCGTGGTCGAGAACCGTGACTTCGACACGGCGGATCGGCCATCGACGCACACCTATGACCAGTTCGGCCGAACCACTTCAATTACCGCAGCCGACTCTCCGAAGTCAGGCGTCGGGGCGACGAGCATGGCATATTACGACAACGACATGGTTCGAAGCGTTGCTGTCGGTTCAAGCACGACCACATATGAGTTGGACGCCGCAGACCGTCGAGCCAAGGAAACTACGGCGATCGCCGGTGGCGCAACAACGACAATTACCAGTCACTACAGCGACGAGTCGGACAATCCCGGTTGGGTAGAGACAGTTTCGGGCCCGCGCCGCTACGCGGTATTGGCGGACGGTTCCCTTGGCCTCACCATCGACAATGAGAGCGTCGAACTCGCCTTGGTGAATCCGCACAACGACATTGTCACCACTGTCGAGGTTCCGCCGGGGAGTGCTGTCGCCGAGACGCTGGGCGGATGGAATAAATTCGACGAGTTCGGTGAGGGTTCAGGCGATGGTGTGTCGACCGGTCCGATGGACTATGGCTGGCTGGGTGGTGCACAGCGTGCAACCACTCCGTCAGGCCTCACGCTGATGGGGGCAAGAGTCTACAACTCCGCCACCGGCACGTTCACGTCGACCGATCCTGTGCGCGGCGGTAATGCCAATGCCTACAATTATCCCGCGGATCCGATCAACCGCTCGGATATCACCGGAAAGCAGAATGATAAGGGTTCGGGGGGTGGTGGCGACCGTGGGAAGACTTCGTTAAAGCAGAAAAAGAAGGCACTGAAATGGGCTAAGAAAGTTATGAAGAGAGCCAAGAAGATTCTAAAGAAGGCCAGGAAATCGCCTGGTGCGAGACGGAATCTCACTATGTGCTACGCAGCCATCGCCGCCGTCGGAGTTGGCGTATTTGGAGTCGCCGCCGGCATCGTTTTCCTAGCTGCCGCTATCGGGTTAATCCTCTTGATTGTGTCGGTGGTTGAATTGCTGATTGCGTTGGTAGCGTTCTATGAGAAATGTGTTTGGATCTAATGGGTATCCTATTTGAAGTCAATCGACGGGGTAATCCTATGCATCCGATAGCTTCTGGCTTATTCGTTGTCGTTCTAGCTGCGATGGTTGCTATTTTTCGATCGTTTATGATCGTGGCGATCGGAGCCGCCGCGGTCGCCTTCGCACTGGGAAGTTTCGTGCCCGCACTAAGTTCCCGGCAGGCGAGTGCCCTGGGAATGCGTCGTGTCCCGAGATGGGGGTCTGCCCTGATGATTTGCCTGCATCTGTTCGTGTCGGCGCTCGCGGCGTACATCGCCTTGAAAGGCAGCACGAATGATCTACGTACGGCGGGGTGGGTTGGCCTAGGACTGTATGTCGTTGTCGGCGCGGCTGTCGTGGCGATGTTTCGCAGCGCAAACAGTGTAGATAATACTGAATGATGAATTTGAATCTGTGGACTGAGTTCTTGCTGGCTGACGGCGTGAATCGCGATGCATTGGAAGATCAAATTTTCCGCCAACTGATTTGGTAGCTGGATTGACAGAAGTAGCCCCCAATCGTACCCAATGCGGTTGGGGGCTGCGGGAAGCACTTTGTTCTAGGTCTAATTGGACTGGTGACGAGGGGGTGCGTGCGCGGATCCCTATAAGGCGGTGAAGTACCAGCGTTGGCAAGACCCGTCGTGGAAGGGCCAGACGATGACGTCGGCGCTGCGGGCCGCCAGATGCCGAGGCAAGTGGATGGTGCGGAACACTCGAGGCTGGCGCGAAGTGTGGGAGTCGTACTTCATCACTTACTACGCGATAACACAGGGTGGATACCGGCACTGCCCGCCGGGGCAGCCCCGGCCGAGCTGCCGATAGCTGATCGACTGGTCCGATGAGAGTGGTGCAATGGACGATGACGACCTTGCCGAGGAGATGCCGGTGCTGCGGCTCGGATTCTTCCTGGGCGAAGATCCCCGTGGTTATGGAGAAGGTCTGGCCTTCGCCGCCTGGGACCGGTGTTTCGACAGGGTCGAGGCCGATGCCGAGTGGGCGCAGTGGTGGCTGGAGCTCGGTGAGCGGACGGCTGAGTTTCACGGGCTGGTCGACGTGCAGGCGGTGGCGATACGGCGGTGGTGGAGCCGGGCTGGTGAGCGACCGAAGGTCAATGTGACGGTGCCGGTAGGTGAGTTGGAGGCGGCAGCGGATCTCGACCAGTACTTCGCTGAGTTGTGCCAGGAACTGTGGCAGCGGATCGCGGCGAAGTGTGGGTGGCCGGCGCCGCCCCAGCGGTTGCCGTGACGATGGGGTGGGGCTGTTGCCCCACACCATGCGCGCGGGGGACTACTACACGGCGGTGAAGTACCAGCGTTGGCAGGAGCCGCCGTGGAAGGGCCAGACGATGACGTCGGTGCCTCGGGCGGCGGAGCAGCCGGCTACGTCGAGGGACTTGCCGGAGCCGGTGCCGATGATCTTGTAGGCGCCGCCGATGATGGGTTCGATGGTCCAGGTCTGGCAGTCGGTGCCCTGGTCGTCGAAGAGGTCTACGGGGGTGGCGTCGGCGGTGGAGCAGCCGGCTACCTCCAGGGCTTTGCCGGTGTTGCCGTCGAGGATCTTGAAGGTGTTGCCGGCGGTGCGGACGATGTGCCACTGCTGGCAGGGGCTGTCGAGGATGCGGTCCCACATCCGGACGTTGGCGCCGTTCTGAGCCTGGCAGTCCTGGACGTCGAGGTCGAAGCCACCGACCTCGGCCTTGATCCGGTAGACGCCGTCGGTCATCGGGGGCGGCGGGTTACCGGCGACATCGAGGAAGTTGCTGTCGATGTTGATGGTGACGCCGCCCCACGTCTCGTTGTGGTCGCCCTTGTACTGGTGCAGGCGCTGGTGGTTGGACCACAGGCCGGCGGGGATGTACTGACCACCGTTGGTGTCGGCGGCGTTGTTCCACCAGGCGAACCAGAGGTGGTCGGGCATCAGCCAGCGGGAGTCGCCGGCGGAGTTGGCCAGGTCGCGGCCGCCGGAGCCGGCGCTGCTGTAGACGCCGCTGAGGTAGCCGCGCGAGTGCAGCGTCTCGGTCCAGCCGGAGATGTAGGACATGATCGCGTCGCGGCAAGCGACGGTGCTCGTGTATGCCTCGATGTCGGAGTAGAGAGCGCTCCCCGGGCCGATCCCGAGTGCTGCGGCCGCATCGGCCGACACGTTCGCTGAGCTGGCGCCCTGGGAGCGCGCGGTGCCCAGGTCGAAGGACATCTTCGGGTTCCGGCTACCGCACGGGGCCTGGTAGCCGACGTCGATCGGGATGAACGACCAGCCGTTGGCGGCGTTCGACGAGACCCAGGAGGCGGTCAGGTTCGCCTGGGTGCAAGAACGCGATGACCCGCTGATGTAGATGCCGACGGCTTTGAACGGCGAGGACTTCCAAGCGTTCATAGCGCCCAGCGACGGTGCCGTGCACTGGTCGAAAGCCTGCTGGTTGATCATGGTGCCGGGGGCAACGATCGACGCGGCGGGAGCCATGGCAGTCGCGCGTGGACGGACCAACGACGCCGAGGCGGCCTTCGAGGTGACGCGGCCGCGGCCGAGGATCTGCCGGACCGAAGCCTCCCCCGACGCACCGTGAACAGCAGTCACCAGTACGCCGGCATCCTCGACGCCGACCTGGATCTGGTTGTCGGCCGAGGGCGCGGAAGCGGCCGCCGTACCAACTGCGGCGACGGCGGCGGCTCGGGGAGCGGCGCCGGAGAGCGGTTCCAGGATCAGGCCGGCGGTGCGGCCGGCCAAGTGGGCCGGGCAGTTCTGCTGAGCGGCGGGCCGGCCGAGATAGACCGCGGGGCGGTCGAAGCGCACACAGGCCGACGGGTCCTTCGTCAGGTCGACGACCTGCCAGGACTTCGGTACGGCGATCTGGTACCCGTGGTAGCTGATGGTCCGTTCGTCCGGCGCAGCCTGCGCGGGGCCGACCGCGGTGGCTGCGGTGAGTACCAGCGCGGCGCCGGTGAGTAAGGTGAGAGGACGGTACATGAGCACTTCCTCGGTGGGGCGGGAGTGGTTGTCGTCTAGTGGACTGCTCCGGATCCGTCTTGCTCAAGCCTTTCGACTCTGGTGTTACATCGATGCAGGGAGTAGTCATGACAATGAGCCCCGAAGCAGCCGGCTGGCGGCGTGCTCCGTTCACCGGAGCCGGGCTGACCTACGACTGTTTCGAGAAGGGCGAGGGCCCGGGCGTCGTCGTCATCCCAGAGATCCCCGGCCTGACGCCGGACGTCCTCGGGTACGCCGAACATCTCGTCAGCGAAGGCTTCACCGTCGTCATCCCGTCACCCTTCGGTACGCCGGGAAAACCGGAGAGCGCTCTCTACACGCTCGGGATCGTTGCCCGGCTGTGTGTCTCGAAGGAGTTCCGCGCGTTCGCCGCCAACGCGGAGCGACCGATCACCCAGTACCTGCGAGCCGTTGCTCAAGATCTCGCTGCTCGGACGCCGGGTCAGGGAGTCGGCGTGATCGGGATGTGCTTCACCGGTGGCTTCGGCCTCGCCACAGCGGTCGACGACGTCGTGCTGGCGCCGGTCCTGAGCCAGCCGTCGGTTCCGCTGCCGTTGACGGCCAAGCTGCGCCGCGATCCCGGACTGTCCCGCCGCGAGCTCGACGTGGTCAAGCAGCGCACCCAGACCGACGGGCTGTGCGTCCTCGGCCTGCGCTTCAGCAAGGACGGCATGGCGCCGGCTGACCGCTTCGCCACCCTGCGTGCCGAGCTGGGTGACGCCTTCGAGGTCATTGAACTCGACTCCGCTCCCGGCAACGCCGACGGCTACAGCAAGAGCGCGCACTCGGTCGTGACGCGCGAGGTCAAGCAGAACCCGCCCAACTCGGCTTTCCAGGCCCGCATCCGGACGGTGGAGTTCTTCCGCGAGCGCCTGACACCTGACGCCCAGTAATCGGACCGTCCGGTCTCCCTGACCGTGCGTACGGCGATGTTTCGTTGCGGTGCGCAAAGGAGATAAAGCACTGGGTAACGCGCGGTGACAACCTCTGGTTGAAGCGGCGATGACGTGCGACGATCAGCCCCGGTGTCCATCCATGGGCACTGGTACGGCACTTCCAGGGGGCGGAAATGAACGGGCGGACTGCACAGGACAGCAGAGTTCCGGTGGAGCCTAAGCTCACCGAAGCGACACCGGAAGCAAAACCTGAGGCACCGGTGGCCGAGGAGGCGATCGCCGAGCAGCACTGGTCGGAGCGGCCGATCGGCCGGGTCGAGGTGCCACCGCTGGGAGAGTTCAGTACGCCGGTCCGTGTCGACGAGATCGCGGTTGCCGCGATGGCGCTGTCGGAGAACCTCGATGCCGCCACCCGCGGGATGCCGGAATCCGTTGCCCTGCGTGAGTTTCGCCGCGAGCTCGACCAAGCGGCGAGCACCTTTCGGACCTTGGCGGGCAAGCTCCAGGCGACCGCCGGAAGCCTGGTCAGACTCGCCGCGAACGACGGTGAGAGCTGCGGTGTCGGTTGGGGTGTCTGCCCCGATCACGGCCTCACGCTGATGAACGTGGGGGAGACCGTCAGCTGTCACATCCTCGGCTGCAACCAGGAGAACGAGGGTGCGGTCGAGCGCTGTGAGCATCCGGTGGCCTACCGCGTGGTTGATGCCGCAGGCCCGGCGCTGCTGACTTGCGCCGGGCATGCGATCGCTTGTCGCCTCTATCTGGAAAACCCGGTCATCACCGCGGCCGGCGACAGCATGGAGCTCTTCTAAGTACCAAGTTGCTTAGGTGATCCGAACCGACGTCAACTGGTCGTTGGCGTTGGGTGACAGTGTCACGAAGTTCGGGGTGTCGGCGGTCCGCACCCAGGTCTGTCCCGTGAAGTTGTCCTCGGCAAAGATTGTCACCGTCCACCCCGCCGGAACACGAACCGACGAAGCCCAGTTGTCCTGCACCCCGGCGCTCACCAGTTGCGCCCGGGTGTAGTTGCCCTTGGCAAGCAGCGCGCCAGCGGTGCCGCCGTAGTCGATGTGCTGGTAGAAGGTCACACCGCTACTGCCTTGGGCCGGCCAGGGCACGGTCGGCCGGGTCGCGGTCACCGGCGACTGACCTTTGAACATCCGGCCGCCGTCTCCTGTCAACCGCAGATAGTAGTCCGAGGTGCACGCCGTACCGTCTTCGTCGAGTGCCCGGATCCCAGACCCAGAAGGGATCCAGGCTGCGCTCTCCGCGGTCTTCGCGATCTGGTTGCCCTCGTTGTACTCGTCGAACATCGAGATGTAGAGACCCTGGACGCCGACGCGCGTGAGGTTGTAGAACTGCCGCCACATCAGGTCGCCGTGCCGCCGGTGTCCCGATGACAGATCGCCCGGAATCACGCACGGCTGATAGTCGATCCCGTGTGCGTTGCAGTCGGCTTGGTCCTGCTGATTCACGTTGTTGTAGTAGTGATCGGCGCCCGCGACGTCCTGGATCCGGCCGACCATCCACGGCGACAGCATGTTGAACGCGTGGTACACGTCGAGATAGCCAGGACGCGAGTCCTCGTTGCCGTTGCGCCAATGCGTCGGTACGCCGCCGATGACGTACAGGCCCTGATTCTTGAACCAGTTCACGACTTCCAGGCAGACCGAGGCCGGCCAGGTCTTGTTCGGCTCGTTGAATCCGAAGCCCCAGATGCAGATGACGGGCTTGCCGTTCTGCCGCGCGTACGCCGGTGACGAGGTGTACGCGCTCATCTTGTTGAGCCAGTCGGTTTTCATCTCCGACTGCATGTTCTGCCAGTCGGTGGCGTCGTACATGATGTAGAACTTGCGCCCGTACTGCTCCGCGGCCTGGCGCACCTTGACCGCCATCGCGTCGCGGGTCGGGCCTTCGCCGCCGGTCGGGTTGAACCGCTGCAGCGCCGCCGTGTCGCAGCCGTTCTGCTGCATCCATAGGAAGTGCGTGTCCACGGTCTGCTGCGTGTACGACGAGAAAAGCCTTGCAGGCTGGCCGTTTCCGAGATTCGAGTACGCCGTCTGGTACGTCGAGGTGTACTCGCGCATGTCCGGCCAACTCACGATCGCGGTGTTGCTGGGGGCCGGCGGCTGGCCCCAGTTGTTGCTCCAGTGCCACCAGGCGTTGATGGGGGAACCATCGCCGGGCGCTGCGAACCAGCCCTGGTAGCCGACGGTCACTTTGCCGACGACATCACCGGGGGGACTGGCCGCATAACTCAATTCTGGGAGGGATCCGGCCGCGGTGGCTGCGGCGGCGGAAGCGAGCAGGGTACGTCGAGAGAGCTTCATGGGCGGTCTCCAGGGAGGCGGAGAGTGCAAATTGTGAACAGGGTGTTGCAAGAAATCGATCGTGACAACCCCTTGACGCGAAACTCTCCGAAACTTAGTTTGTTGGTTCAACAGACAAAGTCTGTGATCGGGCTCACAACAGCATGAGGGGTGGGGTGGCATGACGCTGACTGACGGACGCCGTCCTGGCGATCGAGCAGTTGCCGCCGATCACGTTTCCCTGCGCCGCAACAACCTCTCGGTCGTCCTGCGCCACGTCCGCGAATCAGGCCCGAAGTCGCGGGCCCGGATCGCGGCCGACACCGGCCTGAACAAGGCGACCGTCAGCAGCCTGGTCGCCGAGCTCGTCGAGCGCGGTCTGCTCCGCGAAGGCTCCGCCGATTCCACCCGTGCCCTCGGCCGCCCCGGGCAGCTCGTCGAGCTCGACGGCACCGGCGTCTGCGGCGTCGGTGCCGAGGTCAACGTCGACTACCTTGCCGTCACCGCGCTCGACCTGGCCGGCGCCACCGTCCTCGAACGCCGCGTCCCGGTCGACGTCGCCCACCTCGACCCCGGTACGACGCTCGACCGGCTCGCCGACCTGATTCGGGAAGCCGTGGCGGCCGTGGAAGCGCGGTCCGGCCAGCTCGCCGGCGTCACGCTCGCCGTGCCCGGTCTGGTTCGCGATGACACCGGCGGTCTGAGCCTCGCCCCGAACCTTGGCTGGGGTGAGCTCGAGGTCGCCGCCGAAATGCGGTCCCGGCTCGGCGAACCGTCGTACGCGCTGCTGATCGACAACGAGGCGAACCTCGCAGCACTCGCGGCATACTCGGAGTTACGCAAAGATGGCAGAGTGCAAGATCTCGTCCTTCTGACAGGCGCGGTCGGTGTCGGTGGCGGTGTCGTCTCCAACGGGCACCTGCTCCGCGGTGGTCGCGGCTACAGCGGTGAGGTCGGGCACATGCCGGTCGCTCCGGACGGCCGGATCTGCGGTTGCGGTCGCACTGGCTGCTGGGAGACCGTGGTCGGCCTGAGTGCTTTGCTGCACAAGGCAACCGACAGCGACGACCCGGTCCGCGACCCGTCGCTCGATGTCGAGCAGCGGCTGGCCGCCATCACCCAGCGCGCCGAGGACGGCGACGCTCGGACCCTGAACGCGCTCAAGGATGTCGGTGCCTGGCTTGGCATCGGGGGAGCGATCCTCGTCAACATCCTGAACCCTGATGTCCTCGTGCTCGGCGGCTACTTCGCCGCCCTCGGCCCGTGGCTCAAGGAGCCGCTCGAACAAGCCATCCGCGATCGCGTGATCGCACCGAACGGCGGCGGCTGCCGCGTGGTCCGCTCCGAGCTCGGGTTCGCTGCTGCCGTCCGTGGCGGCGCACAGATCGCGCTCGACCAGGTTTTCGTCGACCCGACCATGATCGGCCGGGCGGAATCAGGAGTCGCTCAATGAGTGAGGCCGCTCTGCTCACCATGACTGGCATCGTCAAGGAGTTCCCGGGAGTCCGGGCCCTCGACGGTGTCGACCTCGACGTCCGGGCGGGGGAGGTGCACTGCCTGCTCGGCCAGAACGGAGCCGGCAAGTCGACGCTGATCCGGGTGCTGACCGGCGCTCACCAGCCCGATGCGGGCGCGATCCAGATCGACGGCGAGGACGTTCAGCTGAATAGCCCGACGGCCGCGATCGATCGCGGGATCGCCGCGATCTACCAGGAGCTGGACCTCGTCCCCGGCCTGTCCGTGGCGGAGAACATCTTCCTCGGTCACGAGCCGTCGACCTTCGGTTTCAGCCGCCGCCACGAAGCAGCGCTCCGGGCGCGCGAGATCCTCGAGGGCCTCGGCCACGGTGAGATCCCGGTACGGCGTGAGGTCGGCTCGCTGCCCGCGGCCGGTCAACAGGTCGTGAGCATGGCGAGAGCGCTCTCCCGTGACGCTCGCCTGATCGTCATGGACGAACCCTCCGCCGTACTGGATCCGGAAGAAGTCGCGAACCTCTTCCGGGTGATCAAGGGCCTGACCGAGCGCGGCGTGGCCGTCGTCTACATCAGCCACCGCCTCGAGGAGATCCGCGAGATCGGCGACCGCGTCACCGTGCTCAAGGACGGCGCGACCGTTGCGACCGGTCTGGACGCGCGGGAGACGCCGACGCAGGAGCTGATTCGGTTGATGACCGGCCGCTCGATCGAGTACGTCTTCCCACCCCGCGCCGAGATCCTGAGCACCGCCCCGGTCGTCCTGTCGGTCGAGGGACTCAGCCGCCCTGGTGAGTTCGCTGAGATCTCCTTCGACGTCCGTGCCGGCGAGATCGTCGGCTTCGCCGGCCTGGTGGGTTCCGGCCGCTCCGAAGTACTGGAGACCGTGTACGGCGCTCGCCGAGCCGCAACCGGATCGGTTCACGTCGACGGCAAGCGACTGAAGCCCGGCCGAGTGCAGTCCGCGGTGAAGGCCGGTGTCGGCCTGGCCCCTGAGGAGCGTAAGAGTCAGGCGCTGCTGATGGACGAGGCCGTGTTCAAGAACATCACGGTGTCGTCGATGGAGCGTTTCGCCAGCGTCGGTTTCCTGAACCGGACCGCCGAGCGCCAGGTCGCCACCCAACTCGCCGAGTCGCTCGACGTCCGCCCGCCCGGCGTCGACCGTCCGGTCCGCAACCTGTCCGGCGGTAACCAGCAGAAGGTCGTGCTGGCTCGCTGGCTCCTGCGGGACTGCCGGGTGTTGCTGCTCGACGAGCCCACGCGTGGTGTCGATGTCGGCGCCCGCTCCGAGATCTACGCCCTGGTCCGCAAGTTGGCCGCCAGCGGTGTCGCGATCGTGCTGGTCTCCAGCGAGGTCGAGGAAGTGCTCGGTCTGGCCGACCGGGTCGTCGTACTGCGGGAGGGGCAAGCCGTCCACACGGGACCCGCACAAGACATCGACGAGCACCAGGTGCTCGACTTGGTAATGGAGGGAAGCTCGGTGTGAGTGAGGCACCTTTGGATACAACGACTTCGACCCAGGCGACAGTGGTCCCGCCGACAGCGCAAAGAAACAGCGGTCTGCTGAGCACCGGAGTCGGCCGGAACCTCGGTCTCGTGGTGGCGTTGGTCGTGTTGTGCATCGTGGGGGCGGTGACCGCAGGCGACACGTTCGCGACCGGGCCCAACGTGCTGACGATCCTGCGGCTCGCAGCAACGATCGGCGTGGTCAGCATCGGGATGACGTTCGTGATCACCGGCGGCGGGATCGACTTGTCGGTCGGAGCGATCCTGGCGCTGTCCTCGGTCTGGGCCACGACGCTGGCCACCCAGCAGATGGCCGACAGCTACGGCTGGATCGTCATGGCCAGTACGGCGCTCCTGGTAGGCGCCGCGTGTGGCCTGGTCAACGGAATACTCGTTGCCTACGGCAAGATCGTGCCGTTCATCGCGACCCTTGCGATGCTGGCAGCGGCGCGCGGCCTGGCCGAGACCATCTCCGACCGCCGGACCCAGATCGTCGCGAACAACTCGTTCGTCGACTTCTTCGGTGGCTCGCTGATCGGCGTACCGGTCCTGGTCTGGATCTTCCTGCTGGTCGCCGCGGCCGGCTGGGTGGTCCTGAACCGGACCACGTTCGGGCGCCGTACGTTCGCCGTCGGCGGGAACGCCGAAGCGGCCCGCCTGGCGGGCATCAAGGTTCAGCGTCACACGGCGGCGCTCTACGTCCTGGCCGGGCTGTGCTGCGGTATCGCCGCGGTGATGCTGATGGCACGGACGACCACGGGCAGCTCGACCCACGGTCAGTTCTACGAGCTCGACGCGATCGCGGCGGTGGTGATCGGCGGCACGCTGCTGTCCGGTGGCCGCGGCACGATCGTCGGCACGGTGTTCGGCGTGCTGATCTTCAGCACTCTCAACAACGTCTTCACCCTGAACAACCTGAGTATCTCCGCCCAGTCCGTCGCGAAGGGCGTGATCATCGTGATCGCCGTCCTGCTGCAGCAACGCCTCGCCAGCCGCACCACCAGTTCCTAGGAGACACTGATGTCCCATTCCGCCCGTACCATCATCGTTGCCGGCATCGGCGTGCTCGCCCTGGCCGCCTGTACCAGCAACACCCCGAAGGCCGACCCCAGTGACGCGGCCAAGACGCAGGCCGTGAGTGCCGGCAAGAACGACGAACCCGGCAAGAAGGTCAAGATCGGCTTCTCCGCCCCGGCCGCCGACCACGGCTGGATGGGTGCGATCACCAAGGCCACCCAGGCCGAGGCGAAGAAGTACTCCGACGTCGAGCTGGTCGTTGCCGAAGGCACCAACGACGTGAACCTGCAGATCAGCCAGGTGGAGACCTTCATCAACCAGAAGGTCGACGCGATCGTGCTGCTGCCCTTCGACGGTGCCGCGCTGACCGCGGTCGCCACCAAGGCGATGGAGGCCGGCATCACGGTCGTCAACGTCGACCGGGAGTTCGGCAGCCCGGCCGCGGCGCGGACGACAGTGCTCGGCGACAACTACGGCATGGGTGTGTCGGCCGGCGGCTACGTCTGCTCGCAGTTGAAGGACAAGAAGGACTCGATCGTGGCGGAGATCGCCGGCATCGACTCGCTGCCGCTGACTCAGGACCGCAGCAAGGGCTTCAAGGACGCACTGGCCGGCTGTGGCCTGAAGGTCAACAACCGGGTTGCGGCCGAGTTCACGGTCGAGTCCGGTGAGAAGGCGGCGGCCAACTTGTTGCAGGCGGCCCCGAAGATCGACGCCATCTGGAACCACGACGACGACCAGGGTGTCGGCGTGATGGCCGCGATCAAGAACTCCAACCGCAAGGACTTCTTCCTGGTCGGTGGCGCCGGTTCCGCGAACGTGATGCGCGACATCAAGGCCGGTACGTCGTTGGTCAAGGCCACCGTGGTCTACCCGTCCACGCAGGGTGCCGACGGCGTCCGCCTGGCCCGGCTGCTGCTCCAGAAGAAGGCTCTCGGCGACCTGGTGGAGGTCGAGGTCCCGCGCAAGGTCCAGCTGTTCGCGCCGGTCGTCACCAAGGACAACGTCGACCAGTACCTGCCGACCGCCTTCGAAAGCTGACAGACATGACCGATCTGGGTATCGGGTTGATCGGCTATGCGTTCATGGGCGCGGCCCACTCGCAGGCCTGGCGGAGCGCACCGCGCTTCTTCGACCTGCCGATCAACCCCACGATGAACGTTCTGTGCGGCCGCAACGCGGACGCCGTACAGGCTGCTGCGGGCAAGCTGGGCTGGCAGGAGACCGAGACCGACTGGCGCAAGCTGCTCACCCGCGACGACGTACAGGTCATTGATGTCTGTACGCCGGGGGACAGCCACGCCGAGATCGCGATCGCGGCTCTAGAGGCCGGGAAGCATGTGCTGTGCGAGAAGCCGCTTGCGAACACGGTCGCCGAGGCGGAAGCCATGGCCGCGGCGGCTGCAAAGGCCAACGCGCAGGGCATCCGCTCGATGGTCGGGTTCACCTACCGCCGGGTCCCGGCGATCGGGCTGGCCCGGCAGTTGGTTGCCGAGGGCAAGCTCGGTACCATCCGGCACGTCCGGGCGCAGTACCTGCAGGACTGGATTGCCGACCCTGAGGCGCCGCTGTCGTGGCGCCTCGACAAGGAGCGGGCCGGCTCGGGTGCGCTCGGCGACATCGGCGCGCACATCGTCGACCTGACGCAGTACATCACCGGCGACACCATCGCCGAGGTCAGCGGTCAGCTCGAGACCTTCGTCAAAGAACGCCCGGTCGCCTCGTCGGAACACACCGGCTTGTCCGGTACGGCGGGGACCGAGCGCGGCCCGGTGACCGTCGACGACGCGGCGGTCTTCCTGGCGAAGTTCGCCTCCGGCGCACTCGGTGTCTTCGAAGCCACCCGTTTCGCGACCGGTCGCAAGAACGCGATCCGGATCGAGATCAACGGCAGCGACGGCAGTCTCGCGTTCGACTTCGAGGACATGAACGTCCTGCACTACTACGACGCAACCGAAGACTCCCGGACGGCCGGCTTCCGTCGCATCCTCGCGACCGAGGCCGTCCACCCGTACGTCGAGGCCTGGTGGCCACCGGGTCACCTGCTCGGCTACGAGCACGGATTTACCCACCAAGTCGTCGACCTGGTCACCGCGATTGCCGAGGGTACCGATCCGGCGCCGTCGTTCGCGGACGGGCTGCAGGTCCAGCGAGTGCTGGCCGCGGTCGAGACCAGTTCGACGTCTCGACAATGGCAGGAGATCTCCTCATGAACGCATATACGCCCAGCAGGGACGACAAGTTCTCGTTCGGTCTGTGGACCGTCGGCTGGGAAGGCGTCGACGTCTTCGGTACGGCGGTCCGGCCCCCGATGGACCCGGTCCACGCGGTCGAGAAGCTCGCGGAGCTCGGCGCCGCCGCGATCTCGTTCCACGACGACGACCTGGTCCCGGACGACAAGACCCGGACCCAGACCCTTGAGCGCTTCAGCAAGGCGCTGGCCGACACCGGCATCGTCGTCGAGATGGCGACCACCAACCTGTTCAGCCACCCGGTCTTCAAGGACGGCGGTCTGACCGCCAACGACCGCCAGGTACGGCGCTATGCGCTCGCCAAGGTCCTGCGCAATCTCGATCTGGCCGCCGAGCTGGGCGCGTCGACGTACGTGCTGTGGGGCGGTCGCGAAGGTGCGGAGTCCGGTGGCTCGAAGGACGTCCGCGCGGCGCTGGACCGGTACAAGGAGTCGATGGACATCCTGTGCGCGTACGTGCGCGAGCAGGGCTACAACATCCGGTTCGCGATCGAGCCGAAGCCGAACGAGCCGCGCGGTGACATCCTGCTGCCGTCGATCGGCCATGCCATTGCCTTCATCAACGATCTCGCGGACCCGGAGCTGGTCGGGATCAACCCCGAGGTCGGTCACGAGCAGATGGCCGGCCTGAACTACGCGCACGGAATCGCCCAGGCGTTGTGGCACGGGAAGCTGTACCACATCGACCTCAACGGTCAGCACGGTCCGCGGTTCGACCAGGACCTGCGGTTCGGGGCCGGGAATCTGCGTGAGGCCTTCTGGACCGTCGACGTACTGCAGGGAAGTGAAGGCAAGCCCGGGTACGACGGGTTTGTGCACTTCGACTACAAGCCGCCGCGCACCGAGGACGAGGACGGTGTGTGGGAGACCGCGCGCGGCTGTATGCGCAACTACCTGATCCTGCGGGAGAAGGTGGCTGCCTTCCGGGCCGACCCGGAGGTGACCGAGGCGCTGGCTGCGGCCCGCGTGACGGAGTTGTCCGAACCCACCCTGGCCGAGGGTGAGAGTCTGGCCGACCTCCGTTCCCAGACCTACGACCCGAACGCGCTGGCCGAGCGCGGACTCGGATTCGAGAAGCTGGACCAGCTGGCGATGGAGCACCTGCTCGGCGTTCGCTGATCCTTCTGCAGTACCTACACATCCCGCGCAGGGCAGAGCACGGGAATTGTTGGAGCGCGCACCTTATCCGACCCATGAGGAGCTCCGCATGATCCAGCTACGCAGGCATGGCACGATTGCCGTTGCCCTCGTGCTCGCCCTGGTGGCGACTGTGCTGGCCTCGTCGCCGGCCCGGGCCCATCCCGGGCACGGTGACGAGACCTTCAACGCCTTGATCTTCAGCAAGACCGCCGGGTTCCGGCACGACTCCATCCCGGCCGGCATCCAGGCCGTCAAGGACCTTGCCGCCGGCAACAACTTCACGGTCACCGCGACCGAGGACGCCTCGCTGTTCAACGACACCGAGCTGGCCAAGTACGAGGTGGTCATCTGGCTGTCAACGACCGGCGACGTCCTGAACGCGGACCAGCAGGCTTCCTTCGAGCGGTACATTCGCGGTGGCGGCGGGTACGCCGGTATCCACGCAGCTTCGGACACCGAGTACGACTGGCCCTGGTACGGCAAGCTCGTCGGAAGCTACTTCGACAGCCACCCGGCCGGTACGCCGACCGCGACGGTCAAGACCGAGGATCACGCGCACCCGTCGACCGCCGAGGCGCCGACCACCTGGCAGCGCACGGACGAGTGGTACAACTACAAGACCAACCTGCGGGGGACGGTGCACGTCCTCGAGTCGCTGGACGAATCGTCGTACAGCGGCGGCAACATGGGCGTCGAGCACCCGATCACGTGGTGTCAGGACTACGACGGCGGCCGCGCTTGGTACACAGGCATGGGGCACACGATCGAGTCCTTCGCCGACCCGACGTTCCAGAAGGTGTTGCTCGGTGGCATCAAGACCGCCGCCGGTGTGCAGCCCGCTGACTGTGGTGCCTCGCTGAGCGAGAGCTACGAGAAGGTCACCCTCGACGACAACACGTCGAACCCGATGGAACTGACGATCGCCAAGGACGGCCGGGTCTTCTACATCGACCGCAACGGCGCGGTGAAGATCGTCAAGACCGACGGCACCGTGCTGACCGCCGGGACCCTGAACGTCTATACCGGCCAGGAGTTCGGTCTGCTCGGGATCGCGCTCGACCCGGCCTTCGACACCAACGGCTATCTCTATCTGTACTACTCGCCGGCTGCGGCCGATCCGCACGACCGTGTCTCGCGCTTCAAGGTGACTGGTGACACTTTGGACCTCGCCAGCGAGAAGCAGGTCATGCGGATCGACACCCAGCGCGACCAGTGCTGTCACGCCGGTGGTGCGCTGGAGTTCGATGGCAACGGCAACCTTTTCATTGCCACCGGCGACAATCGGAACCCGTTCGACTCCGACGGCTACTCGCCGATCGACGAGCGTGCGGGTCGCGCGGCCTGGGATTCCCAGGGCAGTTCCGCGAACAGCAACGTGCTCAATGGCAAGGTGCTGCGGATCCACCCCGAGGCCGACGGAACGTACACCGTCCCGTCCGGCAACATGTTCCCGCCAGGTACGGCGAAGACCCGCCCCGAGATCTACGCGATGGGCTTCCGGAACCCGTTCCGGATCGGCATCGACCCGACCACCAACCACCTGTTCGTCGCCGACTACGGTCCCGACGCCGGCCAGGTCTCGCCGACGCGCGGTCCGGATGGACGGGTCGAGTGGGACGTCCTGGACAAGCCAGGCTTCTACGGCTGGCCCTACTGCGTCGGCGCGAACACGCCGTACAACGATCACGACTTCGCGACCGGTACATCGGGTGCGACGTTCAACTGCAACGCCCCGGTCAACAACTCGCCGAACAACACCGGTATCAGTCAGTTGCCGGCAGCAATCCCGGCCTCGCTGTGGATGGGTAAGTCGACCACCGGCTCGCCGGAGATCGGTGGCAGCGGCGCGCCGATGACCAGCGGTGCCTACAAGTTCGACGCCGCCAGTACGTCGGATCGCAAGTGGCCGGCGTACTTCGACGGCAAGGCAGTGTTCGCCGACTGGAACGACAGCCGGTTGTTCTCGGTCCAGCTGAACGACGAGCGGACGGGCGTCAGCGATGTGTCGCGGATGCTGGCGAAGCTGAACTTCATCCGGCCGCACGCGTTGCAGTTCGGACCGGACGGTGCTCTCTATGTCATCGAGTGGGGGAGTGGTTTCGGCGGCAACAACGCCGACTCCGGGATCTACCGCATCGACTATGTGCAAGGGAATCGGGCTCCGATTGCCCAGTTCTCCACCGACAAGACCTCGGGGCCGACGCCGCTGGCGGTCGCCTTCGACTCGACCGGGTCACGTGATCCGGACGGGCAGCCGATCACGCTGGCGTGGGACTTCGACGGCAACGGGACGACGGACAGCACCGAGCCGAAGCCGTCGTACACCTATACCGCGCCGGGTGTGTTCACCGCGCGGTTGACGGTGACGGACTCGGACGGCCGGACCGCGGTGTCGAACAAGACGATCACGGCCGGAAACACCGCACCGACGATCGCGATCGAGGCGCCGCTCGACGGTGGGTTCTTCGAGTTCGGCGACACGATCCGCTACAAGGTGACGGTCACCGATCCCGAGGACGGGACGATCGACTGCAACGACGTCATCACCCAGCCCGCGCTCGGGCATGACGAGCACGCGCACGACTACGAGCAGTACCACGGGTGTGAAGGCACGTTCCCGCTGCCCGGTGACCAGGGGCACGTCGGGGCGAACATCTTCGGCATCGTCAAGGTGACCTACACCGACAAGGGCGCTCCGGGCAGTGGCCGGATCACCACGCAGAAGATCGTTCAGCTGCAGCCGAAGACGCGCGAGGCCGAGTTCTTCAGCGAGACCGGCGGTCCGGGCGCGAGCGGCGGCGTACAGGTCGAGAACACCGGCGACACGGCCGGTGGCGGGAAGAACATCGGCTGGATCGACGACGGCGACTGGTGGGGCTGGAAGCCCACGAACCTGACCAACATCAACCAGCTCCAGCTGCGCGCGGCATCGCCGGATCTCGGCGCGACCGTGCAGGTCAGGCAGGGTTCGCCAACCGACGGTCCGGTGATCGCGACCATCCAGGTGACGCCGACCGGTGGTTGGCAGACGTACGGCGACTTCACCGCGCCGGTGAGTGGTGCATCGCTGGCAAGTGGCCCGCTGTACTTCGTGAAGACGACCGGGCAGCTGAACGTCAACTGGGTGAAGTTCATCGGTAAGGGCGTCACGGACAACCAGCGCCCGTCGGTGACAGTCCAGGCGTCGACGACGCAGGGCAAGGCGCCGCTGAAGGTCGACTTCACGGCGGCCGCGACCGATCCGGAAGGCGATCTGCCGCTCTCGTACACGTGGAGTTTCGGTGACGGTGGGACGGCGACCGGAGCCTCGGTCAGTCACACCTACACAACGGCTGGGACGCATACAGCTGTCGTGACCGTGACGGACTCCCGCGGTGCAGCCGGTACGGCGAAGGTCGTGGTGACGGTGGATTCGCCGGCGCTGCCGACTTGCCTGACCGGCCGGTCGGATGGGTTCGACGGGACTTCGCTGAACACCAGCCGCTGGTCGTCCGTTGTTCGTGGCAACCAAGAGCTCTCGGTTGCTGACGGCAACCTGAAGCTCCCGCTGACGGCGACCGACCTCTACGGCACCGGCAACACGGGGACTCCGAACCTCGTGCTGCAGCCGCTGCCGGCCGGTGCCTGGCAGGCAACCACGAAGCTGACTCTGCCGGCTCGCCTGGCGTATCAGCAGGCTGGGTTGCTTGTGTACGGCGACGACGACAACTACGCGAAGATGGTGATCCAGGGGCGATCGACCGGGGCACCGTCAGCGGCGGACCGGATCTTCCAGTTCATCCGCGAGGAGAACGGCGTACCGAACGAGGTTTCCGGATCGAACACGGCCAACCTGGGCGCGGCATACCCGGATACCGTGTGGGTGCGGTTCACCTCCGACGGTGCGAACCTGAAGGCGGCCTACTCCGCGGATGGTTCGACGTACACGGAGATGCCGGAGACCAAGCAGCTGGCCGGGATCTCGAACCCGCGGATCGGTCTCTTCGGCCTGGCCAACCGGACCGAGGCGCTACCGATCACGGCGTCGTTCGACTACTTCCAGCTGACGCCGGACGACACCGCCGAGCAGCCGGCACCGGACGACGAGTTCACCGGTACGACGCTCGACGCGTGCCGCTGGTCGGGCATCGTCCGGCCGGACCCCGCGGCGTACCGGGTGACCGGTGGCGGGCTCGAGATCGACACCAGCAAGGGCGACATCTACCAGGGCACGGCGACGAACCCTCGCAACCTGATGGTGCAACCAGCACCGGACGGTGACTGGACGATCGAGACGAAGGTCGATGGGTCGACATTCGACGAGGCTTTCCAGCAAGCAGGTCTCCTTGTCTACAAGGACGATGCGAACTATGTGAAGCTGGACTACCTGACCACGAACCCGCCGGGATCAACAGTTGCCCGAGGCATCGAGCTGCGCAGCGAGATCGGCGATGTACTGCAGCAACCGCAGCCTGGTGCTGGGGCGACGCAGGGTGTCTGGTGGTTCCGGCTGGCCAAGAAGGGATCGAACTTCACCGGGTCGTACAGCTCGGACGGGCTGACCTGGACGGCCATGCAGTCGGTCGCGAACACTGCGTTGGCGACTGGGGCGAAGTTCGGGGTCTACGCGTTCGGTGTGGACCAGGCGGCTTCGAAGACGGCTAAGTTCGAGTACTTCAAGCTGGTGCGGGACACGACGGCGCCGACTGTGGCGCTCTCGCTGAACCCGTCGACGCCTTCCGGCCTTGCCGGTTGGTGGACCGATGAGGTCGCGGCAACCGCTCTCGGAACGGACGACCAGGGTGGTCAGACGTACCTGGAGCAGAAGGTTGGCGACGGCAACTGGTCGGAGTACACGACTCCGGTGAAGTTCACCGCCGACGGCACCCACACCTTGCAGGTGCGGGCGTCCGACACCGCCGGCAACGTGTCGGAGCCGGCAACGGTGACGGTCAAGATCGACCGTACGGCGCCGACCGCGACGGTGACCGGTCTTGCGCCGGGTGCGTCGCTCGGGGTTGCTTCGACGGCGACGGTCAGTGCCAAGGCTGCGGATGCGGGTTCCGGTCCGGACGGCGTGACACTGGCGATCGACGGGAAGGCGGTAGCGGCCGGCGGGAAGCTTGACGGCGCCGTCCTCGGGCTCGGTGCGCACAAGCTGACCGCGACCGCGCTCGACAAGGCGGGCAACAAGTCGGTGACGACAGTGCAGTTCGCCGTCGTCTCGTCGTACTCGGAGGCGGTGAAACTCGTAGAGCGCTTCCGCCTCTCCGGGAAGGTTTCTCCGGCCTCGGCCGTGGTGATGAAGGTGCAGCTCGGACTGGCAGAACGTGCCGTCGCCCGCAAGCAGCCCTTGGTCGCACGGATTGCCATGGACTTGTTCCTCAACCAGGCCAAGACGGTGAAGGACGTGCCGACCCGCACGTTGCTGACCGCCGTCGGCCAGGACCTGAGGAGCAAGATCCGCTAAAGACGTCACCGCTGGAGAGCGCTTCCGTCCCCGGGTGGTTCGGCCCCATCCGGGACCGGGACAGAGCGCTCTCCGGCGGTCGGCGGGGGACCATGCGGTCCTCGTCCCCGGCGGCACCCGCGCTCCGGTGTCGCCGGGGGCACCCACCCCCTGTTCGATGAGTTTGTGCTAGTTGAGGAGTTTGTGATGGCGCGACCGATCACCCTGTTCACCGGCCAGTGGGCCGACCTGCCGTTCGAGGAAGTCGCCCGGCTGGCGTCGTCGTGGGGATACGACGGCCTCGAGATCGCCTGCTGGGGCGACCACCTCGACGTACGGCGTGCTGCCGAGGACTCGGCGTACGTCCAGGGCCGGCTGGACATCCTGGAGAAGTACAACCTCAAGGTCTGGACGATCTCGAACCACCTGCTCGGCCAGGCGATCTGCGACGACCCGATCGACCAGCGGCACGAGGCGATCCTGCCCGCCCACATCTGGGGTGACGGTTCACCCGAAGGTGTCCGGCAGCGTGCAGCCGCCGAGATGGCGACGACCGCCCGCGCGGCTCGTGCGCTCGGTGTCGACGTTGTGGTCGGTTTCACCGGCTCGTCGATCTGGAAGACCGTCGCGATGTTCCCGCCGGTTCCGGCGGCGATGGTCGAGGCCGGCTACCGAGACTTCGCTGACCGCTGGAACCCGATCCTCGACGTCTTCGACGAGGTCGGTGTTCGCTTTGCCCACGAGGTGCATCCGTCCGAGATCGCCTACGACTACTGGTCGACCGTTGCCACGCTGGAGGCTATCGGCCACCGCGAAGCGTTCGGCCTCAACTGGGATCCCTCACACTTCGTCTGGCAGGACCTCGACCCGGTCGGCTTCCTCTGGGACTTCAAGGACCGCATCTACCACGTCGACTGCAAGGACGCGAAGCGCCAGGTCGGCAACGGCCGCAACGGCCGCATGGGCTCCCACCTCGCCTGGGGCGACCCCCGCCGCGGCTGGGACTTCGTCTCCACCGGCCACGGCGACGTACCGTGGGAAGCCTGCTTCCGCATGCTCAACACGATCGGCTACACGGGCCCGATCTCCGTCGAATGGGAAGACGCCGGCATGGACCGCCTGGTCGGCGCCCCCGAAGCCCTCAACTTCGTCAAGACCCTTGCCTTCGACCCACCCACCGCCGCCTTCGACGCAGCCTTCTCCTCGTAATCCGACGGACCGGGCTCGCCTTTGTCGGCGAGCCCGGCGGGACATCTGGGGCTCATCAGAACTCAGGTGTGATCGTTGTCCCGGAACGCGTCTTTGCACTGCAGGTTGCGAACCGAGTTGTAGACGCACACCGTCACGCCTGCCTTCGCTACCCGCTTGCTGCTGGTGGCTCTGAAGCCCCCTAGGTTGGTGCCGTCGGAGCCGCAGCCGTTGGTGTCCGCACCGACGTAGTCAGTTTCGAAGGTTCCGTCGGTGTACACCATCTTGGTGTAGACACGTACCGGAAGGTTGTCACCGGGGCACACATCGCGCACCTTGAGGTTGGTGTAGTCGACGACTGTCGAGCTTCTGAAGGTGAGAGACGCCGACCCGATCCCACCGCTGCCGGAGCTTCCCTCGGTGTATACGCGAGCGGACACCGGACCGTCGGTCGCCTGTGCAGGACCCGCGACCAACGAGACGCTCAAGACCGCTGCGACCCCTACCACTGCCCTCAGAACGCTTGCCTTCATCGATCCTCCAAAGAGATGGTCCCCCGAGCCGGCTTGTGCCGCCCCGGTGAATGCGTCCCGAACCTATGCGTTGTCGCCGACGTGTCTCTGCCCGTACCGCACCCGTACCGCACCCGTACCGCGCGCGGGGCCTTGTCTGTCTGTCATGCGGGGCCGATAGGGTGTGGTGTCACTACTGCACCTAGGAGCAACGAGTGCCTCACGTCATCGCCGAGGTCTCGCGAACGTTCAACGGGTTTCTGCTGCTGCCGAATCGGACGCGGACCGATTGCTCGGCTCGAACCGGGCGCGCAACTGGCAGCCACGTCAACGTCACCGTGCGAGACACGCCGGCCCCATGAGTGGTTGGCCTGCAGCGCCGGAGTTGCGCCGGCCGCGGATCCTGCGGCAGCGGTGGCTGGATCTGACATTTCTGCACTGGGCGGTGAATCCTGCCGCGGTGGCGCATCTCTTCCCGCCCGGTGCACGGCCTGACGTTTTCGAAGGGCGCACGTACGTCGGTCTGGTTCCGTTCCGGATGGTTGGGACCGGGCTGCCGCATGGGCCTGCGATCCCGTACTTCGGTACGTTCCTCGAAACGAATATCCGCCTGTACTCGATCGACTCGGCGGGCCGGCGTGGTGTCATCTTCCTCAGCCTTGATGCGGACCGGCTCGCGGTGGTGTCGGCCGCTCGCGCGGTGTTCGCTCTCCCGTATCGGTGGGCTCAGATGACCCATACCGTTGCCGGGAGCACCCATACCTATGCGTCGACACTGCGCTGGCCCGGTGTGTCCGCGGCCGCCCTGATCGCGGTCGACACCGGGCCAGCCGTCCCGACTGATCCACTGGCGGAGTTCCTGACAGCTCGCTGGGGACTTCACACCCACCGAGCTCGCCGTACCTGGTACCTGCCGAACTACCACCCGACGTGGGAGCTGCACTCCGCCACAGTCACCAAGCTGCACATGCCGGGTCTGTTCCCATCAGTCGGCCTACCCGAGCCGGTCGGGCTGCCCGACCACGTGCTGCACAGCCCCGGCGTACCAGCGGAGTTCGGGCTGCCAGTCAACCCGTCATTGCGGCCGTCTGCTTCTCGATGAACGGGATGCCGGCCTGCCCGGCCCACCGGTTGACCTCGGTCGCCAACGCCTGCGATCCCGCCACCTCACCTTCGTCCTTCAGCAGCACGCACAGCAGCACTTGCTGAGCGAGCGCTCCCAGTAGATGCCCGATCTTCTGCCGTAACTCGGTCGACCGCTCCCACTGTGCTCGCGCGAGCTTCAGGTCACCGGCGGTGTGCGCATGGTCGCCGAGGTGCCGCAACGCGAGAGAAATCACGAGATCATCGAGAGCGCTCTCTCCGAGCTCCAGCGCCTCGGTGTAGTGCTTGAACGCCGCGTCCGAGTCGCCGACCAGATTGTCGGCGATCGCCCCCGCGTAGAACGCGGCCATCCCGGCCCGGCCGTTGTCGGGAGCGATGTCCTGCAGTAGAACCGCCTTCGCAACCAGCGAATCGCCACGCTCTTTGGCCCCGCTGAACAGCGCCGGAGCATATTCGGAGCGGAGCTGCAGCAACGCGGCATCCCAGCCAGCCGTTGCATCAGGCAACACTTCGAGCGCCCGCCAGAGAGCAGCGAGAGCGCGCTCTCCGGTCTGCGTCTGCCGCGCAAAGTCTTCATCCACCGCCACCTCGGCCAACGCCAACGCCACGGCGCGAACATCCGCCGCTTCCACCGGCTGCGTCGCCTCCAGTAGCCCCCGGGCAACACCCCACTGTCCCGCCAGCACCAGCTGTCCCGCCGCGGCAGCCACCGCTGACACCTCGACCTGCACCATCTGACGTCTCCTCACCGATCGCGAACCGAGCTCTCCGAAAGTACTTCGACGTCGAAATGTTTGACAACTAAGCTTCAGTGGGTGAAAAGTTAGACGAGTGAAAGAAGACTTCGTGACCTGGCACGTCGACCAGTGGGAGCGCGAGATCCCCGGCTTCGACCGCCGCGTCGAGGGCATCGCCGTCCGTCTGCAGTCCCTCGGCCAGTATCTCGACCGCAGTCGTGACGCCGTCCTCGCGAAGTACGACATGCAGTGGTGGGAGTTCAAGACGCTCCACCTGCTGCGCCGCAACGGGGCGCCGTACCAGGCAACTCCTGGCGAGCTGGCCAAACACCTCTCGATGTCACCCGCCGCCCTCACCAACCGCCTGGACGCCCTCGAACGCCGCGGCTACGTCGAGCGCCACCACGACCGAGACGACCGGCGCAAGGTCCTCGCGCGCCTCACCCCGGCTGGTCTGGGCATCTGGCAACGCGGTGTCGGCGACATCCAAGACGTCGAGCAGTCCCTGGTGCGCTCTCTCCCCGCCGCCGAGCAAGACCAACTCGAGGCCCTGCTGCGCACCCTTTTGCAGGCGACTGAGAACCCTTCTTCATGAAAGAGTTTTTGCTGTGATTGACGACAAGATCGCGCGACTACTGTCGGCGTACGACGAACAACTGCGGGGCACCAGCGAGAGTGCCGACGTCCCGACGAGCACCGACGGCCCGGTGATCCGCGTCGAGTATCCGCAGCGAGGGTTTGTGAGTTACCGCTCTCTCGACGGTCTCGACAGCGCCGAGATCGACGCGTTGATCGCCCGCCAGCGGGACTACTTCGCAGCGAAGGGCCAGCCGGTCGAGTGGAAGCTGCGCGGCCACGACCTTCCGGCCGATCTTCCGGACCGGCTGCGGGCAGCCGGGTTCGTGCCCGAGGACCAGGAAACCGTCCTGATCGCAGAGGGCGCTGACATCGTGCAGCGCTTGCAGGGACGCGACACGGTCGACGGCATCACCTTCCGCCTGGTCGGCGACCGTGCCGACTTCGAGCGGATCGCCGCGATGGAGTCGACAGTCTGGAACGACGACTGGTCCTGGCTCACCGACGACCTGGTACGACGCCACTCCAGCGGCCTGACCGACGTCTATGTCGCCGAGGCGGACGGCCACGTCGTGTCCGCAGCCTGGGCGGTCTACAAGCAGAACACCGAGTTCACCGGCCTCTGGGGCGGTTCAACCCTCGCCGAGTGGCGCGGCCGCGGCATTTACAAGGCCCTCGTCGCCGTCCGCGCAGCCCAGGCCGTTGCCAAGGGCTACAAATACCTCCACGTCGATGCCTCGGACGACAGCTCGCCGATCCTGCAGCGCCTCGGGTTCCAGGCCGTAACCACCACAACGCCGTACGTCCACAGCGTCCAGCCGTAACAGGCACTGGTAAGAGGGGTACTGACAGGGTCTGGTGCCTGCGCGGCTGTGACGTAGCGTGAAGTCATGGCCGCCAAGAACGACTCCAGCAGCAACGACCTCCGGGAGTTCCTGACTACCCGCCGGGCCAGAATCACCCCTGAGCAGGCCGGGCTGTCCATCTTCGGCGCCAACCGGCGGGTCAGTGGGTTGCGGCGCGAGGAGGTCGCGCTGCTCGCGGGGATCAGTGTGGAGTACTACATCCGCCTGGAACGCGGCAGCGCCGGAGGTGTTTCCGACGGCGTGCTCGACGGGCTCGTCCACGCGCTTCAGCTCGATGAGGCCGAGCGCGACCACCTCTACCGGCTGGCCCGTTCCGCTGCCAAGCCCGCCGGCCGGGCTCCACGCCGTACGCCGGCGAAGAAGCGCGTGCGTCCCGTCGTCCAGCGGATCCTCGACCAGATGGCGATGCCGGCGTACCTGCGCAACGGGCTTTTCGACGTACTGGCAGCTAACGATCTCGGTCGCGCCTTGTACAGCCCGCTGTACGAGCACGCCGCGATCCACACGCCCGGCCGGCCTCCGAACAGTGCGCGGTTCTGCTTCCTCGACCCCACTGCGACGGACTTTTTCGTCGACTACGACAAGTCCGCGAACGACTGCGTCGCGTTTCTGCGCGCGACGGCTGGGCACGACCCGTACGACAAGGACCTCTCCGATCTGGTGGGTGAGCTGTCCACCCGCAGCGACGACTTCCGGCGCCGCTGGGCGGCTCATGACGTCGGCTACCACCGAACCGGCCGTAAGCGCCTCCACCATCCGCTGGTCGGTGACCTCGAGCTCGACTTCGAGGCTTTCGAACTCGCCGGCGATCCCGGTCAGCGCATCAACGTCTACACCGCGCCGCCGGAGTCGGCCTCCGAGGAGGCCCTGAACCTCCTGGCCAGCTGGACCACCCGCGATCCCGCAACCACCGTTGCTCACCTCGACACGAAGGATTGACCATGCAATTCCGACCTCTCGGCCGTACCGGCGTTCAGGTCAGCCCGCTGTGCCTCGGCGCGATGATGTTCGGCCCCTGGGGCAACGACGACCGCGCCGACTCGATCCGCATCATCCACCGCGCACTTGATGCCGGTATCAACTTCGTCGACACCGCCGACGTCTACTCGGCCGGGGTCTCCGAAGAGATTGTCGGCCAGGCCCTCGACGGCCGGCGCGACGAGGTGTTCCTCGCCACGAAGTTCTTCATGCCGATGAATCAGGACGATCCGAACATGCGCGGCGGTTCACGGCGCTGGATCATCCGTGCGGTGGAGGATTCGTTGCGGCGGCTCGGCACCGACTACATCGACCTTTACCAGGTCCACCGGCCGAGCCCCGGAACCGACGTCGAGGAGACCCTCGGCGCGCTCTCCGACCTGGTCCGTCAGGGAAAGATCCGCTACCTCGGTTCGTCGTCGTACTCCGGCTCGCAGATCGTCGAAGCCCAATGGGCCGCCAGGGAGCGGAACTCGCAGCGGTTCGTCACCGAACAACCGCCGTACTCGCTGCTCGTCCGCGGCATCGAGTACGACGTTCTCCCAGCCACCCTCCGGCACGGGATGGGCACCCTCACCTACAGCCCGCTCGCGGGTGGTTGGCTCTCCGGCCGCTGGCGCAAGGACTCGGCTTCCGCGCCGACCTCCTCCGCGCGGCCGCCGGCGCGCTTCGACATGTCGACGCCGGCCAACCAGCGCAAGCTCGAAGCCGTCGAACAGCTCGCGGTACTTGCGGAGAAATCCGGTATGACGCTCATCCAGCTGGCCGTTGCCTTTGTCATCAATCACCCTGGCGTCACCTCGGCGATCATCGGCCCGCGCACGATGGAACAGCTCGAAGCATTTCTGCCGGCCGCTGACATCGAACTGCCGGCCGACGTGCTGGACCGCATCGACGAGATCGTCGTGCCTGGCGTGACCGTCAATCCCGCCGACAACAGCTACGGCGATCACGAGCTGCAAGCCGGCCAACGGCGCAGAACTCTCCCAAGGAGTGCATGATGCAGAACCTGACGCTGAACAACGGCGTACAGATGCCTGCCCTCGGCCTCGGTGTCTTCCAGACGCCGCCCGAGGAGACGCGGACCGCGGTCACCGCGGCTCTAGGCGTCGGCTACCGGCACGTCGACACGGCCGCTGCCTACGGTAACGAGCGCGAAGTCGGCCAAGCCATCCGTGAGTCTGGAATCCCACGGGACGAGTTGTTCATCGAGACCAAGGTCTGGATCAGCGACTACGGCTACGACCAGACGTTGCACGCCTTCGACAAGAGCGCTGCCAAGCTCGGCATCGACCAGATCGACCTGCTGATCCTCCACCAGGCGCTGCCCAGCGACTTCGGCAAGACTCTGGATGCCTATCGCGCGCTGGAGACTTTGCTTGCCGATGGCAAGGTTCGCGCCATCGGTGTCAGCAACTTCATGGTCGACCACCTCCGCGGCCTCCTCGACGCTGCCACCGTGGTGCCCGCCGTCAACCAGCTCGAGATCCACCCGTACTTCCAGCAACGCGAAATCCAGGCGCTCGGCAGCGAGCACGGCATCATCAACCAGGCCTGGTCACCGATCGGCGGCATCACCTTCTACCGCGACAGCGGCCACACCAGCGCGCTGGAAGATCCCGTCATCGGTGAGATCGCGCGAGCGCACGGCAAATCACCGGCCCAGGTGATGCTCCGCTGGGGACTCCAGCACGGCCGATCCGTCATCCCCAAGTCGACCAAGCCTGAGCGGATCGCGCAGAACCTCGACGTCTTCGACTTCGAACTCACCGCCGACGAGCTCACTGCCATCGACGCCCTCGAGACCGGCAAGCGTGGCGGTCCCGAGCCCGAAAACATCACGGTGGCAAACTTCGGAATCCAGATCCCCGAAGCCTGAGGAGGTTTCATGAGTACCTGGAACGCCGGCGAGCTGCAGGCCCTGGATCGGATCGGTGAGATTCGCGTCGCCGGGCGCCGGCAGGACGGATCGCTGCGTACGCTCACGATCATCTGGCACGTTGTTGTCGACGGGAGTCTGTACGTGCGGTCCGTGCGGGGTGCCGAAGGAAGCTGGTACAAGGGCGTCCGGCGGCATCATGAAGGCGCGATCGTCTGGGACGGCACGACCCGTGACGTTGTCTTTGTCCCGGACACCACGGTCGACGACGAGATCGACGCGGCTTATCTGCAGAAGTACGGCAACGGATCGCCGACCCGTGCGATCACCAACGCCGCGGCCAGAGCGACCACCCTCCGCGTCAAACCCAGGTAGCTTTTTCCGATCCGGGGGAGAACTCAGGATGCGGAAAGACCTGCTCGCCGGGCTCGCGGGTCCGACCTAGGATGCGGGGGTGGATGGCGAGTTGCTGGACGAGTTCTTGCGGGCGAACGTCGACGACAACCTGGGTGTGTACGGGATCTGCGTGTACCAGGACGGATCGCCGTTGGCCGAACGGCGGATGCGGTCCGACGACCGGGTGAACCTGTACTCGGTCTCGAAGACCTTCACGGCGGTCGCGGTGGGGATGGCCGAAGCCGAGGGGCGGTTGGGGCTCGACGAGGTACCCGTTCGCCGAGAGCGACTTGTTCCTGCGTACGTATGAGTTGGCACGGTTCGCGCAGCTTCTGTTGCAGGAGGGCGAGTGGGAGGGCCGGCAGCTCGTCCCAGCCGTCTATGTACGCCGGATGACGGACGACGCCTTCGATACCAGCCACCTCGTCGATCCGGGCGACCTCGACCACGGCGATCGCTGGACGCACGGCTACGGGCCCGGTGTCTGGATCGACAAGGGCGATACCTACCGGATGGACGGCCGGTACGGGCAGTACGCCCTGATCAGCCCCTCGGCGCGCACAGCGATCACCGTGACGGCGCACGCCGAGGACGATGGCAAGCTACTGGACGTGCTCCACCAATTGCTCGAGCGGATCTAGCTATCTCTCCCTGTCTCAGGCACGTCTCCGAGTCTTTCAAACTTTCCGGAGTCAGCTGAGGCGGAGGATGGTCTCCTCGATCTCGGCGCCGCGGGCGTTGGCGTAGCCGGTGTCGGTGCCGGTGATGACGAAGCCGGCTTTCTCGAGCACGCGGAGGGAGCCGGCGTTGTCGCTGGCGGCTCGGGCGTGGATCGGCCGGGTCGGCACGATCTGGAGCAGCAGCGCCAGCGCCTGGCCGGCGATGCCTTGGCCCCAGAAGGCGCGGCCGACCCAGTAGGTGACCTCGGTGTCGCCTTCCATCTCGAAGCTGCCGACGGTCCCGGCGAATTCGCCATCGCGGGTGATCGCGAGGAAGGTGAGCTCAGGACTCGACCGCAGCCGGGCGACGTGGGCGTCGAAGGCGGTGCGGTCGTTCGGGTCTTTGGAGGTGAAGGCGGCCATCCGGACCGACTCCGGGTCCCGCATCATCTCGAACAGTGCGTCGAGGTCGCCGTCCTCGACGTCTCGCAGTTCCACCTCAGCCATGGTTGCGTCCATGACCGCAACGTATCAACGGCTTCGGACAGTTTCAGTCGCGGAGGCGTCCGACGATGAGGTCGGCGACGGCGCGCATGCCGGCGGCGTTCGGGTGGTAGGGAGCGAAGCCGCGAGCGAGGCGGAACGGGTTCAAGGAGAAGCCGGTCGTCCAGGGTTCGGGGGAGCCGATGGCGTGGTCGCGGCTGGCGGCGGAGGCGGCGATCAGGTCGACGCCGGTGGCGGCTGCTGCTTTGGCGAAGGCGCCGGCCAGGCCGTCGGCCATGATCGCGATGCTCGGCAGTTGCTCCTCGTTGAGCGGTACGTCGAGGCGCGGGCGGGTGCTCGGACCGACCAGCGTCAGGTAGTCGACGAGCAGGATGCGCGCGTTCGGAGAGCGCTCTCGGACGTTCTCGACGACGGAGGTCAAGGAGTCCGCTGCCGCTTGGTAGGCGGTGTCGTCCTTGAGGTAGCTGACACGGGCCCGGATCCGGTTGGCGGCTCGACGGCCGAGGACGGTGGCCGGCTTGGCGAGAGTGTTGAGCGCACTGCCTCGCATGAACGTACCGACGTACTCGAGATCGTTGCCGCCGGCGGTGATCGTGACGAGCGCGGTATCGGGGCCGAGGGCATCGAGCTGCGGTGGCGCCTCGTCCTGTTGCGTGTCGAGCAGATGCGCGGTGGTGGCGCCGGAATATGTGACGTCGGTGAGTTCGAGTTCGAGGTCCGCAGCGACGAGGTGCGCGTAGTTGCGGCCCGATCGGGCCGCGGGCTTGTGCACGATCGGGCCGATTCCGGGACCCGCTGCGAACGAACTACCAAGGGCGACGTACCGGCTGCCGGGTGGGATCACGGCCCCACCCTAGCGGCGACCTGGCAGCATGGCTCTCGCACGGTGACTGACCGGAATGGGGTCGGTGATGTCACAACGCAGACAGCTCGCCGGTCATCACCTGGGAAACCAAAACACCCCTTGAAGGGATCCACTCATGCGCGCAGCAACTCGGGGAGCGCTCTCTGCGTTCTCGATCACCGGTCTGGCAGCGGCGACACTCGTCGGCGTACCGGCCACCGCGAACGCGACGCCGCCGTCCGGAGTCACCGGCGAGATCCTGTGGCAGAAGACGGTCGGCGACACCGACATCGTCTACCGCAAGATCACCATTCAGCCGGGCGGTACGACCGGCTGGCACTTCCACGACGGCAACCTGCTCGCCCGCGTCGCCGAAGGAACGCTCGACCACTTCGGCAGCGACTGCAAGTCCGACGGTCACTACCCGAAGGGCTCGGTCTTCCGCGAGCCCGACCACCAGACCCACATCGGGCGCAACCTGACCGATAAGCCGATCGTTCTGCTGGTGTACTACTTCAACCCGAAGGGTGCGCCGCTGTCCGAAGACGCAGCGAACCCGGGCTGTTCGTTCCAGTGATCCAAGGTCCGCCGGGGCAGATCACGACGCCCCGGCGGGCACCCTCGCCGTACCGGTCGCTCCACGCCCCGTCATAATGCACCGCGTGAGCGACGATGTGTTCGGAACGGCCGGAATTCGCGAACGAGTGCTGGCAGGGTGGTCAGCAGCACCAGTGCGGTTCCGGGAGGACGCGAACGCCGAAGAAGATCTCGCTCTCGGCGGGTACGTCGACCGCCTGGTCATCGAGCTCGCCCAGAACGCCGCCGATGCCGCTGTGCGGGCCGGCGTTCCCGGCCGAGTGCTGTTCGAGTTCCGCGGGAACACGCTGGTCGTCGCCAACACCGGTACGCCGCTGTCCGCGGAGGGCGTCGAGTCCTTGGCCACGCTCCGTGCGTCGGCAAAGCGCGACGCGGTCGATGCGACGACGGGTTCGGTCGGACGGTTCGGGGTCGGCTTTGCTGCTGTTCTTGCGGTGAGCGACGAGCCGGTGGTGTTGTCGCGCACCGGTGGTGTGCGGTTCTCCAAGGCCGACACCGCCGACGCCATTGTGGCGCTCGGTGCGGTTGGTCTGGACACCGAGGTACGACGACGTGACGGCAAGGTCCCCGTCCTGCGGCTGCCCTTCGATGCCGAAGGCGAGCCGCCCACCGGGTACGACACGGCCGTCATCCTGCCCTTGCGCGACGACGCCGCAGCCTCTCTCGTCAACCGCCTGCTCTCCGAAGCCGGCGACCCGCTGCTGCTCGCGCTCCCCGGTCTCGCTCGCATCGAGATCGTCACCGACGCCGAAACCCGCGTCCTCGAAGACGCTGAATCCCGCTGGTGGATTCACCAAACCGGCGGCACGTTCGATCACGCAGAACGCGAACAGCTCCTCGCCGACCGCCCGATCGAAGAGCGCTCTCGCCCGTTCTACTCCGTTCTCTGGGCCCTCCCACGCATCCCGGAAACCGCGCTCCCGAACGTCGTACAGGCTCCAACCCCCACCGAGGAAGCGCTCTCCCTCCCCGCGTTGCTCCTGGCAACCTTCCCCCTCGATCCAACCCGCCGCCACGTCGCGAACGGTCCGCTCACCGACCGCCTGGTGCAGGAGGCGGCGACCGCCTACGCCGAACTCCTCCGCCAACGCGCCGAGGAGAGTGGGGGAGCGGTACTGCAGCTGGTGCCGACCGGGCTGGCAGCTGGGGTGTTGGATCAGGCGCTGCGGGAGGCGATCCTGGCGGTTCTCCCCACAACGCCGATGGTGCGGGCGGTGGAGGACGGGGCGTTGCTTCGGCCGCGGGATGCGGTGGTGGTTGATGGAGCTGATGACGCGTTCAATCGCGTGCTGGCACCGATCGTTCCGGGGCTGATCGGGTCGGCTCGGCAGGACCGGTTGGCGCTGGATGCGCTTGGGGTCCGGCGGCTGGAGCTGGCCGAGGTGGTTGATCAGCTCGGGACCGCCGCCGCGGACGAATCTCCGGAGTGGTGGAGCGTTCTCTACGCATCTCTCTCCGGCATGGTGACGGACGCGCTGCTGCGGGAATCCCTTGGTACGTTGCCGGTTCCGCTCGCCGATGGCCGACTCGTTCGCGGCGCCCGCGGGTTGCTGCTGCCCGGCCCGGAGATCCCCATCGACGTGCTCAAAGAGTTCGGCGAGTACGGCGTTCGCGTCGTCCACCCGACCGCGGTTGACCCGGCGCTCGAACGGCTCGGCGCGATCCCGGCCTCACCACGTTCCCTGCTGGAAGACAGCGCCGTACGGGCTGCTGTTGAGCATGCCGCAGAGGCAGAAGACCCGGAAGCGGTCTCCCACGCGGTGCTCGGCTTAGTTGCGACAGATCCTGCGCAGGCGGAGGGCCTGTGGTGGCTCTCAGACCTCGTACTGCGTGATGCGGACGGCGAGCTGGTCCCAGCAAACGCTCTCGTCGTTCCCGGCTCCGACGCTGAGGCAGTGCTGGACGACGAGGAGGTCGCACCGGTCGATCCCGCCGTCCTCGAACGCTATGGTCTGCCGGCGTTGGCGGCGGTCGGAGTCCTCGCCACCCTCGGCACCGTCACCTCGGCGGATGTCGCGCTCGATCGGTTGCCGGAAGAGCTCAAGGATCTGGACGGCATCGAGGACTGGGCCTATGACGTTGCCCCGGACGGTTCCCGGTACGGCGCGACGGTCGGCGAACTCATGGCGATCCGCGACCTCGACTGGATCAAGGAAGACGCCTGGCCGCGTGTCCTCGGCATTCTCGGCAGCGAGCCGGACCTCCGTCGCGCCCTTGTCACTCAGGTCCGCGTGGTCGGGCCGGACGACCGCCCGCTCGGCGTACCGTCGTACTCGGCGTGGTGGATCAGAGAGCGCGTTCTCCTCGAGAACGGCGAACCACTCGCCGGCCGCGCCGATCCCGACGCCGACCCTGTCCTCGCCGCGTTCCTGGATGCGGCGCCGGAGTGGACCCGCGGTCTCGACCCCGAGGTGCGTGCTGCCGTTGGTCTGGTCCGCCAGGTCGGCGACCTCGACGCTGACGGCATCAGCCTGGTGCTGGAGCGCTTGGCCGACCCCGAGCAGGAGATCGCAGAGAGCGATCTCCTGCGTTTCTGGCGTCAGCTCGGCACGCTGCCGCTGTTCCCCGGTGATGCACCTGAGAAGGTCCGGGTGCTGGGGGAGGACGGCTGGACCGAGGTGGTCGACGCCGAAGCAGCAGTCGTCGCAGACAACCCGATGTGGTTGCAGCGCGCCGACCTGGGCGGCTTCGTCCTCGCTTCAGGCGCGGCGGCGGACGGTTTGAGCGATCTCCTCGACGTACCGCTTGCCCATGAAGTTGCCGAGGGCAAGATTGACGGCACCGGTACGGCGGCCGACGTACCGGACCTGGTGTTCGAATTCGTCCCCGAGGCGCCAGCCGTGTGGTGGGAACACGAGGAGCTCACCGTCGACGGCGTCGAGGTCTCGTGGTGGGTCGATGCCGACGGCGCCCCGCACGCCGCAACCTTCGACGGCCTCGCCAAAGCCCTCGCCTGGGCCAGCTCTCGCTGGGACCGCCGCCACGTCATCCGCGCCGTCCTCAACGAGCCCGACCGCACCTCCGAACTCCTCGCCGACGCCGCCTACGACGACTAGGGCGACGCCACGCGCGCGGTAAGTAGCGCGAGTCTCATCGTGAACACAGCGCCGCCTGCCGGTCCGGTGTTCACGGTGAGGCTGCCGCCGTGGCGACGGACGACATCGCGGGCGATCGCCAGCCCCAGGCCGGCGCCACCGTCGTCGCGGCTGCGGGCATCGTCGAGCCGGACGAACCGCTCGAAGATGCGCTCCCGCTGGTCCTCAGGCACTCCGGTGCCGTCGTCGGCAACCTCCAGTACGGCGTCGTCGCCGTCGCGGCGCAAGGTCAGGACCACCTCGGTTGCCGCATGCCGTTGCGCATTGGCCACCAGGTTGTCCACCACCCGGCCGAGCTGCGAGGCGGAACCTCGAACCAGCAAGCTGGTGCTCTCCGCGATCCGTACGCCGTCCGGTTCCAGCAAACCGGCCAGATCTACCTCGGCGGCCTTCGCGGATTGCTCGCCCGAGTCGAGCCGGGCGAGCAGCAGCAGGTCCGAGGCGAGCTTCTGCAGCCGGACTGTGTCTTGGATAATGCCGTCGAGGTTGAGCAATTCGGGATGGGCCGCACCGATCTCCAGCTGGGTCCGCAGCGACGACAGCGGATTGCGCAGCTCATGCGACGCGTCCGCGACGAAGCGGCGTTGCCGTTCCTCGGAGGCCTCCAGTGCGGTCAGCGTCTCGTTGGTGGTCCGGGCCAGCCGGGCGATCTCGTCCTGCGAGTCCGGCTCCGGGACCCGGCGGGACAAGTCGGTGCTGGCGGTGATCGCGGCCATCTCGCTGCGGATCGCCGCGACCGGGCGCAGCGCCCGCCGGGCAACCAGCCAGGTCAGACCGCCGACCAGCAGCAGCAACGGCGGCAGCCCACCGGCCATCGCCAGCCGGACGGTCCGTACGGCGCTGTGCTCGAGCTTGAGCGAGGAGGCCACGTAGACCGTGAACGGCTCACCGGCCGGGGTGGTCGCCTGTTGGCTGGTCCAACGGAATTCGAGTACGTCGGTGGCCCGGACCTCGGTCAGAGTGGGCGTCGGCCCGGCCTTCGGGCGGCCGGCCACGAGCCCTCCTTCGCCGGGGACGACCTGTACGGGGTCGCCCGGGGGCAGGGTGATCGACGCCGGCGGAGTGCCCGATTCGAGTTCCGTGACGACAAACGTGGCCTTGGCCGATGCATCGGTGCCGACGTTGTCCTCGAGGTCGGCCTGCAGGAACGCCAGTACGGCGACCCCGGTGGCCACCAGCGCGGCCCCGATCACGAAGGTGACCCCGATCGCTGCCCGGACCGGCACCGAACCGAAGAACCTATTCACTGCCGGCCAGCCGGTAGCCGGCGCCGCGCATCGTCTCGATCAGGCCGGCGCCGAGTTTGCGCCTGAGTGCACTCACGTAGACCTCCACGAGATTGGCGTCACCTTGGTAGGCAAGGTCCCAGACGTGCTCCAGGATCTCGGTCTTGGAGACGATGCCGCCGGCCCGGACCACCAACTGCTCCAGGACGCAGAACTCCTTGGCCGTCAAGGTGACGTCGGCCCCGTCGCGGGTCACCCGCCGGGCGCCGCGGTCGATCACCAGATCGCCGATGCGGACCACTCGCGCGACGATGCGGCCCTGCCGCCGCAGCAACGCCCGGATCCGGGCGATCAGTACCATGTAGGAGAAGGGCTTGGTCAGGTAGTCGTCGGCCCCGGCGTCCAGCCCCTCGGCCTCGTCGTAGTCGCCGTCCTTCGCGGTCAGCATCAGGATCGGCACCGGGTTGTGCGCCGCCCGCAGCTCCGCGCAGATCCGGTACCCGTTCATTCCCGGCAGGTTCACGTCGAGCATGACGAGGTCATAGGTCCCAGTTGTTGCCTTGAGCAACCCGTCCGGGCCGTCGTAACTCACGTCGACGGTGAATCCCTCGACCGTGAGACCCAGGGCCAGGGACGTTGCGAGCCGTTGCTCGTCCTCCACGATCAGCATCCGCATCGGTTCAGTATTGCCGACGCTTCCTGAACGAATCTTAAGAATTCAGGCTGGCCTCATAATTCAGGCTGGCTTCAGCATCGGTCGAGCAGTGTTGCCCTCGTCAACCGCTCAACCGGAGAGGTAACCCCCTCGATGAGGCACAAACTCAGCACCGCCGCGGCCGCCGCCACGGCGCTGGCCCTGGCCATCAGCGCCCTGCCCGTGATGCCCGCCGCAGCACAATCCATCGACGGTATGCCCAAGGCTGCCGTGTCCGGCTGGATCGCCCTGCCCACGGGCGACCAGGTCGCCGTCAATACCGCAGGCAAGCCGATCGGGGTCCGCCGGGCACCCGGCCGCGAACAGATTCCGCTCCAGCTCAGCCGGGACCGCGGGCACACCTTCGTCATCCCGCTGGACGCCGCGCGACTGGTCGACTCCGGCCGGGTGGACCGCCGCCTCTTCGACGTCACCCTGCTGAGCCGCCCCGAGTACGTCGCCTCCCGGCGCAAGGGCGTCAAACTCATCGTCGCCTACGACGGCGGCGGTCAACGGGCAGCAGCAGCCCGGACGTTCCCGCGGATCAACGCGGACGCCGTCACAGCGCCCGACTGGAACCAGTTGACCCGTACGACGACTCAGGGCCCGTCGGCGTTCCGGGAAGTTGCCGAAGGCATCAAGAAGGTCTGGCTCGACGGTGTCCGGAAGGCCAGTCTGGACAAGAGCGTGCCGCAGATCGGTGGACCGGCCGCCTGGGCCGCCGGATTCAACGGCAAGGGCACCAAGATCGCCGTACTGGACACCGGAGTCGACGAGACGCATCCGGATCTGGCCGGGCAGGAGATCGGCGGCAAGAACTTCACCGACTCCGGCGACAAGGACATGTTCGGCCACGGCACGCACGTCGCGTCGATCGCCGCCGGAACCGGCGCGAAGTCCAAGGGCAAGTACAAGGGCGTTGCGCCCGGCGCCAAGATCCTCGACGTGAAGGTGCTCGGTGACGAGGGCTCAGGTGATGACTCCGCCGTCATCGGGGGGATGGAGTGGGCGGCCGCGCAGGGCGCTGACGTCATCAACATGAGCCTCGGTGGCACGGACACACCCGGGATCGACCCGCTGGAGGAGGCGGTCAACCGGCTGTCGGCCCAGACCGGCACGCTGTTCGTGATTGCCGCCGGCAACGATGGCGAGGGCGGGGCCCGAACGGTCGGCTCACCGGGTAGCGCCGATGCCGCGCTCACTGTCGGGGCCGTCGACAAGTCCGACAAACTGGCCCCGTTCTCCAGCACCGGTCCGCGCGTCGGCGACGGCGGGCTCAAGCCCGATGTCACAGCCCCGGGCGTGGACATCGGGGCGGCTGCCGCCCCCGGCAATCTGATCGGCCAGCGGGCGCCGAAGCCGGCGGACGGCTACATGGCGATCTCCGGTACGTCGATGGCGACGCCACACGTGGCGGGTGCTGCCGCGATCCTCGCGCAGCAACACCCTGACTGGACCGGCGACCAGATCAAGGCTGCGCTGACGGGGTCGACCGTCGGCGGCGCGGGCTACTCGGCATTCCAGCAGGGCACCGGCCGGATCGACCTGCGCAAGGCGATCAAGCAGTCGGTGATCGTCAAGGACGGACCGCTCTCCTTCGGCACCCAGCAGTGGCCGCACACCGATGACAAGCCGCTCAGCCGGAAGATCACCTACCGCAACCTCGGCAAGACGCCCGTCACATTGGATCTGTCCGCCACCACGCTCGGGCCGGACGGCAAGCCCGCGCCGGTCGGGTTCTTCACGCTGGGCGCCAAGCAGCTCACCATTCCGGCCGGCGGCGAGGCCTCGACCACGCTGACGGCCAATTCCAAGCTTGGCGGCAAGGCCGACGGCTTCTACAGCGCGTACGTCACGGCGACCGGTGGAGACCAGTCCGTCCGGACAGTGGCCGCCATCGAACGCGAGGTCGAGTCCTACGACGTTGCAGTCAGCCACCTCGGCCGGGACGGCAAGCCGGCCAAGGCCTACAGCACCTTCTTCGATGGGCTGACGGGTCCGGCCAAGGATCAGCGGCTGTTCCTGGCCGGCCCGGCCGTGAGCATGCGGCTGCCCGCGGGCCGGTACCTGCTCAGCTCGACCATCTTCGTCTCGCCCGACCTTGGCGACTGGAAGGGCGCTGACTGGATCAACCAGCCGGTCCTCCAGGTCGGCAAGGCGGGCAAAATCACTGTCGACGCCCGGACCGCCAAGCCGGTCAGCGTGACCGTCCCCGATCCGAAGGCCGTCTCACAGTTCATCCTCATCGATGCCGCAGTAACGACAGCCGGGACCACGATGGGGCGCGGCTGGATGCTGGAGTCTTTCGCCGGATTCCGCACCGCGCACCTCGGGCCGAAGGCCAAGGCCGGTGAGCTCAACCAGCAAGTGCGGAACCAGTTCGCCAACGGAGACTCCCTCTACTCCGTTGCCGGAGCAAACAGCGGCACCAGCTATCTCACCGGGTACACCCAGCGGGTGGCCAAGAAGGACCTGGCGAAGGTTGTTGTCCGGCTCGGCGCTTCGGCTCCGGGCAAGCAGGGCTTTCTCATTCCTCAGGGTGAGGTCGACGGCGTAGGGACTTTCGACGCTGCCTACGATGATCGCCTTCCCCGCACGGTGACGGTCTACCTGACCACCGCACGGACGAAGTGGGCTTTCGGGTTCGGGCAGGTCGGCGCCGCCGGGACCGAAGCTGAGTACTTCAGCGACACGAAGGCCTACCAACCGGGCACGACCACGACCGAGGACTTCAACATCGGGGTGGCCGGGCCGAAACTTGCCAAGCACCTCGGACTGTTCCGCGATGGCGACAAGATCTCCGGATGGCTCCCGCTGCTCGCCGACGGCGCCGGGCACCTGGGCGGTTCGGAGCACGAGAAGGCGAGCACAACGCTCTACCGTAACGGCGTGAAGATCGGATCCAACGACGATCCGCTGCTCGGTAAGCAGCCGTTCACCGTTCCGGCCGGCCCAGCGGACTATCGCCTCACCGCGACGATCACGCGTTCAGCTGCTGTTGCGGCGACCTCGTCGAAGGTCAGCATCACTTGGGGCTTCCGGTCCGGGCATACGACGGCCAGGACGAAGCTGCCGGCCTCGGTGGTCCGGTTCCATCCGTCGCTCGGACTGGACAGCAAGAGCAAGGCCGGGGCGACGGTGAAGATTCCGGTGACCGTCGAAGGCGCCAAGCCGAAATCGCTCACGGTCGACGTCTCGACCGACGGCGGCAAGCACTGGTCGAAGGCAGCCGTTGTCGCAGGCAAGATCACCGTCAAGAACCCGGCGCCGGGTGGCAGCATTTCGCTCCGCGCGCACGTGGTCGACCAGCAGAACAACTGGGTCGACCAGACCATCCTGAAGGCCTACCTGGTCTGAGGCCGGTGGGGCGTCCAGCCGGACGCCCCACCACGCTTTACGACCTCGCAGAGTCCGGCTGAAGCAGCGCCTGCAGGTGGGGGCTGTCGATGCTGAGCGTGAGAGAGCGCGCTCTGGCGTTCCCCTGTGGGTCCCCGAGGTCGGCGAGGTGGAGGTAGGCGCGGGCGAGGAGTTCGCGAAGATCGCAACGAGCGGCGAGGTCTGAGAGCGCGGTGGCCAGTGGGCGAGCTCGGTCGGAGTCGCCACGGGCCAGCGCTCCGGTGACGGCGGCATCCAGGACATAGGCGTGCACCCACTGATACCGATCAGGTTCGCGACCAGCCCGGGAGAGAGCGCGATCCAGCCAGTCTCTCGCGGCTGCATGATCACCGCGTGCGGTGTGGAGCAGTGCGAGGCCGCGGCCCGCCATCCCTTCCCAGCAAGGGTCGTTGAGCTGGCATCCCAGCGCCCAGGCTTCCTCGAATCCGCTGGTGGCTTCGTCGAGATCCCCGGCGTACAGGTCGAGCTCGGCGGCCAGAGCCTGCGGCCAGAGCCTGCGGCCAAGGCAGGAAAGCGATCCAGCGCTCACGCCGGACCAAATCCAAAGCACCCCGTACGGCGACAGCCGCGTCGGCGTACTCGGCCCGCAACAGGTGTGCGCGCCCGACGAGTGACCAGGACCAGGCTTGTTGCCGCGGATCACCGCAGCGCGCAGCGAGCTCGACGGATTCGCCGAGTTGCGCGAAGGCGGCCGGGTAGTCGCCGCGGTCGGAGGAGTTCATCCCACGAACGCCGAGGACGGCAGCGCGTTCCTCGTCGGTCTCGGCGGCTTGCTGGGCGCGATCGAGCCAGCCGTCGGCGGTCCGGCGGCGACCGGCCTGGACCTCGATGAAGCCGAGTTCGCGGAGCGCGAGAACGGCAGTGGAGCGCTCTCCGGCCTGCTCTGCCACGAGAAGCGCTTCGTGCAGGACGATCGCGCCTTCCTCATCGTGACCGCGGATGGCGTGCACCAGTGCACCGCCGAGCGCCGCAAGCGCGCGGGCTTCGAGCGTTTTGTCGCGGCACTGCACCGCCAGGGTTGCGGCTTGGCGCAGGCACTGGAGACCGGCGTCGACCGCGCCCGCGCCGATCGCAGCCCGCCCAGCTTGAAGCTGGCTCACGGCAGCGGCCCGCCCGCTGAGCGCCGGGCTCGGAAGAGATTTGAGCGTCGCAGCTTCGTACAACGACGAGGTGACGTCGATGCCCAGCTCCCGCTGGAACAGGTCCACGCACTGCTCGATCTGCCGCAACGCCGTGATCCGGTCGCCGGACGTGGCGAGAGCGCGGATCAGGAGCTCGTGATTGCCTTGCTCGTGCGGATTGATGCTGACAGCCTTGGTAGCAAAGGGAATCGCCTCCTTGGCCTGGCCGGACGCGAGCCGGGAGATCGCTCTCTGGCGTAGCTGCGCCTCGATCTCACTCGCCACCCGGCGCCGCTCAAGCAGCAACCAGGACTCGAACTCCGGGCAGCCATCCAGCTCGATCCCCTCAAGTAGTTCACCGGCGTTCAGCAGCTCGTCCTCAGCCTGCAACCGAAGAACGTCGACGCTGATGGAAGCACCGAGAGCGCTGCCCACCGGATCACCGGTGAGGAGACCCGGTACGCCGATCGCCCGCCGCAGCTCGGCCAGCGACCAGCGCAGTGCGCCGAGTGGGTCATCGGCGTCGGCGAAGAACAGCTCGGACAACCGCCGTCGGCTGGGCGGCCGCTCGGCCAGCAACAGATAGCCGAGCAGTCCCCAAGCCTTCCGTCCCCGAGGCTGCCGAGTCACCGGCTCCAACCTCGGTGGACCGAGCAACCGGATCCCCACCACCACAGATCTCGCCCCCTCGCTGAGACCTACAGTCTGGCCTCTCAGCGCCGAGTTGCCACCACCTCGAGGTATTCGGCTCGCGCCGCGACCGTGCCGTCGGTCGCGTAGTCGAAGGCTCGCGGTACGTCGGCCAGGTCAGCCGCGAACCGGTGCTGGTCCTCGCCGTCGAGCGTGCCGGACAACCGAGTAATCGGGCCGTAGTTGTCGACGAACCACTGAGCGAAATGCTCCGGCGAGTGGTACCGGAAGACGAACTCCCGCTTGGTGATCGCGGTGAACTCGACCCGGTCGCCGAACAGCTCGTACAGGTGCTGTTCGGTGCCCCACAAGGTGGGGGACTGGACACCGGCCGGCGGCGGCGCCCACTTCGTCACGGTCTTGAAGAGCTGGCCGACCATCCCGGTGGGAGTCCAGCTGGAGAGCGCGATCCTGCCGCCCGGCTTGGTGACCCGGAGGAGTTCGTCCGCGGCCTGCTGGTGATTCGGCGCGAACATCACGCCGACCGTGCTCAGCACCACGTCGTACGACGCGTCCGGCAGCGGAAGGTTTTCGGCGTCACCCTCGATGAATGTCACCGGCAGGTGTTCGGCGGCGGCGCGGTCGCGGCCCTGCGCCAGCAGGTTGACCGCGTAGTCGACACCGGTCGCCTCCGCGAACCGCCGTGCGGCCGCCAGTGCCGCATTGCCTTGCCCGCAAGCAACATCGAGAACGCGCTCTCCGGCGCGGAGATCGGCGGCCTCGGCCAGCAGTTCCGCGATGATCTGCAACGTGTTGCCGACCCGCGGATAGTCGCCGGTCTCCCACCCGGCTCGCTGGTTCTTCTTGATCGCCTCGTAGTCGATCGCCGTACTGGTCATGCGAGTTCCCCCAAAGTTGCCGGATGTGGCCACGGCGGTGGCCGTCGTACCGAGGAAATCCGGTCACCGTGTGACGCGGCGTGTGATGGCCACGGTGTGATCGCTCGTTCACGCCGTCACGGACAGCGAAACATCGTTGTCAGAGGTTGGTATATCGACTGACCTGTGGGTTTGGCCTCGGTTTTGCAACGTGGCAACGAAGTCTTGCCAACGTTGTCATCGCTACTTATAGTCCGTGACACCTCTCGGTCGGTGATGCCGTGGTCAACGCAACGGAAACGGAGGTGACTTTCGTCATGGACGCAGAGTTCCCTGAGAACGGACACCCGCAGTTCGAAAACGTAGCCGAGGTAGTTCGCTACCAACTGAGCCGCCGAAGTCTGGTCGGCGGCGGCGCCGCCGCCGCGCTGACCGGAGTACTGGCCGCCTGCTCCGGCGGTGGCTCGTACTCCGACAAGCCCGCCAACGACAAACCCGTTGCGACCAAGTCGGTCCAGATCGGCAAGGCCAACATCCCGGTGCCTCGGGATCAGACGATCATCGTCGGTCAGACCGAGTTCACGGTCTTCGACAGCTTCAACAACATGATCCCGAACGGCGCGCCGGGCAGCGGCGGCTACGAGATGTGTCGCGAGGCGATGTTCTATCTCAGCTTCGCCACCGGCAAGCTGACACCGTGGCTGGCCACCGGCTACAAGTACAACGCCGGCAACACCGAGCTGGCGATCACCTTCGATCCGGCGGCCAAGTGGAGCGACGGCAAGCCGCTCACCGCGAACGACTTCAAGTTCACCGTGATGCTGCTGCGCGACCGCCCGGAGCTGTTCGGTGGTGGCGGCGAGCTGAAGGAGTTCGTCAAGGAGATCGAGATCCCGGACGCGCAGACTGCGGTGATCAAGCTGACCAAGGCGACGCCGCGGTTCCACTACAACTTCATCTCCGCGATCTACGCCGGGTTCGACATCATGCCCGAGCACATCTGGAAGTCGCAGGACCCGACGAAGTTCAAGAACAATCCGCCGGTCAAGAGCGGCCCGTACAAGCTCAAGCAGGCCATCCGGAACCAGAAGATGTTCGTCTGGGAGAAGGATCCGAACTACTGGAACAAGGCCAAACTCGACGTCGGGCCCCAGTACGTCGTCTACCAGAGCACGTCGAAACAGGCCGACCAGGCGGCTCTCGCGTTCGAGCGGGCCGAGTTCGACGTCGGCTCGATCGACGAGCAGCACGCCAAGCAGCTGCGCAACACCGGCTATCCGAACCTGGTCACCACGCAGTTCAACGACCCGAACCCGCGGGTGCTGTGGCTGAACTGCGACCCGTCGCGTGGGGTGATCTCCGAGCCGAAGATGCGCTGGGCGATCAACTACTGCCTGGACCGGGAGAAGATCGGCAAGTCGATCTGGCCGGTCGAGGTGCCACCGGCGATCTACCCGTGGGCCGACTACCCGACCAACGAGAAGTGGAAGAACGACGAGCTCGCGAACAAGTACAAGTTCGAGTTCAACCCGCAGAAGGCGGCCGCGCTCCTCGACGAGATCTGCCCGAAGAACCCCGCCGGCAAGCGGATGTACAAGGGTAAGGAGATCAACCTCGAGATCATCACCGCCTCACCCGTCGACGGTGGTGAGTACGCGATCGCCAACGTGCTCAAGACCGAGCTGGCGAAGGTCGGCGTACCGGCCACCCTGCGGGCGCTGTCCGGCAGCGTGCACGGTGAGAAGTTCGAGCGCGGTGAGTACGACATCGACTCCAACTGGGCCGGGATCGCGTTCGATCCCGCGCAGCTGTACGCCGACTGGGAGAGCACCAGGGCGCAGCCGATCGGCAAGAACGCCGCAGGCAAGAACAAGATGCGCTACCGGAACCCGAAGTTCGACGAACTGTCGCGCAAGCTCGCCGCGATGGACCCGGCCGCGCCGGAGGCGAAGCCGCTGCTCGACCAGGCACTGGAGATCTACTTCCAGGACCTCCCGCTGCTTCCGGTGATCCAGACCGGCTATCCGTCGTACTTCAACACAGCCTTCTGGACCGGCTGGCCGACCGACGACGACCTCTTCGAGGTGCCGCTGAACTGGTGGCAGCACTTCATGTTCATCCTCGCCAAGATCAAGCCCACTGGCCAGAAGGGCCCGGCGTGACGGCTGAAGCGCCGCCGGAGGAAGCTGCCGACAGGACCCAGGACTCCGCACCCTCGCCGGGGGTGCGGGCCTGGATGGCGCGGCATCCGCTCGCGGCGTACGCCGTCCGCCGGTTCGGGCTTTATCTGGTGGAGTTGTGGGGAGCGCTCACCATCGCGTTCTTCTTCTTCCGGCTGATGCCCGGTGACCCGATCCAGACGCTGATCCAGAGCCTGCAGCAGAACTACATCTACAACGCGCAGGCCTCGGCCGAGATCATCGCCCGGTACCGCTCCGAGTTCGGGCTCGACGGCAACATCTTCTCGCAGTACCTGAAATACATGGAGAAGCTGATCCTGCACGGCGATCTGGGGCCGTCGCTGATCAGTTACCCGACTCCGGCCCAGGACGTGATCCTGAGAGCGTTGCCGTGGACCATCGGTCTGCTCGGAATCGCGGCTGTCCTGTCCTGGATCTTCGGTCTGGCACTTGGTGCGGTCGCGGGCTGGCGGCGCGGCAAGCTGGGCTCCCGGATCCTGACGAACCTGTCGATCGCGCTCTCGCACGTTCCCTTCTTCTTCGTCGCGCTGATCCTGGTCTACGTCTTCGCGTACACGCTGGGCTGGCTACCGGCCCGCTCGGCGTACGACTCCAACATCAGTCCAGGCTTCGATCTCGCGTTCATCGGCAGTCTGCTGAAGTACGGGTTGCTGCCAGGACTCTCGATCGTGCTGATCGGAACGTTCGGCTGGATCCTGTCCACGCGGATGCTGATGGTTCCCGTTCTCGGTGAGGACTACCTCGTGTACGCCGAAGCCAAGGGCCTCAAGCCGTGGCGGATCCTGACCCGGTACGCCCTGCGCAACTGCTACCTGCCGCAGGTCACCGCGTTCGGTATCTCGCTCGGCTTCATCTTCAACGGCAACGTCCTGGTCGAGCAGCTCTTCAACTACCCAGGCCTCGGTACGACGCTCGTCACCGCGATCCAGCAGTTGGACTTCAACACGATTCTCGGCGTCACGGATATCGCGATCTTCTCGGTGCTGACCGCGGTCCTGCTGCTCGATCTTGTCCTGCCGCTGCTCGATCCGCGCGTGAAGTATTGGAAGTGATGCCGATGCGAATCCTGACAGCTGTCCTACGAACAATCCGGAACAGCCCGCGGTTGGCGATCGGGCTGGCGATCCTGCTCGTGATGGTGCTGATCGCGGTGCTGAGTCCGCTGATCGTGAAGGGGATCGGCGGATCGACCGATCCGCTGGAGCTGGCGGCGTACGAGCGGTGGTTGGTGCCCGGCCCGGGGCACCTGCTCGGCACGGACCAGTTCGGGCGCGACGTGCTGGCGATGGTGGTGAGCGCGCTCTCGGTCTCGCTGCAGATCGGCGCGATCGCGGGAGTGATCTCGACGGTGGTCGGTGTGGTCGTGGCCTTCGTGGCCGGCTACAAGGGCGGCTGGATCGACGGGATCCTGTCGACGTTCACCGGGATCCTGCTGGTGATCCCGACGTTCCCGTTGCTGATCGCGCTCTCGGCGTACGCGAAGAACGTGAGCCTGTTCCAGGTCGGCGTGATGATCTCGATCTTCTCCTGGCCGTTCGCGGCCAAGACGATCCGGTCCCAGGTGCTCAGCCTGCGGTCCCGCCCGTACGTCGATCTGGCCCGCGTCACCAAGGCGCGTGACCTGGAGATCATTACGACCGAGCTCCTGCCGAACCTGCTGCCGTTCATCGGGGTCGGATTCGCCTCGTCGGCGCTCGGCGCGATCTTCGGTTTGGTCGGGCTCGAGGTGATCGGGCTCGGTCCCGGTGGCGTGATCGACCTCGGGCAGATCATCTTCACCGCGATCAGCACCGGCGCGCTGACCCTGGGCGCCTGGCCGATGTTCGTCGTACCGATTGCGTTGCTGACCTTGTTGTTCGCCGCGCTGAACATGGTGAACATCGGCCTCGAAGAGGTCTACAATCCGCGGCTGAGGGGAGTGGCCGGTGAGTGAATCGGTGAAGGAATCCGCCAAACACAAGGGGACTTCGGCCGACTCCGATTCGGTGCTGGAGATCAAGGGGCTGGACGTCACCTACTCGACCAGCCGTGGCGACGTACAGGCTGTTCGTGGTCTGGATCTCGCCGTCCGCCGGGGCGAGATCCTGGGGATCGCGGGGGAGTCGGGCAGCGGGAAAAGCACGCTCGCCGTGGCGCTGCTGCGGCTGCTCAAACCGCCCGGCAAGGTGACTGCCGGCTCGGTGATGTTCCACCCGGCCGGGCGGTCGCCGGTCGATCTGCTGAAGGTGAACGGCGAAGAGCTCCGGGTCTTGCGATGGAGCGCTCTCTCGTATCTCCCACAGGGATCCATGAGCTCGCTGAACCCGGTGATGCGGGTGCAGGATCAGTTCAAGGACGTGATCCTGGAGCACGCGCCGGCGCGCAAGGACTCGCTCGGTGAACTGATTCCGCGGTTGCTCAGCCAGGTTGGCCTGGAGCCGCGGGTCGGCCGGATGTACCCGCACGAGTTGTCTGGCGGAATGAAGCAGCGGGTGCTGATGGCGATCGCGGTCGCGCTCGAACCTGACCTGGTGATCGCGGACGAGCCGACGACCGCGCTCGACGTGACGATCCAGCGGGTGATCCTGCAGTCGCTGGCCGATCTGCGCACCGATTTCGGTGTCACGCTGATGGTCATCTCGCACGATATGGGCGTGCATGCGCAACTCGTCGACCGAGTCGCGGTGATGTACGAAGGCCGGTTGGTCGAGGTGGGCGACGTACGGCAGGTGTTCAAGGATCCGCAGGATCCCTATACCCAGCAGCTGATCGAATCGATCCCGCGGGTCGGAAGGAGATCATCGTGAAGTCCGAACTGGAACTTAGGGGCGTGCAGCAACGATTCCACGCCCGTGGGGTCGCCTCCGGGTACATCACCGCCGTCGACGACGTGAGCTTCACCCTCGCCGCCAAGCCGCCGCAGGTCGTCAGCCTGGTCGGCCAAAGTGGCAGCGGGAAGAGCACGATCGCGCGCAATGTGCTCGGGTTGCAGAAGCCGACCGCAGGGAGCGTTCTCTATGGTGGCAAGGACATCTTCAAGCTGAGTCGAGCCGAGTACGACGCGTATCGGCGCGATGTGCAGCCCGTGTTCCAGGACCCGTACGCGATCTTCAATCCGTTCTACCGGGTGGATCGCGTGCTCTGGAAGGCGCTGAAGAAGTTCGGGCTGACCAAGAGTCGCTCGAAGGGTCTCGAGCTGATCGAGGAGTCGCTGCGAGCAGTGCGGCTGGAGCCGGAGAACGTTCTCGGGCGATACCCGCATCAGCTGTCGGGTGGTCAGCGGCAACGCATCATGCTGGCGCGCGTGCACATGCTGCGGCCGTCGTTCATCATCGCCGATGAACCGGTCTCGATGCTGGATGCTCAGGTGCGCAAGCACTTTCTGGACATCCTGCTCGACTTCCAGCGTGAGCACGCGATGACGACTCTCTTCATCACGCATGATCTGTCCACCGTGTATTACCTCGGTGGCGAGGTCATGGTGATCAACAAGGGGCAGATCGTGGAGCGCGGTCCTGTGTCGACGGTTATGCATGAGCCGTCCCATCCGTACACGAAGCTCCTGCTCGACTCGATTCCGCAGCCTGATCCGGATGCGCGTTGGACCAGTCGGATCAGTGTCGATGAGCTTGAAGAGCGTGCTGATGCCAAGGCTGCTCCGGCGCCGGAGGCTCCTATTCTCTGAATCCTTGTTCGAAGTCTCAGCTACCTCGCCGCTCCGGACAAGCCGGGCACGTCGCTTGTGGCTGGTCGCCGCGGCGGCCGCGTTACAGAAAGAGCTTGGCTGGGCCCGGCACGGGGTTGAGGTACTGGCGAGGTCGGCGATCGCGTTCCCGCCGCTTGAGGTGCTCGCTATGGTTGCGGCCGGTAGCGGGGAAGCCTGGAAAGTGACCCTTGCTGGTGGTGAAAAGCGCTGGCAAGGAGGCCGGGGGTACTGCCGTGCCCGGCTGACCCTGGCTGCCGCGCTGGTGGCCCTTTTCGTCGCGGCGCTGTCCACTGGTCGGGGGTTCGTGGGCTGGGTGGTGGGCGTGAACAAGTAATTACCTGTCCCGGCCCACCACTTCTTGTTCAAGCCCCCGGCTGTTGGCCCGGCTGGCCGCGTCGGCGCTCGCTACGCGTGAGTTTTTCGGCGTATGGACCCGAAAAATCCCCGCGTAGCGCGAAACGGCAGGCGGATCCGCCAGTGGAACTCCCCAGTGCCCGATTCGTCAGGTATCCGGGCGGGCTGGGGAGCGAAACTGACCTGGAATGATAGGTAAAGCTCCCCAGCCCCACCGACCAGCCCGCCTGGAGAGCTGGGTGGAACGTTTTGTGCAAATGGCGACATGAAGTTTCCACACTGGCGCCGCTTTTCCACCTCAGCCATAGCGGGCACCTCAAGCAGCGGGCACGCGATCGCCGACCTCGCCAGTACCTCAACCACGCGCCGGGCTCAGCCAAGCTCTTTATGTAACGCGGCCGCCGCGGCGAGCAACCCCAGGCAACGTGTCCGGCTTGTCCGGTGCGGCGAGCAACCACACACCCGCCATACCGGACCATCCGCCGCAGCCAACGTCCGAAGAGCCGGACCCGGACGTCAGAAACTGCGGCGGTCGCTGGGATCAAACAGTCCGGATAGCCGGATCGCTCAGACCCGGCTGGCCGGTTTCTACGTGGCCGGCGAAGCGGCGTAGGTACGACTTATCCGTTGCGGTGGTGACAGAGACGTCGTACCAGCGGCGAGTGGTGGTGACTAGGTGAGTTGTCTTGCCTGGTTTGAGGTTGAGGGTTTTGGGGCGGCCGCCGTAGGTGCTGGTGATGGTTACCGCACGGGCGATGTCGGTGGTGAGTATGAGTTTGACGTCGCCCGAGCTGGTGTCGCGCGCGGTGACCTCGAGGCCTGTGGCCGGCTTGCCGTTGAAGGTGCGGAGGTAGCCGTTCGCGCTGTGCACGGTGAGGTTGTAGACGCCGCCGTACGAGGTGGCGTTCCAGCTGTCCGAGATGGTTTTGCTGGCTGACGTGGTGTAGGTCCACGGGCCGTCGGTGCGGTTGTAGGCGGCGACGAGGAACTGCGCGCCGGCGTGTGCACCGGACGAGAAGGTCAGCGTGTAGCGGCCGCCTGCCGAGGCGCCGTCGACGGTCGATGCATAAGGCAACGGCCTCGTACGGCGGGAGCCACGCTCCTGCGCGGGGAGTTCGCCGAGCGGGGGCGCCGCCGGCACGTAGGTCGGGTGCCGCTCGTTGTCCGGCGGCTCGTAGGCGGCGGTGTCGGGGAGCGGGACCTTCTGAGCGTGTGCCGTGTCGAAGTCGAAGGCCGAGGTCAGGTCACCGCAGATCGCCCGCCGCCATGGCGAGATGTTCGGCTCTTCGACGCCGAACCGCTTCTCCATGAACCGGATGACGGATGTGTGGTCGAAGACCTCGGAACACGTGTAGCCGCCGGTGCTCCACGGCGAGACCACGAACATCGGGACCCGCGGACCCAGTCCGTACGAGCCCGCGCCGTACCGGCTGTCGCCCGGGAAGTTGTCCGGGGCAACGTTCACGGTGGACAGGCCCTGGTTCGCGTCCTTGGGCGGGAACGGCGGCACGATGTGATCGAAGAAGCCGTCGTTCTCGTCGTAGGTGATGAAGAGCGCGGTCTTGCTCCACACCTTCGGGTTCGAGGTGAGGGCGTCGAGGACGCGCGAGATGTACCAGGCGCCGTAGTTGGTCGGCCAGTTGGAGTGCTCGCTGAACGCCTCGGGGGCCGCGATCCAGGAGATCTTCGGGAGCCGGTCGGCCTTCACGTCCGCACGCAGCTGGCCGAAGTAGTCCTCGCCGGCCTTGGCGTTGGTGCCGGTCCGGGCCTTCTCGTAGAGCGCGTCCCCGGGCTTCGCGTTGCGGTAGTTGTTGAAGTACAGCAACGAGTTGTCGCCGTAGTTGCCGCGGTACGCGTCGTCGATCCAGCCCCAGCCGCCCGGCCCGTCCAGGCCGTCGCCGATGTCCTGGTAGACCTTCCACGAAACGCCGGCCTTCTCCAGCCGCTCCGGGTACGTCGTCCAGCCGTAGCCGGCCTCGTCATTGCCGAGCACCGGGCCCCCGCCGGTCCCGTCGTTGCCCGTGTATCCGCTCCACAGGTAGTACCGGTTCGGGTCGGTCGCACCGATGAACGAGCAGTGGTAGGAGTCGCAGAGCGTGAACTTGTCCGCGAGGGCGTAGTGGAACGGCATGTCCTCGCGGGTCAGGTACGCCATCGTGGCGACGTGTCCCTTGCCCGGGATCCAGTTGTCGTAGTTGCCGTTGTTGATCGCCGCATGCCCATCCGGCCAGCTGTGCGGCAGCCCGGTCAGGAACTGCAGCCCGAGATCGTCGGCATCCGGATGGAACGGCGGCACCTCCTTGCCGGTCTTGTCCCGCTGATAGAACACCGGCCGCCCGTTCTCCTGGACCACCGGCCGCGGATCCCCGAACCCCCGCACCCCCTTCATCGTCCCGAAGTAGTGATCGAACGACCGGTTCTCCTGCATCAGTACGACGATGTGCTCGACGTCGTTGATGTCGCCGTACCGGTGGTGCGCCGGGATCGCTGCGGCCTGCTCGATACTGTTCGCCATCGCAGCGAACCCGGCCGAAGCACCGGCCAGCTGCAGGAACCTGCGGCGATTGATGTCTGGCATGCGTATCTCCTGTCGGACGGGTGAGGCGGATGGAGTGTTGACCACCAGCACTGCATCGGAGGCACCCTAACCTGAACGATTAACCGACGGAAGATGAACTTTCCTGTTTCCAAGTGATCAGTTTCAAGCTGAAGTGAGCAAAATGACACCGCGCCTCCGATCTCGGGTGAGACCGAAGGCGCGGTGGTGAGGACTAGCGCTTGATGGCCACGCAGGTGGCGGTGGCGGTCTTGGAGGGGTCGCTTTCGGATTTGGCGGTCAGGGTGACCGTCGCGACCGGGGTGCGGCCGGCCTTGGTGTGGACCGGGACGCTGATCTGCTGGCCGGCGTTGGCGGTGGTGAGGGCGTTGGGGAGGGAGACCTCCCAGTCCTTGCCGTTCACCTTCGCCGACAGGCGGTAGACGTCGCCCTTGAGGTACGTCGCGACGTCCTCGGGGTGGGTTGACGCGGCGCCTGCCTTGCCGGTGTTGGTCAGCTTGAAGTTGCAGGTCTGGAGGCCTGCACGACCCGGTACGGCGACAGTCGGCAGGACGCGGACGCCGCGCTTCTGGGCGCCGGCGCCGTCCAGCGAGCGGATCGCCACCGTGTACGACAGCACGCCCGCGCGGTCGCGTCGTACGTTGGTGATGTAGAAGTGCAGGCGGTTCGCGGAGTCGGTGTACTCGTATTCGCTGCCCGAGTTCGTTCCCGCGTGGAAGAGGGCGTCGGAGAGCTGGCGGTAGTCGCCGATGGTGATCGGGACCTTGGTGCCGTCGGGCAGCACGTAGTCGGTCATGTTGATGTCCTGCGGGTTGGCGTCGATGACCCACTCGAACGGCGCTGCGTCCTGGTTCTTGGTCTTCGCCAGCAGTACGCCGGAGTCGGGCGTGAACGAGTCGGTGCCTTGGCGGTCCACGACCTCGACCGTGTAGTTGTTGTAGCCGCGGCCGTCGCAGAACGGGTCCTTCGACGTGTCACAAGCTGGCGCGAGGTCGCCGGCACCGCCGAGCTGAATGTTCACCCCGGACAGCCCCTTAGGACCTGGAACGTTGGTGCGCGCGGTGACGTCCGCGATCACCACACCGGAGGTCGCGAGCGCTTCCCGCGACAACCGGAGAACGTTCTGCTCGTCGACCATGTTGAGCTTGATCTTGTTGCGCAGCATGTGTTGCGCACCCATCGAGGCGCCGCCGGTCGCCGGGATCATCCACCGGCTGTGTGGACCGCCAGGCCCGTTGAACGTGCCGCGGCTGAGCATCTCCCACGGTCCGCTGTAGTCGCGGCGGGCCGGAACACCGAACGGGTTGTTGTAGTTGTCGCCGATCCCCAGGATGTGGCTGAACTCGTGCGCGTACACGCCCATCCCGGAGCTCTCCGCCTGCGTCGACGAACCACCTCCGGCGTTCGGCCAGATCGTCGAACCGGCGGCCCACGACGTCCATTCGACGTACCGGGTGTCGGACCAGTTCGGCATCGCGGGGTCCGGCGGACCGAACGCGTCGCTGACATCCTCCTTGGTCGGGAACTTCATCGACCCGAACTCCTGCCAGGTCGACGACTCGTCCTGACCGGCACTGAGGAAGAACACGAAGTCGAACCCGGCAGGTACCTGTGTGCCCTGATCCGCGACCCAGGCCGCGCGGCCGTCGGTGCGGATGTTCTTGGTGCAGTTGTCAACGGCCGGGCAGTCGCTCGGCTTCTGCATCTCCATGGCGTATTCGTACGACTTCCCGGGCATCCGGTAGGGACCGAACCCGGTGAGATCCACGCCGTACCGGCCGCCGGAGTCCTCCATCCAGTACTCGTGCAGCGTGCGACCGCGGTTCAGGTCACCCGGTGTGTTGAGGAAGTTCTGGTAGAACTTCGCGACCTGGTCACGCGGTACGCCGTTCGCCTCGACGCTCGGATTACCGAACACCGTCGCACCCTTGGCCTTCGTCACCACGAAGTCCTCGTTCGGGTAGTCCAGCAGCACCAGCGCACCCTTGAACGTCCGCTGCGACCCCTTGACGTTCGGGTCGGCCCAGTTCGTGCCGGGCGGCTTCTTGTAGTCCGACCACGTCATGTGGTCGGGGTTCTCCCAGTTCTGCGGATCGATTGGCCCCGGCAGCCCGTTGGCTCCGGAGGTCGCGATCCGCTGGTCGGTTCCTGACTCCTGCCACGGCTGCTGCTGCGGCCAATGGGGGTACTGCCACGAGTTCGCAGGATCCGGTGGAAGGGTCGCAGTGGGCGCGGCAAGCGCCATGGTCGGCGCCGAAATGGCGGCCAGTATGGCGGCCAGACGCAGGGCGACTCGATATTTCCGTTGCTCAGACACGGGCGGGCATCCGATCGACGATCAGGGGGGTACAGGGTCAATTTCAAGTACGGGGAGCAGCCATGAGCATGCCTGGTCATCACCCCTGACCACAACCAATGAGATGACTGTATACAGTATGTCGTTGAAGTGGTTACTCTGGCGGCGGCGGATGGAGGAGTTATGTACACGGTCACCGACCCGGCGACGGGAGTGCTGGTGGAGGAAGTACCGAACTCGACCGAGGCGGAGGTCCAGACAGCAATCGGGCGGGTCCATGCGGCCTACCCAGCCTGGCGGGCGCGCACGGTGGGGGAGCGGGCCGCGATCGTCGATCGAGCAGCTGACCTTTTCGAGGAACGAGCGGACGAGCTCGCTGCGATCATGACGCGGGAGATGGGCAAGCGGGTCAACGAGGGCCTGGGCGAGGTCGGCATCGTCGTCGACATCTTCCGGTACTACGCCGAGCACGGCCCGACGCTTCTCGCGGACGAAGCGCTGGACGTCAAAGGCGGTCAGGCGGTGATCACCAAGGGACCGCTTGGCCCCCTGCTCGGGATCATGCCGTGGAACTTCCCGTGTTATCAGGTGGCGCGGTTCGTGGCGCCGAATCTGGTGCTGGGCAACACGATTCTGCTCAAGCACGCATCGATCTGCCCGCATTCCGCGCAGGCGATCGAAGACATCCTGCACGACGCCGGCGTACCAGAAGATGTGTATGTGAACACGTTCGCGTCGAGCCGGCAGATCCCCGGGATCCTGGCCGACGACCGGATCGTTGGCGTCTCGCTGACGGGCAGCGAGCAGGCCGGGATCTCGGTCGCGGCCGAGGCGGGGAAGAACCTCAAGAAGACCGTGCTGGAGCTCGGCGGCTCCGACCCACTCATCATCCTCGACACCGCCGACATGGACGAGACCGTCAACGCCACCGCGACCGCGCGGATGCGGAACTGTGGTCAGTCCTGCAACGCGCCCAAGCGGATCATCGTCCTCGCCGACCTGTACGACGAGTATGTCGACCGCCTGAGTAAGCGCGTCGCGGAGTACTACGTGCCTGGCGATCCAGCCGACCCCGACACCAGGCTCCCGCCGCTCGCGTCGATCGCGGCGGCAGACGAAGTCGCAGCCCAAGTGGCCAAAGCCGTCGAGCAAGGCGCAACGCTGAAAGCAGGCGGCCGCCGGATCGGCCCCGGCGCCTACTTGGAGGCGACCGTGCTGACGGATGTCCGGCCCGGCACAGATGCTTACTACGAAGAGATTTTCGGTCCGGTCGCGATCGTCTTCAGAGCAACCGACGAGGACGATGCGATCCGGATCGCCAACGACACCCCGTTCGGCCTCGGCGCCAGCGTCTGGGGCACTGACCCCGCCCGCCTCCGCCGCGTCGCCGATCGCATCGACGCCGGCATGGTCTACGTCAACCGGGCCGGCGGCTCCCAGGCCGACCTCCCCTTCGGCGGTATCAAACGCTCCGGCATCGGCCGCGAACTCGGGCCCGCCGGCATCGAGGAGTTCATGAACCACAAGTCCATCCGGCTGTAAGCACTGGCAGCTTGGGGACACTGAGCGATTCGTCCGGCCAGAACGCTTCAAACTGAAGTTGTGAACCGATCAGTGATGAGCACTCTCAGGCGCCGGTGGATGTTCCTCGTCCCCGGCGCACTGGTGCTGGCACTGGTGGTTGCTGCAGGCATCGTTCGGTACGACGCCGGCCGCATCGACAGCGTGGTTGTCGGCGCGCGGGAGGCGGGGGACTGTACGACGGTGCAGCTCGCGGCTGCGCAGTTCGATTCGTTGCATCGGATCGTCGCTGCGGGGAAAGCGAAGCGGGCCAAGGAGGATGTTGCGGCCTGCGATCGGTTGGATGGCGCGGATGCGGAGTTCAAGGCGGCCCTGTGGTCGACGACCGGGCAAGCGAAGGGGGCGCTCGGGGTTCTTGATCAGGTGCTGGCGGATCCGCGGCAGCGGGGCACGACGACCGCGGTGCTCGACGACTTCCTGGCGAACCTGCGGGTGACGGATTCCTGTTCGGCGGTTGTGCTTGCTGATCAGTTGCAGGCGCGCAAGGTGAGTCCGGTGTTGCAGGAGCGGATCCGGTCGGCGCTGGTAGAGATCGAGCCGGCCGCTCTGCGGGCGTGTGCGGCTGAGCGGATGAAGGACTCGGCGTGGGATGAGGCGCACAACCTCTATCGACGTGCGGTCGATCGCTATCCCGACGATCTGCGCGCAGGCGAGGCGCGGGCCGGGGCGGTGAAGGCGAACCAGCAGCAAGAACTGGAGAACGTGCAGGAGCTGATTGACGACCCTGAGTCCTACTGCGACAGCCCCGCGAGGTACAGCGCGGCGCCGCCGTACCGGCGTGGGCTGAATCGGGCCGTTGTCCTCGGCAGCTCGATCGAGAACTATGCCGCGCGGCTGCCCAAGCAATGGCGGACGAACGACGCCGCCGCGGCCACGACCGTGACGTGTGCGGAGGTCGCGATGGGCAAGGCCGTGCGGACCTGTCCGTACTTGCCGAAGCTCGGCTTCGAATCGATCTACGTGACCTTCCACAAGATGGTGCTCTCGCTGAAGGTCTACGAGCTGCGGACCGGGAAGCGGGTGGTCAACAAGAAGATTTTGGTCGACGGACTGGCCTGCCCGAACACCCTGCACTACCAGTCGAGCACGGGCTTTTCTGACCCGGATCCCGCGCAATTTGTGGTGGTGCCGGACAAGAATCTGCGGGCGGCCTTCCAGCCGTCCATCGTTCGACCCTGATCTCACCTCTTTTCCGGGGACCGAGGAGCGTTTATCGTGGCGCACCTGATGTGACCGCCCAGTCACATTCCGTGAGGAGAGAGGCTGCAGATGAAGCGATTCCGCCCCCTTCGTTCCGCCCTGCTCGCAACCACCTGTGCGGTGGGGCTGGTGGCCGGCGCGACGACCGCGACCGCCGCCAACCCGTCGACGACGCATGAAGCCGCCACCACCAAATCCCAGCAGGCCGAAGTCACGAGCTTCTGGACCCCCGAGCGGATGCGATCCGCCGTACCGATCGGCCAGTTGCTCACACCCAAGCAGCGCATCGACACCGGCGCGATTCCAGCAGGTAAGCCGAAAACCGTGGCCCCGACTGCGTTCCCGAGCGGGGGAGGTGCGTGGACCGGCGGCGGGAAGATCGTCTCCACCGAGGGCCGCGTGTTCTTCACCTACACCGGCCGTACGGCGTCCTGCAGTGGAACGGCCGTCACCAGCGGCAACAAGAGCACGGTCATCACGGCCGGGCACTGCGTGAAGCTCGAGGGCGCCTTCCACACCAACTGGGTGTTCGTCCCTGCCTACAACAACGGCGCGACGCCGTACGGGACGTGGACTGCGAAGAAGACCTATGCGACGCCGCAGTGGGTGGCCAGTGAGGACATCAACTACGACGTCGGTGCTGCGGTCGTGAACCCGCTGAACGGCGCAAACCTGACCGATGTGGTCGGTGGGCAGGGCATCGCGTTCAACCAGGCGCGCGGCCAGAACATGTACGCCTTCGGCTACCCGGCAGCGGCGCCGTACGACGGCACGAAGCTCGTCTACTGCAGCGGCAAGGTCTTCAATGCGTTCATCTCCGACGGCATCGGCATGACGTGTGACATGACCGGTGGCGCGAGTGGCGGCGGCTGGTTCCTGTCGTTCAGCGAGTCGACCGGGGCCGGCATCGTCAACTCGGTCAACAGCTACAAGATCAACATCATCCCGACCTGGATGTTCGGCCCGTACTTCGGCGCCGACGCCCAGAACCTGTACGCCACGGCGCAGGCCGGCTGAACGGCGAGTCCTAAGTCTCGTTGACAGACCCAGCCGCTCCTGTGAAGCTCAGCTCTATGAGCGAACCTCAGGACGGCCCGCGCACCCGCACCTTCAGCTGGCCGGACCCGGCCGAGATCTCGGCCCACGTCGGGACGACGTCCGGTCTCGAGATGCTGCAGGCGATGGCCGCCGGGAAGATCCCCGCCCCGCCGATCCTCCAACTGGTCGGCGGGACCGGGATCGAGGTCGAGGAAGGCAGCGTCACGGTGATCATGCCGGTCCAGGAATTCCACTACAACCCGCTCGGCACGGTGCACGGTGGCGTGATCGCCACCCTGCTCGACACGGCCGCAGGCTGCACGGTGCACTCGACGCTTCCGGCCGGGACCGGCTACACCTCACTCGACCTGAACACGCGCTTCATCAAGCCGGTCACGGTCAAGTCCGGCGAGCTGCGCTGCACCGGTCAGATCATCAGCCGCGGTCGTCGCACTGCGGTCGCCGAGGCCAGGCTGGTGGACGAGCGTGGGACCTTGCTGGCCCACGCCACATCCACCTGCCTGATCTTCGAACTAGGCCAGTAGCTTCTCGACGGCCGACAACCGCACGCAGACGGTCAGGCCGGCGACCGCGGTCTCCAGCTCGTCGAGTTCCGGGTACGTCGGTGCGATCCGGATGATGCTGTCGGTCGGGTCGTCGCCGTACGGGTGGGTGGCCCCGGCCGGGGTCAGCGCGATACCGGCCGCCTTCGCCTTGGCGACGACATCGGCGGCGCAGCCCTCGGGCACCTGCAAGGTGATGAAGTAGCCGCCGGTCGGTGCGTTCCAGGACGCGAACCCGCTGTCGCCGAGCTCGGCGGTCAGGATCTTGTCGACGGCCTCGAACTTCGGCCGGATCAGGCCCGCCAGCTGGCGCATGTGCTCGGTCAGGCCGTCGGTGTCGCGCAGGAACTGCACGTGCCGGAGCTGGTTGACCTTGTCCGGCCCGATGCTGCGCTTGACGGTGTGGCTCGCCCACCACTTCAGGTTGGCCGGCGATGCGCCGAAGAAGGCGACCCCGGCACCCGCGAAGGTGATCTTCGAGCTCGACCCGAACACGAAGACGCGATCCGCGTTCCCCGCCTCGGCAGCCAGCGCCAGTACGTCGGCCAGTTCGTCGTGCTCGTCGGTGAGGTGGTGCACGGCGTACGCGTTGTCCCAGAAGATGCGGAAGTCCGGCGCGGCCGTGGTCATCGCGGCGAGCCGGCGAACCGTCTCGTCGGAGTACGTCGTACCGGTGGGGTTGCTGTACTTCGGGACGCACCAGATGCCCTTGATCGAGGCGTCGGCGGCAACCAGCCGCTCGACCTCGTCCATGTCCGGGCCGTCGGCGGTCAGCGCGACCGGGATCATCTTGATGCCGTAGCGCTCGCAGATCCCGAAGTGCCGGTCGTAGCCCGGCACCGGGCACAGGAAGCTGATCTCGTCGTCGGCCCAGCGGCGCTCGGCGCCCGGCACCTGGCCGAGCAGCGCGAACACGATCGCGTCGTGCATCAGCTCGAGGCTGGAGTTGCCCAACGCGAGCAGCTGGTCGGCCGGCACCTGCAGGCTGCCGGCGAAGATCGCGCGCAGCTCGGGCAGCCCGTTGGTCCCGCCGTAGTTGCGCAGGTCGGTGCCGTCGGCCGAGACCGCACGCTCGACCGCGCCGAGAATTCCGTCGGCCAGATCGAGCTGCCGCGGCGACGGTTTACCGCGGGTCAGGTCGAGCTTCAGCCCCTTCGCGGCAAGAGCGTCGTACTCCGCCTGGGCGCTGTCTCGCTGCGCCGTCAACTCTTCCACCGTCAAGGCTGAACCACCCACGACATTTCCCTTCGCTGCAATCGTTACGCACAGCTTAATGGGATCCGACGGTGAGCTATACCACGGGTCAACGCCCGCCGCAGTTCGGGAACTTCGGATTCCAGGGCGGGCAGGGGACGTGGCCGGTCGGCTTCGTCGGCGGCGGGCCGTTCGGCGGGATTACCGGCGGGATGCCGGGTGTCACCGGGGGAGTGACCGGCGGCGGCACCTTGCTGCCGTTGGACAGCCAGAGCGTGACCGTCGCGCCAGGTAGGGCGCCGTCCTCGGTGCGCGGGCTGGTGTAGGCGACCGTGCCGGCGACTGCGTCGGAGTCGACCTGCGTCTCGGCGATCGCGACCTTGAAGCCGAGCGCCTCGAGCTGGGCGGTCGCCTGCTCCGGCGTCATCCCCTTCACCGCCGGCAGGTCCTTCACGTTGCCGCGGATCGTCTTCTCGTCCGGCTGGACGAACTTCGACGACGGGAGCCCCTTCAGGATGCTGCGCATCACGGCTTCCCAGATCGGACCCGCCGTACCGGAGCCGGAGGCGTCGCGCAGCTTCCGGCCGTTGAAGGTCTGACCAATCAGGTTCCTGGCCGGCGGCGTCGCGTCGGCGACCACGGAGGCGGCCGCGTACTTCGACGAGTAGCCCGCGAACCACACGGCCTTGTTGTCGTCGGTGGTTCCGGTCTTGCCGCCCAGATCGCTGCGGCCGAACTTCAGCTTGCCGCCGGTGCCGCCCGGCTCCATCACTTGGTGCAGCACGTAGTTGACGCCGTCCGCGACCTGCGGGGTCATCACCGGCTTGCAACTGCGGCCGGGCGTCGCGATCGACTTGCCACGGACGCTGGCGACCGCGGTGATCACCTGCGGGTTGCAGAACACGCCGCGGGCCGCGAACGTCGCATACGCACTGGACATCATCATCGGCGTGATCAGACCGGCCGAGCCCAGTGTCATCGACGGCACCTGCTCGAGGGGGTCCTCGGTCTGGGCGTCACGCATGCCCATCTTCGCTGCGAGGGTGGCGATCGGGCACAGGCCGACCTGCTGGGACAGTTGCAGGAAGTAGGTGTTGGTCGAGGCGCGCGCTGCGTCGATCATCGACGGGTCCGGGACGGTCCTGGTCGAGTTCTTCGGGGTGTAGTCGGGGTCAGAGGTGACGCCGGTACACGTCTTGAAGTCCTGCCCGCTCATGTCGAGCACCTGCGGGGAGTTGATCCGGTAGTTGAGCGGGACGCCCTTCTGGATCGCGGCGGCGATGGTGAACGCCTTCATCGTCGATCCGTTCTGGAACCCGCCGAACCCGCCGGGGTAGGACTTCTCGACGTTGTAGTTGTAGGCCGTCTGGTTCTTCTTGAACCCGTACGGCTTGCTCTGCGCCATCGCCTTGACCAGACCGGTGGTCGGTTCGACGACGGTGATCGCGGCGACCGCGCTGTCGGTGGGCTTTGAGTGCTGGTCGATGGACTTCTGCGCGGCGGCCTGCATCTTCGGGTCGAGCGAGGTCCGGATCGTCAGGCCGGCCGTCTGGATGTAGTCCTCGCGGTCGTCCTTGGTCTTGCCGAAGACCGGATTCTCCTTCAGCTTCGCCCTGACGTAATCGCAGAAGAACGGGTACGGCGAGCTCGCGCAGCCGTTCGGCACGACCTGCACCTTGCGCGGATCGATGACGGCGGTCTTCATCGCCGCCGTCGCCTGCTTCGCGCTGATCATGCCGAGGTCCCGCATCCGGACCAGCACAGTGTCCCGCCGGGTCTTGGCCTTCTTCGGGTTGTCGGTCGGGTCATAGCCGACCGGGTTCTTCACCAGGCCGGCCAGCAAAGCGGCCTGCTGCAGGTTCAGCTTCGACGCGGGCACCCCGAAGTAGTGCTTCGCCGCGGCCTCGACGCCGTACGAGCGGCCGCCGAAGAAGGCGAGGTTCAGGTAGCGGCGGAGAATCTCCTCCTTGGCGACCTTCTGCTCGACCGCGATCGCGTAGCGCAGTTCGGTGAACTTGCGCTCGTAGCTGTCGGCGGTCGCGGCCTGCCGCTCCTGCGGCGTCTTCGCCTTCGCGACCAGGCTGAGCTTCACGTACTGCTGGGTGATGCTGGAGCCACCCTGCGACACCCCACCGCCGGACTGGTTGCGCAGCAGCGCGCGCAGCGTGCCCTTCGCGTCCAGCGCACCGTGCTCGTAGAACCGGTCGTCCTCGATCGCCACGATCGCCTTCAGCATGATCGGGTTGATCTGCTTCAGCGTGACCTCGGTCCGGTTCTCCTCGTACAGAGTCGCGATCCGTGAGTCGTCGTTCGCCAGGATGACCGTCGCCTGCCGCGTCGGAGCGATCTCCAGGTCCTGCGGGAGGTACTGGACGGTGTTGTGCGCGGTCTCGGTGGTCACGCCTGCCAGACCGGCCAGCGGGAGCGCCAGACCGGCCACGAGAGCGCCGGAAAGTGCGCTCACCAGCAGGAAGAGGAGCACCGAGCGGAGGGCATGCGGGCGCGCCGGCTCACTTCTGTGCATGGTCCGGCACAGTACGGCAGGACGGGGGGCTTCGGCAGGCTTGAGATCACGGAATTAACACATTCGACGCGCGATCTCACCCACCGTGATCGCGCTCTCACAGTTTGCTGAAGATCCAACCAATAGTTCGTGACCTGCGTCTCACCGGCAAAGAACAACAGTTGGGGGAAGAGCATGAAGCGATTGATGGCCGGTCTGGCCGCGCTCGGTACGACGGTGGTGGCGCTGGCGGGGGCGGCGCCGGCCGTTGCCGCTGGCAACAGCCTGGCATTCGGCAGCCGGTACTTCGACTGTGACCCGGAGTACGGATGTCATGGCTCCGCAGTGCTCCCGAAGTCCTGGAAGTACACCGGGCTGGGTAACGGCGAAGGCCGTTTCACCGACACTTCCGTGCCGCGGATGATCCGGATCGACACCGATCTGGACAGTCACCCGGGCACGGCAACGGCTGCGCTGAACAAGCAGAAGGCACTCAAGGGCACACCGGGGCTGAAGATCATCGGCCTGCAGAACGGCACGATGAAGTCGACCATGCAGCAAGGACCGCTGCGGATCTCGACGCTCGTCTACACCTATCGGAGCGGTTCGCAGACCCGTTGGGTGGCGACACGCTACATCGGCTTCCACGGCGACAAGACTGCGAGCGCCGAGGTGACGGTCGGCGGCCGCGTTCAGGACCGCACCCTGCTGGGCACGGTCCTGACGAAGGCCACAGAGTCACTGGCGATGGCCGGATAGCACCTCTGGCAGGTCGCCGTCGGCCAGCACACCAAGGCGTTTGGTGGCGCGGGTGACGGCGACGTACAGATCAGACAGGCCTCGATCCGACTCGGCGATGATGCCCGCCGGATCGGCGATCAGGACCGAGTCGAACTCGAGGCCTTTGGCCTGGGTGGCATCAAGCAGTGCGACCGGCGCATCGAGGATCGCCGGATCATTGCTACGGGCAACATCCTCCAGTATGGCGGCCAGCTCGTCGTACCGGGGTCTCGGCACGAGCACGGCGAGCCGCCCGTCGCCGATCGCCTCCCGCTCGGCCTTGATCGCGGCCGTCAAGGCATCGGCAAACTCAGCAGCCGGTACGGCGCGGAGCCACGGCTCGGCGTCACCTTCGCGAACCGAGATCGGCGGCCGAAGATTCGGGTCGATCGCGGCGAGCACGCCACCCGCGACCGTCATGATCTCCGTCGGCGTGCGGTAGTTGACGGTCAGCTCGGCGCTTCGCCAGCGTCGCGGCGCGTACCGGTCGAGTAGTTCGGCCCAGGACTTCACCCCGGCGTCCGTGCCGGTCTGGGCAATGTCGCCGACCAGCGTCATCGAGCGCCGCGGGCATCGGCGCATCAACAGCCGCCAATCCATCGCGGACAGCTCCTGTGCCTCGTCCACGATGATGTGGCCGAAGACCCAACTGCGATCCGCGGAAGCGCGCTCCGAAACCGTGCCAGGGTTGTCGACCAGCTGTGTCCGTCGATGCACGAGGTTGGCGAACTGCTCGATCTCCCAGGGCATCACCACGATGTTCGTCGCTTCCAGCTGGACCTGGACGACTTCCCGCGCGTACTTCCAGGCGTCCGCCGCTTCGGCCTCTGCCGCAGCAGCCTGCTGTCGCCGGGCGGAGACGGCTGCGTCGAGCTCGCCGATCAGCTCGGCTGCCTCGTCGAGCAGCGGTACGTCGGATGCTGTCCACGGCGCGTCGATCGGCCGGAGGATCGCGGTCCGGTCGGCCTCACTCAACTGCGGCGCCGCTTCGGTCAGACGTTCGGCCGACGACAGCAGCACACTGACCAGCAGTTGCGGCGTGAGCTCCGGCCACAGGTGATCGAGAATCCCTTGCACACGGTCGTCTTCGGCCAGTTCCTTGTGGACATCCTCGATGTCCTCCTCGCCGACGTACTGGCGACCGATCTTGTCGATGACCTGATCGGTGAGGACCTTGAGGATGCGCCGGACGAAGATCTTGCGGGCCGGGTTGTGCGGCTCGTCGGACTCGAGCGCCTTCTGCTTCGCCTTCCGGACCGCGCCCGGCCGCAGGACAAGCTCATGCTGATCGACCTTGAACTCGATCGGCGCGTCCGGGACGCGCTGAAAGTTCGCCACCGCTTGCGCGAGCACGTCGACCATTGTCAGATCGCCTTTGACCCGCGCAGCCGCCGCGCTTTCCGCCCCAGTCGCTTCGACGACTGGATACAGCTCACCAACCGTTGCCAGCACCACATCGGTCTCACCGAGCGACGGCAACACCTGATCGATGTACCGCAGGAACGTCGTATTGGGCCCCACCACCAGTACGCCGGTCCGCGCCAGCTGCTCGCGATGCGTGTAGAGCAGGTACGCCGCTCTGTGCAGCGCCACCACGGTCTTCCCGGTGCCGGGCCCGCCCTGGACAACCAATGCGCCAGGCAATTCGGAGCGGATGATCTCGTCTTGCTCGGTCTGGATCGTCGCAACGATCTCGTTCATCCGGCCGGTCCGGTTCGCGCCGAGCGACGACATCAGCGCAGCCTCGCCGATCAGCGTGCTGCGGTCGGCATCCTGCAAGGCATCAAGGTCCAGTACGTCGTCGTCGACACCGATCACCGTGCGCCCGTGCAGCCGGATGTGCCGGCGACGCGTCACGCCGAGCGGCGCAGCCGGGGTGGCCCGGTAGAACGACTGCGCGAGCGGCGTCCGCCAGTCGATCAGGAGCGGGTCGTACTCCTCATCGAACAACCCGATCCGCCCGATATGGAACCGCTCGCCGCCGGTCTCGTCGATCCGGCCGAAACACAGACCGCGCTCCACCGACGAGAGTTGGGCGAAACGGCCGGAGAAAAGATTGGTGAACGATTCGCGTTCACTGTACCCCTGAAGATTATCGACGGTGTTCTCCCCTTGAACCCGCTCGAGCTCGCCGCGTGCCCTTTCGCGCAATACATCAAGCCTTTCGTACATGGTCGTCACGTGGCCTTGCTCTTCGCCGATTTCCTGTGCCAGCAACTGATCCGTCACGCCGTCCCCGATCTTGCGAAACCCTTGGCTGTCTGATAATCTGGTCTTAGTTGCCCCACGAGGGCAACTTTTTTTGTTTCAGACACAAACACCCAACGGTAGCTATTCCCGGGGTAATCCGCAAGCAATGCCGAATGTCAGAGGGTGGCGGCGGAGCCGCGGATGATGAGGGTGGTGGCTAGTTCTACGTGGTGGGAGTCGATTGTTTCGCCGGCGGCGAGTCTCAATGCGGTGCGTAGGGCGACCGCACCCATTTCGCGCAAGGGTTGTTTGACGGTGGTCAGCGGAGGTGAGGCCAGGCGGGCGACTTGGGTGTCGTCGAAGCCGATGACGCTGAGGTCTTCGGGGATGCGGAGACCGCGGGCGCGGGCTGCCTCCATCACACCGAGCGCCGACTCGTCGCTGCCGGCGAAGATCGCGGTCGGGCGGTCCGGGAGGTCGAAGAGGACGGAGGCGCCGGCCACGCCGTCGTCGTACAGGAAGTCGCGTTGCCAGATGTAGTCCTTCGGCACGGTTTCGCCCGCGGCCTCGATGGCACTGCGGAAGCCGCTCAGACGCGCCTGGTTGCAGCCTGACGTGGGTGGGCCGCCGAGGTAGGCGATCCGCCGATGCCCGAGGTCGAGCAGGTGCTGGGTCGCGGCTCGGCCGCCGGCGAAATTTGTTGAGCCGACGCTGGTCACGTCCGGCTCGGGGATGTTGGCCGGATCGATGACCACCAAGGGAAGCCGGGCTCGCGACAGTGCGGCCAGGTCGGCATCGGTGAGCTCGCTGGTGATGCCGATGGCTGCTCGGCGGCTACCGGCGATGAGTTCGCGAATCCAGCGGTTGGCGCGGTCCGTCACGGTGGTCTCGTGGCGCGGGTGCGCGTTCAGTACGACGTCGACGTTCGCGGCCTGACCGGCCTCGACGACACCCTGGATGACCTCGACCGAGTAGTTGTTCAAGGCCCCTTGGTAGAAGAGCTCGACCGCGTCCCGGACGACGGTGTCGGGGCGGCGGCCGACGTAACCGTGCTGGGTGAGCAGGTCCTGGATGCGGGCCCGGGTGGCGGAGGAGACGTCGCTGCGGCCGTTGAGGACCTTGGAGACGGTGGCAATCGAGACCCCGGCGTTCTTGGCGACGGTGGCAAGGGTGACCGCGGACTTCGGACGTGGCATCTCGTTCCTCCTCATTCGTGTAGCCAGCAGATTATCGAAAAGTTTCGAAGGATCTGACAAGCCTTGACAGGTGTTTCTCCGAAACCTACGTTACGAAACACCTTCAGGGAGACGGAGATCACAGTGGAGCCGATAAAAGCGTCCCGACGGACATTTCTGAGCTTGGCCGCGGTGGGTGCGCTCGCGGCCTGCGGTACGTCCGGGCCGAAGAGCAGTACACCTGGTGCGGCCGGCGACGGGGCGACGTACTGGTTCCTCACCGGACAGCCGCAGCAGGCGATCCGGGAGGCGCAGGTCAAGCGGTTCAACGACGCGAACTCGGCGACGCAGCTCAAGACCACGACCTTCCAGAACGACGCGTTCAAGCAGAAGATCAAGACCGCCATCGGCGCCGGGCAAGGGCCGACGCTGATCTGGGGCTGGGGTGGCGGCGGGCTGAAGAGCTACGTGGATGCCGGCCAGGTCGAGGATCTGAGCGACTTCTTCGGGCAGAACACGGCGCTGAAGGACTCGATCTTCCCGTCGGCCTTCGGGGCGGCGACGGTCGGCGGGAAGATCTACGCGATGCCGGTCGAGACCACGACGCCGATCGTGCTCTTCTACGACAAGCGTGCCTTCGAGAAGATCGGGGCGCAGCCGCCGCAGTCGTGGGGCGACATCATGGATCTGGTGCCGAAGTTCAACGCCGCCAAGATCGCGCCGTTCTCGCTCGGTGGGCAGTCGCGCTGGACCAACATGATGTGGCTGGAGTTCCTGTTCGACCGGATCGGCGGCAGCGAGGTCTTCCAGAACATCTTCGACGGCGGGGCGAACGGCTGGTCCGATCCGTCCGCGCTGAAGGCGCTCGACGAGATGCAGAAGCTGATCAAGGCCGGCGGTTTCATCAAGGGGTTCTCCTCGATCACCGCCGACTCGAACGCCGATCAGGCGCTGCTGTTCACCGGTAAGGCCGCGATGATGCTGCACGGCGCCTGGACCTACGGGAACATGAAGTCCTCTGGTGGGGACTTCGTCACCGGCGGCCATCTGGGCTACATGAACTTCCCTGGTGTCGATGGTGGCAAGGGCGATCCGAGCGACACGGTCGGCAACCCGGGGCAGTACCTGGCGATCTCCTCGAAGGCCAGTGCGGCCGACAAGGAGACGGCGAAGAAGTTCCTGGCCAACAACACCATCGACGACGCCTCGGTGGATGCGTGGGTGAAGTCCGGAAGTATCTCGGTCGCGAAGAGCTCGAAGGATCGGCTGGCCGGGATCACCGACAAGAACGATGCCGAGTGGCTGAAATTCGTCTACGACACCTCGGCGAACGCGAAGGTCTTCGCGCAGTCGTGGGACCAGGCGCTCAGCCCGACCCAGGCCGAGACGCTGCTCGACAACATCGCGAAACTCTTCCAGCTCTCGATCTCACCGCAGCAGTTCGCCGACAGCATGAACGCGGTGATCGGCAAGTGAGCTCCGGTACGGCGGGTGGCCCGGGCCGAGCGGTTGCCCGTCGTACCGGCCCGTCCCATGGAACGGGTGCGGTGACCTGGATGGTGTTCCCGGCGCTGCTCATGTTCGTGGTGTTCGGCGTGCTGCCGCTGATCGGCGTACTGGTGCTGAGCTTCGCGCAATGGGACGGGCTGGGGGCGATTCGCCCGGCCGGGATGGCGAACTGGGGATCGGTGCTGTCCGATCCCGGACTGCCGCATGCGATCTGGGTGACGTTCGAGATCATGATCTTGTCCTGGGCGGTGCAGACGCCGGTCAGCCTGCTGATCGGGACGTTCCTGGCCGGGCGGCAGCGCTATCGCGGGTTTCTCGCGGTGCTGTACTTCGTGCCGTTGCTGCTGAGCTCGGCCGCGATCGCGATCACCTACAAAGCCTTGCTGGACCCGAACTTCGGGCTCGGCGCCGGGCTCAAGATCGGCTTCCTGACGCAGGACTGGCTGGGGGAGAGCGGTCTCGCGGTCGCGGTGGTGATCTTCGTGGTGTCGTGGCAGTTCATCCCGTTTCACTCGCTGATCTACCAAGGTGGGGTCCGGCAGATCCCGACCTCGATGTACGAGGCGGCGGCGATCGACGGCGCCGGGCGGATCCGGCAGTTCTTCAGCATCACGGTGCCGCAACTCAAGTACACGATCATCACGTCGTCGACGCTGATGGTGGTTGGGTCGCTGACCTTCTTCGACCTGATCTTCGTGCTCACGGCGGGTGGGCCCGGCGATGCGACGCGGGTGCTGGCCTTGGACATGTACAAACGCGGGTTCCAGGCGAACCTGATGGGTCCGGCGAGTGTGATCGCCGTACTGCTGGTGCTGATCGGTCTGGCGCTGGCGTTGCTGCTGCGCCGGCTCGGCGGCAGTACGACGGCCAGTCAGCAAGAGGGAGCCTGATATGCGCAAGCTCGTGCGGCTGAACTGGCTCGGCGGATCGGCCGGGTGGTTGTGGCTGGTGATCGTGATGGTCCCGCTGTACTGGATCGTCGTGACCAGCTTCAAAGACCAATCGGCGTACTTCAGCCAGAACCCCTTCGCTCTGCCGAACGCTCCGACGGCCGCGAACTACCTGCTGGTGATCCAGTCCGACTTCCCGCGCTACTTCGTGAACAGCGTGATCGTCACGGCCGGCACGATCATCCCAGCGGTCACGATCTCGTTCCTCGCCGCCTACGCCATCGTCCGCGGCGCCGGCAGCCGCTTCCTGGCCGGGGCGAACGGTCTCTTCCTGATGGGCCTCGCGATTCCCTTGCAGGCAACGATTATCCCGGTCTACCTACTGATCATCCGGATGCGCCTGTACGACAGTTTGCTGGCGATCGTGCTCCCGTCGATCGCCTTCGCGATCCCGCTGTCGGTCCTGGTGCTGACGAACTTCATCCGCGATGTCCCGAAGGAACTCTTCGAGTCCATGCGTGTCGACGGTGCGACAGAGTGGGGGATGCTGCGCAAGCTCGCGTTCCCGCTCACTCGTCCCGCGCTGGTGACGGTCGCCATCTACAACGGCCTAGGCGTCTGGAACGGCTTCCTGCTCCCCCTGATCCTGACGCAGAGTCCGGAGCAACGCACACTGCCCTTGGCGCTGTGGACCTTCCAAGGCCAATACAGCGTGAACGTCCCAGCGGTGCTGGCCTCCGTAGTCCTGACCACCCTCCCCATCGTCATCCTGTACGCCGTCGGCCGCCGCCAACTCCTCAGCGGCCTAACCGCCGGCTTCAGCCGCTGACCATTCCTGCTGGAACGACGCCGCTTTCTTAGTCCGGCCACAATCTGGGCCGGAATCGTAGAGGGCATGACGGAAACGATGAGCCGGCCACGAGTCCGGGCGAAGCGCTGGGCGCCGCAGTTGGTTGCCGACCTGATGGGTTTGCTCGCGATCGCGGCGGTCGTGCTGACGACGTGGATCTGGGCGCGCAACGGTGGAGTGCTGCAGACGTTCGTCTATCCGCAGTACCTGCTGGAATCCCAAGCCCTCTACACCGGTCTGCTCTCGCAGGTCCTGATGGTGTTGATGGTGCTGTTCATGGCGCGGATCCCGTGGGTCGAGCAGTCGTGGGGACATGATGTTCTCGCGCGCCGGCACAAGTGGCTCGGGTATGTGTCGTTCTGGCTGGCGCTGGTGCACACTGCGCTGTTCGCGCTCGATCGGGTCCAGCGGCGGCCTGCGGAGTGGGCGGGTGCGTTGTGGCAGCTGTTCGTCACCGACTCATGGATGCTGTGGGCAACGATCGGCACGCTGCTGATCATCGGCGTGGTGATCACCTCGATCCAGATCGCCCGGCGACGGCTGCGGTACGAGTCGTGGCACCTGCTCCACCTGTACTCCTATCTCGGAATGGCGTTCGTCCTCCCGCACGAACTTGCCGACGGCACGCATTTCCACGCTGCCTGGACGCGGGCGTTCTGGTGGATCCTGTACGTCGGCTCGCTGGCCGCGGTACTGATCTGGCGGGTGCTGTGGCCGTTGTGGATCTCGGGGCGGCACCGGCTGGTCGTCGAGGCGGTCGTTCCGGAGACAGAGAGCGCTTTCTCGGTCGTTCTCCGGGGGCGGAAGTTGCAGCGGCTCCGGACCGAGTCGGGGCAGTTCTTCATCTTCCGGTTCCTGGGCGGACCGGGGTGGACGCGCGGAAACCCGTACTCGATCTCCTCGGCCCCGACCGCCGACGGGCTGCAGATCACGCTGGAGGCCGGTGGTGACGGGGCTGAGCGAGCACGCACGCTGACCGCCGGGACGCGGGTACTGATCGAGGGCCCGTACGGAACGATGACCGCGGCCCGCCGCAGGCACCCGCGGATGGTGATGCTGGCGGCCGGTGTCGGGATCACGCCGTTCCGGGCGTTGCTGGAGGACACCGACTACGGACCCGGCGACGCGACGCTGATCTACCGGTACACCGATGCCGAGCACGCGATCTTCCGGACCGAACTCACGGAGCTGGCCCGGGAACGTGGTGTCGAGCTGATCCTGCTGCCGGGACGCCGCCGCGATGACGGGTCGTGGTTGCCGGCAGACATGGACGGTACCGATGCCGCCGTACTGGTGCGGTGTGTGCCTGACATTGCCCACCGCGACGTCTTCGCCTGCGGCCCGGTGCCGTGGCTGAAGTCAGTCCGCCGTGCCGCCCGCCGGGCCGGCGTCAAGACCCGCGACTTCCATCACGAGGACTACGCCTGGTGATGGCTGCCCTAGGAGGAACTATGCGCCGCTCCACCTTTGTCGCCGCTCTGCTCGTCGCCGCACTAGTCATCGGCTACGGCACCCTACTCAGCGCCACCCCCACAACCGGCAGTTCCAGTCAAACCGGAAAACCCGGCGAATCCCCCAAGGAGGCACCATGAAAAAGATCATCGCGTTCGCCCTCGGTACCGCGGCCCTCGTAGCCGGCGCCATCGGCATCCAAGCATTCGCCACCAGCAGCCCGGACGAAAGCAAACAACCCCCGGCCGCCACGCAGACGACGCCTGCCGATGGCACGCCCAAACCCGGCGACACCGACCGCCCCGGCTACACCGAGGACCACACCGGCAAACCCGGCGAGACCAAGTAGCCCGCCCTCTTTGAGCACCCATCAACCATTTCGCACCGCAATCCGTGCCTGGCGGGTGCTCAAAGCGCCCCACCGCTACCCAAAGACACGCCGACCCACCTTTGTGCGCGAAGGGCGTCTTTGGGTAGCCACCAGTCGTTTTCGCGCGGTGGAAATGGTTGGTGGGTACTCAAAGTTGGGCGCCCAGCCGGAGGGGGAGCCGGCGCGCGGGCGGCGCG
>NZ_SMKX01000260.1 GCF_004349055.1 Kribbella antibiotica
GCCCGAGCCAGCTGAAAGCGACCCGACCGGACCCCCATACGCTGAGCCCGGCACGAGGAATTCCTACCCGCGCAATCGGGAACGCACGAGTCCCGCACGGCCAGCCCGGCACGCACGAGTCACGGTCAGGCGAGTCCGACGCCAGCGATCAAAGCGTCCATGGATGGGATCCGCACTCGATGGGCTCCTGCAAGGGTGATCAACCGCGTCAGAGATGCGGTCCGGATACACCACCGAGCTGCCCCGACGGCCTAGCGCCTACCGACGACCGAGCCCAGGCACACACGCCCGCAGGATTCACGCGGGCACTCGCCGCAGGGTTCAGGCAAGACGACGCTGCAGTCGTCTTGCCTGACTCGCCTAGAACGGCGGTGGATCGTCGCGAGATTGATCGGTCGACGTCCTCTGCTGCTGACCTGCGGGTGAAGACCGCGAGCCGGAACAGTCGCGGCGCGATTCGGGGTCTCGGGTCTTGGGCTGACGGGTGATGGGGCCTCGGGCGGGTGGAACTGTGGTGTAGCGGTGGCCGGTGGGGGCGGTCAGGGTGACTGAGCCGTCGGGGTGATTCTCGGTGCGCCAGCCCCAGCCGGGGGTGTCTTTGATGACGTGGTGGTACTCGCAGTACGGCGCGAGCCCGGACAGACTGGTCCGCTGCGACACGGCGAACGGCGTACCGTGATCGCGGTCGCATTCGCGAGACGCCCGGTTGCAACCGGGCCAGGCGCAGACCGGATGGCGAGCGAGCAGGGTCTCGCTGACCATCGGGCTGGGGTCGTGGCGGGTCGTGGCGGCTTCGAGGACGACACCTGTCGCCGGGTCGGTGAGCAGACGCCTCCAGGTGCCTCTTTCGGAGATCCGGCGTGCCATCTCGGCGGGGATCGGTCCGTATCCGGTGAGTTCGCAGGGCTCGTCGTCGAGACCCAGCAGGGTGCCTACTGGGATCAGTACCTCGATATGCGGGCGCCGGCGGTGCTGATCCGGCAGGCGGCGTCCCAGCCAGTCGAGCCCGTTCTCGAGCATGTACTCGAAGAGGTCGGCCACCGAATCGGCCCGCCGTTGCTCAGCTGTCCGCTCGTCTCGCGGTTGCTTCTCCTGAGGCGGCGTCTCCCGAGGCGGCGTCTCCTGCAGCGCATTGTCATGGGGCGGCGTCCCTTGCTGCGGTGGCTTCGACTTGTTGGTGTCGCGCTGAGTGGTCGCCTTGGCAGTGAGCCGCTCGGGCTCGGTATCAGTGGACTCAGCGGGTGCCCGGGATGCCGAGGATGCCGCGTGGCCGGCGGGGTTTGCGACTGCCTCGGGATCGGCGAACGCAGCGGTGGGCATCGGCTCACCAGGGGTTGCCGCTCCCACGTCTCCGGCTGATGCGGTGGGTCCGCAGTGCGCGTCGGCATCGGATTCGGTGGGCATGGGAGCCTCCGCGGGCTCCGTCGGCGCGGGCGCCTGCGCGGGTCCTGTCGGCACGGGCGAGTGCGCAGGCTCCGTGGGCACGGGAGCCTCCGCGGCTGCCGTGGGCGGGGCTGTGGCGGCAGGAGACTGCGGCGACTCAGGGGTGGGGCGTTTGGCCAGGTCGGCCATGGCTCGGACCACGACCCACATCTTCTGGATGTTGTCGGCGGTGTGGACGATCCAGAGACCGGCCATGCCGTTCGGGAGCGGGACGAGCTTGCACGTGCGTTCGCGGACGGCTTCTCGGTGCCGGTCGACTTCGACATCGGCTTGGTGCTTGGCGACCTGATGGCGGAGGGAGCGACGCAGGTTGGCATGGGTTTGGGAGGCGCCGCGCCGCAGAACGTGGGACTCGACTGCTTGCGCGTCCTCGTCGGACAAGGCACGGGTTGCCTCGGAGATCGCCAAGGCCTTCGAGTGCGAGAGAGCGCCGGTTCGCAGTGCGGTGAGGGTGGCGGCCAGGGGACCTGTCAGGTGCAGGGCGGTATCGATGTGTTGCACCGCGGTATTCGTTGACAGGTGAAGCGCAGCGCCGACCTCGGCGGCCCAGGACCGCTCCGGATCGACCGGCCTGCCGGAGGAATCGATCACCTTCGGACGAGGCGTATCGGCCGCCTCCGCTTTGCGCTGGCGGAAGAACGATGCCATCGCACCGGCTTTGTTCGCCTCGGCCCACGACACCAGGCGCGACGTCGCCTTCATGAACTCGATCAGCGCCATCGGTGACAGGCATTTGATGCGAACCGACTCCAGCGCCGTCGCCAGCTCACCACCGGGCGGTAGGAACACCCAGGCGGGTGCCGACTGGCGCAGCATGAATCGCTCGGCATCGTCCTGCTCGACCCCTGCCCACAGCTCCCACTCCAGCTGGTCGATCGCCGTCATCGGCGGGAGGTCGTCGTCGTACAGATTCTCCTCGCTGAGCATCGTCGGCGCCTCAGGATCGTCCAGACCGAACAGATCGCCATACACGTCATCGGGCATCTCGAACGGATCGACGGGTGGGACGAAGATGGCTGCTGGGCAGGAATCCGGCGGGGCGGTCGGCGTCAGCCGCTCGCCGGCTCGGCGCGCGAAGGCCCCGGCGAGCTGTCGCTCGCCGGGGGCGCAGGCCGAGTGAATCGTCATGGGCACATATTAGAACATCTGTTCGATTGCGCCAAATTGGTGGGTTCGGCGCGGGGATTCGAGGTGGTCGCCACTATGCTTCGGCAGGTCCGAGTGTGCTTCGAGGGAGAGGACGACATGGTCACCGCGATCGTGTTCATCAAGGCCGATGTCGCGCGGATCCCGGAGGTTGCCGAGCAGGTGGCGGCGATCGAGGGCGTCAGCGAGGTCTACTCAGTGACCGGCGGGCTCGACCTGATCGCGATGATCCGGGTTCCCCGTCACGACGACCTGGCGACGGTGATTCCGGACCACGTGAACCGGGTTCCCGGCGTACTGAGCACGGAGACGCACATCGCATTCCGGGCCTACTCGACCCATGACCTGGAGGCAGCGTTCAGCCTGGGCCAGGAGGACGGTGTCTGAGGCTCGGAACCTGTACTTTCTGACACGCGCTGAAGTTACGGTGAACGCATGAGCAACCCTCCCGCAGGCTGGTACCCGGATCCGACCGGGCAGCCGGACACCATCCGCTGGTGGAACGGGAAGCAGTGGACCAATCGGACCGAGAAGGGCACGGTTCCGGACGAGGGCCAGCCCGCCGCGCCTGAGACTGGCGGCGACGGGTCCGGCGACGACGTCCAACCGGCTTGGGGTTCGACGGCGTCTGTTGATCCGACGCCTGTTGAGCCGACATCGGTACAACCCACGTCTGTTCGGCCCACGCCTGCTCAGGCGACATCTGTTCAGCAGACGGGGTCGGAGCAGAGGTGGGGAGCTACGTCGTCCGGTGCGGACCGGACACCGGCCTGGGGTGCGACGACTCCGCAGGCGGGGTGGGATTCGACCTCTCCCCCGCAGCAGGGTGGTTGGTGGCCGAATCCGGATGCTGCGGCGGGCGAGAGTGGACCGCGGCTGACTGCGGTCGGGCCGGCCGCGATTGGACCGGTCGACGGCGGCGAGGATGCCGGTGAGGTCCGCGGGGAAGACGGGCTGACGCCGTTCGAGCGCGCTCGGGCCACCTGGAACGCACCGGAGATCGCTCCGGCGCCCCCGGAGCACTGGACGCAGCAGCCGGTGCCGGACGTCGTTGAGTCGGCGCCGGAGGGTGCTGTTACGCCCGAGAGTTCGGAGCAGGCAGCGCCCAACGGATGGAAGCTGCGGCTGGCTGACGCCACGGGCGAGGCCGGTACTCCGGACGAGGTGCCCGCGCCCGACACTGCGGGTGCTGGCGCGGCGAACAGTGCCAGTACGGCGAGTGGACCTGGTGCGGCGGATGCGGCTGGTACGGCGAGCGGCACTGGCGTTGCGAGCGGCGCCGGAGCCGTGAGCGGTGCCAGCACAGCCAGCGGCCCTGGTACGCCGAACACGACTGGTGCGGCAGATGTGGCTGGTACACCGAACAGCCCTGGTACGGCGGACGCACAGGCCGGCACGGGGTCGTGGGGTGATGACGCCGGTGGTGACTGGGGCGTCGAGAGTGGCAGCGATGTAGCGGCTGGGGTTAGTGCGGCCGGTGATTGGGGCAGTGAGGACGGCGGTGCATCGGCCGGTGGCTGGAGCGCGGAGCCGGCGACCGGGTCGCAGTCTGGCGCCGCTGGTTGGGGTGTTGAGGCTGGCCACGACGCTCAGCAGGCTGGCACGCCGGAGACCACTGCTGGAGACGGCGGTGAGGTCGAGCCTGCCCCTGAGGTGGCGGGCGGTGGTGAGCCGGGATGGTCTGACGTGAGTTGGACCGAGGTTCCGAACCCGGCTCGGCAACCGCGCGATCCCAGTGCGGACGAGGGCCAGGCTGAGCGGGGTGACGGGCCGGACAGCGAGACCACGCAGGTACAGCCCGCGCAGGTACAGGCCACGCAGGCGTCTGGTGATGAGAGCACACCGGACGCGCCGACCTGGGGGGCGCAGCCCTCGGGCGACTCAGCGCAGCCTGCTTGGGGTTCGCAGCCAGATCCGGCGCCAGCGGCTACTCAGGCGCAGTCGGGTTGGGGCGTGGATCCGGAGCTAGGTCAGGCCCCGACCCAGCAGAACTGGGGCGTCGCGGCGGCGGCAACTGGCGGACAGAGCGCTGGCTGGGGAGCCAAGACTCCCGACGGCCAGGAACAGCCTGCTGCCTGGGGCGGTGCGGCTTCTGACGGCAAACAACAGACCCCTGACCAGGGCTCCAAGGCTCCTGACAACCATGAACAGGGTCCTAGCTGGGGTGCCGCAGCGCCCGACGGCCAGGAGCAGGGTCCCAGCTGGGGCGCGAAGGCTCCCGATGGTCAGCAGACGGGTGCGGGCTCTTGGGGTTCGCAGCAGGCGGCGGGCGGCGTACAGGGGGCTGGTGCTGGGCAGGGCGAGCAGAGCGCGGCTGCGGCCTGGGGTGCTGGACAGAGTGATGGTGGGCCTTGGGCCGATCAGCATGAGACTGGTTGGGGCACCAAGCCAGACCAGGCTGATGCGCAGGCTGCCGGCGGGCCTTGGGGTGAGCAGAAGCAAGCCTCCTGGGGATCTGCGCAAGGTGGTGCACCTACTACGCCAACTGAGGGCGGGCCATGGGGTGGCGGGCAGCAGGCTGGCGGATGGGGTTCCGGGCCAAGTGCTGACGGGGCTGGGGTGGCCACCAAACCAGCCGGTGCGACGAAGAAGCCGTCCGGTGGAGGTGGTGGGCCTTCGGGCGCGAAGCTGCCGTTGCTGATCGGCGGTGGGGTCGCACTGATCCTGCTGATCGTCACCGCGGTCTTCATGATCACGAATTCGGGCGACAAGAAGGCTGATCCCACCCCGGCGCCGCCGACGAACCAACCCACGATCCCACCGGGCGGGGTCAAACCCGGTCAGTCGAAGAACCCGAAGCTGCATGAGGGCGAGCGGATTGCGTCGACCGCGATCTCGTTCCCGCGCCGTACCGGGACGTGGTCGGACCGCAAGCGGCTGGTACCGCAGTTGCTCGACTCGAGCGGGCAGTACCTCGTGCTGCAGGAGAAGTTCGACGGGACCAACAACTGGTACGCCGACATCTTTGTCGGTGCCCTGGGCAATCAGTCTCGGTATGGCGGCGATCCGAAGGCGACCGCGCTGGCGCTGGCGAACGAGGTGCCGGCCTCGATGTACGGCAACATCCAGATCACCCGGAAGGCCGGAGCGAACGGCGAGGTGAAGCGGTCGGGCAAGTCGGGCTGGTTCGTGCAGCAGACGGTGACCGCGAAATCGTCCAAGGTGACCGCCCGGGTGCTTACCCTGACAGTGGCTGTCTTCGACCTCGGGGACGGAACCGCCGTCGCCTACATCAGCGACGTCCCCACCAACCGGCCGGACCTGAAGGCGGCCGAAAGCCAGGCCTACAAGGGAATCAACGTTGGCTGACGAAGAGAACCACACCCCGCCCCCACCCCAACGCCGCTCCGGCCGCCCC
>NZ_SMKX01000261.1 GCF_004349055.1 Kribbella antibiotica
GACAAATGTTAAGGGCCACCCCAGTGGGGTGGCCCTTAACAGTGTGAATGTCCGGCGGCGTCCTACTCTCCCACGACCTCCCGGTCGCAGTACCATCGGCGCTGAAGGGCTTAACTTCCAGGTTCGGAATGGAGACTGGGTGTTTCCCCGACGCTATGACCACCGAAACTCTATCAAAATATCAACAACCAACCCTGCAAAGCCACACACCCACCAGCCGAGGCTGGGTGTGGTTGCTGGGGGTCCTGTTCATATTCTGGGAACCGTACAGTGAACGCGAACATCGTTACATAGCGCAGCTGAAGTCTTGATGCCTCACCCGAGGGTGAGAGTTGAGACAAGCCCTCGGCCTATTAGTACCAGTCAGCTCCACACCTTACGGTGCTTCCACCTCTGGCCTATCAACCCAGTGGTCTACTGGGGGCCTTACCCGGTTAACCCGGTGGGAGAACTCATCTTGAAGCGTGCTTCCCGCTTAGATGCTTTCAGCGGTTATCACTTCCGAACGTAGCCAACCAGCCGTGCTCCTGGCGGAACAACTGGCACACCAGAGGTTCGTCCACCCCGGTCCTCTCGTACTAGGGGCAGCCCTTCTCAATTCTCCTGCGCGCGCAGCGGATAGGGACCGAACTGTCTCACGACGTTCTAAACCCAGCTCGCGTGCCGCTTTAATGGGCGAACAGCCCAACCCTTGGGACCTACTCCAGCCCCAGGATGCGACGAGCCGACATCGAGGTGCCAAACCATCCCGTCGATATGGACTCTTGGGGAAGATCAGCCTGTTATCCCCGGGGTACCTTTTATCCGTTGAGCGACGGTGCTCCCACATGCCACCGCCGGATCACTAGTTCCGACTTTCGTCCCTGCTCGACATGTCTGTCTCACAGTCAAGCTCCCTTGTGCACTTACACTCGACACCTGATTGCCAACCAGGCTGAGGGAACCTTTGAGCGCCTCCGTTACCTTTTAGGAGGCGACCGCCCCAGTCAAACTACCCACCAGGCACTGTCCCTGATCCAGATAATGGACCTAAGTTAGACAGCCAGAACAACCAGAGTGGTATTTCAACGATGACTCCACCCGAACTGGCGTCCGAGCTTCAAAGTCTCCCACCTATCCTACACAAGTTGTACCGACCACCAATACCAAGTTGTAGTAAAGGTCCCGGGGTCTTTCCGTCCTGCTGCGCGTAACGAGCATCTTTACTCGTAATGCAATTTCGCCGAGTCCACGGTTGAGACAGCGCCCAAGTCGTTACGCCATTCGTGCAGGTCGGAACTTACCCGACAAGGAATTTCGCTACCTTAGGATGGTTATAGTTACCACCGCCGTTTACTGGCGCTTAAGTTCAAAGCTTCGCCGGCCTAAACCAGCTAACCTGTCCCCTTAACGTTCCAGCACCGGGCAGGCGTCAGTCCGTATACATCGAATTACTTCTTCGCACGGACCTGTGTTTTTAGTAAACAGTCGCTTGGGCCTGGTCTCTGCGGCCATCAACGCTTCCACCCGAGAAGGATGTAACGCATCCGGCCCCCCTTCTCCCGAAGTTACGGGGGCATTTTGCCGAGTTCCTTAACCATGGTTCACTCGATCGCCTTGGTATTCTCTACCTGATCACCTGTGTCGGTTTGGGGTACGGGCGGCTCTAACACTCACTACGAAGTTTTTCTCGGCAGCATGGGATCATCCACTTCCCCTAAACGGGTCCGCCTCGGCTCTCAGGCTATGTGAGACACGGATTTGCCTATGTCTCGCCCTACCACCTTGCCCGCGGATCAGCTTACGCCTACCATCGCCGCGGTTGGACTACCCTCCTGCGTCACTCCTCAGTGCACCTAATACCAACTCGGGTCGTCTAGTCCACTCATTGGCCCGAAGGCCGCAAAGCTTCAGAGACTTAGCATTATCGGGTTCGGTCTTGTCGTGTTAATGCCGGTACGGGAATATCAACCCGTTGTCCATCGACTACGCCTGTCGGCCTCGCCTTAGGTCCCGACTTACCCAGGGCAGATTAGCTTGACCCTGGAACCCTTGATCATCCGGCGGACGGGTTTCTCACCCGTCATTCGCTACTCATGCCTGCATTCTCACTCGTGCAGCATCCACAACTCCATCACTAGGCTGCTTCACACGCTGCACGACGCTCCCCTACCCATCCACACACCTGGACCAGGATCAAGTCCTGGCCGGGTTATTATGTAAATGCCACAGCTTCGGTGGATTGCTTGAGCCCCGCTACATTGTCGGCGCGGAATCACTTGACCAGTGAGCTATTACGCACTCTTTCAAGGGTGGCTGCTTCTAAGCCAACCTCCTGGTTGTCTGGGCAACTCCACATCCTTTTCCACTTAGCAATCGCTTAGGGACCTTAGCTGGTGATCTGGGCTGTTTCCCTCTCGACGACGGAGCTTATCCCCCGCCGTCTCACTGCCGCGCTCTCACTTACCGGCATTCGGAGTTTGGCTGATTTCGGTAAGCCGGTAAGCCCCCTAGACCATCCAGTGCTCTACCTCCGGTAAGAAACACGCGACGCTGCACCTATATGCATTTCGGGGAGAACCAGCTATCACGGAGTTTGATTGGCCTTTCACCCCTATCCACAGGTCATCCCCCAGGTTTTCAACCCTGGTGGGTTCGGTCCTCCACGCGGTCTTACCCGCGCTTCAACCTGCCCATGGATAGATCACTCCGCTTCGGGTCTAGAGCATGCGACTAAAGCGCCCTATTCAGACTCGCTTTCGCTACGGCTACCCCACACGGGTTAACCTCGCCACACACCACTAACTCGCAGGCTCATTCTTCAAAAGGCACGCCGTCACACAATCCCGAAAGATCATGCTCCGACGGATTGTAGGCAATCGGTTTCAGGTACTATTTCACTCCCCTCCCGGGGTACTTTTCATCTTTCCCTCACGGTACTAGTCCGCTATCGGTCACCAAGAAGTATTTAGGCTTAGCGGGTGGTCCCGCCAGATTCACACGGGATTTCAAGAGTCCCGTGCTACTTGGGAAAACACTCAAGAGTTACTGTCTTACGCCTACAGGGCTATAACCCACTACGGCTCAACATTCCAGAAGATTCGGCTTCAACAGTAATTTATGACTCTTTGACACCACGGCATTAGTATCAGAATGCTCCCACAACCCCATGCACGCAACGCACGCCGGCTATCACACGCACATGGTTTAGCCTCATCCGCTTTCGCTCGCCACTACTCACGGAATCACTATTGTTTTCTCTTCCTGCGGGTACTGAGATGTTTCACTTCCCCGCGTTCCCTCCAGAACCCTATGTGTTCAGGAACTGGTAACTGGCTTTAGAATGCCAGCTGGGTTTCCCCATTCGGACACCCCCGGATCACAGCTCGGTTGCCAACTCCCCGGGGCTTATCGCAGGCTCCAACGTCCTTCATCGGCTCTTGGTGCCTAGACATCCACCGATTGCCCTTAGTAGCTTGTCAAAAAACAACAAAACAAACTTCGCTACAAAGATGCTCGCGTCCACTATACAGTTCTCAAAATACGACCGGGAACACCAACCCAAATCCACCACTTCCCTCGAGAAGCAACCCGCAGGGGAAACAAAACACCCTTAAGAGTCACCACCACCAGGAGTTTGGTGAGAGCCGGCCCCAGCCACCCATCACACACGATCCGCAAAGATCAGTGTAAAAGTGACCCTAGAAGAAAAAGTCCCAACCACCAGAGAATCACTCCCCTGACAGTCAGGCCCGATTCCTCAGGACCCAACAGCGCGCCTCGGCCCTTCCCCTTAACTCGCTCACGTTCCACGCCTCGAGAGGCAGTACTAGATTGCTTGTTTCGGTTTCAGGCCTAATGGTCAATGTTCCACATTCCGAAGCACCGTCGCACTAGAACGTATGTCTAGTAAACGACGTTTTGACGACCACCCCTTACGGGTGTGATCGCCGAATGCTCCTTAGAAAGGAGGTGATCCAGCCGCACCTTCCGGTACGGCTACCTTGTTACGACTTCGTCCTAATCGCCAGCCCCACCTTCGACGGCTCCCTCCACAAGGGTTAGGCCACCGGCTTCGGGTGTTGCCGACTTTCATGACGTGACGGGCGGTGTGTACAAGGCCCGGGAACGTATTCACCGCAGCGTTGCTGATCTGCGATTACTAGCGACTCCGACTTCATGGGGTCGAGTTGCAGACCCCAATCCGAACTGAGACCGGCTTTTTGGGATTCGCTCCACCTTGCGGTATCGCAGCCCTTTGTACCGGCCATTGTAGCATGCGTGAAGCCCTGGACATAAGGGGCATGATGACTTGACGTCATCCCCACCTTCCTCCGAGTTGACCCCGGCAGTCTCCTATGAGTCCCCACCATAACGTGCTGGCAACATAGGACGAGGGTTGCGCTCGTTGCGGGACTTAACCCAACATCTCACGACACGAGCTGACGACAGCCATGCACCACCTGTATAGGACCCTTACGGACCTCACATCTCTGTGAGATTTCCCTATATGTCAAACCCAGGTAAGGTTCTTCGCGTTGCATCGAATTAATCCGCATGCTCCGCCGCTTGTGCGGGCCCCCGTCAATTCCTTTGAGTTTTAGCCTTGCGGCCGTACTCCCCAGGCGGGGCGCTTAATGCGTTAGCTGCGGCACGGAGGACGTGGAATGTCCCCCACACCTAGCGCCCAACGTTTACGGCGTGGACTACCAGGGTATCTAATCCTGTTCGCTACCCACGCTTTCGCTCCTCAGCGTCAGGTAAGGCCCAGAGAGCCGCCTTCGCCACCGGTGTTCTTCCTGATATCTGCGCATTCCACCGCTACACCAGGAGTTCCGCTCTCCCCTGCCTACCTCTAGTCTGCCCGTATCGGAAGCAGGCTCGGAGTTAAGCTCCGAGTTTTCACTCCCGACGTGACGAACCGCCTACGAGCCCTTTACGCCCAATAATTCCGGACAACGCTCGGACCCTACGTATTACCGCGGCTGCTGGCACGTAGTTGGCCGGTCCTTCTTCTGCAGGTACCGTCACTTTCGCTTCGTCCCTGCTGAAAGAGGTTTACAACCCGAAGGCCGTCATCCCTCACGCGGCGTTGCTGCGTCAGACTTTCGTCCATTGCGCAATATTCCCCACTGCTGCCTCCCGTAGGAGTCTGGGCCGTGTCTCAGTCCCAGTGTGGCCGGTCGCCCTCTCAGGCCGGCTACCCGTCGACGCCTTGGTAGGCCATTACCCCACCAACAAGCTGATAGGCCGCGAGCCCATCCCCCACCGCCAGAACTTTCAACCACAAACCATGAAGTCCGTGATGATATCCGGTATTAGACCCCGTTTCCGAGGCTTATCCCGAAGTGAAGGGTAGGTTGCTCACGTGTTACTCACCCGTTCGCCGCTCGTGTACCCCCGAAGGGGCCTTACCGCTCGACTTGCATGTGTTAAGCACGCCGCCAGCGTTCGTCCTGAGCCAGGATCAAACTCTCCGTTGAAAAATATAGACAAGCCGAACCCCCGAAGGAATCCGACAGAGTCAACAACTTTGAACTGACCCTTTGAACATCAGAGACAATCAAACTGACTGAATCCAGAAATTACATTCAAAGGAATCCGAACACAGACAAAACAAAACCCCCACCCAAGATCCGACGGACCCGGGTTGAAGAATTGCCGTATGCCTATGCACGGGGTTAATGCTTAATTTCGGCATTGACTTTCGGCACGCTGTTGAGTTCTCAAGAATCGGACGCTCACCGCAGCTAAACTTTGCAGTTTAGGCTTCCGGGGCAACCCGCCAAACATTACTGTTTCAATCCCAGCCGGTCAAATCGGCCGATTTCGCTACAGTCACCCGTGTCTCAGCGACCGACCCGAGTCCGAAGACACGATCCGGCTGCGTAAGCCTTAGAGGGTGATCAGGAGGTCCGGCCGCTTCCGCGTCCTGCACTCGCTCCCAACAAGAAGAACA
>NZ_SMKX01000262.1 GCF_004349055.1 Kribbella antibiotica
CATCGGCCCCGACGACGTCTACGACCAAGAAGCCGACCACCCCGACTACAACAAACCCATGACGCCGGCCACCCCACCCCAAGACGGCCCCACCAAAAAGGAGCACGTCGCATGAGATGGGCTCGCCGCCTTCGTACGGCGGTGACTGTCCTGTGCGTCTCCTTCGTGGTCTCCGCCCAACTCGCGTTGGCCGCTGACCCGAATACGGGCCCGACGAACCCGACCGGATTCGGCGACCTGCTCCCGACACCGGATCTGACGCACGGCGACACCAGGACGCTGTTCGAGCAGTACAGCCCGATGGTCTACGGGCTCGACTTCGACAGCAGTATCCGTAATCCCATCGAGTCCGTCTTCAACGGCTATGCGCATCTGGTGATGATGTACATCGTCGCCATCACCCGGGCTGCCATCTCGGTCGGCTGGTGGCTGTTCTCGTTCACGGACGTTAAGCCGCTGACCGACGCGACCTCGGCCACAATTGGTGCCTCCAGCAACCAGTTGGTCGGCTGGTTGCTGCCGTCGGCGCTCGCCTTCGGCGCGGTCGCGGCCTACATGCAGCGCCGGTCCAGCGGAAGCGCCATGGGCCAGATGGTCTGGATCTTCGTCGCGGGCGTGCTCGCTGTCAGTTTCGCGGTTGCGCCGGCGCTCTGGCTTCGCGGTATCGATGGTGCGCGTCAGTTGGGCGCGGAGACGATCATGACGGCGTCGGCCGATGCGATGGGGCCGACGATGCAGAGCCCGATACCGTGGCCGGAGCCTGGCTTCACCGGGACGTCGAAAGACACGATGCTCAGGAAGTCTGCCGATTCGGCGTGGCGGGGATTCACCGTGACGTCGTGGTGTGTCGCGGAGTTCGGATCCCTGGCCGCTTGTCAGCGCTACGGCAAGGGAATGCTCGACGCCGGAACGGATAACGACGCTCGGTCGAAGTACGTCGACGACGTGATCACGCCCGCTGAGGGCGGTAAGGATGCCGCGACCGTCAAATGGGTCAAGGGCGAGAACGCCTTCGGACGGATCTCGGTCGTCATGCTTGCTGCGATCGCGGCGACCTTGTTCGCGTTTCTGACCGTATCGCTCGCCTTCACCGCGTTGATGGCGTTCGTGGGCTGCTTGCTCCTGCTCGTCGTCGGCGTGTTTTTTGCCTGCCTGTGGATCATTCCGGGCCGGCCTCGGCAATGGGGGCTCAACTGGTTCGAAGCCCTGATCGGCCTGGTCATGCAGTCGTTCCTTGCCATGCTGGTCTTCGGTACCGCGCTCACGCTGGTGACCGCCGTCTTCAGCCTGACCGGGGCCCTCGGCTGGTTGCCGGTCTCCGGACTTGCGATCGCAGTCCTGATCGCAGCATTCCGACTACGGCGTTTGCTGGACAACCTCACATCGATGATGAGACCTGGGGCGGGAAGCATCATGCTCGGGGGGCTGGCCCGACGTGGAGCGATGGGTGCCCTCAAACGGCTGACAGGATCCCTCACCAGCAGAAATGCTGCACCTGCACTGACCGAACGTCGGGGCGGACGGACTGGCTCCGAGGACAGCGAACCCCAGCGCGTATCGGCTGTCCGAGTCTTCCGGCAGGCGCCGGTAGCAGGGACGCTGGGTCGTGCCGGCGCTGCCGGCGGATCTCTGCGCGAACTGACGGCCGGTTCCGACCGTCGAAAGGCGGACTCTGCGTCAGCCGGTTCCGGCCCGGGCGGACAAGGTGGAACGAATGCTGCTTCTCCACGCGGCACCTCTGCCGCGAATCTGTCTCGGGCCCGCGCTCAAGCGACGACCGAAGGCAACCGGACAGTCTCTGTAGCGACCGCGGGCGGTGTTGCCGGACCGGCGAGCGGCGGACGTGTTTCGACGGAGTCGCAGAAGGCCAGGCATTCACGGCGACCGGCGTCGCCGCCTGCCAACGAGAGCAGGTTCGAACCAAGAGCCCACAGCCAGTCGGCGAGCCTTCGCGAGGGCCCGCCCAAGGCGCAGCGCTCCCGCCGGGGCTCGGGACCGTCGTCACAGCGACGGTTCCGTGAGTACTCGGCTGTCACCAAGGACGGCGTGACTCTGCACGTGCCGCGCAGGTGATCGCGGATGGCCCGAAAATCACGTTCACCAGAAGATCGCCGAGAAGGCGGGAGCGGCCGCTCCCGCCGTCGCGGAGTTGACTCGGACCGACCGGATCTTGGCCGGGACCAAGAGACCGGGGAAGGCCGAAGCCGTCCGGATGAGCCGGACGGCTGGCGTTCCCTGATGAGCACCGACTACGACTATCCGGATGAGCTCGACGACCTGAATGGACGTGACCGTCGGCGCGCGAAGCGGAACTGGCGCCGCGACGACCATGCGCAGCGGATGGCCTGGCTGCGAAACCAGCGTCAGGCCGAGCCGACCAGTCCCGCGGCGATCGTTGTTCTCGTGGTCGTCGTGGCGATCGTCATCCTCGGCCTTGGCGGTGGTCTGCCCCGTCTCTTCGGCGATAAGAGCCAGGACGATGGCGCGCCGATCGGATTGCTGACACCGGGCCGCTCGATCGTGCTACCAACAGCGCCGTCGAACGGGCAGTCGGGTCAGCCGACGACGTCGACCACCACCACGTCGATTCTGACGCCACCGCCACCGCAGACGCAGCGACCTCAGGCAGCGACGATTGCTCAGGCCTCCGACACGGTCGGTGCCTGGGCACGAGCGTTCTATACCCGAGACCCCGCACTCGAGACCTACGCGGCACTTGTTGCGAAATGTTCGAAGTACATGACGCCCGAGGTTGCATCGAGCTTTACCGCCGCCGGTGATCCGACGTATGAGGCATTGAAGACCGATGGGGGGCGGTCGACAGTTATCGCGGCGCCGGTCAGCGCTCCGCCGGTCAATGCCGAGGCACCGGTCGACACTCCCGATCGGATCACCCGGTTCGTGAAGGTCACCATCGACGTGACAGGCAAGAATGCCCAACGTTTCGACGTCCCCCTGCTCATCACGCTGACCAGCCAGAACAATCAATGGCTGGTCAGCGATGTATCCGGCGGCACCGGCCCATGACAGCGAGGGGTTGCGATGTTTGACGAGCGTGATCTCGGCCGGGGGCTGATGGCGGTTGCGAATCGAGGCATGGCTGCAAAGGCAGCTGCCGGGCTGGTGGTGCTCGGATTGGCGGGCCTGTTGATGCTTGCGCCGTTCGGTGGCGCCAACACCTCCCAGGCAGCCTGCGCTCCCGGCGTTCCCGGGCAACCAGGTCTTCCGTTCCAGCCGGGTCAGCTGCGGGAGACACAGATCGGGTTCGCCAAACTCATCGATCAGGTCGCGGTGCAAAGAGGCCTGCCGGGCCGAGCAACCCTGATCGCCTTGATGACAGCCTTGGTGGAGTCGAATCTTCAGAATCTGACCTACGGTGACCTAGACTCGGTCGGTCTCTTCCAGCAACGGCCCGATGCTGGATGGGGTACTGCGAAGGCGATCACCGACGACCCACCGGTCTACGCGATCAACGCCTTCTTCGGCGGCAAGGAGGCGCCAGACCCGCCGGGCTTGGTGGACATCAACGGCTGGCCGGCGATGGCTCTTGGAGACGTGGCGCAGAAGGTACAGGTCTCAGCCTTCCCTGACCGGTACGCCACACGTGAGGGCGAAGCGCGCCAAATTGCGGCGGCCGCGGGCATTGACCTCGATCGCCGGGGCAACCCGTATGCAGGACGCGACGGTCTACCACCGGGCGCCTCGGTCGGCGACGGCACGCCGGATGAGGAGACCTGCGGGACCAGCGGAGGCTTGGAGAGCGGCCAACCCGTCAACGGAGTCTGGCCGGAGCAAGCCCAGTCCGTCACCGACCCGACCGGCACCGGAGGACTGCTAACTCCAAGAACTGCGGCATGGGTCGAAGAGGCAAAAAAGAACCTAGGTGCACTCAGCATGAGCTGTTGGGACGCACACGTGTGGAACCCAACCAGTGACCACCCCCGCGGCAAAGCTTGCGACGTCATGGTCGGCGCCGATTCCAGACGGTCCGCCGCAGCGAGGGCTCGCGGTGATGAGATCGCCAACTGGGCCGTGAAAACAGCAGGTACAACCGGCGTGCACTACGTGATCTGGTACGGCAAGATCTGGAGTGCCCGCCGAGGCACCTGGATCCCCTACAACGGCGGCGGCGTCTACGTCCCCACCGACGCGACCGGTGGCCACTTCGACCACGTCCACGTGTCCATGTGGTGAACCTATTCAAGAGACAGACCCGCAGGAGGAGTAACCGATGAGTGGCCCCGGCGACCCCAGAGACTGGAACAACGCCTGGGGCGAAGGGGAATCGGCACGTCAGGGAGGCTACGACGGCCCGAACGCCGTACCCCCGCCTCCGAACCGGCCGCAGCTGCCGAGCTCTCGCCCGGGCAACCGCGCGCCCCGGTTGGGCCTCTCGACTGCGGCATTGGTTTTGGCCGCGGTGCCGTGGCTCTTCTGGAGCTTCGCCGTTGTCTCGTGGATCGTCGGACTGCTCGGCTTCAGCTGGGGCTGGATTCTCATCGCCGCCTGGCTGGCCTCTGGGCCGGTGGTCCTCGTGCGACCGGTGGAGGAGTTCCTTGCTCGCTACCTGTTTCGCTTAAGGCTGCCGACACTCGTCGAGGAACAACGTCTTCGCCCCATCTGGCAGCAGGTCCTCGGGCGTGCCGGCTTGTCCGAGCAGCGTTATCAGCTGTGGATCCAGGAAGCCGATGAGCCCAACGCTCTTCCTACGCCAGGCCATACCGTCGCGGTTACCAGATGGGCGCTGTACAACCTCCCGCCCTCACACCTCGAAGCCGTGCTAGCGCACGAGCTCGGCCATCACGCGGCTGGCCGGGACTGGCTCAGCCTGCTGAGTTTCTGGTACTCGATCCCGGCTCGGTGCGCCCTGATCGGCATCCGGGCGCTCGGCAGATTGATGAAGACCGTTCCCGCCGTCGGTTGCGCAGTGATCGGCTTCGTCGTGATCGGCTATTTCGGCGTGCTGGTCGCGGTGCTGACCTTCGACGACAGCCTCGTGCTCCCGTTCCTCTTCCTGACCCCGCTGGTTGCACCGCCGATCCTCGCCTGGTTGAGCCGCCGCGAGGTCTTCCAGGCCGATCGGCGCGCAGCAGCCATCGGGTACGGAGCTACCCTCATCCAGGTCTTGTACGGCTGGCAGGTCCAGCACCAGCAGATGCTCGGCCGGGACGGCAATCGCCGTTGGCAACTCATGTCGAGTACGCCGTCGCCGCCGGAGCGGGTCCGGGCCCTGGAGAAGCTGACTTCGTCGACCTGAGATATGGGGCGACACCCGAAGTAAGCAGGCCGCGGCGCACGGAGTCGATCCAAGAGATGCGCTGCGGTCTCATCGGCTTCAATGCTGTTAGAACACCTCCGCCGACCTCGCGACTATGCCGAGTTGCAGTCGGCAGCGACCTAGACAATTCGCACGAACCCGTTCCCTCCTGGGGGCGGGTTGTCTGCGTTTTAGGGGGTCAGGAACCGGATGTCGTGGTCGGCGGTGGGGTTGGTGAACGTCAGTAGGGCTTGGGCTTCGGGGGTGATGGCGGATTGGGTCTTCTTGGCGAGTTTTGTTAGCGGGGTGATTTCCAGGGTGGCTTGGGATTTGGCGGGGTTGGGGATTCGCCAGGTGGCGTTGGGGTGGCCGTCTTGGAGGAGGGTGCCTTGGGTGTAGAGGGATTGGAGTTGTTTGGGGGTGTTGGACCAGCGGGAGCGGTCGGCGTGGGCTAGGTAGAGGTTGTCGTATTCGGGGAGGAAGCGGATGGGGGGAGTTAGGTC
>NZ_SMKX01000263.1 GCF_004349055.1 Kribbella antibiotica
GTGGGACATCGGGAGGCCTCCTGGGTTGGGGTTCTTGCCAAGAAGATGCAGTGGGGGAAGGGCGAATCGGCGAGGAAGTTTTGGGGTGTGGACAACTCGTTGCCTTAGGCATCTTTACGGCGCGTGAAGGTAAGGGACCAAGGCGTCAGCGAGGGTGGGGATGATGGAGAGCAGGACGAAAGCCGGGAGGAAGCAGAGGCCCAGCGGGAGGGCTGACCGGGATTCGATCGTGCGGGCGTGGTGATCTGCGGCGTGGTGACGGGATTGGCGGGTGTCGTTGGCCAGGCGTTCCAAGGTTCTGGAGAGAGGGGCACCGGAGGTCAAGGAGCGGTTGATGGCTCGGGCCGCTGGGGCACAAGGTGGTTCCGCGCCGAGGAGCGACCAGGCGTCTTGCGGATCGGCGCCCAGGGTCAGACGGTGGGCAATCTCGGAGAGAAGGTCGCCGAGAGGGCCTTGGACGGCGGAAGCGACTGTGGTCAAGGCCTGTTGAGGTGGGCGACCGGCGCGGAGGCACGCGGCTAGGAGCTCGATGGTCAGCGGGAGGTCGTTGGCTATGGCAGCCCGGCGGCGTTTGGTGGCTGCTGATTCCAGGCGGGACAGCAGGCGCGGGATGGCGAAGTAGGCGACGACCGCTGGGGCAATGCCCCAGGGTGGGTGAAAGAACATCAGGAGAGCGCAGGCTGCTGCTACCGCCACGAGGCGGTGGGGTCGCGGCAGGCCTGCTCGGGTGGGCTTGCCCGGAGCTAGGCGGCGGAGGTCGGCCGGGGTGCGGAGTAAGAGGCAAACCGTGAGGCCGGCTGCAATGGACGCCAGCGAGATTGTTGTCATAGGCAAGGGGTTTCGGTGGCCAGGCGGGTCGTCCAGTGGAGACCCGCAGCGGTCAACGCCAGGCCTGCGGTGAGGCAGATCCAGCCAGATGGAGTGGCAGTGAGGAAGCCCAGCGGGTTGGCGCCGAGCGAGTAGCCGAGGGCGGTGCCGAAGAGTGGGAGAGCTGCGAGGATGCGCGCCGAGGAGCGGGCGCCGGCAAGGCCGGCTGCGGTTTGGCGATGGATCGCTTCATCGGCGCGGAGCGAATCGGCCAGGCGTTCGGTGAGGGTCGCGAAGGCAGCACCGGATTCTTCGGCGACGCGCCACGTGGCGGCGAGCGCGCGAAGGCCAGCGCTGCCTGGGGATTGAGCGGCTAGCTCCAGTGCTGCAGGGACGTCGCCGCCGAGCTTGGCCGCCAGGTGAGCCGGCTGCAGGTCTGGGGTGATGGTCGCAGCGCCACCCAGCGCATCGATGGGCGGTCGGCCCGCGGCCAGGTCGGCGGCAAGGACATCGAGGGCTTCGATGACCGTCGTACGGCGGGCTGTGGTGACTGCCTGGCGGCGGTGTTGTTCTCGTTGGAGCAAGGCAAGCAAAGCAATGACGGCGAGCGCACCGACGGCGAAGAACACCTGTGGCCCGAAGGCGAGCAGGACGATCGCGGCCGGTGGGAGCAGCAGGAGTCTGCGTGTGTATGGACGAGTTGGGGTAGCGGCACGAGGTGGCGTCAAGCGGCGCAAGGCATGAAGCGGCAGCGGAAACCAGAGATGCAGGGCGAGCAGAACACAGAGCGTGGCGAGGAAACGGCTCATGAGACTCCTTGGAAGGAGTTAGGCGGCTTGGGGAGTCGAGTGGGTGAAGCGGGTTGCAGGTGGGTGGAGCATGGGCGGGCCGACCAGGGGGAAGTCGACTGCGGGGCGGGTGATGACTTCGCCGGTCGGGAGGCGGTCGAGGACGTGGATGGCGGTCAGGCGGCGAAGGCCGGTGGGGGTGCGGGTCAGGTGAATGACGGCCTGGAGAGCGGAGGCCAGTTGGCTTTGGATGGCGTCTCGGGGGATGCCGGCCAGGGCACCTAGTGCCTCGATGCGAGCCGGTACGTCGGTGGGCGAGTTGGCGTGGATCGTGCCGCAGCCACCTTCGTGGCCGGTGTTGAGTGCAGTCAGGAGATCGATGACCTCGGCACCACGGACTTCGCCGATCACCAGACGGTCGGGGCGCATGCGGAGCGCCTGGCGGACCAAGTCACGGAGCGAAATTTCTCCATTGCCTTCGACGTTCGGCGGACGGGCTTCGAGGCGGACCACATGTGGATGGTCGGGGCGGAGTTCGCTGGCGTCTTCGACGATGAGCAAGCGGTCGCTGGGGTCGGCGGCGGAGAGCAGCGCGCTCAGGAGAGTTGTCTTTCCGGTGCCAGTGCCGCCGCTGATGAGGAAGGCCAAACGGGAGGTCAGGAGGTCGCGGAGAAGTGCGGCTCCCTCGTGCGGGAGTGAGCCGGCTTCGACGAGGGTGTCGAGGGTGAAGAGCTGGTCGGCGGGGATTCGGAGGGAAAGGCAAGTACCAGGGGCTGCGATCGGGGCGAGGACAGCGTGAAAGCGCGTGCCGTCCTGAAGCCGTACGTCGACGTACGGCGTGGCGTCGTCGAGGCGGCGGCCGGCGGCTGCCGCCAGTCGAGTGGCGAGGCGGCGGATTGCGGCATCGTCGCCGGTGTGGACGAAGACGCGCTCGAGGCCGGCACCGCGGTCGATGTAGACCTCGTCGGGCCCGTTGACGAGGATGTCGGTGATGCCCGGCTCGGCCAGCAGACTGTCGAGCGGGCCGGCCCCCAAAGCCTCGCGACGCAAGGCAGCGACGACGGCGAGGACAGTCGAGTCGCCGAATACGCCGCCGTCGGCGCGTAGTACCGCGGCGACCCGGGCCGGAGTTGGTTCGCCACCGCTGACGGCGAGGCGATCGCGCACCTGGGCGAGGAGAGTGGCGGAGATGATCATGCGGCGGGAGCGAACAGGTTGAGCAACACCGAGGCCGCGCGCGCAAGCGAGCCCTTGGGGTTGGGGTCGAGGCGGCCCTCATCCATGGCCGCGGGGAGGTCGCGTTCGTCGGCAAAGCTTGTTGCTAATGGCAATGACAAGTGCGATGCGGTGTCGGCAGCAGGGATCGTCGACCGTCGGGACGAACGCGCGATCACCCGGAGATCACCCGCGACCTCTGCGAGTGGACCGGCCAAGCGCTTGGCGGCAGCCAGCGAACGAATGTCGCACGGGACAACGAGCAGGGTCGCTGTTGCTCGCACGAAGGCCTCTTCGACTGCCGGATCAGGACGACGCGGGAGATCGAGAACGACGAGGTCGTTGCCACCCTGGGCCGCAGTGAGAACCGAGCGCATGGTCTCCGGCGGCAAGGCCGTGACATCGGAGCGATCCCAGGACAGTACCGGCAATCCGTTGGCGGTCGGTAGCGCGGAGCGAAGAGCGGCGGCGCTCACCCGGCCCGCGGCGTTGAGCAGCTCGGGCCAGCGTTGCCCCGGATCACGTTCGATGCCGAGGGCAAGCTCTATGCCACCACCGAGCGGATCGCCGTCGATCAGCATGGTCTGCAAGCCACGGCGCTTGCCGGCCAGTGCAACCGCAGCCGCCATGGTGGTGGCGCCTGCTCCCCCGCAGCCGCCGACGAACGCGAGGGTGACGGCCGAGCGGCGATGGCCGTCCAAGGTGTCCACCAGTCGCCCGGCCAACGCGACCTCGTCGGCCGGTAGCCGGAAGACCGCCTCCGCGCCGACCTCGAAGGCGTGGCGATACAGCGCATCGGATCCGGTCCCGGCCAGCACCACGCCGGTACGTCGTACGGGCGTGGTGCCGGCGAGTTCCGCGGCGAGGTCGTCGCCGACGATCACCAGCGGGTAGTTGAGCCAGCCGCGTCGCAGACCCTGCAGGTCACGCTCGACGAGTGGCGTGATCGAGGCAGCCGCGGCCAGCCGCAGCAGGTCGTCGAGCAAGCGTTCGTTGGTAGTTGCCATGAGCACCGATGGGGGAAGCGCTGTGGTTTCCATGCCAAGAAGATGCAGCGGACAGCGGCCGTTCCGGCGGCCCGGTCACGGCCCTGTGGACAACGCCTTGTCGGGTTTCCGCCACCAGCGGGTATCCGCCACAGTGAGCCCGCGACCAACCCGTCGGAAACAGTTACCGTTCCTTTCGAAGTGTCTTTAACTAAATTTCACCGGACGCTTTTCCCCGCCCCAGTTCCGGAGGACCCCGCCCATGAGTCGATTGCGTTTTCTCACTGCCACGGCCGCTGTGGCCGCTACTGCCTTGGTCACCGCCGCCGGCGTCTCGCTGGCGAGCGCTGAGCTGCCGTCCGCACCGAAAGCCCAGGCCAACGTGATGGCCCCGGTCGCCAGCGGTGGCATCAAGACCGCCTACTTCACTCAGTGGGGTATCTACGGCAACGCGTTCTACCCGAAGAACCTGGTCAGCACGGGTGCCGCCGCGAAGCTGGACTTCCTGAACTACGCGTTCGCGAACATCCACCCGACCAGCCACACCTGTTTCATGGCCAACTCGGCCGCGTCGCAGGACGAGAACAACCCGAACGCCGGTGACGGCGCCGGTGACTCGTTCGCCGATTACGGCAAGTCGTACGGCGCGGACATCAGCGTGGACGGTGTCGGTGACGTCTGGAACCAGCCGATCCAGGGCAACTTCAACCAGCTCAAGAAGCTGAAGGCGAAGGCCCCGAACCTGAAGATCCTGATCTCGATCGGCGGCTGGACGTACTCGAAGTATTTCTCCGACGCAGCGTCCACCGACGCCAAGCGGAAGGCCCTCGTCAGCTCCTGCGTGGACATGTTCATCAAGGGCAACCTGCCGCTGGCCGACGGCTTCGGCGGTCCGGGGAGTGCAGCGGGCATCTTCGACGGTGTGGACATCGACTGGGAGTACCCGGGCTCGCCGAACGGCCATGTGGGCAACCACTACAGCGCTGCGGACAAGCAGAACTTCACGCTGCTGCTGGCGGAGTTCCGGGCGCAACTGGACGCCTACGGCAGCCAGACCAGCAAGCGCTACTACCTGACCGCCGCCACTCCGGCCGGCCAGGACAAGATCGCCACGATCGAGACCAACAAGATCGGGCAGTACCTCGACTACAACAACGTGATGACGTACGACATGCACGGCGGCTGGGACGCCACCGGGCCGACGAACTTCCAGGACCCGCTGTACCAAGCACCGAACGACCCGAGTACGCCGATCCCGCCCGGTACGGCGAAGTACTCCGTCGACGGTGCGGTCAAGGCGTGGACCACTGGTGACCCGGCGTACGGCATCCCCGGTGGGTTCCCGGCGAACAAGCTGACCATCGGCTACCCGTTCTACTACCGCGGCTGGAAGGGCGTGCCCAGCACGGCCAACGGCAAGTACCAGACCGCTACCGGACCGGCTGACGGCCATGCGCTGAGTGGCAACGTTCCTGGCGTTTCCTTCTACAAGGAGCTCACCGGCTTCGTCGACAACCCCTCTGCGACCTTCTGGGACGACACCACCAAGTCGTCGTGGTTCTACCAGGGCGGCACGTTCTGGACCGGTGACAACCAGCAGTCCATCAAGGCGAAGGCCGACTACGCGCACTGCAACGGTCTGGCCGGCGCAATGATGTATTCGATGGAGGCGCTCGACACTGGCGTCACTCTGTTCAACCACGTCGTGAACGCGGTTAACGCGGACACTCCGGGCTGCGGTTCGAACCCGACACCGACCCCGACGCCCACGCCGACACCGACTCCCACCCCGACGCCGACACCCACGCCGAGCAAGACTCCGTCGAAGACGCCGAGCAAA
>NZ_SMKX01000264.1 GCF_004349055.1 Kribbella antibiotica
GGTCAACCCCGCGGATGGTGGGTTGCACCACCGGATTCTGCTGCTGCAACCCACCAACTCAGGGGTTGACCCCTGAGAGGTTTCGGGAGGGAGGGGCGGCGGGTCAGGCCGGGGGAGCGGTGGATTCGCGGACGGTGAGGACCGGGTCGGCCGTGCGGCGGTTGATCATCGTGGCGGGATTGGCGATGACCGAGAGCAGGACCTCGGCGGCTTGCCGGCCGAAGTCGAAAGTGTCGCGGGACATCGCGGTCAGGGCCGGGTGCATCAGCTGGGTCAGGATCGAGTCGTCGAAGGCGACGATCGACAGGTCGCCCGGGACCGACACGCCCATCTCCATCGCGACGCCGAGCCCGGCGACCGCCATCACGTCGCTGTCGTAGACGATCGCAGTCGGCCGATCCGCCTGTGCGAGCAGCCGGCGGGTGGTTGCCGCACCCTCCGCATCGCTGAAGTCCGTGGTCAGGGACGGCGCGTCGAGCAGGCCGAGCCGGGGTGCCGCGTCGCGGACGGCGCGAATTCGCCGCTGCGTGTGCTGGAAGATCGGCGTACCGGCGACGTGGGCGATCCGGCGGTGACCAAGCGCAGCCAGATACTCCACAATCGTGAGCATGGCATCCCGGTCATCGGCCCAGACCGACGGCAGTTGCCCCTTGCCGCCGCGGCCACCGATCACGACGGCGGGCAGTTCGAGCGCCTTGAGCTCGTCGATCCGCGGGTCGCGCACGGTCAGGTCGACCAGGATTACGCCGTCCACGCGGTGCTCCGAGGTCCAGCGCTTGTACATCTCGATCTCGGCCTCGGTGTCCTCGACGATCAGCAACTGCAGCGAGATCGACTCGGCAGACAGGCCCGACTGCACCCCGGACAGCAGATGCGCGAAGAACGGCTCCACGCCAAGTGTGCGCGCCGGGCGGGCGATCACCATCCCAACCGAGTCGACGCGCGACGCACCGAGCGCCCGGGCAGCGCTGTGCGGCCGCCACGCCATCTGCTCCGCGATCCGCAGGATCCGTTCCCGCGTCGCCTCGCTGACCCCCGGCCGCCCGTTCAGCGCAAACGACACAGCGCCCTTGGACACACCTGCGCGCAGTGCGATGTCCGCAATCGTCGGTCTGGCCACGGTACCTCCCTCACCCTTGACAGCGGATTCTACGATGTGAATAGTTCGGGAGCTATACCGGTTTATCAATCCCTGGAGAATCCCATGCGTAGACGCCGTTCGGCGTTGGTGGCCCTGCTGGCCGCCTCGGCTCTCACCCTGGCCGGCTGCGGCCTCGGCTCGTCCGACAGCTCCGGCGACGGTGGCGCCAAGCCGACCGTCGGCGCGGATGCCCAGGTGACCGGCGCGGTCTCGCTGCAGACCTGGGCCTTGAAGCCGAAGTTCACGTCGTACGTCGAAGGTGTGATCAAGGCCTTCGAGGCGAAGTACCCGGGCACCAAGGTGACCTGGCTGGACCAGCCTGGTGATGGTTACGACAAGAAGGTCCTCAGCCAGGCCTCGGCCGGCGACCTGCCCGACGTGGTCAACCTGCCGCCGGACTTCGCGCTGCCGCTGGCCAAGCAGAACCTGCTGCTCGACGTCGCCGCGGCCGACGCGAAGATCAAGGACGAGTACGTCGAGGGCGGCGTGGCGGCGTACCAGTACCAAGGTCTGAGCGGCACCTTCGGCTACCCCTGGTACCTGAACACCGACATCGACTACTGGAACTCGGACAAGTTCGCCGCGGCCGGTCTGGACGCGAAGAACCCGCCGAAGACCTTCGACGAGCTGCTCGCGGCCGCCAAGATCATGCACGACAAGTCCGGTGGCAAGGAATACCTGATGAGCCGGCTGCCCGGCATCGGTGACCTGACCAACGCGGGCGTGAAGATCCTGTCCGACGACGGCAAGAAGTTCACCTTCAACAGCCCCGAAGCCGCCGCGCTGCTCGACAAGTACCGCGAGGCCTACAAGGCCGGCTACCTGCCGCGCGACATCCTGACCCAGGAATACCTCGGCAACTCCAAGCTCTTCACGCAGTCCAAGGTCGCCTGGACCACCGGTGGTGGCAACGCGATCCAGGACTTCACCAAGGACAACCCGTCGCTGAAGGGCAAGATCGTCCCGTCGCCGGCCCTCGACACCCCGCCGCTGTACGTGCAGGGGCTGTCGGTCTCGGCCAAGACCAAGAACCAGGCCGCCGCGATCGCGCTGGCCCGTTTCGTCACCAACGCCGAGAACCAGGCCGCGTTCGCGAAGATCGTGAACATCTTCCCGTCCACCAAGGCCTCGGCCTCCGACCCGTACTTCTCCAAGTCCGACGGTACGCCGGAGTCCGACGCGAAGGTGCTCGCGTTCGAGTCGCTGGCCAAGGCGAAGTCGCTGACGCCCGCGGTCATCAGCGGCGCGACGAACGACTTCATCGGCCAGCAGATCTCGCTCGCGATCTCCGGCAAGATCACCTCGCAGGCAGCCCTGGACGCGGCCGTCAACAAGGCCAACCAGCTGCTCACCCAGTAAGGACCTAATGCGCTACCAACGTTGGTTCACTCCGTGGGTGCTGGTGATTCCAGCACTCACGTGGTTGCTCGTGTTCAACCTGTGGCCGTCGATCAACACGGTGATCCTGTCGTTCACCAACGCCAAGCCACTCGGTGGCGGCACGTTCGTCGGGCTGAAGAACTTCGAGACCCTGCTGCACGACGAGCAACTGCGATGGGCGCTGCTGAACAGCGTCATCTACATGGTGGTCTGCCTGCCGTTCCTGACCGTCATTCCGCTGCTGCTCGCCGTACTGGTGGAGAAGAAGCTGCCCGGCATCACGTTCTTCCGGACGGCGTTCTACACCCCGGTGGTCGCCTCGGCCGTGGTCGTGGCGCTGATCTGGCAGTGGATTCTGGACGACCGCGGTCTGGTCAACGGTCTCGCCGAGAAGCTCGGCGTGATCTCCGGGCCGCTGCCGTTCCTGTCCGACCAGTGGCTGCTGTTGCTGAGTGCGATCAGCCTGACGATCTGGAAGGGGCTGGGGTACTACATGATCATCTACCTGGCCGCCCTCGGGAACGTCGGCCGTGAACTGCACGAGGCTGCGGCCGTCGACGGCGCCAACCCGTTCCGGCGGTTCATCCACATCACGATTCCGGGTGTCCGCGGCACGATGATCCTGATCTCGATCCTGATCTCGGTGTCGGCGCTGCGGGTCTTCTCCGAGCTGTTCATCCTCAGTGGCGGCAAGGGCGGTCCGGGCGGTCGCGACAACTCGGTCGTGATGCTGATCCAGCAGTACAGCCAGGGCTTCGAGGGCAACCTCGGGTACGCGTCGGCCCTGTCGATCGTGCTGTTCTTCGTCACCGTCGTCCCGATGCTCGTCCTGGCCCGGCTGAACAGAAAGGGCGCGGAGGCATGAGCACAGTCACCGACCCGGCGCGGCCCATCGCACTTCCTGACGAGCCCGGTACGCCGAAGAAACGCCGCCGGAGCGGGACTTTCGGGTTCAACACCGTGTCACCGCGGGAGAAGGTGATCCGGTACGTCCTGCTCGTGTTCGTGCTGCTGATCACGATCGGGCCGTTCCTGTGGCAGTTGTCGACCTCGCTGAAGGGGACCGGCGAGGACATCTACACGCGGATCCCGCGGCTGCTCCCTGGCCAACCGACCTTCGACCACTACAAGGCCGTCGCCGACACCATCCCGGTCTGGGACTACGCGCGGAACTCGCTGGTGGTCGCCGTACTGGTTGTCGGCGGCAACATCATCGGCGCGTCGCTGGCCGGGTTCGCGATCTCGCGGTTGCAGTTCAAGGGCCGCAAGCTGGTGCTCGGCCTGTTCCTGGCGACGCTGGTCCTGCCGGGCGAGGTCACGATCATTTCGCAGTACGTGACGGTCCGGGAGTTCGGGCTGGCGAACACGCTCTTCGGTGTCGCCCTGCCCGGCATGATCGGCGCACTGAACGTCCTGCTGATGTACAACGCGTTCCGCTCATTGCCGATCGAGGTCGACCAGGCCGCGATCGTGGACGGCGCCAACGCCTGGCAGCGCTTCATCTTCATCGGCCTGCCCTCGGTCCGCGGAACCATCAGCGTGGTCGCGATCTTCGCCTTCATCGGCGCCTGGGACGACTTCCTCTGGCCGCTGATCGTCCTCACCGACCCCGACAAGTACACGCTGACCGTCGGCCTGCAATACCTGTCCGGCACCTTCAGCAACAACCCACGGCTGATCGCCGCCGGCACAATGATCGCGTTCATCCCGATCGTGATCGTCTTCGCCGTCTGCCAGCGCTTCTTCTTCAAGGGAGTCGAAGAAGGCGCCGTCAAGGGCTGACACCACCCCTCCCGCCGCCAACACAACCAACTGCAGGTAGTCCGATCTGGCGACTGCTCCGCGTCCCGCCCCACGCGGCAGTCGCCCGCCGAACGCCATACCTGCAGTTCTTCGTGCGCCCGCCCTCTGTCGCCGCCTACCAGGCTGCGGGCGACACGAGCGACTGCAGGTAGTCGGCCCCAGCGCCGCATCCGCGGTCCGCCCCACGCGGCAATCGCCCGCCCAGCGCCATACCTGCAGTTCTTCGTGCACCCGCACGTTCCGCCCACCGGCCGGGTGAGTTCGGCACGACCAGCTGCAGGTAGTCGGCCCAGTACCGCATCCGCGATCCGCCCCGGCTGACAGTTGCCCGCCGAGCGTCGTACCTGCAGTCCTTCGTGCGCCGGCCCGTTCCGCCACCGCCCGGGTGGGGTCGGCGCGACCGACTGCAGGTAGTCGGCCTCGGTACCCGAGCCGCGTTCCGCCGCAGGTGGCAGCCGCGCGGCGAGCGTCGTACGTGCAGTTCTTCGTGCGCCCGCCCACTTCCGCCGCAGCCGGGTGACGTCGGCACGACCAACTGCAGGTAGTCGGCCCCAGTACCGCATCCGCGTTCCGCCCCGGCTGGCAGTTGCCCGCCGAGCGTCGTACCTGCAGTCCTTCGTGCGCGCGCCCGTTTCCAACCCCGGTGGGGTTGGGGGTCGGCACGAGCGACTGCAGGTAGTCGGCGCCGGCGTTGCATCCGCGGTCCGCCCTGCGTGGCACTTGCCCGCCCAGCGCCATACCTGCAGTTCTTCGTGCGCCCGCCTTCTGTCGCCGCCTACGAGCGACACGAGCGACTGCAGGTCCTCGCCCTTGGCGCCTGCTCCGCCGTCCGCCCCGCGTGGCAATCGTCCGCTGAGCGTCGTACGTGCAGTTCTTCGTGCGGCCGCTCGTTGTCGCCGCCAGCCGGGTGGGTTCGGCACGACCAACCGCAGGTAGTCGGCCCCAGCACCCGATCCGCGTTCCGCCTCGCGTGCCAGTCGTCCGCCGAGTGCCGTACTTGCAGTTCTTCGTGCGACTGGGGTTGTTGTGTGGGTACGGCGACTTTGAGCACCGGTCGGTCGGATTTCGGCGCGAGATGTGGTTGATGGGTGCTCAAGGTGCTGCTGCGACTGAACCCACCGTGGGGGCGCTAACGACTGCAGGTGGTAGGGCTTGGGGCGGTGGCTGGGGGCTTGTGG
>NZ_SMKX01000265.1 GCF_004349055.1 Kribbella antibiotica
GGGTGTGGCGGCTGTGGATGAGTTGGTGGGGTTGGGGGTTGAGGCGCTGGTTGGGGAGTATCACAGCGTGGTGGCTCGGGCTGTGGCTGCGCGGGCGAGTGAACTGCGCGTGCCCTACTTGTGTTCTTCGGCTGTGCTGGATTCATTGGTGGATGAGCCGACTGAGTGGGTGGCTCGGATTGCGCCGGTGCAGTCTCGGGGGTGGCGGGTGTTTGCGGAGTATCTGGTGAGCCTGGGGCATCGGCGGGTGGCTGTGGTGGCGGATGCGAGTGTTTATTGGGCTGCTGGGGTTGGGGTGTTGCGGCAGTACTTGGATGTTGTTGAGTTGCGGGCGGCGGTTTGTGACGAGTTGGCGGCTTGTGGTGCGAAGGTGCTGATCTTGTTGGTGGGGGCGCCGGTGCCGATTGTTGAGTCGGTACGGCGGGATGTGCGGCTTGCGGGGGTGCTGATCGGGGCGCCGGCAGGGCAACCGGAGTGGGCCGGGTTGGCCGGGATTCCGTTTCTGCGTTATTTGCCTGGGGAGTTGAGTCCGCTGGGCGAGCGGGTGCGGGCGGAGTTGGGTGGGACGCCTTCGTTTGTTGGGTTTGAGGGGTACGACGCGATGGTCGCGGTCGCGGAGTTCCTTCGTATACAAGGTGCAGGCTGGAAAAGTGTTGTGGTGGAAGGAACTCGCGGGCGCATCGGGTTCGAGCGGATGAACGGCATTTGGCAGTGGACAGGGGTGCCGATCCAGGTGGCTGACCTGGACCCCGGGAATCCGGCCGCGTTCCGGGTGTTGCACCGCGGTTGAGACAGAACGGGCAAATTCTTTGCTTACTTATTACGCGGTGTGTGGAATTTGTGGCACTAAGTGGCAGGTGGCTGGATTTGGGCGTGACACGGGTGGGGTGAGGTGGTGAGAATGGGCCGCTATGGGCGAGGTGGCGATGGGTGGGGAGCTGACCGCCCGGATCGCTGCTGCCATGACACTGGCCCAGTCGGGCGGGCATGCGACCGCTGCGGCTGAGGTTGAGGCGCTGCGGGCCGAGTTGGGGCCGGCGCCTAGCTACCAGTTGGCGGCGCTTGAGTACGTGCGTGGCGTGAGTGCCCATCACGCGAGTGACGCCGATGAGGCGTTGCGGGCGGTTGAGGCGCTGATCGCGGTCGCCAAGGCGATCGACGAGCCGGGGTGGGAGGCCAACGCGCTGCCGATCCGGATCATCAATCTGGCGCGGAGCGGGCGGGGCGGCGATACGGTCAACGACCTGGTCGCGGCTGAGCATGCGCTGAGCCGGACGCGGGATGCCGGTCTGATCGCGTGGGCTCATACCGGGTTGGGTTATGCGTACGACGTTCTGCGGCTCTTCGAGCTGTGCATTCCGCATTACGAGCGGGCGTCTGTCCTTGAGGATGACGTGTTCGAGCTCAAGGAGTCGACGGCGATCGACCGGTTGAATCTGGCGGAGACGTATCTGCGCTGGGGGCATGAGCTCGAGCGGCTGGGCGATCCGTCGTACTGTCAGGAGATTCGCGAGCGGCAGGCCTCGGCGGCGTACTGGGCCCGGGAGGCGGTCGGGGTGATCGTCGAGGACGAGAGCCAGGACTTTTGGCGGTTGAGCGCCCGGTTGTGGATTGCGGCAACGGAGACGGATCCGGCCGTGGCGGTCGAGGAATTGACCGAGCTGCGCGACGAGATCAGCAAGCTGGGTGAGACCGAGCGGCTGGCGATCGCGGGCGCGTATCTGGCGCGGGCGTTGGCGGCTAAGGGGGATCTGGACGCGGCGCGGGCGGCGGCTGATCGGGCCGCGGCGGATCTGATTCCGTTGGCGGATCCGGCGACGCATCTGCTGGTGCTGCAGACACGGTCCGAGATCGCGGCGGCCAGCGATGAGCCAGGAGCCCTTGCAGGGTTGGAATATGCGCGGTCGGTCGCGCGCGGTTGGTGGAAAGAGCGGCAGCGGGCGCTGAACGCCGTACGGCATGCGTTGTCCAGCCATGACCTGTCGGCGCGGCACGATGCGGAGTGGCACGCGGCGCGCCAGGACCCGCTGACCGGTGTCGGGAATCGGCGGGCGCTCGACGAGCGGTTGACGGCGGCGCGTGATTCCGGGCGGGCGGTGACGTTGCTGGCGATCGATGTCGACAACCTCAAGATGGTCAACGACACTCACGGGCACGCCTGCGGGGACGAATTGCTGCAGGTTGTGGCCAATCTGCTGGTAGAACAGGCGCGAGCGACCGATGCCGTGATTCGATCGGGAGGCGACGAGTTCTTCGTCGTGCTCGACCAGCCGGATGCCAAGGGCGGTGCCCAGCTGGCGATGCGGATCCGGGATGCGGTCGCGGCGATCGCGGCCTCGACGGACCTGGCGTGGTTGCGGCACCTGGGCCTGAGTATCGGGTACGCCGCAACGGCGGAGGGTGTGGGCGTTGATCAGCTGGTCGCCACGGCCGACCAGCGTCTGTACGACGACAAGCGGCGCGACAAAGTAAGGCAGTGAAGGAGATTCGGTGCGCGAGACGTCGGGGGTGACGGCGCGGATCGCGGCGGCGATGACCCGGGCACAGTCCGGAAACCCGGCGGAGGCCGGGCTGGAAATCAATCGCTTGCTCGTCGAGCTCGGCACCGAGCCGAGCCACGAGCGCGCGGCCGCGGAGTACGTGCGCGCTGTTGCAGCGCATCACGCGGCCGATGCGGTGGAGGCGCTGGATGCGGTCGACGGCTGCATCCGCGTGGCCCGGGCGATCGATGAGCCAGGTTGGGAAGCGAATGCGATCGCGATTCGGATCGTCACGCTGATCCGGACCGGCGAGGGCGGTGACTCGGTCGCTGATCTGGTCGCGGCGGAGAACGCGCTCTCGCGGACACGTGACCTCGGGCTGGCCGGCTGGGCGCATACCGGGCTCGGCTATGCCTATGACCTGCTGCGGCTGTACGAGCTGTGCATCCCACACTTCGAGCTGGCCGCGGAGGGCGACCACGTCCCGCTTGGACTGGCCGAGGCGCCGGCGATCAACCGGCTCAACCTGGCGGAGTCCAACCTGCGTTGGGCGCATGAGCTCGAGCGGCTGGGAGATACGTCGTACGACGCAGAGATCCGGGTACGGCGACAAGCCGCGCACCGCTGGGCTGGTGAGGCGGTCGATGTGATCGTGGCGGCGGATCTGCTCGGGTACTGGCCGATTGTCGGGCGGATGTGGCTGGCGGCCAGTAACGACGAGACGGATGCCGGTGCAGCGGCCGTCATCCTCAAGGACTGCAGGGATCAGCTGGCCAAGCTAGGAGATCTAGAGCTGGCCGCCATTGCCGGGACGTACCTGGCTCGCGCGCATGCCACGGCTGGGCGACCGGATGACGCTGTCGAGGCCGCACTGCGGGCCGGGAGCGATCTACCGCCGACATCTGATCCGCCAGTGGAGGCGCTGGTTCGCCACACGGCGGTGCAGATCTCCGCGGAGGCAGGTGATGCCGGAGCAGTGACAGGTCTGCAGTACGCGCGGGCGATCTCCAGAGGGTGGTGGGCCGAGCGACTTCGCGGCCTGTACGCCGTGCGGAGCGCGCTGGCCAACCATGAGCTCTCAATCCGGCATGACGCCGAGTGGCGAGCCGCACGGGAGGATCCGCTGACCGGTGTGGGTAACCGGCGTGCGCTGGATGAGCGCATGTCCGTTGTGCACGACGCTGGTCGGTCGGTTGCGGTGATTGCGATCGATGTGGACAACCTGAAGGTCATCAACGACAGCTACGGACATGCGTGCGGTGACGAGGTCCTGCGACGCGTCGGGCACCTCCTGCGCGAGCAGAGTCGCGCGGAAGACGTGGTGGCTCGGGCGGGCGGTGACGAGTTCGTCGTCGTACTGGACAACCCGGACGAGCGTGGCGCGCGGGAGCTGGTCGAGCGGATCAAGGCAGCCGCGGATCGGGTAGCTGCGGCAGGGGTGGAGCCCTGGTTCGCCATGCTGCGGCTCAGCATCGGGCAGGCGGCCAGCACGGACGGTACGCCGACGAGTGAGCTGCTGGCCGTTGCTGACCAGCGCATGTACACCGACAAACGGTTGCGGCGCGGTCAGTAATCGAGGAAGCCCTCGATGAGCAGTCGGCGGACCTGCGGCAGGTACTCAGTCAGTACGTCGACCAGCGGTCTGTCGAGGAGTTCCGCGAGCGCAGCGAGGATCTGGCCGACGCTCAGGTCGCCGTCACACGCACCGACGAAGCCGGCCATGACGGTGTCGACCTGCTCAGCCCGCCGCATCCCGCGCTGGCGGCGCAGCACGATGGTCGCTGGGTCCTCAGCACCTGGCTGCCCGCTGGTCTCCTGGATCACGTCGTCGGCGACTGTCAGGTGCAGCCCGGTCAGGTCGGTGGGGAGTCCCTCCTGGCGCTCGAAGCGGTGCAGCACGTGCGGTCCGATCGGACGCTCGATCTCGTACGGCCACTCCTCGGCCTCCAGCACGCCCGGCACGTTGTGCAGGCTGATCCAGCCCATGCCGATCGCTTCGACCTGCTGATCATCCAGCCAGCGCAGCCACTCGTCGTACTTACTCTGGTACGACGGTGTGCCGTGGAGACCGGCGTCGCGGAGCCAGAGCTCGACGTACTCGGAGGGGTCGAGCTGTTCGCGCTGCACTGCCCAGGCGGAGCGGTCGCCGGTCCAAGTGGCGAGGCGGTCGCGCCAGTCCTGTCCGCGGACACAGGTCCAGTTAGCGAGTAGCTGGCACCAGCCGCCGTCAGTGAGGTGCTGCGGCGCCTGCTGGACGAGCTGCTGAACCAGACTGTCGCCAGCGAAGCTGGTCTCGCGGTAGGTGAGCTGCGAGTCCGGTGGGGAGATCACGTACGGCGGGTTGCTGATGATGAGGTCGAAGCGCTCGCCGGCGACTGGTTCGAACAGACTTCCGGTACGGACGTCGAGGTCGATCCGGTTGAGCGCCGCTGTTGCTTTGGCGAGGTCGAGCGCGCGCGGGTTGACGTCGGTCGCGACGAGCTGGTCGACGCGGCTCGCGAGGTGGAGCGACTGGATGCCGCAGCCGGTTCCGATGTCGAGTGCACGCTCAGCCTTGATCGGGACTGTCAGTTGCACCAGGCTCAAGCTGGCCGGGGCAATCCCGAGCACGTAGTCGTCGCGCATCGGCTCCCGTCGCCCGTCGAGCCCCGGGGTGAGGTCAGCAATCACCCACCACTGCTGCTCATCCTCAGCAAACGGCCTCACTTCAACCGCTGCCCGCCCGTCGGCAACAATCCCGAGCTGGGCTAGGTCGATCCCCGGAAATGCCTTATCTACAAGCTCATTCGGTACGAAGCGCTGCAGCAGGAACAACCGGATCATCGTGTCGAGCGCGTCGCCACCGGCTGTACGCCGTACCGCCAGCGTCGTTTCATTCCGCGCCAACGCGCTGCTCGCCTGCGTCCCCAGCCGCTCAGCCACACCCTCCACGGTGTAGTCCGCAGCCGCAAACGCCGCCCGCAACCCCTCAACAACCGTCCCCGTCAATTCCACCCGCCCATCCTCCCAC
>NZ_SMKX01000266.1 GCF_004349055.1 Kribbella antibiotica
GGTCGTTGGTGGGGGCGGTGACCGCGGTGGCGTTGGGGGTCGGGTTCGTGGAGTTGCGGAAGAACGACGGGCCGGCGATGGACAGTGACCGGTGGGTGCAGCGGACGACGGGGCCGGACTACCGCGATCGGCATGTCGAGTTCGGCTTTCGGCGTGACTTGGTCAGGCCGAGTGATCGGGTGTTGATGGTGGACGACTGGGCCGATACCGGGATGACTGCACGGACGGCGCGGGAGTTGGTGGCTGATTGTGGCGCGCGGTGGGTCGGGGCAGCCTGCATCGTCGACGGGCTGACGGATCCGCGCTTGCGGCACGAGTTGCCACTGCGAGCGCTGCTGGACGTGCGGCAGCTGTAAGCGTGGCCTGCCGCCCTTAGGCGTGCCCCGTGTGGGGGCGGCAGGCGTCGGCGGTTGCCGGGCGGGCCAACGTTAAGCGGTGAGCTCCTTCGCGAGCAGGGCCATGGTGCCGCCGCTGGGGTTTCGCTGGGTGCTGACCTGGGTGTAGCCGCGGGCGGTGTGGAAGGCGTGGCCGGGGCTGTCGGGGAGGTCGGAGCGGACCCGGGTGACCACTCGGGCGAAGGGCTGCGCCGAGCGTTCGATGGCGCGGTAGACGGTGCTGGCGACGCCCTGGCGGCGGTGGGCGGGGTCGACGACGATCCGGTCGATGAAGAGGAACCGATCCCCGTACGTCGAACCGAACCAGCCGTACTCGAGTCCGTCGTACGCCGATCCCGGGGTGAAGGTGAGGAGGAAGGCGGTCAGCTTGTCGTCGTCCTCGACGACCACGGCGTGGGCCGCGATCAGCCGGAGCCAGTCGAGGCGGTCCATTCCGAGCGGGTCGACCAGGCCGGCCGCGGCCGCGGTGGCGTTGAGGGTGAGCACCGAGGCGTAATCGGCTGGGATGAGCGGGCGGAGTTTCACCTGGTCAGAGTCCCATGGAAGGCCTATTCCAGGGGAGGGGTCTCCCTGGCCGAACCCCGATCCTGACCCCGAAATCGGTGATCGGCCTTGGGAATGACCCGGGGTTCGGGCACTGTTGAGTCAAGTAGGCTCAACTCCAGGTTCCACGGATTTGAATACCGGGCGACCGAACGGCAATATTGAGTCTGTATCACTCAACTCGTGGAGGTAAAGCATGGCCCGCGCGGTCGGTATCGATCTCGGTACGACGAACTCCGTCATCGCCGTACTGGAAGGTGGCGAGCCCACCGTCATCCCCAACGCCGAGGGAGCGCGCACGACGCCCTCGGTGGTGGCATTCGCCAAGAACGGCGAGGTCCTGGTCGGCGAGGTCGCCAAGCGCCAGGCCACGACGAACGTCGACCGGACGATCCGCTCGGTCAAGCGCCACATGGGCGAGGACTGGTCGGTCGACATCGACGGCAAGAAGTTCAACCCGCAGCAGATCAGCGCCTTCGTGCTGCAGAAGCTGAAGCGGGACGCCGAGGCGTACCTCGGGGAGCAGGTCACGGACGCGGTCATCACCGTGCCGGCCTACTTCTCCGACGCGCAGCGCCAGGCGACCAAGGAGGCCGGCGAGATCGCGGGCCTGAAGGTGCACCGGATCGTCAACGAGCCGACCGCGGCCGCGCTGGCCTACGGCCTCGACAAGGGCGCCGAGCAGACCATCCTGGTCTTCGACCTCGGTGGTGGCACGTTCGACGTGTCGCTGCTGGAGATCGGTGACGGCGTCTTCGAGGTGAAGGCCACCTCCGGTGACAACCACCTCGGTGGTGACGACTGGGACCTGCGCATCGTCGAGTGGCTGGTCAAGCAGTTCAAGAACAAGAACGGCACCGACCTGTCCGGCGACAAGATGGCCATGCAGCGGCTGCAGGAAGCCGCCGAGAAGGCCAAGATCGAGCTCTCGAGCGCCGCCGAGACGAGCATCCACCTGCCGTACCTGAGCCTGACCGACTCCGGCCCGCTGCACCTGGAGGAGAAGCTCTCCCGGGCCGAGTTCCAGAAGCTCACCAACGACCTGCTCGAGCGCGCCCGCGCGCCGTTCAAGGCTGTCATCAAGGACGCCGGCGTCGACGTGTCGAAGGTTGACCACGTCATCCTCGTCGGTGGCTCCACCCGGATGCCCGCGGTCGCCGAGCTCGTCAAGGAGCTGACCGCCGGCAAGGACCCGAACAAGGGCGTCAACCCGGACGAGGTCGTTGCTGTCGGCGCCTCCCTGCAGGCCGGTGTGCTGAAGGGTGAGGTCAAGGACGTCCTGCTGCTCGACGTGACCCCGCTGAGCCTGGGCATCGAGACCAAGGGTGGCGTGTTCACCAAGATCATCGAGCGCAACACCACGATCCCGACCAAGGGCTCGGAGATCTTCACCACCGCCGAGGACAACCAGCCGTCGGTGATGATCCAGGTCTACCAGGGTGAGCGCGAGATGGCCCGCGACAACAAGTCGCTCGGCAACTTCGAGCTGACCGGCCTGCCGCCGTCGCCGCGCAACGTGCCGCAGATCGAGGTCACCTTCGACATCGACGCCAACGGCATCGTGCACGTGAACGCCAAGGACCTGGCCACCGGCAAGGAGCAGCGGATGACGGTGACCGGTGGCTCCGCGCTGCCGAAGACCGACATCGACCAGATGGTCCGCGACGCCGAGCAGTACGCCGAGGAGGACCGGCTGCGCCGCGAGGCCGTCGAGTCCCGTAACCAGTCCGAGGGCTTGGTCTACCAGACCGAGAAGTTCCTGCAGGAGAACGAGGACAAGGTCCCCGACGACGTCAAGACCGAGGTCAAGGACGGCATCGCGGAGCTGAAGAAGGCGCTCGAGGGCACCGACGACGAGGCCATCAAGACCGCGTCGGAGAAGCTGTCGCAGTCCAGCCAGAAGATGGGCGCCGCGATGTACGCGAACGCCGCTGCCGCCGGCGGCTCCGAAGAAGGCGGCGCGCCGACCGACGAGCAGGCCAAGGCCGACAACGACGACGATGTTGTCGACGCCGAGATCGTGGACGAGGACCGGCCGCAGGACAAGAAGGCGGACGACAAGTGACGGATGGATCCACTGGTAGCGAGTTCGGCGACGGAGACCCCGTCGTCCGCGACAAGCGCCGGATCGACCCGGAGACCGGAGAGGTGCGGGAGCCCACTGAGACATCAGCTGACGCTCCCGCCGGAGCAGGAGTTCCGGACGACATCTCGTCGCTGACGGGTCCGTCGGCTCAGGAGGCCCTCCTCACGGAGGCGCTTTCGGAGCGTACGGCGGACCTCCAGCGGCTGCAGGCGGAGTACGTGAACTACAAGCGCCGGGTGGACCGGGACCGGGAGGCGAGCCGTGAGCTCGTCATCGGTTCGGTCCTCACCGAGCTGCTCGGGATCCTCGACGATGTCGGCCGGGCCCGTGAGGCCGGCGAGCTCGAGGGCGCGTTCAAGGCGGTCGCGGAATCGCTGGAGCGGGTCACCGAGAAGCTCGGCCTGGAGAAGTTCGGCGAGAAAGGTGATGCCTTCGACCCGCGCATCCACGAGGCCTTGCTGCACAACTACTCCGACGAGGTCGACGGCCCGACCGCGACCATGGTGATGCAGCCGGGTTACCGGCACGGTGAGCGCGTCCTGCGGGCCGCTCGGGTGGCAGTCTCGGAGCCGACGGAAAAACTTCCGGACGCACCGGTGGAGAGCACTGCAGATGACGAACAGGCCGCAGACAAGTCCGAGTAGCGGGAGGGGAGGCGTCGGATGAGCACGAAGGACTGGATAGAGAAAGATTTCTACAAGGTCCTCGGCGTCTCCAAGACCGCCGAGCAGGACGAGATCAAGAAGTCGTACCGCAAGCTGGCGCGGAAGTTCCACCCGGACTCCAATCAGGGTGACGCTGGAGCGGAGGCGAAGTTCAAGGAGGTCTCCGAGGCGTACGACGTCGTCGGGGACGCCAAGAAGCGCAAGGAGTACGACGAGGCGCGGCGGCTGTTCGGCAGCGGCGGCTTCCGGATGCCGGGCGGCGGTCAGCAGGGCGGCGGCGGGTTCAACTTCGACGTCGGTGACCTGTTCAACCGTGGTGGCCAAGGTGGCGCGGCCAGTGCCGGTGGTGGGCTGGGCGACATCCTGGGTGGCATGTTCGGTGGTGGTGGCCGGTCCTCGACCTCCACGACCACCGCGCGGCCGCGGCGTGGGCAGGACATCGAGACCGAGGCGTCGATCGAGTTCGCCGAGGCCGTCAACGGTGTGACTGTCGGGCTGCGGATGACCAGTGACGAGCCGTGCAAGACGTGTCGCGGCACCGGAGCGAAGTACGGGACGGTGCCGAAGGTCTGCCTCAAGTGCGAAGGCACGGGGATGCAGACCTCGGTCCAGGGCGGCGTTTTCGCCATGACCGAGCCGTGCACCGAGTGCAAGGGTCGCGGTCTGGTCGTCGACCAGCCATGCGAGACCTGCCACGGCTCCGGCCGTGGCCAGTCGAGCAAGACCATGCAGGTCCGGATCCCGGCCGGGGTCCAGGACAACCAGCGAATCCGGCTCAAGGGCAAGGGCGCGGCGGGCGAGCGGGGTGGCCCTTCGGGCGACCTCTACGTCACCGTGCACGTGCACTCGCACCGGGTCTTCGGTCGCCAGGGCGAGCACCTGACGCTGAACGTCCCGGTGAGCTTCACCGAGGCCGCGCTCGGCGCCGAGATCAAGGTGCCGACCCTGGACGGTCTGCCCGTCACGGTCCGAATCCCCGCCGGTACGGCGAACGGCAGCAAACTGCGCGTTCGGGGCAAGGGTTCGGCGCGCCGGGACGGCACCAAGGGCGACATGCTGTTGACGTTGGAGGTCCAGGTCCCGCACGAGTTGACCGACGAGCAGCGCACCAAGCTGCAGGAGTTCAACTCGGCGTCGGAGCAGCCTGATCTACGGGCCGGGTTGTTCGGGAGTTCCTGATGGCCTCAGGAGCGAAGAGCCGCCCGTTCGGCCAGGTGCCGACCTGGGACGACCGCACCCCGATCTACGTGATCTCGGTGGCGGCCCAACTGGCCGGCATGCATCCGCAGACCCTGCGGCAGTACGACCGGCTCGGACTAGTGGTTCCGAGCCGGGCGTCCGGCCGCGGCCGGCGCTATTCGGCGTACGACGTGGCGCGGCTGCGGTATGTGCAGCATCTGTCGCAGGAAGAGGGTGTGAACCTCGCGGGTATTCAGCACATCCTCGCGCTACAGTCGGAAGTAGAGGATCTGCGTTCCCGGGTGAACCAGCTCCTGGCAGAGGTCCAGCGCGGTGTCGGTGTCTCCCGACGCAGCACCGTCAGCCGGGTCTTCTCGGCCGGTCCGGCCGGCGACGTGATCGCCATGGGCCGCCAGCAGACCACAACGCGCTGGATCCGCACCCAGCCGCTGGAGCTCGGCCAGTACTAACTGAACCACCGGAGTGTCCCGAACCCCACCCCTCGGGGCCTCCGGATCCGGTGGAGGGCGTCGACACCCCCTCGACACCTCCACAGCCGAAGTCCCACCC
>NZ_SMKX01000267.1 GCF_004349055.1 Kribbella antibiotica
GGTGGGGTCGGGTTTGCGCTGGGGAAGCCGGTGCAGGACGACGATGTGGTGCCGGCGCGGGTGATGGCGCGGGACGTTTGTGCTCGGTTGGGTGATGTGACGGCGTTGTTGCCTAAGGCATCCAGTGGGCGGTTGGCGCAGGCTGGGACGGACGCAGTGACCTGTACGGCGGGTGGCAGCCGGCCGCAGCCGGGTACGTTCTCGACCGCTTCGGTGAAGCTGACGATCACCCCGTACGGCGGGAAGCTGGCGGGTGTTGGCGAGACGCCGTTCTCGCCAGAGGCGATGGCGCGGAAGGCGTTTGACCGGTCGCCGTTGAAGGCGGTGCCGGATCGGCCTTATCCGACGAAGGCGGATCGGACGGTGAACGGCCTGGCGGGTGAGTCGTTCACGACGCGGGTGCTGGTGCAGCGGGCGGATGTCGTCGTACTGGTGGAGTACACGGCCAGTCCGGTGCTGGAGGAGACGGCGCGGCAGGCGGCGACGGTGCTGGCGGACCGGGCGATCTGGGAGACGAAGTGAGCGCGCCGGAGATCGCTGGGTACCAGTTCGAGCAGTTGCTGCTGGAGCATCCGCTGGCGGAGGTGTGGCGGGGACGGGCCTTCACGGGGATGGAGGTGGTTGCGCTGGTGCTGACGGACGCGGGTGCGCGGGAGCAGGTGGTGCAGGAGCGGCTGGTGCAGGCCGGGCGGGATGCGGCGCTCGAGCCGGGGCAGGCGGAGACGCCGTTGTGGGCGGCGAACTTCAATGCCGAGCGGCCGTATGCGATCACGCAGCTCGTGCCTGGCCAGTCTGGCGCTGAGCGGCTGATTGACTCGCTTGACGGGGTGCTGGGGAACGATGACGAGTCGCTGCGGGAGGTGCGCTCACTGCTCAGCCAGTACGGCGGCATCGCGCCAACCGCGAGTTCCACGTTCCCGTCGTACGTCGGAGGAGCAGCTCCGCCGACCGAAGCTGACGCCCAACCGGAAGTGGAGCAGAGCGTCGTTGAGCCTGACAGCCGGTTGGCGCGGCTAGGTGGCTGGGTTTATGCGGTGGCGGCGGTTGTGGTGCTGCTGGCGTTCACCGTGACGTACTCCGTCGGAGCTGCGGTGGGCGGTGTGGTGAAGGACGGGCCGACCGCGGCGCCTCCTCCGGCAGCCGTGAGCCCTGCGGCACTCCCCGAGACCGTCCTGCTGCCGGGACTGCCGAAGATCACGACGGCGCCGTACAAGCGGCCGGATGGAAAGCCTGGCCTGCTAGGAGCGACGTACGAGGCCAATGCTGACCTGCAGGTGGTCACCAAGGCGGACCTGCCGTTTGCGTTGGGTTGGCCGCGGCCGCCGGCGGTGTCTTCCCTGGGGGAGTCGTCGACGATTGCGTATCGGCGGATCCAGACCGACGAGCAGTCGACCGGGCGGAAGGTCCCGCCGGACCTGCGGCTCGCGCTGAGCGCTTGCGCGAACCTCAAGGACTGCACCACCAAACGCCAAGAGTTCGACCAGCAGTGGACGAAGGTCTACAAGGCGACGGCCCCGACGGTCGCCAAGGACGAGCGGACCTGGTTGACCGCCCAGGAGAAAACCACCAAGACCGAGCCGTACGCGCTGATGATGACGCGGGCGTTCCAGAGTGGTGGGCAGTGGTGGCTGGTCGGGGTCGCGGTGACCGGTGCGGCCGGCGAGGAGCTCGACGTACAGCGGGTGCTGAACGACATCTGGCGGCAGACCAGCTGATCCGCCGCAAAATCTTCACCGAACGGCCCGCGTCCCGACGCGGGCCGTTCTCATTTTCACAAGCTCTACCGGAAAGCGGTTGTCGGCAAAACTTTGTGACCGGGTTCACGTTCAGTGGGTTCACAGCGGACATACTCGTCGCGTACCGTTAGTACCACTTGCACACTGGTATACGTCCACTACGCCTACTGGTATGCGACAGATCACACCGCCAGTCCGCTGGATCGAACCGCTGGAGACCCTGGCGGCCGGTGCCGTAGCCGTTTCCTCAGCGTCGAGGAAGCCGGAACGCCGCCGGGCTCGACAGCTGAGAGGGAATGAGCCGCCGATGACGACCACCGCCAGCCCGACCCACACCGCCGACCTCACCGAGACCGCGCCGCCGACATCGATCGCCGCAACGGCGTACGACCTGTCCGGCGCACCGACGAAGCACGCGGGACTGCTGGCATGGGTGGCCGAGGTCGCCGAGCTCACGCAGCCGGACGCCATTCACTGGGTGACCGGCTCCGACGAGGAGTACGCCGTACTGACGCAGGGGCTGATCGACGGCGGCACCATGGTCCGCCTCAACGAGGCCAAGAAGCCGAACTCGTTCTGGGTCCGCACCGACCCGAGTGACGTCGCCCGCGTCGAGCAGCGCACCTTCATCTGCTCGGCCAATGAGGCTGACGCCGGTCCGACCAACAACTGGATGGACCCGGCCGAGATGAAGGTCCTGATGACGGACCTCTACCGCGGCTCGATGCGCGGCCGGACCCTGTACGTCGTCCCGTTCTGCATGGGCCCGTTGACCGCCGAGACCCCGATGTTCGGCGTCGAGATCACCGACTCGGCGTACGTCGTCGGCTCGATGCGGATCATGGCGCGCACCGGTTCCGAGGTGCTCGCGAAGATGGGCACCGACGCGAACTACGTGCCCTGCCTGCACTCCGTCGGCGCTCCGCTCGCACCCGGGCAGAAGGACGTGCCGTGGCCGTGCAACGACGAGAAGTACATCGTCCAGTTCCCTGAGGAGCGGATGATCTGGTCCTACGGCTCCGGGTACGGCGGCAACTCGCTGCTCGGCAAGAAGTGCTACTCGCTGCGAATCGCGAGCGCGATGGCGCGCGACGAGGGCTGGCTGGCCGAGCACATGCTGATCCTCAAGCTGACCTCGCCGGAGAAGAAGGTCCATTACGTCGCGGCCGCGTTCCCGAGCGCGTGTGGCAAGACCAACCTGGCGATGCTCGACCCGACGCTCGAGGGCTGGGATGTCGAGATGCTGGGCGACGACATCGCCTGGATGCGGTTCGGCAAGGACGGGCGCCTGTACGCCGTCAACCCGGAGTTCGGTCTGTTCGGCGTTGCCCCGGGCACCGGCTGGAAGACGAACCCGAACGCGATGCGCACCATCGAGAAGGGCAACTCGGTCTTCACGAACGTCGCCCTGACCGACGACGGTGACGTCTGGTGGGAGGGCTACTCGCCGACCCCGCCGGACCACCTGACCGACTGGAAGGGCCGCGAGTGGACGCCGGCCTCGGGCGAGCTGTCCAGCCACCCGAACAGCCGGTTCTGCACCCCGATCGAGCAGTGCCCGATCCTCGCGGACGAGTACGACGACCCGAACGGCGTACCGATCTCGGCGATCATCTTCGGTGGTCGCCGGGCGACGACGGTGCCGCTGGTGGCCGAGTCGCGCGACTGGGCGCACGGTGTGTTCATGGGGGCGACGCTGTCCTCGGAGACGACCGCTGCGGCCGTCGGCCAGGTGGGCGTCGTACGGCGTGATCCGATGGCGATGCTGCCGTTCCTTGGCTACGACGCCGGTCAGTACTTCGACCACTGGCTGACTGTCGGCAAGGAGAACGACGCCAGCAAGCTGCCGAAGATCTTCTACGTGAACTGGTTCCGCAAGGACGAGAACGGCAAGTTCGTGTGGCCGGGCTTCGGTGAGAACGGCCGCGTGCTCAAGTGGATGATCGAGCGGATCGAGGGCCAGGCGGCCGCGGTCGAGACGCCGATCGGATACGTGCCGACGGCCGATGGGCTGGACGTGAGCGGGCTGTCGCTCAGCGAGAAGGATTTGGCGATCGCGCTGGACGTGAACGCTGACGAGTGGAAGGCCGAGATCCCGCTGATCGAGGAGTGGTTCGCCAAGCTCGGCGACACCGTTCCGGCGGAGCTGAAGGTCGAGCTCGACAACCTCAAGGCTCGCCTGGGCTGACGCCCTACCCAAAGAGCCACCGCCGAGTCGGAAGCCGGCGGTCGGAAGCAACGCGGCGCCCTGGTCCACGACCGGGGCGCCGCGCTGTGTCTGCGTACAGACGGACTGTTAGTAGTCGCCGACCAAGGGTTGCCGCAGGCGTGAGGTGGCGCGCGGATGGTGTCGGGAGGGCGACCTCTAACAGTTCTTCTGTACGCAGATGGGGGTCGTCAGCGGGGGCGGCGGCTGCGTAGGTTGGCTGGATGAAGATCGGTGTGATGTTGCCAGTGGGTGGGTCCGACGGACCGACCGGGGAAATGCCGCGCTGGAGCGACGTACGGAACGTTGCGCAGGCGACGGAGGCCGCCGGGCTGGACTCGGTGTGGCTCGCGGACCACTTCCATTACCAGGCGCCGGACGGTGTCGTGCACGGGATGCACGAGTCGTGGACGCTGCTGAGTGCCGTCGCGGCGGTGACCGAGCGGGTCGAGGTGGGGAACATGGTGCTCTGCGCATCGTTCCGCGACCCGGGGCTGACCGCGAAGATGGCGGCTGCGCTGGATGAGGTGTCCGGCGGGCGGCTGATTCTTGGGGTCGGTGCTGGGTGGCACGATCCGGAGTACGAGGCGTTCGGGCTGCCGACCGATCACCGGGTCGGGCGGTTCGAGGAGTGGCTGGAGATCGTTGCGCGGCTGGTGCGCGGCGAGACGGTCGACTTCAAGGGGACCTACTACCAAACCGCCGAGGCCACGCTCACCCCACCGCCGAACCGGCAGATCCCGATCCTGATCGCCGGCGCGCGACCGCGGATGCTCCGGCTGACCGCCGAGTGGGCCGACGCCTGGAACACAGCCTGGTACGGCGCTCCTAGCGACAAACTCACCGAGCGCCTAGCCGCCTTCCGCGCCGCGGTCGACAAAGCCGGCCGCCCGGTCGCAACGACGATCGGCCTTAGCATCCGCGACCCCGATCAGCCGTCGGCCGAGGAAGACCCCACCGCCTTCGCCGGCACAGTCCCGGAACTCGCCGACCTGTTCGCCACCTACCGCGACCTAGGCGCCGATCACCTGATCGTCTCCGCCGACCCCATGACCCCCGCCTCGGTCAACCGCATTGCCGAAGCCAAAGCCCTACTAGAGGCCTAACCGGCCAGCACACGTCGTACGGCGGGGTTGTCGCCACGATGCGGCGGACCCCCCTCGCCCTCCGTCATTTGGTGGGTCCGCCCATCGGGTGGTGGGAGGGCTAGCTGCATGCGGTGGGCCCACCCACAACGCCGTAGGTCAGCCCACCAAATGGCAGCCCCGCAGCCGCGCTGCGGCGGCCAAGGGGCGCGACGGGGCGGGGGTCCGGG
>NZ_SMKX01000268.1 GCF_004349055.1 Kribbella antibiotica
CCGAACCTGGAAGTTAAGCCCTTCAGCGCCGATGGTACTGCGACCGGGAGGTCGTGGGAGAGTAGGACGCCGCCGGACATTCACACTGTTAAGGGCCACCCCACTGGGGTGGCCCTTAACATTTGTCTGGATGTATTTGCTCTGGGTCTGTTTGCGCGGCCGTAACAATGCCGCCGGATGCCTCGTTGTGCAAGCCATGCGCCGTGAGCACGTGGAGGACCTGTACGACTCCCTGGTATTCGTGGCGTTCCAGGCCACCTCGACCCGATTGGGTCGGCATCGACGCGTGCTGATCGCGCACGGCGTCGTCCAGCGGCTTCCTCAGCTGCTTGTTGCTGATGACGTTGCCGCGCCCGAGGTCTTTCGGGTGGTGGTGAAGGAAGCGCTGCAGGCTGACGAGGGCCGGCGCTGGGTGCGGATCCGTGGACTGCGGTTCTTCCCCGTCACTGATGCGCTCGAGCCACTGCAATTCGAAGAAGCACTGCGCGCAGTCACCCCTGAGGTTCGGGTGGCCTGGGCGTTGTTACATCGTGCTGCCTTCGACCGGATCACCGTGCTGCGGATCCTTCAGGAGCTAGGCATTCCGAAGGCAGCCGCCGTACTGGATGCTGCCGACGCAGTGCCGGTCGACGCGGATCAGGTCTTCGACCCCTGCGCGGTGCGTCTTGCCCCGGACTGGGAGACGCGGTCGCAGCGTCGTCGTTGGCTGCTGGCGCTCCCCTTGGTGCTGGTCGCCGGATGCCTTGCGGGTTGGGGGTTTGCGCCTGATTCGCCCGAGCCAGTTGCCAACCAAGCTCCGCTGACGACCATCCGTGATGCGGCTGGCTTGTCAGCGGCTCCGGCTGATCAATGGCAGCGCACCTCGAAGCTGGACTTCGGTGCTTGGCCGGCTCGCGGTGAGCTCGTGCAGGACAACGCGCTCCATGAGCGGCTCTGGCAGTTCTGGCTGCGCGGCGAGAACGTGACCGGAGCTGCCGGGACGACCGCAACAGCTCCTGCACAACGCCCGTCGATGCTGTACGCCGGTCGCTTCGCCGACACCCTCGTGGCCATCGTGTACGACGGCAGCCGCATCGGCCGGTACGTCGAGACCGCCGGGTCAGGCAGTCTGCGCATCGAACGGGTGGATTCCGCTGACCTGATGACATCGGCTGCGGTCGTGCTCAACCGGTCCGCGGCTGGAACGCAGTACCTGCTGGCACCGTGGATCGCGGCGGCCGCCGTACGGGATCTTGCCGTGCCGGCTGCTGCCTCGAAGTCGTTGTCGTTTGAGGGCGGTGTGACTGCGGCCGTGCCGAGTGGGCGGGCTGGGTGTCGTAGCCGAATTGCGCTTGAGCTGCGGAGCTCGCCTGCGGTGGCTGAGAAGCACGCGTTCGTTCTGGCGGATCTCGGCGACTCGATTCCGGCGCACCTCACCTACATGCCACTGCCTAGCCGCGGTGCGGCGCGGTCGCCGCGTGAGGTGCTGAGTGCGGACGCGCGTCGGTCGTGGGCGTTGCATGCCTGTGGTTTGGACGCCTGGCACAACCAGGGCACTCGGTTGGTGAACAGCTGGTCGTTCGCGCAGCAGAAGCTGCCGACCGGCGGCGTCGCGCGATGGACTTGTGTGCGTGTCGACGGCTGGTCTGGACAGGGGAAGGCAGCGGTCCGGCTCGAGCTGCCGAAGGGACCGGCGCAGCAGGTGGCCGCGATGACGGATACCAGTAGCTGTGGCAGGTTCTCGCAGAACGTATTGGCTGCGACTGTCTGGCGATCACCGGCGCGCGAGAACTATGTCCTCGCCGCCGGCAGCCGCCATGTCAGCCAACTGTCCGTGCAGACCAATCGCGGTCGGGAGACGGCGAGCTCGCCGTTGGCGTTCAAACTCCCCGCAGGTACGACGCCCACCGCCGTCCGAGGCAAGCTCGACAACGGTAAGCCGATCGACGGTGTTGGTGTCTCGCCCTAGCTATTTCGCTCCGCGCGCTTGCTGACTGGCGAAGTACGCGACCTTGCGAGCGCGCATCACCTCACCCAGCGGACGATGCTCGACCAGCGCGTTCCACGGATCGAACCGGGAGTCCTCAACGGTCTGGGCGAACTCCTCGTCGGGCTCCTGCTGCGGAACCGTCAGCCGGGCAACGGTGAGGTACGGCGATGTCCAGGTCGCGGCGGCATTCTCGATCGGGGTCGTTGCCTCGTCCTGGAAGAACTGAACCTGCAGCTCGTAGACGAGCGGCGCCACGGCCAGTCGGCGGAAGAGGTCGGCGCCCCAGTCCGCTGACGCCGTACTGTCCACTTGGTCGGACGCAGCGGCGATCCGCACCCGGACGGCGTACGGGCCGTAGGCAACAGGTGCTGCGCTGAAGAAGTCGTGTGTGGCGAAACCGCTGAACGGCTCGCGGAGTGCGGTGACGACCTCCTTCACCTTCGGGATCAACGAAGGTGAACCGATGATCTTGCGGATCGCTCCACCAGGTGTGCTGCCCGTGGTGAGCACAACGCTGCTGAAGTCCACACTGGTCGCGGAGCTGAAGTGCTCGTGGTTGATCAGCGCGAAGTCCTGGCTCTTGGCCTCGCCACCGAGGGCGCCCTGCCCAGTCACCCCAAGGACCTTGAGCGAGAAGCCCCGCACATCCGGCGCCTTGTCGGCCGCGACGTTGAAGCCACCGTTGGAGATCCGCAGCCAGGTCTCGAACGACGACCCCGGTACGGCGAACAGTCCCTGCCTGGCGTACTCCGGCAGCTCGTCGACCACCTCGAGCCGAGCCCGCAACGCAGCCACCTGGCGGCGATGCAACGCCCGGCCGCCGCCGTACTTCCCGGACTTACGCAGCTGCATCGCGACGAACCCCTCGGCCTGCGTCTTGTGCCGCTCCGCCTCGTCCGCCCCGACAACCTCGCGCCATTCGGTGCTCGGCTCAACCTCAGTCATACGCCCTACCTTCCCTGGTGGTCACCCCATCATGGCGCCTCGCCCCCACAGCTTGGTTACAGGAGGCGGGTGAGGGAGCGGTGGATGTAGTCCATGGTCTTGTCGAGGTCGGCGGCGAAGGCTGGGTTGACCTGAGCCATGCCGGCGAACCAGAGGCCGAAGGCAACATCTCGGGTGGCGATGAAGGCGTTGAGGTGGGTGAGGTCGGGGAGCTGGCGGTGTTCGGCGTAGCCCTCGAGGAGTGCTGCTCGGAGGGCGGGGTAGTTATCGCGGTAGCGGTTGTCCCAGAGCGGGACGGCGATGTCGTAGAGCCAATAGCCGAGGCCGCAGTCGTCGAAGTCGATCAGATGGACGGCGTTGCCGTTGAAGAGTGCGTTCTCGAGGTGCAGGTCCGCGTGGATCAGGCCGAAGGAGTCGGTGGTTTCGCCCAGGTCGGCGAAGATGACGCGCATCCGGCGGGCGATCTCGTCGTACTGGGCGCGGACCGGCGGCGGTAGGAGGTCCCAGCAGTCGGCGGCGGAGACACCGCCGTACTCCATGGTGTTGCCGAAGAAGGTCTCCCAATCCCAGCGCATGCGGACGAGTTTGGTGGGTGGGGTCCACGCGGCCGCGTGATTGTGGAGACGCGCGAGAACGCTGCCCACTCTGCGGAAGTGGATAGGGCGCGGGTGAGTTGCCTGCATGCGCCCGCCCTGCCAGCCGAGCACCGAGCAGACGAGGTCGTCTGCGGTCGTTGTCCACTCGCCGTCGCGGGCTCGGATCGGTGTCGGCACGTTGAGGTCGGTTTCTGCCTGCAGAGCCGCCAGCCAGTCGAGCTCCGACCCGACTGCGAGTCGTGAATCAACCGCCGGCCCATGCCGGTTCGGACGATGCACGCGCAGCAAGAACCGCCCGCTGGGGGAGTCAACGCGGAAAGTGGTGTTCTCCCCATGCGCAATGAACGTCAGCCGCGGCTCGTCGATCGCATAGCCCGCCAACGCCCGCACCGCCGTCCGACGGATGCGTGCGACCTGCGCGCGTTTCGACTCCATCCGTCGAGCGTAAGTCTGCCGATTCCCCCACCGCCAAGGCTTTTGCCCCTTCAGGCACCAGACCGTGAGCCCCACGGCTGTGCGTCGCGAGGCATCGTGCGATCACACACCACCGGTACGCCGACCTCCGCGCTCAACGCAGCAACCAGCGCCTCGGGATCGACGCCCGGATCCGTCCACACCCAGATGCTGACGCCGGAATAGTCCTTGAGCGGGCCAGTCGAGGCGAGGACGTCGCCATGGTCGTCCATGAACTGCTTGGCGATCGGCATCAGCTCGTCCAGCGCATAGGCGGCTTCCTCGAAGCTGACGGGGACTGGCTGCTGAGCCGCGAGTCGTCGCAACCCGTCCGGCGGCGGACCCTTCCAGTAGACGATCACAGGCCCCTCAACCCGCTGTCCCAGCACGCCACCGGCATTGGGGCCCTTGCTGGCGTGGATCCGGGCGGCAAGCTCACGAATCGTGACACGCGTGGGAGTGTCGTCGGGATACGTCCATTCTGGGGGTGCGTGCTGCCAGGGATCGGTCATGTTCCTCAGGCTAGGACGGTGGGCCGGATCGGACGATGGCCAGCGTTTCCTCGACTGGGAGCGGTGGGATCCAGCGGCCCCACCAGGTGGCGCCGGCGGCTGCGAAGGCGGCCGGGTCGCCGCCGCTGACTTTTACCTCGAAGCCATCGGGTGAGCCGCGCTCGGCCAGGAGCTCCCGGATGTCGTCCGGTGTGAGCTGCTGGGGTGCGTCCGTGCTCCCCTTGTAGGCGCAGCTGCCGTCCCAGCGGAGGATCCGCCGTCGTACTGCCGGGATCAGCAGATTGCCGCCTACCCACACTGGGATTCGCGGTTGCTGTAGTGGTCGAGCCGTTAGTTGAGCGCCGTCCACCTGGTAGTGCTTCCCCGCGAATGTCACGGGCTCGCCTGACCACAGGCGGTCGATGACCTCGAGGCCCTCGTCCAGCATCTCCGCCAACACCCGCGGCGAGTGCTGAGGCATGAACGGATCGCCGGGGTCCCCGATCCCCACCCCAAGGACAAACCGCCCGTCTGACAAGTGATCGAGCGCAACGGCCTCCGCCGCCACCGTCCACGGACTTCGCCGGGGGAGCGGCGTGACCGTCATACCGATCCTGATCCGCGACGTGGCTATCGCCATCGCCGCCAGGCAAACCCACGGATCCCACGTCGGCTCCGACGCATCCCCCTGGTAGACGAGGTAGTCCTCCAGGAACACCCCGTCCCACCCGGACTCCTCCGCCA
>NZ_SMKX01000269.1 GCF_004349055.1 Kribbella antibiotica
AGATGTGTATAAGAGACAGACGGCGTACCGGGTGGATTAGCAGTCGGGGATGTTGGGGAGTTTGGGGGTGCCGGTGCCTACGTAGACGTTGGTTACGTAGCCCTGGTACTTCGGGAGGTAGGCCCACCACTCGCTGGTGTTCGGCGGGTCGGTGATCAACTGGCCCTTTTGCTGGCATTTGACCAGGACCTCGACGGTCGAGGGCAAGGTGCCGATGACGGTGCTGGTGGTGTTGGGGGCGGTTCGGACTCGGACGCCGGAGCCAGTGGTGGCGATCCAGGTGCCGGGGGTTTTGACGGCGCCGGGGAGGTTGAGGCCGCGGGTGAGGCGGGTGACGTCGGTGTAGGCCTTGCCGTAGCCGGTGCCGTCGGGGTGCAGGGTGTAGACGGCGACGATGGTTCGGTCGTTGGGGCCTACCGTGCCGGTGGTGTGGAGTGCTTCTTTGACGAGGTCTACCCCGGCCGCGGTGTTGGAGCTCGCGAAGCCTGACCAGCCTTGTTTGATGGCGAAGGGTTGCTCGACCACTGAGGCGATACCGAAGTACTGGTCGAAGCCGTCGGTGCCGTAGCGCGTTGCCTGGTGCAGGTTGCTCATCACGAAGGTCCGCACGGGGGCGGGCGCTTGGTCGAGCAGGTAGCGGTAGATGCGGACCGTGTCAGCTGCGGTGAAGGCCGCGTAGCCCCAGTAGCCCGGATAGCCCGATGGCGGGCCGGCCGTGTTGGTGAGGCCTAGGCGCGGCACCATCCGATTGATGATCGCCGAGCGACCCAGCTGGTCCCAGTAGTAGGTGGCCGCGTCGTCATCGCTGCTCCGGAGCATCACCTCGAGCCGCGCGCGGTCGGCTGCAGGGACGTCGTACGACGGGCCGCGGCTCCAGAGGAAATCGAGTACCAGCAGCAGTTTCACCACCGAAGCCGACCGGAACTGCAGATCCGGATTGAGCGATTCGGTGAACCGCCCGGTCTGCCGATCGAACACCGCCACCCCGGCCGTGACGCCGGGCTGGACCACCACGGTCGCCGCGGCAGTCACCGGCCCGGACATCCAGATCGCACTCACACTGACCAGCACCAACGACAACACCAACCGAAAGCGACGCATCATGCCGACCCTTCCACGCCCATCGCGGTCAGTCATGAACGCGACGCAGTGAGTAGTCGCAGCACCGTACCGCAGATCCCGTTAATCAGAAACCGCGAATAGAATTCTGGGGAAGGTTTTTTACACTACCCACTTCCGGGTACGCCGTAGTGCAGGCGAACGGAGCCGCTGGTGTCGGCATTCACCGAGAGCAGTTGCAATCTGGTCGCGGCCTCGCCAACGGCAAGAGGCGACCCGTCCATGACCGACGGCGTCCCGAGCCCGCCGATCAGAGCCGGCGCCAGGGTCACATAGAGCTCGTCGATCAGGCCGGCTCGCAGGAGTGCGCCGTTGAGGCCGCCACCCGCGGCCGACATGACGCAACGGATGCCGAGTTCAGTGCCCATCGCGGCGATCGCGCGCTCGAGGTCGACCTGGACTTCGCCGATGACGAGGTAGCAGATGTGTTCGCGGTGGAGGTAGGCGAGATAGGCGGCGGGAGTCGACCTCGTCACCAGAACCAGGACCGCCCAGTTCTCGTGGTTCTCGGTCCAGCGCACTCGTCCGCGGCTGTCGACGACGACGAACCACATGAGTGGCGGCGACAGAAGCTGGGTGATGTCCGCGGGCAGGAAGTGCTCATAGAGATCGGCGGCGTCGCCGTCGTACGGAGGCAGTTCTTCCGGTGTCTCGGACTCGGTGACGAGGCTGCCGCTGCCCTCGAGGATCGCGTTGCAGCCGTACTGCTGTTTGAGTAGTTCGAGGACGTCGAGCGGCACCGGGTCGGCGCCCGGCGGTGTCATCGCCGCCCAGAGATCCGTACTGGGCTGGTGCATCAGCAGCGCATCCCGAGTGAGCGCCACCTTCCCATCGACGCTGGCCCCTACGTTGATCACCACGCGCGGTCGCTCGAGCATCACAGACCCCTCCGATCGCTGGACGTCGGACTCCAAGGTCTACCAGCGATCACCGACAGCTCGTCGGGGAGCGGTGTCCGTCAGGCGCTGTGGCGGCGGCGGGAGGGGGTGGCGGACTGGCCGGTGAGGCGGGCGTTTTCGGCCATGCGGTCGAGGCGTTCGCGGCGGCCGGGAGGGAAGGTCAGGACGGTGATAACCAGGGCGAAGAGTGCGGCGCCGATGATGATCCAGCGCAGGTTGTGGTTCTTGTCGGAGGCGTTGGCTCCGGTGTCGGCGGTGTTGGCACCGCCTTTGGGGGGTGCTGAGGAAGCGGGAGGTGTGGCGGCTCCCTTTTTGACCGGGATCTGGACCTGGTAGACGGCGGAGTTGGAGCCTTCGCTGCCGACGAGGACGGTGTCGTCGGCGCCGACGGCCACGGATTCGCTTTGGCGGATCGGGATGGACGCGCGGGCCGCAAGAGTGGGCTTCTCGCCCCAGGCGACCGTTGATACGTCGGTGTAGGTCAGCAGGACCACGTGCTTCCCGTCGGGGAGGAAAGTACCGTCGGTGAAGGTGCCGGCCGGGGCTGGGCCGACCTTGGTGAGACGGTTGGTGCCTTCGCGCGACGGGCTGGCCGGGGCGGCGTAGATGGCGCCGCCCTTGGTGGACTTGGTGACGATGTAGAGCTGCTGGGACTCGGGCTCGACCAGCAGCGTCTCGGCATCGTGGGCGCCGTCGGGGTACTTGAAGTCGTAGCGGTGGTACCGGACGTTGTCGGCGTCCGTGAGGCTGTCCGGCTCGGGGATCGTGTAGATCTCGATCATGTCCCGGGACTTCTTGTTGTCGCCGATGTCGGCGATGTAGATCGTGCCTTCGCGGTCGACGCCGATCGCCTCGACGTCCTGCACCTCGGCCTTGAGCCGGAGGGTGACCTTCACGTCGCCACTGGTGTCGATGCCGAAGACCCGGGCGGTGTCGCCGGAGTCGTTCACCGTCCAGTACAGCTTTTCGTACTTCGCGCTCTTGGCGAGCCCGGACGACTCCTTGAGCCGGCTGTCGCTGATCGTGAACAACTTCTTCGGCGCGGCCGGGGTCGGGTCGGCCGCCACTGCGGGCAGCGCGGCGGTGGCCAGCGTGAAGCCGGTCGCTGCGACCAGGGCGAGCACCGAGCGAAGGAGCTTCACGCATCCACCTCCGAGGCCGGCCGACCGGCTCCGGCCGATGGATCACCCGCTGCCGGGAGGAGCAACTCAGCCAGCCGTGGGGTGACCTGCCACTCGGCGGTCAGCGAGGCGTAGTCGGACTCGAGATCAGGCGTCACCGGGGCGTTCGTCCGGGCGGCTCGGAGCAGCAGATTGCGGGGCGTGTGCTGGCTGTCCACGAACTGCACTACCTCCACCCGGTAACCGACCTGTCGAAGGACCGCCGCCCGGAGTGAATCTGTCAGGACGTCGGCGAACCGCTCACGAACGATGCCATATCTCGTCATCAGAGAATAAGGCGCCGGTGGTGAGACGCTCTTGAGCTGCTTTTGGATGTCGTGATGACAGCACGGAGCTGCGAGCACCAGCGGCGCCTCCCACTGGACTGCCCGCGCGAGCGCGTCGTCGGTGGCGGTGTCGCAGGCGTGCAGCGCCAGCACGACATCCGGCTGGACGTCGAGCTCCGCGGCCTGGATCGTCGCGTCGACGAACCGCAGCTGATCCTGCCAGCCCAGCGCCGTCACGATCCGGGTGTTCCGCTTCCGGGCGGCCGGATTGCGGTCCACCCCGGTCGTCCGGACGTCATGCCCGGCCGCGGTCAGGAGGTGATGGGCCGCGAGCGTGAGGTAGGCGTTGCCGCAGCCGAGGTCGACCATCTGGAGCGGTCGGCCGGTCGCGATCCGGCCGGCCGAGATCGCATCGTCGAGGGCCGGCTCGAGCAGCTTGCAGAACTCGTCGATCTGCTTGTACTTCGACTGCCGGGACGGCTTCACCCGGCCCAGGTGGTCGCTGATCCCGAGCTCGATCAGGAACGGCGCCGCTGGATCGAGCGCGCGCTGCTTCACCCGGTCGTGGCTGGTCGTCTGCTCGCGGCTCTCGGCCTGCCGCTGCAGCAGCTCCTTGCCCTTCTTGGTGTAGCGCAGCCGCAGCGTCTCGGCCGTCGTCTCCACATGCCACGTCCCGTACGGCTGGGCGAGCAGCTTGTCGACCGCCTCCAGGACCTCCGTGCCGACGAAGTTCCGGATGTGGGCCTGGCGCTCGTCGTACTCGGTCAGTTGGAGATGGCGCTGCCCCTTGAGGTCGACGTAGCGCAGCTCGACCCGCTGGTACGGCGGTTGGTCGAGACCGCGACGCCGCCCGGACGCGACCGCGCGCACCAGGCCGCTCCGGTCCAGTAAGGCGGCGCGGATCGCCTCCCACGCCCCCATCTCGCCGACCGCTTCCGCGGTCGGCGTGCCCGGGCGTCCGGCCGCGTCCACCTCTGCCTGCATCGCGCCATTGTGTCCGACGCCTCCGGCTGATCACAAAAGGGTCTCGTCACCGAGGCATGGCGACCCCCGGACTCACAGCAACTTCTGGTCGTCCGCCAGCAGCCCGAGACCACGCAACCGGGTCGCAATCCCGCCCTCCTGCCGCCCCAGCGCCTCGATCATCGCCTCCTTCCCGGCCTGGTTGTGGAACATCTCGATCAGCAACTGCTCGTCCTCGGCACTCCAGGGCCGGAACGCCTTCGGGTGGTTGCGCCGGGCAGCCTGGATCTTGCGGGTCATCGAGCGGCTGTCCAGCAACTCCAGGGACCGGATCCGGGGCTGGCGGTGCCGGCCGACCTCCTCGCCGTCCCGCCAGAACACGACGGTCCCGTCGTCGAACGTCATCAGATCGGCCGGGACGTCGCAGTAGTCGGCGTCCTCGAGCATCACTCGCACCATGGTGGTCTCTCCGTGTCATGTGGCGCCGGTCCAGGACCGCCGCCGTCAGCATTGTCACCAGAGAAGATGCAGCGATTCCGCCCCGCATCGACCACCCAATTCGCAACCTGTGGACAACTGGCTGCCAGGAGGAGGTCAGGCGGGGTCTGAGGGGTCGTCGGGGA
>NZ_SMKX01000026.1 GCF_004349055.1 Kribbella antibiotica
GTAGTGGCACCGGGGGACGGTGACGGGGAGATGGAGTCAGCTGCCTGGGGAGGCCTTGCCATGTTGAAATTTCGCCGTACGACGTTGGTGCTCGCGCTGTCTGCTCTGCTTGTGGGTCCAAGTGCATCGCAGGCGGCGGCTGCGCCGGTTTTGCTAATGGGTTTGAGAGTCCTCGGTTGACGGTTGAGTTTCATGACTACGTTGCTGGGCAGCAGTTTGATGGGTGGACGGTTACGTCGGGGAGCGTGGATCTGACTACCGACTGGACCGATGCTGAGGGGCGGCAGGCGCTTGATCTCAACGGGTCTAACGACGGCGCGGTTGCGCGGACTCTGCCTGCGCAGTTGCTTACGACGTAGAAGGTCAGCTTTGCTGTGGCGGGGAACTCGGAGGGGCCGCCGACGGTTAAGAGTGGCAAGGTGACGGTCAACGGGCAGGACGTTGACACCTTTACCTTCAGCGTTGCGGGGAAGAACAACAGCAACATGGGCTGGGTTTATCGGAGCTTCTACTTCACTAACTTGCTGTCGTCGAGTGCGGTGCTGCAGTTTGCCGGTACGTCGGGCTCTGCGTGGGGAGCTGTTGTCGACGACGTCAAGGTGGAGAGCTGCCTGCTGATCTTGTGCCCGCCTGGAGCAGCCTCGGTCAACCGGATCCGTTGATTAGTTGATGGAGCGGACCTCGGGGTAGCGCGGGAGGGGCCGGCTTCGGTGCATCAAGAAGGTGTCGAACCAGGCGGCGATGTAGGCGCGCTGGGCTTTGATGCTGCGGTCGGGGTTGATGGTGCCGATGCCGGCGGTCACGGTTTCGGGCGGGATCGGGTACGCCGCCGCTAGCTGCGGAATGGCGAATTGGTAGTCGGCGAAGGAGGGGTGCCGGCTGCCGAGGAGGTTCAGGTCGAGCTTCGGGCCGCGTTGGTGTTGCCAGAAGGCGGCCCATGACGGGTCGTAGTCCGGGCTGTTGGCCGGTACGGCGTGGTGGTGGCCTTCGGAGCCGAAGAGCAGGAAAGGCCGGTCGAGCCCTCGGAGGGCGGACTCGCCTAGGACTTTGCCGTCTAGGTCGTAGACCATTGCGCCGTCGAGGTTGATGCCTACGTCGATGCGGCGGTCGAGGAGCATTGCTTCGGCCGCTGCGAAGCCGCCTGCGGAGAAGCCCAGTACGCCGACCCTGGACAGGTCCATCGTCTTCGCCAGCCCACTGCGCGATCGGGCGAGCTCGTCGAGGACGAAACGTAGGTCGGCGACGCGGGTTTGGATGGCTTGGCGGTAGACCGCGGTCTCGTCGCTGGGTGGGATCGTTGCGCGCTCAATCCGGCCACCTGGGAACTCGACCGGCGCCTCGCCGGTGTGGTCGATGGCTACGACGATGTAGCCGCGGCTGGCCAGGTCTTCGATCTGGTGGGTGCCGAAGGTGCGTGAGGTGCCGAAGCCGGGGGAGTAGAGGATGACCGGGTGGTTGCGACCTCGGACGGCGGCATTCAGCCGTGCGTTTGTTGGGGTTCGGGCGTAGTCGAGCTCGGGGCCTTCGAGGCCGATCAGAGGTAGCCAGTCGGCTGCCAGGACGGGGCCGAAGGCTTTCGACGTGTAGGTGGCGCGCGGTTCGCCGTGGGGTATTGCTGGATAGACGACGCTGATCATGAGTTCGCGCACCCGGCTGGGGGTCCAGGGGTCTTGGCGACCACGGTCTACCAGGTGCAGGGACGTCGTACCGATTGGTGCAGCAACCGTCGGCCGGGGGACGCGCAGTGCTAGCCCAGCCGGCTGCGATGCTTCGGCCATCGGTACGCCGGCCATGCCGAGCATGAGGCTCGTCGCCAGCACCAAGCGGGTCAGCAATCTGACCGTGGTTTCCCGCATCAAGTCCCCCTCAGGTCTTACACCTCAACACGTTCGAGCACGTCACCACAGCTTCCATCCCCCGGTCAAGCTGTCAGGCGTTGGCTTTCTCGGTGAGGTAGTTGGACCAGGTGCGGTTGGCAGTGGTCGCGTTGGTGAGGGTCAGGTTCTGGGCGGTGCGGTAGGCGCGGCCGACTTTGCCCGGTAGGCGGATCGGGAGGTGCGGGCGGCGTTTGCCTTCAAGCTCGAGGTAGGTGTCGACCAGTTCGCGGAGGGTGTAGACGGTCGGGCCGGCTAGGTCCGGTACGGCGCCAGCGGGCTCGCCTAGGGCTAGTTCGGTGATGCGGGCGGCGACGTCGCGTTCGTCGACGGGCTGGAAGCGCAGGCCGCCAGGGGTGGGAACGATCGGGAGACCAGCCATCTTCTGGGCGACCGTGTAGGTGAGGCTGTTGAACTGGGCTGCGCGGAGGATCGTCCAGGGGACGCCTGAGGCGCGGATCGCCTGTTCGGCGCCGAGCTTTTCGCGGAAGTAGCCGATGGGCATCGTGTCGGCGCCGATGACAGAGATATGGACGATGTGCCGTACGGCGGCCGCTGCGGCGGCGTGGGCGAGATTCGTGGCGGCGAGTGCGTCACCCTTGGCGCCGCCGGCCAGGTGGAGGATCGTGTCGATGCCGGTCAGGTCCAGGCCGTCAGCCTTCAGCAGGTCGCCTTGCACGTGCTCGACGCCGTCAGCGTTTACGCCGCCACGACGGCTCAGCACGCGCACGTCGTACCCGGCGGCGGTCAGTCGGGGGACCACAAGCTTGCCGAGGGTTCCGGTGCCGCCGGTTACCAGGATCGTCATTGCTGCTCCTCAGTAGATCGTCTCTTGTCTGGCTGACGGATCGACTGGAGAAGATGTGACCGGATGTGGCCCAGCTCACCCTGATGGGACAGAGTCGAGGTTCCAATACGCGGAACAATCCGTTTCGGGGCGGAGCCTGAGGCTCGGGTCAGGGCGTTCATTCACTGAACATGTAATGGTCTTCGGTGAGGCCTTGATCCTCACCCGGGGGCCGATACCTTGCTGTAGTCCGTCCCCCCTCCGCCCCGAGGTGTGTGAGAAGAATGGTTCGATTCCGTACGACGTATAGCCGCGCGACGCTGGCTGCCGTGACTGCAGGTGGGTTGCTGGCTGCTGGGTTGATCAGTGCCGCGGCGGCCGCTGAAGGTGATGATCCGCCGAGCGTTCAGCAAGCAGCGCCGATCGCAGCTGAGCGGCAGCAGGTTGGCGAGAAGGGGTCCAGCGTCGGCAAGGCGCTGCTCAATGCGACCAGTCCTGGGCAGGTTTGTGCTGAACCGGGCGCGAAGTGGTTGCGGCTGCGGGTTGCGAAGCTGGATCTGCGAGGGACCGATTCACTCGCGGTGGGTTCCACCAGGTTGACGGCGACCAACTGGCAAGGGAAAGCCTTTCATACCAAGGCCTTCGAGGGACGTTGTGTCAGCGTCACGCCGAAGCTGACAGACCCGGCTAGCAGCTATGAGATCGATGCATATCAGTCGGGAACACAGTCGTTGTCTCTGGCAACGGTCACGGTGGCGGGCGCTGGTGACATCTGCGGTTCGGCGTGTAACCAGACTCGTGCCCTGCTTGACAGTATTAATCCTGACGCCGTCTTCACCGCGGGCGATAACGCCTATGAGGCTGGCACGCTGAGCGAGTACAACAACAGCTACCACCCGCAGTGGGGTGCCTATAAGAGCATCACGCACCCGACGCCGGGCAACCACGAGTATGGGACCAGCGGCGCTTCCGGGTACTTCAGCTACTTCGGCGCTGCCGCCGGCCAGTCCGGCAAGGGCTACTACTCATGGGACATCGGCGACTGGCACTTCGTCGCGTTGAACTCCAACATCGACAAGAAGGCCGGCAGTGTGCAGGAGGCCTGGCTGCGGAGCGACCTCGCGGCCAGCACCAAACCCTGTACGGCGGCCTACTGGCACCACTCGCGTTTCGCGGCCGGGAACTACAGCGACGACGCAAGCCTGAAGCCGTTCTTCCAGGCGCTGTACGACTATAAAGCGGACCTCGTGCTGAGCGGCCACGACCACAACTACGTCCGGTTTGCGCAGTCCAAGCCGGACGGTACGAAGGACACCGCCAACGGCATCCGCGAGCTGCTCGTCGGCACTGGCGGACGCGCCCTCTACGGAGCTGGCGGTAGCACCGCGGCGACGATCGAGAAGAGCAACTACAACACGTTTGGTGTCGCGAAGCTGACGCTCAACAGCACCAGCTACACCGCCGACTTCGTCCCGGTCGCGGGCCGTACGTTCACCGATACGGTGACCAGCAGTTGCCACCCGAAGAACGGCAGCGCAACCCCGTCGTACACGGTGAGTGCCAACCCTGCCTCGGTCGCGGTGGCCCGCGGCGCCGGTGGCAGCTCGACGGTCACGGTCGCCAGTTCGGGCGGCTTCAATGCGGCCACGAACCTCACGGTGTCGGGTCTGCCGGCGGGGGTGACCGCGTCGTACAGTCCGTCGTCGGTGACGCCGCCTGCTAACGGCAACGCGTCGTCCACGCTGACTTTCGCGGCCTCGGCCACCGCCACCACCGGCGCGGCTACGGTGACTGTGACCGCGACGTCCGGTACGGCGACCAAGACCACGACGATCGCACTCGACGTCACCACGGGAGGCGGCAGCAGCCTCAGCAACGGCGTTCCGGTGACGGGCCTGTCCGGTGCGAAGGGCGCGATGCTGAGGTACACGCTGGCGGTACCGGCCGGTGCCACCAACCTGAAGTTCGTGACCTCGGGCGGCTCGGGGGACGCGGACCTGTACGTGAAGTTCGGTTCGGCGCCGACGACGTCGAGCTACGACTGCCGGCCGTACGAAAGCGGCAACGCTGAGACCTGCACGATCTCTACTGCGCAGGCCGGCACGTACCACGTGATGCTCAACGGCTATGCGGCGTTCTCGGGCCTGAGCCTCACCGGCAGTTACTCGTAAGCGATGTACCTGTCCACGATGCGTGCCGGCGACACTGCTCGCGCCGGCACTGCTGGTCAACGTCTGCGGCACGGCCGCGTACCGGGCACGGTCGTTGCCTTGGGCATCGTCAGCTTCGTGACCGATGCGTCCGCGGAGATGATCACCGCGGTGCTGCCGATGTACTTGATCTACGGACTCGGCCTGGGCTACCTGCAGTTGGGTGCGCTGGATGGGCTCTACACCGGCGCTACTGCGCTGCTGAGGCTAGCGGGCGGTTACGCCGCCGACAGGTTGAATCGGCCGAAGGCGGTCGCAATCGCCGGGTACGGCGTCTCTGCGCTGACCCGGCTCGGGCTTCCCGTGGCCGGTGGCTCGCTGGCCGGGATCAGTACGTGCGTGGCGATTGACCGGGCAGGTAAGGGCGTTCGGACCGCGCCCCGCGATGCGATGATCACTCTAGCGACTCCAGCAAAGAACCTGGGTCGGGCGTTCGGTGTTCATCGCGCGCTCGATACCGCGGGTGCGCTGCTCGGGCCGCTGATCGCGTTCGGGCTGCTCAGCCTGCTGCCCGGCGACTACAACGCTGTCTTCATGGTGAGCTTCTGCCTCGGCACGATCGGCGTACTCGTCCTGGTGTTCTTCGTCCGCCAGCCGCACCGCGAAGCCGCCCGACGCGCCGCGACCAGCCTGAAAGCGGGCGTGCGCGTCGCGCTGCGGCCGGGTGTCCGCTCGCTGGTCGTCGCGGCGGCGTTGCTCGGTCTGATGACCGTCGGCGACATGTTCCTGTACGTCGCTCTCCAGCGCCAAGCCGACCTTCCGACCGCCGTGCTGCCGTTGCTTCCGCTCGGAACCGCCGGAACCTTCATGCTGGCGGCGATTCCGCTCGGCCGGTTCGCCGATCGATTCGGTCGCTGGCGGATGTTCCTGGCCGCGCATGTTCTTTTGGCCGGTGCCTACTTACTCGTTGCTGGCGGCATCAAAGGGTGGGTTGTCGCAGGCGCTGTGTTGCTGCTGCACGGCTTGTTCTACGCCGCGAGTGACGGCGTGCTGATGGCGAGCGCGGGCCTGATGGTTCCGGCGGAACTGCGCGCCACCGGGCTGGCCGTCGTACAGACTGCGCAGGCTTTGGCGCGAGCCGTCGGGGCAGTGGGTTTCGGGGTCGCGACAGCAGCGGCTGGCGCGCGTCCGGCGTTTGGAGCGTTCGCAGTGTTGCTCGTTGTCGGGGTGCTTCTCATCGCGAGAACGCGAGGACGGTCATGAACCGGGTCGTCACCGGGGTCGCGTTGATCGCACTATTCGTTGCTGGAGGCATCGGTTATGTCGGCTGGCGGGCGAATGCGGCCGACAACCCAACGACATCGCCGCTCGACCTCGGCCGCGCCGGAACACTCCTGTACGTCGATCGCGCGGGCACAGTCCGGCAGGTGTCGCGGGACCGGCCGGACCAGGTGATCGGCGCGGGCCCGACGTGTCACCGCGTGTACGCCGCCGCGGGGACACTCGGTTGCTTGCGGACTACCGGCGTACCGATGTCGGGCGAGCTCGACGTCTACCGCGACGGCGGCCTGACCAAGACCCTGCAGGTCTGGGGAGATCCGAGTCGAGTGCGGGTCTCGCAGGACGGCCGGTTCGTGGGCTGGACGGTGTTTCGGGCTGGCGACAGCTATATGCGGCAAGGTGCGTTCTCGACCACGGCTGGCATGTTCGACGTGAACAGCGGCACGCAGTACGGGTCGTTGGAGGACTTCACCACGTCCGTCAACGGAAAGCCGTACGGCGAACCGGACGTCAACTTCTGGGGCGTGACATTCCTGAACGACGAGGTCTTCTACGCCACCATGGCCAGCAAAGGCAAGACCTGGCTGATGCGCGGCGACTTCGCGAGCCGCCGCTTGACGAGCCAAAAAGAGAACGTCGAGTGCCCGTCGATCTCACCCGACCAGAAGCGGATCGTCTACAAGTTCCGTACTGGCGATCAGTGGCGGCTGCATGTGCTCGACCTGACGACTGGTGCGGATCACCCGCTCGCCGAGTCAGCGCACATCGACGACCAGGCGGCCTGGCTCGACGACAAGACGATTGCCTACAGCAAGAATGATGGCGAAGGGCCGGCGATCTTCACGGTCCCGGCTGACGGAACCGGTACGCCGCAACGGTTACTGGCCGGCTCATCCCCGGCCCCACTGTGAGCCACGGCCACGGTGACACCAGCGCGGTCGACGCTGACGCAGTTGTAGCGCGCAGAGTCCGGATCCTGCTCGCCGCCGTACTAACGCCCCTCCTACTCCTGACCCTAGTCGGCGTCGTCATGCTCTGGCCTAGCCATGAGGTGAAGGTCGATGCGCTGCAGACTGCGAAAGCGCGCGGCGTCGTGCTGTCGATCGCGCCATGCGCGGAGCGGCCGGACGAGTGCGATCGGGCGCGCGTCAAGGTGACGGCCGGCGAGGGTACCGGCAGCGAGGTCGACGCGCGGGTGGTCAAGCATCCGCTGGTCCCGCGCGTCCAAGCAGGCAACAGGATTCTGATGCAGGTGATCCCGGAGGCCGCTGCTGACGAGCGATATAAGTACGTCGACCAGGACCGTGGTCGCCCCTTATTGCTGCTCGTCGGGATCTTCGCCGCCGCGGTGATCGCCCTGTCGCGCTGGCGTGGACTGGCGGCCCTTGGCGCGCTGGCCGTCACCGCCGTGGTGCTGACTCAGTTCGTCATGCCAGCGATCCTGGCGGGCGGCGATCCGTTGCTGGTGGCCGTGGTCGGAGCGTTCGTGATCATGAGCGTCACTTTGCTGCTGACGCACGGGCCGAATGCGCAGACCGCAATCTCCATGGCCGGTACGGCGGGCGCCCTGGTGCTCACGGCCGCTCTCGGCGAACTGTTCGTTCTGGGGAGTCGAATCAGCGGGTTGGACAACAACGGCGCGTCCGAGGTGGCGGCGTACGTTCCTGGCGGGGTGAACCTGCCGTCGCTGGTGGTGGCCGGCCTGGTCATCGGCGCCCTTGGGGTGCTGGACGATGTGACTGTTACCCAGACGGCAGCGGTGTGGGAGCTGTCAGCGGCGAAGCCGAACGCGAGCCGGCGTGAGTTGCTCGCGGCCGGGCTGCGGATCGGGCGCTCGCACGTCGCGTCTGTGGTCAACACGCTGGTGTTGGCCTATGCGGGTGCGGCGCTGCCACTGCTGATGCTGTTCGCCATCACCGGAACGCCTGACTCGTACGTCGTGTCGCTGGAGACCGTTGCCACGCAGATCGTCAACGGGCTGGTCGGCAGCCTCGGGATCATCGCCGCCGTACCGCTCACGACCGCGCTGGCGGCCGCTGCGGTCGCGCACCGCAGCGGATCAGTCCCAAGCCCACGCGACGCGGTAGATGCCGGGTAGCGGGTTCACCTCGACCAGTTGAGCGGTGTGTGAGGCGCCGAGCCACAGGTCGGTCTCCTTCGGTTCGCTGTCGGCGACCGATAGGCGGTGGGTGCGGTAGACCCGCACCGGTAGGCAGGACGGGTCGAAGCGGACCTGGATCGAGAAGTCCAGCAGGCCGGGCGCGGCCCGGTGCGACTGATAGGCGTCGATCTCGGCCGTCGCCGATCGCAGCGTGTAGCGCAGCACGGTCAGCTCGCCTGCCCGCAGCGGTCGCTCTAGCAACAGCTCGTAGGTGCAGAACCCGGTGGCTTCGTCGTCACGCCGACGACCCACCCGGCAGCCGACAGTGTCCTCGATGCGCAGTGGCTCGACCATCCCGGCGTCGGTGCGGAAGGCAGCGACGTACCGATCGACGTTGTCTTGTACGGCGCGAACGACGACCAGGTAGCTGGATTCGAGCAGCTTGTGGTCCTTGCTGACGGTGCTGGTGATGTGCACGCCGACCTTGGTGAGCCGATGCAGTGCGTCGAGGCTCGTGCCCATGCGCTGTAGGGCGCGGGACAGCCCATCAGGGCGGGCCCACGCCTCGTCGAGCCGCAACGAGTTGGGGTGTTGGGCCAGCCAGCGCCCACGCGGCCGCGCCGGGCCCAGCAGCGACGACAACGCCTCCGGGTCGAGTCCGAGAACCTCCTCGACAACCGACAGCGCTCGCAACGACTCAGGTCGTTCCGGCCTGGTGCGGCCGTGCTGCCAATAGCTGAGCGCGGTCTTGCTCACCCGCGCGCCCCGCTCTTCGAGCTTGTGCTGCAAGCGGTCAAGACTCAGGCCGCTGCCTCGAATCGCCAGCTTCAGCGCAAGGCTGAACGGACCGCTGGCAAGTACTTCGTCCAACTGCACGCGGTCACTGTCGAGTCCGTCGACGCCCACGAGCTCACCGTAGCGGCTCGTACGGCGACCTATCCGAGGTCGCCGGGGTGTCGAAGGCGCCTGCGCCGCTGGCCGTCTTTTGCGTGTGGACCCATCCGCCGGTCCTGCGGCTGCGAACGCCGTACGGCAGTGAGTGTGATTCAGATCACATCAGATGCGATCGGGTCGCATCTGCCCCAGACAGGGGTGTGCCGAAGGAGAGGAACAGGTATGAGTGACGCAACACGTCGCGGTTTCCTGGTGTTCGCGGGCGCGGGAACTGTCGCCGCAGCCGGGGCCATCGCCGCGCCGAAGATCTTCGACGAGCAGCCCGCCGCTGCCGCGAGTCAGCTCGAGGTCGCGGACCTGACGAACGCGGAGTCGTTCGTCGTCCACGTCAAGGACGTGCAGAAGGGCGAGATGGCGATCATGGTCGGCGAGCGCGAAGTGCTGATCACCGATCGCGATCTCGCGTCCCGGCTCGCCGGAGTGAGGACCGCCTGATGTCATCGCATCGTGAAGCACCGGAGATCTCGAAGGACCCGGTCGCCGACAACACCGACGTGTACGCATTCGTCAGCCCGGACAAGCCGGACACGGTGACGCTGATCGCCAACTTCATCCCGTTCCAAAACCCGTTCGGCGGGCCGAACTTCTACGAGTTCGGCGACGACGTGCTCTACCAGATCCACATCTCCAACGGTGGTGACGGCAAGGCGGATATCAGCTACCAGTTCCGCTTCCACGCCGAGATCCGGAACAAGAAGACGTTCCTGTACAACACCGGTCCGATCACGTCGATCAAGGACAAGACGTGGAACCGGCCGCAGTACTACTCGGTGACCCGGGTCGAGAACGGCCGCTCCCGCATCCTGGCGCGCGACCTGGCCGCACCGCCGGTCAACGTCGGCCCGCGCAGTACGCCGAACTATGCCAAGCTGGCGGGTGAGGCGATCCACACGTTCGGTACGAACCGCAAGGTGTTCGCCGGGCAGCGGGCGGACGGGTTCTTCGCCGATCTCGGGTCGATCTTCGACCTCGGAACGCTGCGTCCGTTCCAGGCGGCGCACCTGATCCCGTCGGCCGCGGCGATGGGCGTCAACGGGCTGCAGGGCTCGAACGTGCACACGATCGCGTTGCAGGTCCCGATCTCGGACTTGACCCGGGACGGCAAGAAGCACACTGACGTGATGGACCCGAAGTCGGTGATCGGGGTCTATGCGACCGCTAGCCGGCAGCAGTCGAAGATCTTCGATGACCTGTTGGGGATTTCGCATTGGCACGGCCCGCACAAGCAGGTCTCCCGGCTGGGAAACCCCTTGTTCAACGAGGTCATCGTGCCGATGGCGGAGAAGGACAAGTGGAACAGCCGGCCGCCGCACGAGGACAAGAAGTACGCCCAGTACGTCACCAAGCCCGAGCTGGCGGGATTGCTTCCGGCGCTTTACCCGGGGGTGTTTCCGAATCTGGCGGCGTACAAGAAGCCGCGTGCCGACCTCGCCGCGATCCTGCTGACCGGGATCCCGAAGGGCGTCGTACCGGGGTTCCAGAACTACACCGGGCCGGTGCAGGCGGACATGCTGCGGCTCAATGTCGCCGTACCGCCTGCGAAGACGCCGAATCCGCTGGGGCTGGTGGCCGGGGATGCGGCTGGGTTCCCGAACGGGCGCCGGGTGTTCGACGATGTCGTGACGGTTGAGATTCGGGCGGTTGCCGGCTTGACGATTCCGTTGGTTGACCCGTCGTTCACGCCGGATGGGGCTGCTGCGGCGGTCGCGGACGGTACGTCGAACACGAACTCGACCTACCTGAAGGTGTTCCCGTACCTCGGTACGCCGGGTGGCGGGTATCAGTCGAAGCCGGGCGTTCCGGCGGCGTCATGACAGCGCCGCTGACGAACGCGGAGGAGAATCCGCATGCGGGTAAGGGCTCGTCGGTCCTGCTCGACATCGGTGACGGTGTCGGCGCGATCGTGGTCACGCTGCCGGCCGAGCTGGAAGATGCCGAGATCGAGCGTCGCCCGGCCGGTTGGGCGAGCCCGGAGGTCGTCGCACACGGCCATGGTCACGGGCACGGGCACGGGCCGGGGGAGCACAGTCATCGGTATCCGCATGTGGCCGTAGTTCCCAGGCCGTCGCCGGAGGGGGAGACCGTCTACTCCGCTGTGTTCTTCGATGTCCCCGAAGGCAGCTATGAGCTGTACGTGATGCCCGATGGGCCGGTGCAGTTGACGGTCAACGTGGTCAGCGGCGAGGTCACCGAGGCTGACTGGCCGCAGTAAGACGTGGAGCCGTCGGGAGTGGACACAGGGGCCACGCCCGGCGGCTGCCCGCGACCCTCACAGCAGCGATAATGAGTCGTCTGTTATCGAAACCTGGGGGGTCGATGATGCGTACGCGCATGCTTGCGATTGTTCTGTCGGTGGGTCTGCTGGCCGCTGGCGTCTGGTTCTTCGGCATCCGGCACGGTGACGGTCCGCTGGGAGAAAGCGGTCTTGGCAACCAGCTCTGCTTCCCCGTGGGTGAGTCGGAGTCAGCGACCATCGGCACCATGGACACGCTGCGCAACAGCTCCTCGAGCATCGTCAAGATCACCGATGTCTCACTGATCGGCGCCCGCGGTGTCGAGAACGCCGGTGCCTTCCTCGTGCAGGGTGCCGCCACCAGCAAATCCGGATGGGCGTTCGGCAATGGGCCCTTCGACGGCGAGGCCAACCGCCCCCGGTTGGCGGTCGACGCCGAGCTCCCCGCGAAGTCGGACGACGACATCGGGCTGATCGTCCACCTCACCCGGCCCGACGTCCTCGCCGAAGGCTATGTGGAAGGTATCCGGATCGAGTACACAACAGGCGATCGCCGCTACTTCCTCGAAACCGGCCCAGAACAAATCCTCCGCCCCGGCAAGTGTTTCTAGGCTCTTTTCAGATTCGGTTGCCGGGGGCGACGAGCGGGGCGACACTTTTTGGATGACTGCGGCTGAACCGACGACTGACGGTACGTACCGGGACCGGGTTTTTGCGGTGGAGCCTGGCGGGAACGAGGCGATCGCCGAGGAGGATCGGCACGGTCGGCCGAGCCAGTTGTTCTGGACGTGGATGTCGCCGAATCTCGAGTTCGCGACGATCTTCGTCGGCGTACTGGCGGTGGCTGTTATGGGATGAGCTTCTGGCAGGCGGTTGCGGGCGTTGTGGTTGGCACGGGGTTGGGCGCGGTGGCGCACTACTTTCTGTCAGCGCGGGGGCCGCGGCTGGGGGTTCCGCAGATGGTGTCGGGGCGGTTGGCGTTCGGGTTCAAGGGGAACGCGCTGCCTGCGGTGCTGATGTCGATCACTGCGGGCGTCGGGTGGTTTGCAACGAACAGTGTGAGTGGCGCATATGCGCTGGCGGCGTTGTTCGGTATTGGACCGCTGGTCGGGCTGATCATCATCGTGCTGGTGCAGACGGCGTTGGCGTTCTGCGGGCACAACCTGGTGCAGGCGTTCGAGCGGTACGCGTTTCCGGTGCTGGCGGTGATCTTTGCGGTTGCCTCGATCGCGATTCTGATGAAGGCGCACACCGGTGCGGCTGCGCTGGAACCCGTTGTAGGCAAGGGTTCCTTCGGCGGGTTCCTGCTCACGGTCGGTACGGCGTTCGGGTACGCGGCGGGCTGGACGCCGTACGCCTCGGACTACACGCGCTACCTGCCCTCGAAGGTGTCGGCGGTGCGCACCGGGTTGTTCGCGTCGGCAGGTTTGTTCGTGTCGTGCGTGGTGCTGCAGATTGTTGGCGCCGCGTCGGTGACCATCGGCCCGGCCCTGTCCGACAACCCGACGCAAGCGTTCACCGGTGAGCTGAGTTCGCCGGTCGCCAAGGCCACCCTGCTGGCGATCGCGATCGGAGCGATCGCCGCGAACTCGATCAACGTGTACTCGGGCGCGATGGCGTTCGTGACGATCGGGGTGAAGCTGCCCGCGCACATCGCGCGCGCTTTGGTCACGGTGTTCTTCGGAGTCGCCGGATTCCTCGTCGCGTGGTGGGCGCTGCCCGACGCCGCGACAAGCTACGAGGCCTTCCTGCTGATCATCGCCTACTGGGTCGGCCCGTGGCTCGGTGTCGTGCTCGCCGACCAGTACCTGCGGCGAACGCAAACAATCACCCACCTCCTGTACGACGCCTCCTACGCGAACTGGGGCGGTCTGCTCTCGTTCCTCGTCGGGCTCATCGGGTCGGTGGTGTTGTTCTCCAACCAGGAGAAGTTCACCGGCCTCGTCACCAAGGCGGTTCCCGGGCTCGGGGACATCACGTTCTTCGTCGGATTCCTGCTTGCCGGGGGCGGATACTTGTTGTTGTGCCGAGCCAGAATCGCCAACGAATCATGACGCCTCAGGAGATGCTCGACGTTGCTGTCGCTGAGGCGCGTCAGGGCTTGGCGGAAGGCGGGATTCCCATCGGAGCCGCGCTGTTCAGCTCGGACGGCGTCCTGCTCGGCAGCGGTCACAACCGTCGGGTCCAGAACGACGACCCCTCAGTGCACGGCGAGACCGACGCCTTCCGCAACGCCGGCCGCCAGCGCGACTACCGGTCCACGATCATGGTGACAACGCTCGCGCCGTGCTGGTACTGCAGCGGTCTGATCCGCCAGTTCGGAATCGGCGCCGTGATCATCGGCGAGAACCGTACGTTCGACGGCGGTCAGCACTGGCTGGCCGAGCACGGCGTACAGGTGACGCTGCTCGATGATCCGCGCTGTGTGACGATGATGACCGACTTCATTGCTGCGAACCCAGTCTTGTGGAACGAAGATATCGGGGTATCTGAATGAGCGCGATTGCCACTATTGACATCTCTCGCTGGTACGCCGGGGGTGCCGAAGCTGACGCGGTTGCGGCTGAGGTCGACGCGGGCCTGCAGCAGGCCGGCTTCATCGTCATCACCGGTCATGGCGTCGACACCGGATTGGCTGCGCGGGTGCGGGCAGCGAGCCGCGAGTTCTTCGCACTGCTGCCCGAGGTCAAGGCGCGCTACTCAGTGCAGGTCGGTGGGCACGGCTGGCTCGGCCCGGGTGCGGAGGCCAACGCGTATTCCGAGGGCACCGAGTCCCCGCCGGACCTCAAGGAGAGCTACAGCCTCGGCGCCGAGACCCCGACCGGCGATGCCGAGGTGGACCGCGTGTGGTTCGCGCCGAACGTCTGGCCGGCCGAAGTTCCCTCCCTGCAAGGGCTTGTCGACGAGTACACCGCGGTCATGCGGAGGCTCTCCGATGACCTGCTGGCGTTGTTCGCGCATGCTCTGGGCCTGCCTGGCAACCCGTTCGCCGTACAGGCTGATCGGCCTACGTGGACGATGAACATCAACCACTACCCGCCGGTGAGCGTGGTGGGTGAGCCGGAGCCGGGGCAGTTCCGGATCGGCCCGCATACGGACTTTGGTACGGTGACTGTGCTGGATCGCGAGCCTGGTGCGGGCGGTCTGCAGGTGTACTCCGAGGCCGGGGGCTGGGAGGACGCTCCGTGGGAGCCGGGTGCGCTGACCGTCAATATCGGTGACCTGCTTGAGCACTGGACCGGACGCCGCTGGCCGTCGGGCCGGCACCGCGTGCTGCCGCCGCAACCGCATGCGCCTGAAGAAGATCTGGTGTCGCTGATCTACTTCTACGAGGCCAACCACGACGCAGTCGTCACTCCGCTGGAACCGCCGGTCGGCAAGGTGTCCGGCCTGCAGCCGGTCACCTCAGCGGCGTTCATCAAGGAGCGCCTCGACGCGATCACCGTCGGCTGAAGCGAGCGCGTCGCTCCCAGCAGATCATGCTGGGAGCGACGCGTTTGATCAGCCGGCTGTGAGCATGAGGTCGCGGAGGCGTTCGACGTACAAGCGCATGCTCTTGAGGGCGATGTCGGTGTCGGGGTAGCGGCAGGCGAACTGCAGGCCTTCGTGGACCCGGCTGATCCACACGCACACCTGGTCGCCGTACGAAACGCGGATGAGGCCGTAGGCCTTCAGCTCCTGCCACCGCTCCGATCCCTCGACGCTCCGGCCGTCGGCGAACGAGACGATCGAGTACAGGTCGGGAGAGGTGGGGCGGAAGTCGGTGCCCAGCAACTGGAGCACGCGGGCGACGGGCACGCGTGACATCGGCCGGTTCCGGCGAAGTTCTGCGCGGACCGTGTTGAGTGCGCCGTCGAAATCTGTTGCCGCGGAGACGGCGATTTCGAGCGGCGCGCCGCCGACGTACCAACCGACCGACTCGGACAGTTCCGACTTGACCCTCGTGTGGAACGGGGCGACGGTGCGATAGACCTCTTGCCCGGTGAGTTCGCGAACGATGAGGGCAGTGGCTGCGAGCACACCGACCAGACTTCCGCCGTACGGGCGGCAACGGTTCTCGAACGCGGCCGCATCAGCGTCGGTCAGCAGCATTTCCTGCAGGAACTTCTGGGTCGGCAGCGGGCCCTCGGGATCGAGGCCGAGGTCGAGCGGGAAGTTCGGGAGTCTGCCGTCGCAGTTCGCGACGAACTCGCGCCAGCGGTCGACGATCGGGTCGGTCACCTCGACCTGATCGGCCTTCGTGCGTTCGATGGCGCTGAAGTCGACGTAACTGGCGACCGGCAGGGTGTCCTCGGTGCGGCCTTCGAGACCGGCCGCATAGAGCTCGTGGATCTCGGTGGGAATCCGATAGATCGAGTAGGCGTCGACGTTGCTGTGGTCGAAGGCCATGTAGACGCTGGTGCTGTCGTCCCGGACGACGGCCGTGTAGATGAAGTTCGGCCAGCTCAGCGCGTCCGCCGCGACGTCGAACCGGTCTTGCAAGTACTGCGTCAGGACTTCGGCGTCGGGGAAGTTGCCGATCTCCCCCCGGTGCAGCACCAGGGCCTCGGCCTCGAGCGTGAATCGCCGCATCTCACCGTCGACGGAGCGGAAGCCACTGCGCATCGTCTCGTGCCGCAGCGTCCACAGGCGCAGGGCTTCCTGCAGTACGTCGAGGTCGATCGGTCCCGGGATGTCGAACGCTGTGCCCAGCCAAGTCGGCACGAACAGGCCGTCGTCGCGCACCGAGCGCGCCGTCTTTACGTGGGACTCCTGGACGTAGCTCGGTGGGCGCGAGTCCTCCGGCAGTCCGGTCGCGGCCTCGATGGTGGACGGATGAACAGTCCACTCCACGAGGTGCCCGGGGCGGATCTCGCATCGTTGGATATCGGTCATGCGCATGGGTGTACTCCGGTTCGCAGGGGGGTCGAAACGCGAGCATGGCAAGGGGAAACAGCCGCCGGCTACCAGGGTTTGTGGGGGGCACATCGAGTGCCGGCGGATGTCGACAACTGTCGAGGGCCACGCAGACCGAGGTCAAGCGAAAAGGGAAATATCTACGGTGATCTCACAGACTGCTGATTGCCCAGGGCACCCAAGTGCTGTCGATGCGGCAGGCAACGATTATTTCAGCGGTGTTTCCGCAAGGAGCGCCTCGACGCGATCTCGGTCGGGGAAGGCGAACTCGCCGAGTTTGCCGGTGGTGAGGCTGAGCCGGATGAGCGTTTCGACGGTGACGGTTGCTGCGGTGACGCCGTCGATGACGCTGACGCCGAGCTCGGTGGACAGTTCGTGGCAGAGGTCCGCCATACCGGCGCAGCCCAGAACGATCGCGTCGGAGCCGTCGTTGGCAAGCGCTTCCTTGCAGGCTTGCAAGATAGAGGTCCGGGCCTGTGGGGTTTCGAGACCGAGCACGGGGATCTCGCAGGCGTGGATGCCCAGGCAGCTGGCGGCGACGCCGTACTGGTGTGTCAGGTCGCGGGCCTGTCCGACGGTGCGGGAGAGGGTGGTGACGACGCTGAAGCCGCGGCCGAGGTACGACGCCGTCCGCATGGCTGCCTCCGCGATGCCGACGACCGGGCCGCGGGCCAGTTCGCGCGCAGCCTGCAGGCCGGGATCGCCGAAGCACGCGATGACATAGCCGTCGTACCCGGCTGTCTCGCCGGTGGCGATCTCCTCAAGCACACCCGGTACGGCGAGCGCCGCGTCGGCGTGGCTCTCGATTGCCGCGGGTCCACGGCTGGGGCTGGTTGCGTGGACGGTGACACCCGGACCGGCCACGGCGCGGGCGCAAGCGCCGATCTTGGCGGTCATCGATGCGGTGGTGTTGGGGTTGATGACCTTCAACATCATGCGGGCGCGGCCACCACAGCCGGTACGGCGGCCTGGCCCGAGCCGGCCACGTTGGCTCGTTTGGCGAGTACCGAGTAGGCGGCGAACCCGACGCCGCAGCCGATGAACCAGCTGTAGTCGGCGACCCACAACGCTGCATCGAGCCAGCGCGGGACCAGCACTGAGGCGATCGAGACCAGGCCGGCGATGATCACCGACTTCACGGCGCTGGGGTTGTAGCCCTTGGAGTAGTGGTATTCGCCGTCCTCATCCATCGTGAACATGTCGTCGACGACGAGTTTCTGCTTGCGGATCAGGTAGAAGTCGGCGATCAGGATGCCGAACAGCGGACCGATCAGCGCACCGAGAATGCCCAGCGTGTAGTGGATCGCGGTGTCGTTGTTGTACCAGTTCCACGGTGTCAGGACGACCGATCCGACCGCCGCGATCATGCCGCCGGCGCGCCAGCTGATGCGTTGCGGGCTCACGTTGGAGAAGTCGAAGGCCGGCGAGATGAAGTTGGCGACGATGTTGATCCCGACCGTGGCCGTGACGAAGGTGGCGGCGCCGAGCAGGATGGCGAAGGTGCTGTCGATTCGCTCGACGGTCTTGATCGGATCCGTGATCAGCTCGCCGAAGACCGGGACGGTGGCGGCGGCCGTGATCACGGTCAGCAGGGAGAAGAAGATGAAGTTGAGCGGCAGCCCCCAGAAGTTGCCCTTCTTCACGGCGGCGAAGCTCTTGCCGTAGCGGGAGAAGTCGCCGAAGTTCAGCATCGGTCCGGAGAAGTACGACACCACCAGCGCGATCGCGCTGAGCATCGTGCCGACCGTGGCCCAGCCGGAGAGCTTGTGGTCCGACAGGTTGAGGTCGATGTGGAAATCAGCCTTGATCAGCAGGTAGATGCAGAGCAGCAGCATCGTGATGTAGACAGCGGGACCGGCGAAGTCGATGAACTTGCGGATGGTCTCCATACCGCGCCAGAACAACGCTGCCTGGGCGACCCAGAGGATGACGAAACCGACGTAGCCGAGCGTGGAGAGGCCGAGGAATCCGTGCTGGTTGACGTCCGCCCAGGGCGCCAGGCCCGGCCAGAGTTTCAGGAACACGATATTGAGCGCAGCGGCGGCCAGGAAGGTTTGGACGCCGTACCAGGCGACTGCGATCAGGCCACGGATGATCGCAGCGATGTTGGCGCCCCGAACACCGAAGGAGACCCGGCTGATCACGGGATACGGCACGCCCGCGAGCTGGCTCGGTTTGGCCACGAGGTTGCAGAAGAACTGCACGATGCAGATGCCGACCACCAGGCAGATGAACACCTGCCAGCTCGTCAGACCGAGCGCGAACAGACTGCCTGCGGTCAGATAGCCGCCTACGCTGTGCACGTCGGACATCCAGAACGCGAAGATGTTGTAGGAGCCCCACGTCTGCTTCTTGAGGGGCGCGAGATCCTCGTTCGTGAGTCTGGGGTCGTAGTCGGTCATGCTCAGCGACGCTAAGAAGGGCTCGTTTCGGCGGCCGGCGCCGCTGGTAAACGTGGGGTTTCGGCTCAAATATATGAGAAGCGGTCGGGGTCGTCCGCGAATCGGCTGATCGCGGTTCGGAGGCGGGCGTAGTGGCGGTCCGACTCGGCGACCAGGGCGTCGGCGTCGCGGTTGGTGAACGCGATCAGCATGCGCTCGTGGTCGGCGTGCAGCGCGGCGCGATCGTCGTCGGGCACGCGCGACATCGGCCGGGCCGGTTCGGTGATGTTCCAGACGGATTCGTACATCTTGACCAGGCGCTGCATGCCCGACGGCACGATCAGGGCGAGGTGGAAGGCGCGGGCAGCGGTGTCGTATGCCCGCTCGTCGCCGCGTTCGACGGCCTCGCCGAGCTGGGCATGGGCAGCCCGGACCTGCTCCTCGTGCCCCGGCTCAGCCAGTACGGCGGCTGCGCGCAAAGCGGCCGATTCGAGCGCCTGGCGGACGTCGTACAGTTCCTTGAACTCGCTGAAGGTCAGTTTCGCGACGCTGTAACCAACGTGCGGCCGATGCTCGACCAGCCCTTCGGCCAGCAGGGTCTTGAGCGCTTCGCGGACCGGGATCGGACTGACCCCGAAGAACGCCGCGACCTCGTCGATAGGGATCGGCGTACCCGGCTGCTGATCGCCGATCAGAATCGAGCGCCGCAGATCGCCCTCCAGTGAGGTGGTCTCACCGACACCGCCCGTGCGCAACAGCCGCGAAGCAAAGCCTGACCGACGGCGCATCTCCCGACGATAAGCCTTCTAGGCGGATCCGTACATCGGCGTACCCCATTGCCCGCGATGAATGACCTGGCTGGCGTCGCGGCGCCGCTCGGCCAGTTTCGGGTTCTGGGGTGCAGCGTCGGGCGCCCGGTAGCCGATCGCGATCGCGCCGATCGGGTGATAGTCGTCCGGGACCCCGAACTCGTTGCGGAACCGCTGGAGGTGTTCGGGGATCTCCGTGTCCGGTCGGTCCTCGCTCGCCTTGGGCATGAGCCAGAAGAAGAACGCGCCGAGTCCCTCGTCCACCGCTGACAGCAGGATGAGCATCGCCGCCATACCGGTGTCGATGTGCCAGTACGGCGCCGGCCACTTCGCCTCAGCGCGATCCTGCCAGCTCTTGTCCGGCTCGGCGTACCGGGCCAGGTAACTGGCCTTGTGGGCCATCGGCACGACGACCAGCGGCGCGTTTTGCATCGCGGGGGTGTACGCGGTCTGGTTCGGTACGAACGGCCAGAACCGCTCACGGTCGGCGGCATCCTGCAGGACCAGGAATCCCCAGCCCTGCGCAAAGCCCGCCGACGGCGCGCGGAGCGCACTGGCGAGGATTCGATCGACCACCTCCGCCGGCAACTCCCGGTCGGTGAACTGCCGAATCATTCGACGACGACGAACCACCTCGGCAAACTCCATCGCTCCACCCTACGAGAGAGCTGGCTCAGTTGAAGTGGGCGCCGGGTTTGCGGTAGCCGCGGAGTAGGTCGCGGGAGATGATCAGGCGCTGCATTTCGTCGGTGCCCTCGAAGATGCGCCAGAGGCGGACTTCGCGGAACCAGCGTTCGATCGGGAGTTCTTTGGTGTAGCCCATGCCGCCGTGGATCTGGAGGACTCGGTCGGCGACGCGGTTGACGGTATTCGTGCCGTAGAGCTTGGCGATCGCGCTGTCGTGCTGGGGCGAACGGCCTTGGTCGACGGACCAGGCGGCGTACAGGACGAGCCAGCGGGCGGCCTCGAGCTCGACCTCGGAGTCGGCGATCATCCACTGGATGGCTTGGTTGTCGGCGATCGGGGAGCCGAAGGTTTCGCGGGTCGTGGCGTGCTCGATGGCCAGCTGGAGCAGGCGTTCGCAGGCGCCGATGCCGCGGGCCGGGATGATGAAGCGGCCCTTCATGATCCAGCGCATGGCGAGCTCGTAGCCCTGGCCGATCTCGCCGAGGACGTGATCGTGCGGAACCCGTACGTCGTCGAAGTTGAGGGTCGCGGGGACCGCCTGGCCCATGGTGACGATCGGGTCGGAGGTCCAGCCGCGGTCGCGGTCGACCAGGAACGCGGTGAAGCCGCCCTTGGAGCCTTTCTCGGCGTCGGTGACCGCGATGACGATGGCGAAGTCGGCCTCGTTGCCGCCGGTGATGAACGTCTTCTCACCGCGGATGACCCACTCGTCGCCGTCGCGGCGGGCGGTGGTGCGGATCGCGCGGGTGTCGGAGCCCGCTCCCGGTTCGGTGATCGCGAAGCACGACTTGCGCTCGCCCGAGATCGTCGGGAGCAGGTACTCCTCGCGTTGGTCCGCATTGCTCTCGTACAGGATGTTGTCGGCCTCACCACCGAACGAGAACGGTACGAACGTTCGCCCGAGCTCGCTCGTGATGAGCGCCTGATCGACCGCGGAAAGGTCCATCCCGCCGTACTCCTCGGGGGTGCTCAGCCCCCAGAACCCGAAGGACTTCGCCTTCAGCCGGAGCTCCGTGACGACATCAGGCTCGACACCGGGCCGGCCTTCTCGCTCCCGCTTCAGTACGTCGTTCTCCAGCGGCATCAGTTCTCTTCGCACGAACTCCCGCGTCGTTTCGCGAATCGCGCGCTGTTCGTCGCTGAGCGAGAAGTCGACCATCGGGCCCTCCATCGGTTGGCTGCCCAGCCACCGTAAGCGCTCCGGCTACGCGGTGGGAACGAAGTCGGCGCGGTGGTTTTCGCACCACTCGCGGAAGGTCCGCGGGGCTGTTCCGGTGAGGTTCTGTACGTCGTCGGAGAGGATGCCGGCGCGGCCCGCGCGGAACAGTTCGTGCAGGTTCTGAAGCGCGCGCACCTGCGGCTCCGGCGTACCGCGCTGGAGGCTGGCTTCGGCGTACTGCTCGGGAGTGAGGAGCACGCACTCGATGTCGCGCCCCAGGACGTCGGCGAGGATCTCCACCTGTTCCTGGTCGGTCAGGGCCTCGGGGCCGTTCAGTATGTAGCCGTGGCCCTCGTGGCCGGCTTCGGTCATGACGGTGGCTGCGACGCGGGCGATGTCGTAGGGGTCGATGGGCGGGCTGTAGCCGGGCGCGGTCGGGATGTAAACCTTGCCTTCGGCATCGATTGTGTCCTTCCACCACAGTGCGTTGCTGGCGATGGCGTTGGGGCGCAGGTAGGTGATGGCGATCCCCGACTCGCGCAGGACGTCGTCGCGAGCGTTGATCGCAGCACCGATCAGTGGGCGCGGGTGTACGACGGTACCGATCGACGACAGTACGACGATCCGGCCGACGCCGGCCTCTTTGGCCGCGTCCACGACGTTCTGCGCCTGGGCGGGGATTGGTGCGGCCTGCATGAAGAAGATGACGTCGATGCCGTCCGCCGCCTTGTGCAGGGCCTCGGTGTCGTCGAGGTCGCCGATGGCGATCTCGGCCGCGGGCGGCAGGTTGCTCGCCTTGTCAGGGTTGCGGATATATGCACGGACGTCTTGTCCGGCGTCAACGAGTTGCTGAACGAGTTCGCCGCCGACGTTGCCAGTGGCTCCGGTGATCAAATGTTTTGCTGCCATGACTCCAGACTGCAATTTGCCGGCGGTAACAGCGTGGCCCACCTGGGGCCACCCAGATGCTTCTTCGTCGGGGCACACTGGGGATATGGAGTCACTGCTTGAGCTCGGCCCGCTGCTGCGCGCCTGGCGTGGGCGTCTGCAGCCTGCGGATGTCGGGTCACCTTTTGGGAACCGATCGACCCGTACGGCGGGGCTTCGGCGCGAGGAAGTGGCCTGGCTTGCTGGAGTGTCGCCCGACTATGTCAAGCGTCTCGAGCAAGGGCGCGCGCATCCGTCCGCCAGCGTGGTGCACGCACTCGCCAGGGCATTGCGGCTTTCGGACAGCGAAACTGCCACAGCACTGCGGTTGGCCGGGCATGCGAGTGACTTGCGGACGTTGATGCCGCGGCGGATCACACCGAGCGTTCGGCGCCTGTTGGACCGCCTTCCGGAGACACCAGTGGCCGTCTTCGACGCAGCCTGGACGCGGCTGGAGCAGAACCCGCTGTGGACCGCGCTCATGGGTGATCATCGCGATTCCGGCGGCCGGGAAGAGAACCTGGTCTGGCGGCACTTCTTCGGCAGCCCGGCACGAGTCCGTCATCCGCAGCTGGAGAAGTACCGTGGGGCACTCGTTGCGGACCTTCGCGGCGTCCATGCGCGCTACCCGGCCGACCCGGATCTCGCAGCTCTCGTGTCTGCGCTGCGATCGCGTAGCGAGGAATTCGCACGCCTGTGGGACACCGCGACGATCGGGGAGCACGGCAACGAGCGCAAGACCATCGACCATCCGGAGATCGGCGCGATCGAGTTGGACTGCGACGTCGTCACGATCCACGGCGCTGACCTCCGCCTGATCATCTTCACCGCTGCCCCTGGGACTACCGCCGCAGACCAGTTGCAACTCCTCCGCGTCCTCGGATCCGAACGAGTCAGCGCTCCCTGAGACCTCGCGTCGGCTAGCGCGGCAGGAGGGCGGAGCTTGCCTGGTCGGTCAGCCAGGTGGTGCATTCGGGCCAATCCCAGCCGAGCTCGCGGACGGCTCTCCAGCCGCTCCGGCCGAAGTAGAACCAGAGAATGTCGGCGGTGTGGGATTGGTCGGTGCGGACGGCATTGAGCGTCACCAAGTGTTGGGCAGTCTGCTCCAGCCGTGCGCGGTAGATCTTGTCGGCGCTTTCGGCCGCGGCCGTGACCACCGGGTCAGCGTTTGCGTTGTCGTGCAACAGATTCAGGATGGTTTCGTGCTGCCGGGTGATGGTGCCCGTGCCCTCAGCTGTCCGGTGCAGGATGTCGCGGCCGTCGCTCGAACCCAGTACGTCGTCCAGTGTGCTCTGGATGAGCGCGTCATCGGCGCTCTCCGCGACCAGAGCCGCAAGCAGCCCGGGTTTGCCGCCGACGCTGGTGTACACCGTGTTGAGCGCGACGCCTGCCTGCTCGGCGATTCCGGCCACCGTGGTCTTCGCGTACCCCTGCTCCTCGAAGAGTTGCCGGGCGGCCCGCAGTACGGCAGCGCGGGTCTCCTGAGCCGCGACAGTCCGGACCTTCGACGTGTACGAGCGCTTCGCCATGGCGGCACTATCGCAGATCCTCGGGTGTTCCATCCAATCAAGTGATGGTCATCTATTGAAAGTAAGTGTGTACTATGAATTCATGCTGATCAACCCTGACGCCCCGGCCGACAAGCCGGAAACCCAGCAGATGAAGGTCATTCACCGGGCGATGCGCCGCGAGTTCGCGCAACTGCCTGAGCTGATCGCCGTCGTACCGGCTGGTGACACCGCTCGTGCGCGCCTGCTCGGAGACCACCTCGCTCTGATGCTGGGCATGCTGCACGAACACCATGAGGCCGAGGATGAACTGCTCTGGCCGCTGCTCGTCGAACGCGTCCCGCTGCAGCAGGCGCTGATCAATCTGATGGAGCAGCAGCACGAAGCAGTCGCCCAGGCGATCGGCGTCATCGAGGCCGAGCTGCCCCGCTGGACTGCCGATGCCAACCTCGCGTCCCGCGACTCCCTGACCGGCTCGCTGCGCGACTTGGAGGCTGCGCTGGTTGAGCACCTAGACCTCGAAGAAACCGAGGTGCTGCCGCTCATCCACGACCACCTCACCGTTCTCGAGTGGGAGGCGCCGAAGCGGCATGCCATGAAGAACGGCCCGAAATCCCTCACCAGCAAGCTGACCATGGCCGGCATCGTCCTGGAAGACGCGACCCCACGCGAACAAGCCTGGTTCCTGAATGAAATGCCCCCGCCGGCCAGGCTCCTGTGGCGAGCCTTCGGCGCCCGCCGCTACCAGGCCTACAAACAATCAGTCCGCGCCGAAGCGCTCGTCCAGTAAGGCGTTTCGGCAATATCGCCTGACGTTCGAAGTCGTGGTGGACAGATGGTCATGTCTTGGGGGACAGGCTGGTGTCGGCGCTGTGGGTGCGGCCGTGACGGTCGGCGGTTGTTGCTCGCTGAGGATGGTGGTTTGGGGAGCGCAATGCACCGGAACCGGTTCGTTTCGCTCCCCGAACCGGTTTAGCTCTGCTCCCCAAATCCCACCCCAATCAGTACCTGATCGCCGGCGTCCGCCGTCACGGCGATGACGTCCGGAGGACCGCGAATCGTCACACCTATCTCGCGCATCCCACCAGCACCTGTTTCCGGTCAGGATCCGCCGGCGTGGGTGTCGGACGTTGTTGCGGTGCCGAACTGACGCACGTGGTCGTTCGGCTGGGCTGGGGAGCAAAATGAACCGGGATCGACGGGTAGAACTCCCCGCCGTGCCGCGCCACCGGCCTCAATGACCGCTGGCGTCTGAAACACGCCGATCGTGTACCTCGGTTCTTCGGATGTCGGCGGGGTGGTGCCCGGGATCAGCGCTGACGGATTCTGTCGTGGGCGAAGTGGGGTTCTGCGGCTTCTAGGTGTGGGGTGGGGATGCCTAGGCGGCGGGCTTCGGTCAGGGTGTCGCGGCAGACTTCTCGCGGCTCCTGGGCGTGGGGGTCGGAGTGGGCTTCGAAGCTCATTCGGATTAGTGCGATGTGTTTGGTCAGCGCCGCTAGCAGGGAGCTTGTCAGCCAAGCGGGCAGGCGGAATTGCAGCAGGTTTGCTCGGTGTTCGCGTAGGTCTACTCCGCGTGCTTCGAGGAGCGGTAGGAGTTCCCTGGCGGTCAGGATTGCTTGGCGCAGCTCCTTCGGTGAGCCGGCCAGGTCGGCTAGCGAGCCGATGCGCACGGCTTGGGCGAAGAGGCCTGTGTCGGACACGAAGTGGATCCATAGCCAGCCGCGGAGGTTGGTTTTCTCGTTGATGCGTAGGCCCGCTTCGCGAAACGTTCGCCGTACGGCGAGTTCGCGGTTGGTCAGGGGGCGGTCGATGGTGCCGAAGATGACTGATCGCAGCAGGGCGCCGCGGAGTGTGTCGTCCGGGCCGAAGCCGCCGCCGGCTTGGGGAAAGCCCCAGGCGATCTGGTCGATCGGGAGGTCGCCGATCGCGGTCAGGGGATCGGCCCAGATGTTGCCGAAGACCAGAACGGTGGCGTTGCCTACGCGCGGGGCCAGGAAAGTGGTTGCTTCCGGCAATTGGTAGTGAGCCACGCTCAGCACGATCAGGTCGAAGTCGTGGTCCGGCTCGAGGTCTTCGCGGTAGCGCACCGGCCAGGTCTCGAGGATGCGTTCGCCCCGGATCTTGTGCCGGGTGTCGAGCAGGTCGAGGCTGATCGTGTCTCCGTACGTCGCCGCGCGGCCGGGGCGGACGTAGAACTCGACGTCGTGTCCGGCCTGGGCGAGGGTCCAGCCGTAGATCGTGGCGATCACGCCGCGGCCGAACATCAGGACCTTCATGCGGCACCTCTCTGAGCGGGCGGGTAAGTGGAGGTTGTCTCCAGTTGGACGATATGGAGATGATCTCCACTTGTCAATCAGCCTCTAACCGGAGATGATCTCCGCATGGCTTCTCGGGAGGGGGACAAGCCCTTGCGCGCTGACGCTCGACGGAATCGGGATGCCCTGGTCGCAGCGGCCCGGGCGGTCTTCGATGCCGGAGGCTTCTTCGACCTGCGCTTCGATGATTTCGCCGGTCTGGCCGGTGTGGGCACCGGCACGCTCTACCGGCATTTCCCCACCCGCGAGGCGCTCGCCGAGGCGGTCTACCGCGGGGAGGTCTCGACGCTGGCAGACCGTGCTCGGGAGCTGCAGGTGACGCTGCCGCCGGCGGAGGCCTTGGCCGCCTTTCTGCGCGGAATGCTCGACCACATCGAAGCCCATCACGGGCTCGCCCGGACACTGGCGACGCTGATGGCCTCTAGCCCGAGCGCACAGGCCGAGGGTAGCCAGCTGATGGAGCAGGCGGTCACCAGCCTGGTCTCTGCTGCCGCGGATGCGGGAGCAATCCGCGAGGACGTCAGTGCTGGCTCAGTGATGATGGCGCTGCATGGCATCGGCGCTGCCCACGACCGGCCCGGCTGGCGCGTCGAGGCCGACGGCCTCATGACCCTCGTCCTCGACGGACTGCGCCCGCCAGCACCACGATGATGCGGCGACTCAGCTCGAGAATGCGCACGCTGGCGATCCTGGAGATCTTCAACATTGCGCTCATCGGCTGGGTGGTGTTCGGTGTTGCCGACGCGCCGGTCACGGTCGCCAACGTCGCCGGGTACGGCGCAACCGCGTTCCTGCTCGCGGTTGGAGCGTCGTACTGGGTTGTGAAGCTTCGGCAGGTCCGCGCTGGCCAGTCCCAACTGCGCTATCGCGTGGTCTTCCGGCGACTGCGGTTTCTGTGTGCGGCGGTGGTCGTTATCGCGGGGATCCTGGTCGGCATCGGATTTGCCGGACGTGTGTCCGGGTACGCCGCCGGAGTCGTTCTGTGGGTCCTTGCGGCCGCGGAGTACGTCAACTATTTCCACTGGCAACTCATGTACGACAACCGAGCCGAACTGGCCCGCTTGTCGCGGACCGGCCGGCTCGCTCGTGCGCATCTGTGGCGCGACCTTCGCCGTACGTCGTGAGCAGTGGTGGGGGTTAGCGCAGCGGGAGGATGTCGTTTTCTTGGGAGATTCGGTCGGCCAGGTCGCGGCGGGCCTGGTCGTCGGTTGTGGTGGATGCCTTGGGTGCGGCGAGGGATTTGGCTGAGCGCTTGTTGGCGTTCAGGAAGGCGTCCACGGGGCCGCGGACCGGGTAGACCTTGGTGTCACCGAGGAGCGGGACCGAGGGGCAGATGCTGTTGGGGGTGGTTGATCCGTGCAGCAGGTAGGTGTTGATGACGCCGTCTACGCAGGGGTTGTCCTGAGTGGCGTACTGGCCGTGGAACGGGGAGTCGTCGACGCGGAGGACGCTGATGCCGGGCGCCTTACTGGCGGCGGCCATGGCTTGTTCGTACGCCGTCTGCGGGTCGAGCTCGCCTTGGACGAGCAGGACGTTCTTCTGGACCGAAGCGGGCAGGTTCGGGAGCTTCTGCAGGGGCTCGTCGGTCCACGGGCCGCAGGCCTCGCTGAGACCGTACTGCCAACCGAAGTCCTTGTACTTCGGTCCCTGGCGATCGCTGAGCTGCTTGTACCAGCCGGTGGTCTTGGTGGGCTGGTCGTTACAGGCAACAGCGAACCGGGTCAGCGGCAGCTGCACGTAGTCGCTCTCCTGCTCGCCCTCGCCGAGGCGCTTGGCGACGAGGACCTTGGTGGTCACCTTGGCCGCGCGGACGCCGAGGCGTTCGAGTGACACTCGGTCAGCCTGAGCACGGACAGCCGCGGGCAGTGCCGCGATTTTCGCCGGGACCTCTTTCTCGGGAGAAGTGATCGCCACCAAGGCGAGCAAGGTGAAGATCCAGCCGATGGGACTGCCGTTGCCTGCGAACAGAGCGTCGTACGAGTCGGGGTCGAGACCGGCGGCAACCGCCTTCGAGCGGCCGGCTTCGATGACCTTGCGTGCGGAGGCTGGGGTCTTCCCGAAGACGTCAGGCTGCGCGCGGTTCAACCAGCCCAGGAAGGCCGTGTCGGTCTGGCGCTGGCCGATCCGGGGGAAGTCTTCGAAGCCGGCCTGCAGGCGGCCTTGCCAGTCGATGCTGGAGTCGAGGACCATCCGGCCGGTGGTGGTGGGGAAGAGCGAGGCGTACTTGGCGCCGAGCCACGTTCCGTAGGAGTAGCCAACGTAGTTGAGTTTGGTTGCCTTGGACAACTGCCGGATGAGGTCCATGTCGTGGGCGGTCTGCCAGGTGGTGATGTACGGCGAGACGGCCAGGCTCTGACAGGCCTCGGCGATGGCGCGGGGTGTCTGCTGGTGGTCCGCGATGCTCTTCGCGGAGCGGTCACGGGCGTCGAGCGGCCCCTTCGGCAGGCGGCTGACGGGAACATCGCACGTGATACCGAGACCGGCCGCACCCTTCGCGCCCGACTGGCCGGTGCCACGCGGGTCCATACCGAGGATGTCGTACTTCGCGTTCAGGGCCGGCTGCAATCCGGCGATGTCGGAGGCGAGCGAGGTGCCCTGTCCGCCGGGACCTCCCGGGTTGGTGAGCAGAACGCCCTGGTAGTCGTCTTTGTCGCCGGTGGCAACGACCTTGCTGACGTACACCTTGAGGTCGGGGCCGGCGGCCGGGTTGGCCCAGTCGCGCGGCACGGTCATCAACGCGCAGAGCGTCTTGACCCCGCCGGTATCGAACGAGCACTTCTGCCAGGCCAGCTTCTGACCGGTGTACTTCGCAACGGGCGGTGGCGCAGCTTTGGCGACCTGGCCGGTAGCGGTCGGCGCGATAACGGCGACCAGCGACAGAGAGATTGCGACGGCGGCACTGATTCTCAGCTTGTTCATGGGCGTCTTCCTGACAAATTGGCGGAGTCGGACTGAGTTGGAGGAGGTCAGATGGTCTTGGGGTCCGGGCCGAAGCGGTTGCCGCCGTCGGTGCCCTTCTGCAGGTTGAGCAGCAGCGTCGCGGCCTGCCCGAAGAACGGGATCAGCCAGAGCAGCAGCCACGCCGCATTCCGGTCGGCGTCGTGGAATCGCCGTACCGTCACGGCGAGGTTCGGGACCAGGATCAGGAGCAGGAAGATCCCGGACAGCAGACCGAGGTCGTCACCGGGGGTGTCGAGGGCCTGGTCGAGCAGGGAGAGCACCGTCAGGACGACCAGCGTGCCCAGGGTGAAGAGCCAGAACTCCTTCCGGCGGGCGCGGCCGGTGAAGACGGCGTACTTCTTGAACGGGACGAGAATCGACTGCATGGCGGGGGCTCCGGTTCCTAGTTGCTGCTGATGACCTGAAGCTATGGCGACGGAGCCGGCTGCCGGGATGACCATTGGGGTGAACTTCGCCGTACCGTCTAGTCCTTTCGGTTGAGGTGGGGTGTAGTCGCAGGCTTGAGGTGTTTGGGGTGCACAACAAGGCATGCTGGGGGTATGCCTGGTTCCCGGCGCCGTGCGCCGCTGATAGCGGAGATCGTGATCGTGGCGGCGGCGATCGTGGCCGACCTGGTGTTCACGCCGCTGCCGGATGCCGATGGCAACGGCCTGATCGGATCCGTCCTCAGCGCCTTCGCTCCGGCGCTCGGCGTTGGCATCGGTGTCCTCGCGGTCTTGCGTCGCAGATTCGACCGAGTCGCGCTGCTGATCCTCGGCGTGGCCTCGGCCTCGTTGCTGGTCAGCGGTCTCAGCTTGGCCGGAACCATCGTGGGCTCACCGCAGGCACCGTGGCCGTCTTTCACGGAGGCCATCGCGCTGGCCCTTCTGGTCGGTGCTGCCTGTCACAGACTTCCCGCTCGTACGGTCGGTCCGCTGGCCTTGCTGGCCGGGTTGGCGATGACGCTCGCCCCGTTGTTGCGGTACGGGATCGACTCGCAGTGGGCGCTGGCCGCCGTACCGGCTGCTTTGTTGTGGGGCGGCAGCGTCGGTACGGGGCTGGTACTGCGTGATGCGGAGCAGCGGCGTGCGGGGGATCTGGCTGCGGTGCGGGCAGCCGAACGGCTGGTCCTGGCGCGCGAGCTCCACGACTTCGTCGCCCATCACGTCACCGGCATCGTCGTACTGGCTCAGGGCGCTCGGGTGGTCGCGTCGCGGGCACCGGAGGGTCAGCGTCAGGATCTGGACGTCTTTACCGAGATCGAGAAGGCCGGCGGCGAAGCGCTGACGGCGATGCGTGGCATGGTCGGGATGTTGCGCACCGATCAGTCCGGGACGGGCGATGCCAGACCGGATCTGCGGCGGGCGCTGGGCGAGGCCTGTGGCGACGACCGGCAGGTCCGGCTAACTGTTGCCGACGACATCGATCTGGCGCCGATCCCGCCGGAGGTGGTCGGTGCCGCACATCGCCTGGTCCGCGAGGCACTCACCAATGCTCGCCGCCACGGCCTGGCGGGCGGCACGATCGAGGTCTCGGCGGTCTTGGAGCGACGCGGCTTCACCGCGGCAGTGCTGGTGGACGTCGTCAACCGGGCAGTGCCGGATAAGGTTCGAGGCGATGGCTATGGCTTGGTGGGGATGACCGAGCGTGCGGAGGCAGTCGGCGGCTCGTTGGCTGCCGGTCCGGACGGGCCCGACAAGTGGCGAGTGGCTGCACGGTTGCCCCTGCCCGAGATCTTCTGACCAGAACAGGAGTACCCGATGGTGACCCGAATCCTCATCGCGGACGACCAGGCGCTGGTCCGAGTGGGCTTCCGGATGATTCTTGCCGCCGAGCCCGGTTTCGAGGTCGTTGCCGAGGCAGCCGACGGCGAGGAAGCTGTTCGACTGAGCCGGGAGTTGCGACCTGACGTCGTACTGATGGATATCCGGATGCCGCGGATCGACGGCATTCAAGCCACTCGGCTGCTGGCAGGGCCTGGGGTGCAGAACCCGGTGCGCGTGGTGGTCGTGACGACCTACGGTGTCGACGAGAACGTGTACGCCGCGCTCCGGGCCGGCGCGTGTGGGTTTCTGCTCAAAGACGCCGGGCCGGGGTTGCTGGTCGAGGCGGTGCAGGCGGCCGCGGACGGGGAGTCGCTGGCATCTCCATCGATCACGACCCGCCTGATCGAGCATTTCGCCCGCAGCGCCGCCCCGGCGCCGCTGGTCGACAACCCGCTCACGGACCGCGAGATGGACGTCGTACAGGCTATTGCTCGAGGCCGGACCAACGAAGAGGTCAGTGGTGAGTTGGTGGTCTCGCTGTCGACCGTGAAGTCACATCTGGGGAGCGTCCAGCGAAAGCTTGGGCTGCGGAACCGCACCGAGATCGCCATCTGGGCCTGGGAGAACCGGCTCGTCGACTGAGCCGGTCCGCACCACGACCGTGCCTGCGACGAGATCGCCGACGCGTTGCCGCCGGGGAGTACGAAGGATCACCACGATCCCGACCAGGCCCCAGAGCATGCCGTCGACGACCATCAGTACGTAGCGCAGCGCGAACGCCTTCAGTGGCGGTTTGCTGCCGTCCAGCATGATCACCCGGATACCGGTGATCCGCATGCCGAGCGAGGCGCCGGCACGGGATTTGTGGGGGATCCACACCTCGTTGACGAGCGGCCCCAACAGCGCCACGGCGAGGCAAAAGACCATGCCGACCACGAAGGCCGCGCCGAAATCGATCCAGTGCGCCAGCCCGACGGTCAGCGCGAGCAATACCGCTGCGCCGAGCAAGAGGGCCGCCGTACCGACCAGCAAACCGTCGATCACCAGGTGGAGCAGACGGCGCCCCAGCACCTTGGTCGGGTCGGTCCGATCGATCGCCACCCGACAAGTGTCCCATCACGCTCTATCGTTAGGCCGCATGAGCTACCAGCAGCAGCCGCCGCCCAACCAGCCGCAGGCTCCGCAGCAGTACCAGCCGCAGGCTCCGATGGGGATGCTGCAGCTGACCATCCAGGGCAACATCATGACGAGCAGCATGATCCCGCCGAAGGTGCGGCTGAACGGCTACCCGGTGCAGGCGAAGTACGGCCGCAACGACATCCCGGTGTTCGCCGGACCGCTGCACGTCGATGTCCACTGTGAGTGGATGCGCGACTTCGGCCAGGCGGCGCTGGACTTTACGGTGCAGCCGAATCAGGCGGTGCCGGTGTTCTACGCGGCGCCGTACCACCAGTTCACCACTGGGAGCATCGGCCACAGCAAGGTGAAGCGGAAGGGCAGCGGCTTCCTGATCGGGTTGATCGGCGCCGTCGTTGCCGTCAGCGTGCTGGTCGTCGTGCTCGCGGCGCTGGGCTAACCAACTGGGCTGTGGGCGACGTGAAAGAGGCCGGCCGGGCTGGTGCCCGGCCGGCCTTCTCCTACTTCTTGCCGAAGACCTGGAGTTCGGTCATGTCGGTGTACTGGCAGCCGCCGAACGGGCCGGGGCAGGCGGTCGGGAAGTTCGCAACCTGCGGGCTCAGCATGGTGAACCGCACGTACTGAACGCCGGTCGCGTTGCCGGTCGGGGTGAGCAGGTTGTACTTGCCGCGGTTGGCGGCGGTGAACTCACCCTCCTGGGCGGTGGCCCAGGTGGTGCCGTCGGCGGACGTTTCGATGCGGTACTTGCCGGTCGACGAGCTGCCCGGGTCACCGCAGACGTTGGACGGGTCGACCTTGAACGAGTCGATCGTGGCCAGCTTCGACGGGAGCTTGATGTCGATGTGCTTCGGGATCATCACGCCCGTCGGCGTACCGTCGTCGTCACCGGTGGTGCTGCCCCAGCCGGTGCCTTGGGCGTTGTCGATCGCGCCGCTAGGACCACAGTTGTTGTCGCTGAAGTCCGGTCCGGTGAAGGCGGCGATGGTGCCACCACCTGAGGCAGCGGCCCAGTTCCGCCGTACGGCGTAGTTGGCGGTGGCGCCGGCCTTGACCGTGACGGGGTTGACGGCGAGCTCGAAGCCGGGCGAGGCCACGACGAACTTCGGGTAGGTGCCCGGAGCAACGTTGGTGATCGTGTACTTGCCGGCGGCGTTGGTGGTTGCCGTGTAGCCGCCCGCGAACCCGGACGCCTGGCCGCCGATGTAGACGAGCGCGCCCGCGATGGGCTTGCCGGTGTCCTTGTCGGTGATGGTGCCGGTCAGCGTGGTGGTCTTGCCTGTCGGCGGCTTGTGGAAGTCCTCGGCCGGGAAGGCGTCGCCGCCGTCGATGACACCGGCGTACCAGCCCATGCCGCGGTTGGCGAAGACCTGCCAGATGATGCCGGCGTTCTTGCCGCCGCTGGCGACCAGGTCTGCCTGGACGATCGCGTTGCGCATATCGAGCATCGTCGGGTCGGCCGGCGACAGTTCCATCGCGCGGGTGATCAGGGTCAGCGCGTACTTGTGACCGAAGCGCTCCCGCAGATCCCACAGCGTCTGGGCCCAGACCTCGCCGGACGAGTGGACCTCGGGGGAACCACCGATGGTCGGGAAGTCGCCGTACGTGTAGCCGCCTTGCGAGCCGTCGATGCCGACGCAGGCCGCTTCCTTGGCCTTGACCCGGCAGTCGTTCGGCATTGTGCGGATGGTGCCGCCGCCGGTGTCGTAGCGGCCGATCCGCATCTCGCCGTTGGCGACGGTGTCCTTCTCCAGGTTGTGCGAGGCCAGGTAGTCGAGCGCGTAGAAGTCGCTCCAGGCCTCACCCATCGAGCCGGCCTGGATGCTGTTCAGCGTCGAGTTGCCGGTGGCGTCGACGACCAGGCGGTTCGACAGGCCGTGGGTGTACTCGTGGTACAGGATCTCGGCCGAGTTCGACGAACTGGTCGCCACGGTCGCGTCGTCGCCGGGGCTGCCGAACAGGTACATCTGCATGGTCGGCGCGATGCCGTCCGGCGGCGTGCTCATGTTCGCGTTGTTGATGTGGTTCGCGTCCGGGCCGCCGTTCGCGTCGGTCGCGGCGCCGTCGATTGAGTTCAGCAGCACCGGGTCGCCGCCGTCGGCGTCGAACGAGCCGGCCGCCTTGGTGAAGCTGATCGGCGGCTTGGCCAGCCAGTCATGGAAGTTGCTGGCCAGGAAGAAGCCGTTGGTGACATCCTCGTTCATGTTCGTCTTCCACGAGTCCGGCTTGGCCGGATCCCAGGTGCAGACGGTCGTCGGCGAACACAACGCGTTGCTACTGAACGGAACCAGCTTGTACTCCGCGCCGGTCTTGGTGCCCGGGACCTTGACGGTCTCGCCCGCGTTCGGCTTGTTGTCGTCGTTCACATCGGCGAAGGCCGAGACCGACGTACCGTCCAGCAGGCTCTTGGCGTTCTTCGGCAGCCACTTGTTGTAGATCAGGTTCTCGACCCGCTGCTTGCCGCCGCTGGGCGCGCCCGGATAGTTGTCGATGACCAGCGCGTCGCCGGTCGCCTCGCTGTTCAGGTCCTTGCGGTACAGCAGGCCGCCGGTCTGCGCGTCGATGACGTGCGTGTAGACCTTGGTGCCCCCAAGATTGACGTACGTCGACCAGCCCTTGCGCAGGCCGTCGGCCGTGTGGAACCAGACCGGCTTGGCCTGATCACCGTTGCTCCAGATCACCGTGCTGCCGGACGACTTCGCGGTCGCCGACTTCGCCGTACCGTCGAGGTCCTTGGCGGCCTTGGCCCGCGCCTCGTCTGCCGAGAGCGCCGGAGCGGCCGAGCGAGCCTGCGCTTGGCTGGTCAACCCGGCCACGGGCGAGCCCATGATCGAGATGAGCTGGCCGTGCTTGGTGACGTTGGCCTTGATGCCGTTGCCGAAGACCTCGATCCCGTCGACCACCTGGGACCAGAAGATGTGGTGAGTGCCGAGGTCGTCGACGTAGTCCTTGCGCAGCTTCAGCGTCGCCAGGTCGGCGGTCGTCAGCTTGAAGACCTCCGGGTGCGCCTTCACATAAGCGAGCGCAACATCTGGCGCCTTCTTGCCGCTGCGACCAGTGAGGAAGCCGTTCAGCTTCGTGACCTGAGACGGGGTGCCGGTGTTCGGGTCCAGATCGACGACGCCCTGGATGCCAAGCGAGTCACGGAAGTTCTTCGACGCGGTCGACTCCTGGCCGGCCACCTTGGCAGCGCGGTTGTAGGTCGTCTTCGCGTTCGGCGTCCGGGCGTCGTAGTTGCCCTTCCGCTCCTTGCTCAGCGTGTTCTCGGCCGCCTTGCCTTCGCCAGGCCCGGCAGTCGGCGCTGCGGTGGCGGCGCCTCCGGCAGCGGTCACAGCCAGCAGGGCGGTGGCAGAGACCGCGGTGACTGCAAGCAGCCTCCGCCGTCCAGGTGATGTGCTCACAGCAACACTCCAGGAAGTCGTCAGCGCGGATCGCCCTCCGCGATCCGTCCGCTGCCCGACCTTAAGCGGGGCGACTACCCCAGGGAAGAGATTTCCCCGGAATGTCGCGGAGCCGAGGGTTGTCCTCCGAGATCGAGCTCAAAGCGCCACCTCGGGTTAGCCTCGCTGGATGGGCATGCTGACACCGCTGGCGATCAAGATCGGCTCGCTGACCTGGATGCCGAAGTTCCTGCCGCAGATCACCTGGCTGGACAAGCGGATCCACCGGGTCACCCGCGGGCACTGGTCGATCCTGCGGATGGCCGGGCTGCCGAACCTGATGCTCACCGTCGTTGGCCGCAAGTCCGGCGTTCCACGCTCCACCCCGCTGCTCTGCGTGCCCTACCGCAACGGGTACCTCATCGCCGGCTCCAACTTCGGCGGCTCGACGGCACCCGTTTGGGTGGTGAACGTGCGCGCCGCCGACCGAGTGACCGTGGCCGTCGGCGCCGAGCAGTACGAAGCGACCGCGCGGGAGATCACCGGCGAAGAGCGGGAGGTCGTCTGGGAGCACATGCTCAAGACCTGGCCGAACTACGCCCGGTACGCCGCCCGCACGAGCCGCACGATCCCGGTGTTCTTCCTATCCGGAGCGGTCACGGGCTGACGTTCATCGAGAGGAGGCGGCCAACTGACGGATCCTGCACGTGGGCGCTGTGGCCGAGGCCGGGCAGCGTGACGACCTGATCGTGGAGTGCGGCCAGCTCGGCGTCAGTGTTCATCGGGTCGAGCTCTCCGCGCGCGAGGACGACGTCCGCCTGGCTCGCGGCGATCAGCTCGGCCATCTTCGGCGCGCCGACTCCGAAGGTGGCCGGATCCATCGCGAGCCGCCAGTGCCCGTCGACCTCCATCAACCCGTCGTCCAGCGAGTCGTCCGCCGGATCGACGAGCCCTTGCAGGCCGGACACCTTGAGATAGCGCGCCGCTGCTTCGTCCCGGCTGTCGAACCATGCGACTGGCTTCTGCGCCAACGCAGCCGCCTTGGCCAACTCGTCGTCGGTCCACGACACCTTCACACCAAGGGCGATCACCCGGTCGACCTGTACGCCGTACCGCCCGCTGGCCAGCTCGAGCGCGATCACGCCGCCTAGCGAGTGTCCGACGACAACCAGCCCTCGCCGTACCGGTAACCGCTCGGCAACGCCGGCGGCCATCGTCTCGAACGTGTACCGCGCCAACGCGCCCGCCCGCCCGTGTCCCGGCAGATCCGGCGCCACCCGCGGCTGCGCGCATCCGTCCCAGACCCGCCCGGTAGCGCCAAGCCCATGCAGCAACACCAGCGAACTCATGTCAGCCAGGCTGACACAGGACGCCGCCGCACGCGCCTCGTCGCGCGTCACGCCCGGAGCGGCGGCATCTCATGCCCGTCCGTTTACGCCTTGCGCCAGGCGGCGGTGAGGGCGACGGCTCCGCGCGGGGTGGTGTGCAGCACGGCCGCGCCGTTCTTGTAGAGGTACGGCTTCCAGCCGCTCGGCTGCTTGCCGGCGGCGTACCAGCCGGTCTTGCTGGTGTCCTTCGGGTTCTGGTAGCGGGTCTTGTTGTCGTAGGACCGCTTCGCGGACCAGCCTGTGAAGGTGTAGCCGGTGCGCTTGAAAGCGTTCGTCCGCAGGGCTGTCGACCGGCCGTAGAGCACCACGGTGGCGGGCATCGAGCCGGTGCCACCCGCGGCGGCGTAGGTCACCGTGAACTGGAAGTTGTCCAGGCGGTAGAGCTTGCCGGCGCCGGTGTTGAAGCCCAGGTAGTAGGTGCCACTCTGGTGGGTGAGGTGCTCGCTCTCGGCGCCGGAGGCGTGCTCGTAGGTGCGCACCAGCTTGAAGGACCAGTTGTAGACGAAGATCTTGTTGGTCTTCTGCGCGCCCTTGGGGCTGGTGATCACGTAGATGTAGCTCTGGTCGCAGTCGATGCCCTGCCCGAGGCCGGTCATCGCGAACTTCGCCGACTTCCCGGTCTGCTTGAACGCGCTGTCGTAGGAGTAGTACTGGTTCAGCGTTCCGCCGGCGTACCGGTTGTTGACCGTGTCGTAGCAGAGCCCGGTCGTTGTATGCGGCAACAGTACGGTCTTCTCGATCGCGAGCGTGCCGGGGTTGACGACCCGGATCGCCCGCCCCTGGGTAGCGCCCTGGACCGAGTCGTCGTTGGTCCACGCGGGGATCATCAACCGCTTGGTGTCGGCGTTGTAGGCCATGTCGTTGCCGTGCCCGAGCAGGTTCGTCTGGTGACCGGAGCGGATCCGGAAGGTTGCGATCTTGGTCGGGCTGCTCGCGTACAGCTTGGTCTTGATCAGCTGGTTGGAGTCGTAGACCTTCGTACCCGACTTGGCGTGCTCCGTGACGACGGCGTACCAGTAGGTGCCGTCGGTGACGCCACCGTTGAGTGCTGTGTACTTGGCGGACGTCGGCTTGGCAGTCCCCGCCAAGGTCGGCCCGGTGACCTTCGGCAACGCGGCGGTCGCGGTCACCGTGCCGGCGACCGTGAGCGCGGTAGCAGCGCCGAGCGCAACCACCGTCCGCGACAACCGGCCGATTCCGTACCGAGCAAGCATGAAGCCCCCTTTACGATGCGTGCTTCCCTGTGAAGCACGCACTGGAACGCACGATAAGACGCACGCAAGGTCATCATCGTTCCTAGCCCTCACCGCTGCTACGGTCTCGGCCATGCGCGCACTGGCCCGGATCGTTGTGGTGATGGCACTGCTCGTCGTCGGCGGTTGCAGTACGGGAGACGAGTCGCCCCCTGGGCCGAAGCGGTCTGCGGTGCCGCCGAATCCGGATCGCGATCTCGGCGCGGTGCTCGCAGCACTGAGTCGTATCGATCCCTGCACGCTGATCGACCCGGCGCGCGCCAAAGCACCCGGCTATGTGGTTGGTAAGTCGTTCTTGCAGCCGTTTCCGTCGACCTGCGTGGTCCACGGCGATCGGGTGGGATCGGTACAGGTTGACCTGCTGACTTCTTTTGACGGGGGTGAGCGGTGGCGCGGCCGCGAGCGGCTGATCCTTGGCAAGGCGGTCGGCTACCTGCTGCAGAACGGAAAGTGCGAGCTGGTTGTCCCGGTCAGCTTCCGGCACGCGATCAAGTTCGAGGATCGCGGTCAGGAGCTGCCCACCAAGGTGAAGTGCGGCCAGGTCCGCGCCTTCGCCGCCGCTGCCGTTCCGCTGCTCGAGAAACCGGGCCGCGGGCTCGGCCGATGGGATGCGTGCAGTCTGCTGGGACGAGCGCTCGGCCTGGAGTACATGCCGTGGCCGCAGGCGCTGGATAGCTGTGACGTGGTCGGCAAGGCCAAGCTTCGGTTGCCGTACGGCGTTGTCGCGTTCGACCCCAAGGACTACCCCGAGCGGGTAACCGTCGCCGGCCGGACCGCTGGACTGAAGCCATCGAGCGTTGAGTGCGTGCTCACGATGGACCATGGACCCACCGGGCTTCCGCGCCCTCGTCCGGCGTACCAACAGATCGTCCTGACAGCTCCGACCTGCCCGGAAGCGACCAAGCTCGCCACCGCCGTGACCGGTCTGCTCCGTTCGCCGCGACCAGCCAGCCAGGTCCAGTCGCCGCTGTACTTTCGCCCGAACGAACCGGAGCAGGCCGCGCCCGGCGGATGTGCGTTCGTCGAGTTCCGGGTGGACTTCAAGCTCTGCGAGCCGTACACCTCCGCAGAGAAGCCGAAGGCTGCCGAGCTGAACGCCAAGGCCCAGGCCGATCCCCATGTGCTCTGCGCGATCGCGGTCGAGCCGGTGCGCGAACGGTTCGGCGAGCGACTGAAGCCGGTGGTCTCGGACCACCGCTGCCATTTCCTCGAAGGCGGCGACCGCTTGAAGGTAGTGATCAGCAGCTCAGGCGATGCTTTCCACGCCGATCCGCAGCGTGCACTCACGATCGCCGGACATCCCGCCGAGCAGAGCCGGGGCTACGGCGACAGCCACGTTTTCCGGATCAGCTTGGGTGCGAAAAGCCAGCTCACCATCGAGTACGACTTCTTCACGACCAAGGAAGGCCCAACACCGGCCCCCGAAGATGCCGCCGTACTGGCCAAGCTCGAATCACTGATCCCAGCCATCGTCCAACAACTGAACTGAGGCAGGTAATCCGTGGATGAGCGTGTGAGGTATGCCGGCGACCAGTACGAGCGAGCGATTTTCCAAGGCGAGACGGACGGGTTGCTCGCGGCGGATCGCCAACTGGACGCAGCCGAGGCCGAGTTGGCGGTGGCTCGAGGGAAGCTTCTGCACGGACGCTTCCTTGATGGCCCGGGCCAGGAGGACCCGCGCGAGCTGGAGCTGTTCCGGCGAGCGCTCGAGCTGTACGACGCATTGGGCGATGAGCGGGGCCGGGCTGAGGCACTGTTCTGGATCGGCTGTTTCCACCAGGTCGTCCGTGATGACGCCGAGCCGGCACAGGAAGCACTGGAGTCGTCCGCTGCGCTGGCTCGCCAGACCGGCGACCAGCTGATCTTGTCCTATGCCCTCCGGCACCTCGGCATCGCAGCCCACCGCGCCGGCCGGGCCGACGAAGCAGCGCGACTCCTGGGGGAGTCCACCCAACTCCGCCGCTCGCTCGGGTTCACCGCAGGAGTGGCTGCGAACCAAGTAGGCCTCATCCACCTAGCCATCGACCAGGGCAGACATGCAGACGCCGAATCTCTCCTCGCCGAGGCAACCACACTCGCTGCATCAGCCAACGCCAGCACAATCACCAACCAGCTAACGGCCGCCCGCGGACGACTCTGAGCTGCCGGGCCGCTAGCCCTAGCGGCTCCCGGGGCGAGACCTCGTGAGTGCAGAAGTGGATATTGCTCGCAGACGCGAGTGGGGCCGGATAGGCTCGGAGTACACGACTGGCGAGGGTGGGTGCGACCACCGGGGAGTGACGAGACGGGCATCGACCGCCTGGGTGCCTAGGGCAACGATATCTAGGAGTTGTGCCATGGCCCGTCACCGTGTTCTACATCTGTCCGACACCCATGTCAGTCGCACCGGCCCGGACGAGGACGGCGTCGACGGTGTCACCGCGCTCCGTGGGCTCCTTCACGACCTCCGGCTGGTCCCGCAGCTGGACCTGGTGGTCGTCAGCGGAGACATCGCCGACGACGGCTCCGAGGAAGGGTGCATCGCGGTTCGTGATCTGGTCGGTGAGTTCGCCGCAGAGCGAGGGATCCCGCACATCTACAGCACCGGCAACCACGACCGCCGCGACGGATTCACCGCCGCCCTCGGCTGCGGACACCTCGGCCCGGACGGCTTACCGATCGGTCGGTCCGCCGAACTCGACGACGTTGTCGCCGCGGTCAGCGAGGTCAAGGGACTCCGCGTGATCACGCTGGACAGCCTCGTTCCCGGCTCAGCCCACGGGAAGCTGGGTCGTGAACAACTGAAGTGGCTGACCGCCGAACTGGCAACCCCCGCCCCGTCCGGGTCGATCGTCGTACTCCACCACCCGCCGGTGTCACTGGATGCCATCGCCTTCATGCAGTCGGTCGTCCTGCAACAACCCGAGGAGCTGGGTGATGCGCTGGCGCGCAGTGACGTGCACGCAGTGCTGTGCGGTCACCTGCACCACCAGCTCACCGGAAGGCTGGGCCAGACGCCTGTCTGGGTGACCCCCGGAGTGATCACCCGAATAGACCTCACCGCTCCGCCGGCGCTCGCCCGCGGAGTCCTCGGCGCCGGCGCCTCAGTCGTCGACCTCGGCGGCCCGTCCGATCCCATGTTTCACGTTCTCCATGCCCGCGCCCGGGATGCCGGCACAGAGGTCTATGCCTATGACCCCCTGACCGGCGTTCACGTCCCGGCGTGAGAGCTCGCGCAGCGCGGTGAACTGCCTACAGGGCAGACGACCCAATGCGGGCGTGGTGCGGGTGAAGGGCTCATCTCACGAGTGGGACCTTTGACCAGTCGAGGTCGGAGGCCAGGTAGAAGCTGGTGTACGACGGCTGGTTGTAGGTCGTGTTCTGTCGTGCGACCTCCACGCGGTACTGGGGGTCGTGCATCAGCGTGTAGAGCTTGCGGTTGGTGACTTCGGTGCTCAGGTAGATGCGGATCGCGCTGCTGTCGACAGTGCGGACCAGGAGCTCCTCGCGCCAGTCGCCGAGGATGTCCGCTACCAGGGACGGGTTGCCCTTGGTGTAGTTGTTGGTTCGCGTCCCATCGGCCGTCAGCAACGTGCCGCGGCGCCAGTCCTTGATGCTCGGGGTGACGTCGATGGCGCCGTCGACGATCTGCGTGGTCATGTCGGCCGCCCAGCGAATACTGGCGTTGGTCCCGGGGAACGCCGTACCGAGAGCGTCGCCGTCGGCGGTGCGGAGTCGCATGGCCCAGGTCTCGAGTCCCGGTTCCTCCGGGACGATGTCGCCGATCATGCCGCGCCCGGTGTCTTTGCCGGAGTACTCGCCGTAGATGGTCTTGCCCGTTGCCGCGTCACGGAGGGCATACCCGTACGGCGCGTAGGTGCCGCCCTCGTGCACCGTGAAGATCTCCTGGCCGGGGCGCTGCGGGTCGATGTCGGTCACGTGCATGGCGTCGCCGTGGCCGAGTCGAGCGACCTCACCAGGCGTCGCACTGCCCGGCGGCATCACGTCTTTCGAGCTGTAGAGCAGGCTGCCGTCGTCATCGATCGTTGCGGAGCCGTAGACGATCTCCTGCTTCCCGTCGTTGTCCACGTCCGCCGCACTCAGTGAGTGGAATCCCTGTGTAGTAATGGATCCGTACTGCGGGTCAGTGCCGTCCCGGCCGTGCGGTCCGTCGTTGAAGGGGTTCGTCATCGGGGTCCAGCCGCTGTCGACGGCCCAGCCCTTGGTGAGCTTGCGGCCATTCCAGCCGTACGTGGCAATCGTCGTACGGGTGTAATAGCCGCGGGCGAAGACCGCCGAGGGGTGCTTCCCATCCAGGTAGGCGACGCCGGCCAGGAAGCGATCCACCCGGTTGCCGGGTTCGATCCGGGCCATCGCGTAGTCGCCCCAGCGGAGGCCGTCGTCTGTTCGTCCGGGTTCGTAGTGGGTCGTCTGGAGTTCGCGGCCGGTCAGGCCGTCGAAGACTGACAGGTACTCCGGACCGCGCAGGATGAAGCCCTCGAAGTTGCGGAGCTGGTTGCGCGTGCTGCGGCTGGGGGCGTACACGTCCATGAAGTAGTCGACGAGCGCCGAAGCGTCAGCACGGTTGAGCGGGTACTGGTACCGCGGTGCGATGCCGAAGGCGGCCTCCAATGTCGCAGGCCACTGCCCGCGCTTCACATCGGGCTGGTCCTGCCACTTCTGGAACATGGCGACTAGGTGGTCGTGGTAGCCGGTCTTGCTGACCCGGTAGTCGTCCTGGTTGCTGTAGCCCGCGCGACGGTCCGCGGCCGGCATGGTGATGTAGCGCTCGGAGCTGATCTCGCCCGACTTCGTGTACCTCGTCGTCTTGGTGCCAGGCGCGGTCTTCAGCATCATCTCGGAGCGGCCGTCACCGTCGAAGTCGTAGACCATGAACTGCGTGTAGTGCGCTCCGGCCCGGATGTTCACCCCAAGGTCGAGTCGGTGCAGCAGTCGGCCGTCAGCCTTGTACGTGTCGATGTAGACGTTGCCGGTGTAGCCGATCTGCGAGACGTCCTTGGAGTTCGACGGATTCCAGAGCACGACGTACTCGTACTCACCATCGCCGTCCACGTCGCCGACGCTCATGTCGTTGGCGGAGTAGGTGTACGCCTCACCTGCCGGAGTGACGCCGTCGGCGGGCTTGCGGAGCGGCAGTTCGCGGTAACCGCCGGACCACGGGGTGACGTAGTCGCTGCGATCCCGCTCGCGGCCATTCACCAAAGACACCACCCGGTACTGCGAGGTCGGCGTACCGGCCTTGTCGAGGTAGTTCGTGCTGTCGGTGACTGTGGTGAGGCGTTTGCCGTTGCGGTAAACGGCAAAGTCGGTTCCGGCCAGGCCGTGGTCGGTCCTGCTGGTCGCTTCCTTGCCGAGCAGTCGCCAACTGAGGAAGACGCCCTCGCTGGTGGTGGTCGCGACCAGGCCGCGATCGAGCTTCTCGAGGTGGGGACCGGAATTAGAGGCAGGCGGCCGCGCGTACGTCGTACCGGTGGTGGCGGTGGCCGCGAGCAGGGCGGCGAGGACAAGAGCGGCGGCTCGGCGGAAGGTCATGGCGGATCCTTCGAAGCGAGGGCGATGGCAAGCGCTTTCCAGGGAAAGTAGTCTGCCGCCCGCAACCTGTCGACGCTCGTGTCCGCAATCGGTCGCGATGATCCTCAAGGTCCTAGGCGGACCAGGTCTCCAGGGGGAGGGGGCACTCCAGTTCGGTGGAGGCGTCGGTGAGGTCGTAGGCGACCATCGGGCACTGCGTGCAGTAGAGCAGGCCGTCGCCCGGATCGGTGACGAAGTCGTGACCGGTGGTGGTGCCGGTCCGGCTTGGCTCATTGGTCTCGTTGAACAAGTCAATCCCGACCTGCCGTTGGGGCTGTCGCTTGCACCATCACTGGAGTTCAAGCGTTCGTTACAGGGACTCCGCATCTTCACGCGACCGCAATGAAGCTCGGGATCCCGTGATCGCCGGTACCCACCTCCGAATCACGCATGGACCCGGGTACCGGACCGTCGATCACGGGGCCCGCTGGTAGAACGGCTACCGGCTTGAGCGAAGGGGTGTATCTGATGATGTTCCTGCTGTGGCTCATCGCAGCGATCCTGGTGATCTCCGGAATCGTTTCGATCGTCCGAGGCGCCTTGACCTGGGGGATCGTGCTGATCGTGGTCGGCCTGCTGGTAGGCCCGGGCGGCGTCAGCATCTTCACCTAGGAGTCATGACCGCATGCCGTGGGTACTGGCAGACGACTCGTCAGGCAGGGGCGGGTTTGGCATGCAATGGCGGAGGTCGGGGTCGATGACGATTCTTGAACATGAAATGTCCGGGCAAGTGGCTGATCCGGGGGTGCGTCTGGAGCGTGCAGGTGCTCGGGTGCGGATTGTCGTCACTACGCAGTTGACCGAGGAGGTGTCGGCTGCGGTTCGCGAGTTACTGGTGGATGCGTGCGATCGGCGTACTCGCTGTGTCGTGATCGCTCTCGAGGCCGGACTCGGTCCGGTGGGCCACGAAGTGCTGCCGCATGTCCTGGACGTGGCTGAGCGCCGCTGCTGGTCGGCCAGTTGCCATCTGGAGGTGACGGCGTCCGACCCCGAGGTGCTGGAGCTGCTGGCATCCTTGGGTTTCTGACGGAAGGGCAGCTGATGCCATCGATTTAGCTGCTGCGTCAAGGACTCAGTGCTCACCATGGCCCGCCGGTCGCCCGCTCTTTCTTCCCGGTAATGTGTCTTCGGTCGGGCGACCGCTCGACTCGGCTCGGAACTTGGGAAGACTATGCAGCCTGACGATCTGCCTCCGGCGAAGTTCAACACCTCCATTCCGACAGCGGCGCGCATGTACGACTACTATCTCGGCGGCAAGGACAACTTCGCCGCCGACCGGGCGGCCGTCGAAGAACTGGACAAAGTCGTCCCCAGCACCCGCGCACTTGCCATCAACAACCGGCGATTCATGCAGCGCGCGGTGCGGGTCCTGGCAGAAGATCACGGCATCAGGCAATTCGTGGACCACGGATCCGGTCTGCCCACCCAGAACAACGTGCACCAGGTCGCAAAACAGGTCACTGCGGACCCACGTGTCGTCTACATCGACATCGACCCGCTGGTGAGCGTGCACGGCCGGGCCTTGCTGGTCGAAGACGAGCGCACCACAACGGTCATCGAGGCCGACATGCGCGACACCAACACCATCTTTGCCCACCCCGACACCCAGCGCCTGATCGACTTCTCCCAGCCTGTTGGCGTGCTGTTCAACTCGGTCTTCCACTGCATCCCGGACAGCGAAACCAACGGTCCGCCGGCCGTGGTCCGCCAGGTCACCGAGCGGCTGGTTCCGGGCAGTTACCTGGTGATGTGCCAGCTGGTCAGCGAGGACCCCGAGATCCGCGACTTCGTCACCAACTTCATGGACCAGGCAACGCACGGCAACTGGGGCCGGGTCCGGCAGGAGAAGGACGTGGCCGAGTGGTTCGAGGGAATGGACATCCTCGAGCCGGGGCTCGTAGAGGTTTCCACCTGGCGGCCCGACGACGAAGCCGCTCCCAAGCAACAGACCTCGGAGTGGATCGAGTTCGGCGGAGTTGCTCGCCTCCGCTGACTCGGTTTCGCGTGCTGGCGCGTGAGGACCTCACCATGGCCGCGCAGTCTCGCCAACTGCTCAGCCCGGTGATTGCCCGGAACGGGTCGGGTACCGGCCTGGCATGATTTCGTGATGAGGCCTTGGCTCGCGGTGCCCGTCGTGCTGGCGTTGGGTCTTGGTGTTCGGGCATTCGCGAGTGGTGACTTCGCCAAGTACGCGGGGGTCGCGCTCTACACTACGCTGATCTATGCGCTGGTGTCGTTCTGGTTGCGCCCACTCTGGGCAGCTGTGGTCGCTACGGGTTTCAGCTGGGCAGTGGAGTTCTTCCAGCTCACCGGGATCCCCGCGGAGCTCTCCGCGCGCAGCGGCCTCGCCCATCTGGTGCTGGGGTCGACTTTCAATGCACCCGACCTCTTCTGGTACGTCGTTGGCGCCGGTCTCGGCGCGTTGATCGTCCGGCGGCGGACCGCCACCACTGTCTAACGGTGCCCGGCTCGCCCGGTTCACGCTCAGGGCGCCCTGTCCGGGTCACTCACGAACGGGTTGGACAGTGGTGGAGGTCCGCCCCAGCCACCCGCGGGGGCTCGGCGAAGGTCGTCCGGGCGCGGGGTCGGCAACGCCCTAGGTTTTTGTGTAGCCGGCTGCCTGGAGCTCGAAGAGACGGGCGTAGGTGCCGTTGTGGGTGATCAGGCTTTCGTGGCTGCCGAGCTCGGCGATCCGGCCGTCGACCAGGACCGCGATGCGATCGGCGGAGCGCACGGCGCCCAGCCGGTGTGAGATGAGCACACTGGTCCGGCCGCTGCGATGAGCGGCGAGGCTGGTGTGGATCTCGTGCTCCGCTTCGGCATCGAGCCCGGACGTCGGCTCGTCCAGGATCAGCAGATCGCGGCGATCCCGGAGGAAGGCTCGAGCCAGCGCGACCCGTTGCCATTGACCGCCCGATAGCAGTACGCCGGTGGCCGGATCGTCCTTGTCTGCTTGGTCGAAGAACATCCGCGACAGCATCGTGTCGTACCCGTGCGGTAGCTCAGCGAGCACCTCGCCGATCCCGGCGCGACCGGCCGCAGCCTCCACGCGCGGGCGACTGTCCGCGCGCAGTTCGTCGGTGCCGTCGATCTCGCCGAGCGCGATGTTCTCGGCGGCGCTGAGCTCGTAACACATGAAGTCCTGGAAGACCGCTCCGATCCGGCGGCGCAACTCGGTGACGTCGAGCTCCCGCAGATCGACGCCGTCCCAGAGGATCGCGCCACGCGTCGGGTCGTAGAAGCGGCAGAGCAGCTTGACCATCGTGCTCTTACCAGCGCCGTTGTGCCCGACCAATGCAGTCGAGCGGCCGAATGGAATGAACAGATCAACGCCCTGCAAGGCCCAGGAGTGCTCGTCGCTGTACCGGAACCAGACGTCCCGGAACTCGATACCGTGCCGCAGTTCCGGCGCTGCGATCGGCTCGTCCGCGACCATCAGCCCGGCGGGTTCCTCCGTCACTGCCTGGTAGTGCTCGAACATCAGCAGCGCATTGTGCGCCATCCCGAGCCGCCCGATCAGTGCCGACAACGCCAGTTGTACGCCGCCCACCGCCGCGACGAACACCGCAACGTCGCCCAGGCTGATCCGCCCGGCACCGGCGGCCATGATCGCCCAGATCAGACCCGCCCCGGCGATGACAGCACCCAAGGCGGCGAGCAGGCCCTGGATCAGCAGGTCGCGCCGGTCGATCCGGCGCTTGGCTGCGTTCGCCGTACGGAGCTCGCTGAGCATCCGCCGCCGCAACAGCCGCCCCAGACCGAGTAGGCGAATCTCCTTGGCCGCTTCGAGCCCGGTCATCAGCTCCGAGTAGAAGTACTGCCGACGCTCGGTCGGACTCAATCCGGTCATCAGCTCGGCCCGCCGACGGCTGAGTTGCAGCTCGGCGTAGAGCCCAGGAACCGAAGCGACCAGTACGACGATCGCCATCCAGGGACTGATCGCGATCAGCGTGAGGGTGAAGCCGGCCAGCGTCAGAATCGACTGCAGGCCGCCGACCAATGCATCGAGAATGGTCACCGGCCCGGACTGGCTGTGCTGCTCGGCAAGCCGCATCCGGTCGCGGAAGACCGGGTCCTCGAGATTCGCCAGACCAGTCATCCGATCCGTGGCGCCGTACAGGCGATCGCGCGACAGCACGGTGACCCGGCGGGATACCTCCGCAGACAAGTAGCGGATGAGTTCGCCCAGCACAGCGAGTGCGAGGCCGGCCGCAGCCAGTCCGATCGCGAGCAGCACAAGGCCTCCGCCGCCGGTGGCCAGGCGGTCCAGCACCAACTTTGTCAGCCAGGCCGCCGCGACCGGCACGAGACCGCTGCCGATACTCGCGAGCACGTATCCGGCGAACGCCGCAGGAGCCGCTCGCCAGGCCAGTGCGAGTGAGGCGACTGCGCCCGAGCGCATGCTCACGATGTCAGCTGGGCGGCCTGGTAACCGGTCGACGCCACTCGCAGGTTGTCGTCGAGGATCACGAGCGTCGGCATCGCGCTCACTCCGACCGCGCGCGCCACCGGACCGTCCTCGGCCTCGATCACGACCTGGGCGACCTTGGACAACTTCTCGGTCATCTCGGTCAAGGCCGGCTCGTAGCCCGCTGCGATCGCGATGACGCGTTCGCGGCCGAGCGGTTCGGCGTACGTCAGGAAGCCCGGCAGGCTCTCGGCGCAGGTCGAGCAGGTGGTGGAGAAGAATCCGAGCAGCATGCCCCCGGCGGGTGCGACCTCCAGGCCGTCGACCGTGGTCGCGGTGAAGGACGCGATTGGCGTGCCGAGCGGAACCCCGACGACCTCGCGGCTGGGGCTCTGGTTGTTGACGAGCTTGGTGAGGTGGTCGGCATGAACTCGTAGCCGTTTGACCAGACCCAGACTGATCACCAGGTTGAGCAGTGCCAGTGCCGCGACCAGCACGACAGCGACCGTCAGGATGACCAACGTCTTCTCCTTCGCTAACCGATGGCTTGGGAACCGAACAGCTCGACGAGATCGTCGAAGCGCGTGACGAGCAAGCCGCCGACCAGGCCGGCGACAGCGGCGATAGCGAATCCTGCGGGCTCGACCGACTCAGGCCTCGTTGCTCCCGCGACGAGGCCTGCGACAGCGGCCGCCAGCAACAGAACATTTCGTACGACGTGGGCGCGGCCCAGCGGGGTGGTCGCGGCGCCGAAGCACTTGCAGGGCTTGCGAATCCCGCGGCGCAGGGTCACCACGATGGCGGCGGTGAAGGACAGCAGGAGAAGCACGGCCAGGAGGAAACCGGCCGACGCGACAAACCTCAAGGAAGCGGAGAAGGCTCCGACCAGTAGTGCCACGGTCAGCGTCACCTCGGCCACGACAACGCCCGCGGCAGCCGGCACTCGCAGACCGGTCGGCAGAATCTCCAACGGACCAGCCGATCCGGCGAAGTCCCGGAACGCCTTGGAGCCCGTCTTGCTCACGGCGGATTGCCCGAAGACGAAGGCCAGGCAGAGACAGCAACTGAGTAAGAGGTAGACCATCGCCGTCCCTTGGAGTTCAGAGCAGTGCCGGTGCGTCCACCGGCACTACGATCAGCTGGAACTAACAGGCGCCGACGACGTAACAGGCCCCGCAGGCGCTTCCTACGCAACTCTTGTGCTTCCGGACGTAGCCGGGCGAGTCCCAGAAACAGCCGCAGTCCCGGGTCGTGTCCTGCACGCCGGCCTCCGCCGTCACCTCCGGAACCAGTCGGCTGATGATTCGATCGCCCAGGCGTTGGAATGCATTCCGCATGAATCCTCTTTTCGGAGACGGGTAATTCGCTGGATATTACTTACGACGGTCCGCTCAGGCGAGAGGTAATTGCCATCGATCCTGGCAGGAACCGGCCATGGCAGTGGTTTGACTGGATCCGGCCCCGCGAGCGTTTATGGTGTCGGCCATGGTCCCGGCAGTCGTCGTCACGCTCGTCCTCGCGACCGCAGGACTGGTCGCCGCGAGTAGGCGGCTCGCCCTGGTGCGCGTGGCCGGGCAGAGCATGACGCCGACGCTGGCCGACGGTGATCGGCTGCTCGCGTGGCGCAGGTCCGGACCACTCCGGGTCGGCGACATCGTCGTACTGGAAGCGCCTTATCCGGTTGGGGTTGTGCCGCATGCGGCAGCAGGTAAGCTTCACCCACCGCCTTGGCAAACGGGGCCGGCATCACCAGGTGAGCTGGACCGTCGCTGGATCGTCAAGCGGGTCGTCGCGCTGCCCGGGGACGTCGTTCCGCCCGAGGGCGCCGGATGCCTCACGGCCGGCACCGTGGTGCCGCCAGGTTGTCTGCTGGTCGTCGGTGACAACCCTGATCAAAGCTACGACTCACGGCACGTCGGATTCGTCCCCGCCGAGCGAGTGCTCGGTCTCGTCATTCGCCGGCTGAAATGATTTGCAATTCCCCGCGAATTGTCAAGCACTTCGATCCGAATCGAAGAGTGCCGCGAAACTTTTCGAAGCCCGGAAATGGGCCTCGCCTGACCCCGGGGCTGCGGAGATCAGGCGAGGAGTCTTGCGGGTGGGTCAGCCGATGGTGCAGGGCTGGCCGCTGACGGTGAACGCGGTCGGGGGATTGTTGGTGCCGGAGTGGGATCCGTTGAAGCCGATCTCGACGGTTGTCCCGGGAGTGATGGTGGCGTTCCAGGAGCCGGGCACGGGGACTGCTGTGACCTTTGTGCCGGTCTGGGACCAGTTGGCGTTCCAGCCGCTCTGGACCGTCTGGCCGTTGGCGAAGTCGAACGAGAGCACCCAGTTCGCCAGTGGTGCAGTCGAGGTGTTGGTCAGTTTGACCGACCCCGTGAAGCCGGTGCTCCAGGTGTTCGCCGAGTAGGCGACCTTGCAGCCGCCGGGTGGGGTGGTCGTGCCGGTGGTCGTTACCGACAGCGCACCGGACGGGACGGAAACGTTGCCTGCGGCATCTTTTGCTCGCACGGTGAACGAGTACGCCGTACTGGCGGTGAGGCCGGTTGCGGTGAAGCTCGTGGTCGCGGAGCTGCCGGCCAGGGTGCTACCCCGGTAGATGTCGTAGCCCGTCACACCGACGTTGTCGGTCGAGGCGGTCCAGGTCAGTGCGACCGAGGTGTTCGTGATCGTGCCGGCCGTCAGTCCGGTCGGCGCCGAGGGTGGTGTGGGGTCCGTCGGGTTGGTGCCGCCGCCGATGACCGGGTAGGCGTTCCGTACCAGCTGGACGAACTGTGCTTCGAACCACTGACCGGATAGCGGCGCGTCGGGCAGTGCACCGGTGAGCTGGTTGTCCAGCTTCGGTGCGACGAACGTCGGGTCGCACATCCGGTCGAACCGCTTGCCCTCGTTGTTCGGGATGTCGGTCGACGCACCGTCGGACTCACCCGGCGGTTTGATCCACACGAACGCGTCGAGATGTGATCCGGCGTACCCGCTGGGCGTGGCCTGCGGGCGCTCGCCGATACCGGCACCTGACGGGTTGCACCAGGCTCCCCGGTGGACGCGCTTGTCGACGCGCGACTGGTTGACGTAGGTGTTCAGATCCGTGCTGGTCGAGACGGACGTCGGGCGAGCGGCACCACCCCAGCCGTTGCGGGAGGTGTCGATCAGCATGCCCGTACTGGCCGGGAATCCTTCGGCGACCAGCAGGTTGTACAGATGCGCCGTCCAGTCGACCTCATCGAAGTCGAAGTTCCACTCGTAGTACTTGGCGGATCGGACCGGGTTGCCGCCGACGGTCAGCGACGAGTTCGGCAGGTACGGCTCGACCAGCGGTGTGGTGTTCGCCGTGTTGGCGACGAAGCCGTCGATCGAGGCGTAGCCGGCGACGGTCGTCCGGGCCACCTCGGCGAAGAGCTTCGCGGCCGGTCCGGAGTTGGTGTCCCAGCCGAGCCAGCCCGAGTGTGCGGCGTCGATGTAGTTGTAGACGTTCGGGATTGCGTGCAGCTTGTCCAGGGCGTACTTGACGCCGGCCCGGTAGTAGGGCGCGGCCTGCTGGCAGGGCTGGTGGGAGATGTTGGTGATGAGGTTCGGTAGCGAGTCCGGCTCGATCGTGGCCGCGATCCGGAGGTTCTGGTACTTCGCGTCGGCCAGGATCGCCGCGATCGGGTCGATGTACTCGGCCTTGTAGCGCGCCAGTCCGGCATCCGTCGCCGGGAGTTCGCCGTTCGATGCGAGTGCGTAGCAGTCCCGGCCGGGCAGGTCGTAAATCACCAGGTTCACGACGAGCGGCGTACCGGCTTGCTTTTGGAGCAGGGCTTGGTCCAGGTGGGACCGCAACCCGTTGCCGGAGGCGTTGCCGGCGATGGCGCTGATCTGGTCCATCCAGACTGCGGTCGGTTGCGTCTTGATGGCTCGCATCTTGGTAGCCAGTGCGGCATCGGCTCGGGTGGCAGCCCCTTCGACCGACGCGGCCCAAGCGGGGTTCACATATTGGGTCGCCCCGGCGTAGGGGTTGTCGACGTGCGGTTCGGCAGCGCTGGCGCTCAGGGCGGTGAGCGGCAGAGCAACCAGAGCGGTTGCCAGAGCGGTGGTTGCGGCGATCAGCCGCAAGGGAGTTCGGGACACGCGGTCCTCCTTGAGGAGCAGTCCGGCGTACCGGTCCGGGCGGAAGCCGGTACGAGCCACCGTGGGCGTCGGTGGCTGACCTGAACGCTCACACAGGAGGCGCCGCGTCCGGCAGGGACCGAAACGTTTAAGGCCGCGGCCAGTTACTGCTTGGTGCGGCGGGCCAACGGGCCCGTGCTGCCGCGAATCGCCAGCCCACCAACCGGTACGACGTGGCTGGTCGCGCTCTGACCGTTGAGCACCGCCAGCACGGCGTCTCCGACAGCCGTCCCGAGTTCGCGCAGCGGCGAGGGCAGTGCGGTGAGCGCCGGCGTACTGAGCCGGCAGAGCGCCGAGTCGCTCGCGGCCAGGATCGACAGGTCCCACGGAACCTCGACGCCGAGTCGCCGCGCCACATCGAGCGCAGCCAACGCCATCTGGTCCGAGTCGTACACGATGACGGACGGCGGCACTGGACTGGTTAGCAGCTGCCGTGTCGCGGCAGCCGCCTCTTCCGGTCCGGCATCGGTAGTCATCCGAAGCAGCGAACCGCCAGCATCCTTGAGCATCCGCGCGAGCGCCGCCACTCGCACCTGCGTGCGATGCAGCTCGGGCTGTCCCGTCACCACTGCAACGTCGCGATGCCCCAAGCCGATCAGGTACGACGCCACGCGGCCGAACGCCTCTGCGTCGTCGAGGTGGACCGAGGTCAGCCCTTGCGCCGCAGCCGGTGCTCCCACTACGACTGCTGGCGCCCGGAGCGCCCGCAGTGCCTCGACGCGCGGGTCCTGACTCAGCACATCGGTCACGATCATCACGTCGAACCTGCGCTCGGCCCACCAGGTCCGGTACGTCGCAACAGCCGCGTCGACGGACTCCACGACCTTCAGGAGCAACGCATAGCCGTGTTTGCCGAACACATCCTGGATCGCAGTCACGAGGTCGAGGAACGAGCTTGCCGACGACACCCCACCGGCGGCGGTACTGACCACCAGCCCGACAGCCCGCGGACCGGTATGCATCGACCGCGCCGCAGCACTCGGCTGCCACCGGTACTCCTCGGCAATCCGCAGCACACGCTCACGTGTCGCCGCCGAGACACCAGGTCGCCCGTTGACGGCGTACGAGACAACAGCGATCGACACACCTGCCGCCCGGGCGATATCCGCGATCGTGACGCGGCGCGCGGGCAAGCCGGGGCGGTCGGGGGGCGGTGAGACCACAATGACCAGTGTGTTGCCTGGCGGCCCGAAATACATCAGCTCGGGTCGATGCCGAAGGGAGCAAAGATGGCGCCGGTACGACGCAGTGCCGCGAACGGCATTCCGCGACGGACGATCGGCGTGCTCTCGCCAGTGGTCGGCGGGTTCTACTTCGGCGCATTGATCGCCGGGATCGCAAGGGCCGCGCGCAATGCCGGCCACCGGGTGGTCGCCGTACAGACTTATCCGGCGGGTCTCGATCGCGAGCGGTATCCCGACGAACCGTTGCTCGAGGTGCCGGTGGCGCTCGGTGCGGTCGACGGTCTGATCATCCTCGCCAGCGCTGTTCGGCAGGACCGGCTCGCGGCGGTTCAGCAGTGGGGCTGCCCGGTTGTCGTGCTGAGCACGGACACGGTCGGCCCGGCCGTGCCGGTGGTGGTGCCGGACAACGCCGGCGGTGTGCGGGCCGCCGTACGGCATCTGATCGATCATGGGCACACGCGGATCGGGTTCATCGGCAATCCGGCGCAGCGCGACATTCGCGAGCGGCACGAGGCCTACGCCGCGGCGCTCGTCGAGAATGGGATCGACCAGGAGTGGTTCGAGGAGATCTCCGACAACCACGAGCAGGCCGGTGCCGATGCTGCCTCGCGTTTACTCGCCGCCGGCCTACCGACGACTGCGACCGTGGCGGCGACGGATCGCAATGCCATCGGATTCCTGCGCGCGTTGCGAACGGCGGGACTGGTGCTGCCGCGCGACCACGCCGTCATCGGGTTCGACCACACCGACACCGGTGCTCGCTTCCTCCCCAGGTTGTCGACGATCGACCCGCACAACAACCGGGTCGGCGGGCTGGCTGTCGATCTCCTGCTGGCACAACTGCGCGGCGACACCGTGACCAGCGGCGTGCACCGAGCCCCGTCGACCCTCGTGATCCGCGAGTCCTGTGGGTGTGGCGAATCGGCGGCAGGCGATGTGAACAACCTGCCTGGTACGACGCCCGCGCGGGCCCGGCTGCGACACCTGGCCGATACCGGGTTCGCGGCCCCCGCAGCGGTCACGGACAGCCGCCGGATCGACGACGACGCCCGCGAGCGGTGGCTCCAGGCAGTCGTCGAGCCGGTCACGACCGCTGCTGAGCAAGGCCGATTGCCCAGCGGCTCGTCGCTGAGCAGCCTGGCCCGGCTGACGTCCGCACGGCGGCCGCATCCGGAGACCCTCGAACAACTGATCGCGGTCGTCCGCGACCTCGAGTGGGAGCTCGCGGCCACGCTCCCGGTCGGATCGGAGCGGCTGCCCACGCTGTTCCGCGCCGGTACCGACACCACCTTGGCCCTGACGAGAGGCTGCACCCTGCCGCTGCTCGCACGCAGCGGCTACCTGGAACGCGCGATCGCCGACCAGTACGAGGTCGACCTGGATCTCCTGCGTGGCGACGGCGGTGGCCCGCGCACCCTGACCTGGTTGCCGCGGGCCGGCCGCGGCGCAGCCTGCCTCGGTCTCTGGACCGGCTCGGCGACGGGCGACCGGGAGCTGGAGATCGTCGGTGTGGACGACAGTTCCGGCGCGCTCTCCCGGCTGGTCGGATCGCGGTCGCAAGCCAGCCAGTTCCCTCCGGCCACGATGACCCGGGCGGGCGCGGCCGGGAGCAGTCGGCTCACGTTGGTCCTGCCTGTCACATCGCGCGGCAGCGACTGGGGCCTGCTCGCCATTGAAGGCACAGTCGACACCCGCATGACCAGCGGCCGGGACAAGTACAACCACTGGGCCACACTGCTGGCCGTCGCGCTGGATCACGAGCGCCTGCTGGCCTCGCTGCACGACCAGCGGCAGGCGCTGGCGGAGGCGGCCAATCGCGAGCGAGCGTTGGCGGACACCCTGCGCGCCAGTGAGGAGCGGTACGCGCTGGCCTCGATGGCGGCCCAGGACGGTACGTGGGACTGGGATGTCTCGGCCGGGACGGTGTACTACTCACCGCGGTGGAAGCAGACGCTCGGGTACGACGAGGACGAGATCGGCAGTACGCCGTCCGAGTGGCTCGACCGGGTGCATCCCGACGACCGCCTCGACCTGTCCGCTGCGATCGCCGCACAGTTGGGAGGCGCCCGGGCTCCACTCGAGATCGAGCATCGAGTCCAGACGTCCTCAGGAGCGTACCGATGGATGATGTGCCGGGCTGTGGCGGTTCTCGACGACGCGGGTTGCCCGGCCCGCCTGGTCGGAGCGTTCGTCGACATGACCGAGCGCAAGGAGGCTGAGCTTGCCTTGCGCCGCAACACGTTGCGCGATCCCGAGACAGGTCTCGCCGGCCGGGTGCTCTTCCTCGATCGGCTCGGCGAGTCCTTGGAGCGCGTCCGGAACCGCCCTGACGACTACGACTGCGCCGTACTGCTCGCGCGCGTCGTCGATCCGTCGGCTCCGCTGCGGGCCGACGTACGGCGTGAGGTCGTTCGTCGTCTGCAGTCGGTACTGCGCGATGCCGATTCGGCTGCGCGGCTTCGGCAGGACGAGTTCGGCGTACTGCTCGAAGGCGTCGGGCCAGATCAGACCCGCGTGCAGGAAGTCCTTGCCTGGTTGACGGCTGAGCCTGCGCTGGGAATCGCGGTCGGGGTGCTGCCGGGCATTCAGCAGTTCAAGGACGCCGACGACGCGCTTCGTGCTGCGGACATTGCGCTGCTCCGCGCCCAGACCCGGGCCTCGATGCCTCCCCGCTGAGGGAGAGGCACCGAGCCCCAGATCGGGCGCAGTTTAGGCGCAGGCAACGCCGTTCAGAGTCGCGGCGGAGAAGGGCGGCGTGCCGCCGCTGAAGTCCGCGTTGTAGCCGACAGTCGCGGTGCCACCAGTACCGAGACCGCCGTTCCAGGACGCATTGACAACCCGTACGACGTCTCCTGCGTCTGTCCAGGTGCCGTTCCAGCCCTGCGTCACTGTCACGCCCGGTGCCGAGAAGGTGAGCGTCCACCCGTTGATGGGCGCTCCGCGGTTCTCGATGACGACCTCACCGGAGTAGCCGGAGCCCCAAGTGCTGGTCACACGATGCGTCACTTTGCACCCGCCTGGTTGCGGTGTAGGTGTCGGTGTGGAGCCGCTGGCGGCGGCCAGGTCGTAGGCGCGCTGCGGGACGAACTGGCCTGCTGGGGCGATACATCCGTCGGACTCGCCCGGCGGCTTCACCCACAAGAACGCGGCAAGCTGGCCATCACCGGTCTGATCGGTGCTCGCCGTACCGATGGCACGGCCTGCCGGGTCGCACCACTCACTCCCCAACGGCCCGTTGCCGTTGCGGCTGGTGTCGATGACCGCGCGAAGTCGCGAGTCGCCCACCGCGTTCAGGACGGCCTTGGCGAAGTTGGCCTCGTCGGCAGTGGTTCGGTAGTTCGACACATTGGTGGAAATCCCGTCGGCGCTGTTGGAGATGTCCGCGCCGCGCAGCCGCGCTGCAGCCTCGGCCGGTGCGAGCCAGGCGGAGTGACCGATGTCGAAGTACACCTTGGTCTGGGCCGAACCGGACTTGAGCTTCTTCCCGGCGTAGGCCATCGACGCCTTCGTCTGGTTCTGCTGGTCGGCCGACTGACAGCTCGTCATGATCGGCAGTACGTCGGGCTCGAGCACGATCGCTGCAGGACGACCGGCCACCCCTGCCGCGACTTGGTCGATCCAGGCGCGGTATGCCTCGTGGGACGGTGCGCCGCCACTACTGGCTCCGCCGCAGTCGCGGTTGGGGATGTTGTAGACGACCATGATCGGCACCTTGCCAGCGGCCGCGGCAGCGCCGACGTACGCCTCGACCTCGCCTCGAACCGTGGCGGTGTTGGTAGTGGTGAACCACTTCCCCTGTGGCGTGGAGGCGATCCGGTCGCGGATCAGCGGGGCGCGCGAGTCGTTCGGGTTCGCCGCCACCCACTTGGCCGCGCTGGTGCCCGGATCCACGTAGAACGGCGAGGCGGCAGCCTGAGCACTGCCTCCGCTGAGCAACAGAGCCGAAGAAAGCGTGAGGGCGGCGAGTAGGCCGCCGTACGCGAGGTGTCGTGAGCGCATGAACGCACCTTCCAATGTCGGGAGACGGACATCGGAAGCACTCCCATCGCCTTGGAATGTAGCCAGCCGGCGGCATTCCCGCAGCTGAAACGTTTAGGTCCACGGCACGGCCTTCTCGCCGGATCGTCCAGCTCTTACGCTGCCGCAACTGGGAGCGCTCCCATCCAGCGTCTCCACCCCTTTGGTCCCGATGGAGGGAAAACTATGAGGCTTCGAACGAGAGCGGGCCGGCTCCGCGCCAGACCGCTCGTCCTGGGGGTCGCGATGGCGACCGCGGCAGGACTGATGCAGCTCGTCGCGCCGACAGCGCAGGCCGCGGTGGCCTGCTCGGTCACTTACACCGTGCAGAACGAGTGGGACAGCGGTTTCGTCGCCGACGTGACCATCAAGAACGAAGGCGACCCGATCAACGGCTGGACCCTCGCCTGGACCTTCCCGAACGGCCAGCAGGTGACGAACCTGTGGAACGGCACCTACACGCAGGCCGGCGCCAAGGTCACCGTCCTGCCGGTGGACCACAACCGGAACATCGGTACCGGCGGTAGCGCGACCGTCGGCTTCCAAGGCACGCGCGGAGCGACGAACGGCAAGCCCACCGACTTCACGGTCAACGGCATCTCGTGCGCCGGTGCCAACAAGGCCCCGACCGTGGCGGTGACCTCGCCGACCGCGGGGCAGACGTTCCAGACCGGGCAAGCGATCCCGCTCGCGGCCACTGCGTCCGACAGCGACGGCACGGTAGCGAAGGTCGAATTCCTGGCCGACGGCGTCGTGATCGCCACCGACACGACTAGTCCCTACCAAGGCTCGTGGTCGGGCGCATCTGTCGGTGACCACGCAGTCTCGGCGCGCGCGACCGACGACCGCGGCCTCGCGGCCTCCGCGACACCGGTAGCGATCAAGGTGCTCGCCGGGCCGACGATCGTGGCGACGCCAGCGACGCTCAACGTCAAACAAGGCGGTACGGCGACCTTCGGCGTGACGCTGGCGAGCCAGCCAGCAGCCCCGGTGACTGTCGCGGTGGCCCGGTCTTCGGGCAGCACCGACCTCACCGCGACACCGGCCTCGCTGACGTTCACTACAGCGAACTGGAACACGCCGCAGAACGTGACGGTGACCTCAGCGGCGAACGGCGGCGACCTGGTGACTGCCGTCTTCTCCGCAACGGCCACCGGCTACGCGTCGGCCGCGGTGACCGCCAAGGAGATCTCGGCGACGACTCCACCGTTCCAAGAGGCGTTTCTCACGCAGTACAACAAGATCAAGGACCCGGCCAGCGGCTACTTCCGCAAGTTCGGTGACCTGCTGGTGCCGTACCACGCGGTGGAGACGTTGATGGTCGAGGCGCCTGATCACGGGCACCAGACGACTTCGGAGGCGTTCAGCTACTACCTGTGGCTGGAAGCGAGCTACGGCAAGATCACCGGCAACTGGGCTCCGTTCAAATCGGCCTGGGCCTCGATGGAGAAGTTCATCATCCCGGCCAAGGCGGATCAGCCCACCAACGACAAGTACAACCCGGCCAAGCCGGCGACGTACGCGCCCGAGCACAACGCGATGACCGGGTATCCGTCCCAGCTCAACCCGTCGGTCGCTGTCGGTTCCGACCCGATCGCCGCCGAGCTCAAGACGGCGTACGGGACTGACGACATCTATGGCATGCACTGGCTGCTGGACGTCGACAACACGCTCGGATTCGGGCGGTGCGGCGACGGCACCACGACGCCGTCGTACATCAACACCTACCAGCGCGGGTCGTCGGAATCGGTGTGGGAGACGATCCCGCAGCCTTCATGTGACACCTTCAAGCACGGTGGTCCGAACGGCTATCTGGACCTGTTCACCAAGGACAGCTCCTACGCCAAGCAGTGGAAGTACACCAACGCTCCGGATGCGGACGCGCGCGCCGTACAGGTGGCTTTGCTGGCCAGCCAGTGGGCGACCGCGCAGGGCAAGGAGGCCGAGATTGCGCCCGAGGTGGCGAAGGCCGCGAAGATGGGCGACTACCTGCGGTACGCGATGTTCGACAAGTATTTCAAGAAGATCGGCAACTGTGTCGGACCGACTGCCTGTCCGGCGGGCACCGGCAAGGACAGCGATCACTACCTGATGTCCTGGTACTACGCCTGGGGTGGCGCGACGGATACGTCCGCGGGCTGGGCCTGGCGCATCGGTGACGGCGCCTCGCACCAGGGCTACCAGAACCCGTTGGCGGCGTACGCGTTGGCGAAGGTGCCGGCGCTGAAGCCGAAATCGGCCACTGGGCAGGCGGACTGGGCCAAGAGCATGGACCGGCAACTAGAGGTTCTGCAGTGGTTGCAGTCGGCCGACGGCGGGATCGCCGGCGGTGTCACGAACAGCTGGGAAGGCAACTACGGCACGCCTCCTGCAGGTACGCCGACCTTCTACGGCATGTTCTACGACGCACACCCGGTATGGCGCGACCCGCCGTCGAACCGGTGGTTCGGCTTCCAGGTCTGGCAGATGGAGCGGACGGCATCGCTGTACCAGATGACCGGGGATCCGCGGGCGAAGAAGATCCTCGACAAATGGGTGCCGTGGGCAATCAACAACACCACGGTCGGTGCGAACGGGGCGTTCCAGATTCCGAACGACCTGTCCTGGACCGGTGCCCCCGACACCTGGAACGCCGGCTCGCCGGGCGCGAACGCGAACCTGCGGGTGAGCGTGCTGAATCACGGCCAGGACGTCGGCGTTGCGGCGTCGTACGCGAAGACTCTGCTGAACTACGCGGCCAAGTCGGGTAGCGCCTCGGCCAAGACCACGGGTGAGGGTCTGCTGACTGCGTTGCTGGCACATCAGGACGCCAAGGGGATTGCGATCCCGGAGACTCGGGCCGACTACAACCGGTTCGACGACAAGTACGACGCCGCTACGGGGGAGGGACCGTACGTTCCGCCGGGCTGGACCGGCACGATGCCCAACGGCGACGCGATCGGCCAGACCTCGACGTTCCTGTCGATGCGGTCGTTCTTCAAGAACGACCCGGACTGGCCGAAAGTGCAGTCGTATCTGAACGGCGGTCCAGCGCCGACCTTCACCTACCACCGGTTCTGGGCGCAGGCCGAGATCGCCACAGCGTTCTCACTGCACGCCGAGCTATTCGGCTAACCCGCTGAACGCGCGCCCCCGGCACCACCTGGCCGGGGGCGCGCCCATGTGTTCAGGCGCTGCCGCGCAGCTCCAGTCGGGTGCCGACGATGACCTGCGTCTCCGGCGGCTGGTTGCCGGCGAGCTGGGCAAGGAGCAGCCGGGTCATCTCCCGGCCCATCTCCTCGGCCGGCTGGAAGACCGAGGTCAGCGGCGGGTCCGAGTGCCGGCCGCCCGGTGAGCCGTCGAAACCGATCACGGCCACGTCCTCGGGAATCCGTCGCCCGGCCGCCTTGAGAACCCGCATCGCGCCGAAGGCCATCGGGTCGGAGGCGGCGAAGACGGCATCCACTGCGGGCTCACGCTCCAACAGGGCTGCCATTGCGCGGGCTCCACTCTCCTCGCTGAAGTCGCCGTACTCGACCAGGTCGTCCCCGGCGACCTCGCGGAAACCTTGCAACCGAGCGACGCCGGCGGACATGTCCTGCGGGCCGGCGATGGACGCGATCCGGCCGCGGCCCTGATCCAGCAGGTACTGCGCCGCCAGGCGCCCGCCGCTCGCGTTGTCGGCGTCGACGAAGGGGATATCCGGCCCGACGAGCGGCCGGCCGCACAGAACCAGCGGCAATCCGCTGGCCAGGACCTTGCCCGGCAACGGGTCGTCGGCGTGCTGGGACAGCATCATTACGCCGTCCACGTGCTCCCTGGTCAGGAACCGGTCCACGCGATCACGCTCGGTCGAGCTCTGAACCATCGACAACCACAGCTGCAGCTGCGTCTCGGCCATCGCCGAGCTGATGCCACGGACGATGCCGGCGAAGTACGGCTCTGTGAACAGACGCTCGCCCGGCTCGGAGATCACGAGGGCCACACAATCGGTCCGGCGGGTGACCAGATTGCGCGCTGCGCGGTTCGGCACGTACCCGAGCTCGTCGATAGCTTTCAGTACCGCGGCCCGTGCGCCAGGGCTGACCTGGGACGATCCATTGACCACTCGGGACGCGGTTCCCCGCCCCACCCCCGCCCGGGCCGCGACGGTTTCGATGGTGGGACGGGGTTCGGTCATGGAGTCAGCCTGCCTCGGATCAGATCGCCGTACCAATACGCGCTGCTCTTCGGGGTTCGTGTCTGCGTCTCGTAGTCGACGTAGACCAGGCCGAACCGCCGCGAGTAACCCCAGGACCACTCGAAGTTGTCGAACAGCGACCAGCAGAAGTAGCCGTGCAGCGGGACGCCGAGATCGATGGCCGCCTGGCAGGCCCGGAGGTGGCCGTCCAGATAGCTGATCCGGTCGGGGTCCCGGACCAGACCGTCCGCATCCGGTACGTCGGGAAACGCGGCACCGTTCTCGGTCACGTATAGCGGCACCGAGGGGTACTGGGTCGCCACCCGTTCGAGGACGCTGGTGAGTCCTTCGGCATGGATCTCCCAGCCCATCGCGGTCAGCGGTAGATCGCCCTTGACGAAGCCGACCTGTTCGCTGCCGGGCCAGGGGGAGGCGCCGCCACTACCGCCGTGACCGTCGTCACCGCCGCCGGCCTCCCCGGTCACGACGTGCCGGCTGTAGTAGTTCACGCCGAGCATGTCGAGCGGGGTCGAGATGACCGCGAGGTCACCGTCCTGGACGTGCGCGAAGTCGGTGACTTCGGCGAGGTCCTCGATCACGTCGGCTGGGTAGGAGCCCAGCAGGACGGGATCGAGGAAGAAGCGATTCTGCAGACCGTCGATGCGCCGGGCGGCGTCCAGGTCGACATCCCGGTCGCTCACGGGAAGAACGTCGTACAGATTGATGGTGACGCCGACCTTGTGGCCGCCGGCCTTGAGCCGGCCGGCGGCGAGACCGTGTCCGAGCATCAGGTGGTGCCCGGCCCGGACGGCGGCCGCGGGGTCGGTGCGGCCGGGTGCGTGCACGCCGGATCCGTAGCCCAGGAACGCCGAACACCACGGCTCGTTCAACGTCGTCCACTGCCGAACCCGGTCACCCAGTACGGCGGTGATCGCGCCCGCGTAGTCCGCGAATCGCTCCGCGGTGTCACGCTCCGGCCAGCCGCCGGCGTCCTCCAGCGGCTGTGGCAGATCCCAGTGATAGAGGGTCGGCCACGGCTCGATGCCGGCCGCCAGCAGTTCGTCGATCAGCCGCGAGTAGAAGTCGACGCCGGCCGTGTTGAGCGCACCGCTGCCGTCCGGCTGGACCCGCGGCCACGAGATCGAGAAGCGATAGGCCTGCAGACCGAGGTCAGCCATCAAGGCGACATCCTCGCGGTACCGCTGGTGGTGCTCGATCGCGACGTCGCCGGTCTCACCGCCCAGGACCCGGCCCGGGGTGTGCGCGAAGGTGTCCCAGATCGAGGGCCCGCGCCCGCCGACGGTCGCGGCTCCCTCCACCTGGTAAGCAGCGGTGGCGGCGCCGAACAGGAACCCGGTGGGGAACTGCAGCCCGGTCCCGGCCTCGGTCTGGCTGTCGGTTGTCACGACTTGATCGCACCTTCCATGATGCCGCCGATGATTTGGCGGCCGAACACGATGAACACCGCGAGCAGCGGCAGCGTGGCCAGAGCCGTCGCCGCGAAGACCTGCGCGTAGTCGGTGTAGTACGCCGTCGCCAGTAGGCTGAGCGACAGCTGGACAGTGGGAGTGTTGGCGTCGAGGATCGCGTACGGCCAGATGAACTCGTTCCACGTCTGCATGAAGGTGAGCAGACCGAGGATGGCCGCGGCGGGCCGCAGTACCGGCAGGACGACGTTCCAGTAGATCCGGAACGTCGAGCAGCCGTCCACCCGCGCCGCCTCCACGAGCTCGTCCGAGATCGCCTCGGCGGCGTACTGGCGCATCATGAAGACCCCGAAACCACTGACCAGGAACGGCACGATCACCGCTTGCAGACTGCCGTTCCAGCCGATCTTCACCATCAGCATGTAGAGCGGGATCAGGCCGAGCTGGACCGGCACCATCATCGTGGCGACGATCACCAGCAGCATCACGTTGCGGCCGCGGAACCGGAGCTTGGCGAAGGCGAACCCGGCCAGCGTCGAGAAGAACACCACCGACAGCGTGACCACACTGGAGACCACCAGTGAGTTGACCAGCCCGTAGGCGAAAGCGGCGTGCTCGTTCGCGAAGACCCGGCTCACGTTCGCGCCGAAGTCACCACCCGGCAGCAGCGGCGGCGGTACGTCGTTGATCACGTCGTTGGACCGGGTGGCCACGACGAACATCCAGTAGATCGGGAACAGCGAGGTCACGCAGCCGACGATCAGCGCCAGATACGTCAACGGGCTGGCCCGCCACAGCCGCACCGAGGCGGCGCGCAGCCGGCTCACCGGGCGGCCCTCCGGACGAGCAGCAGGTTGATCAGCGAGAAGATCACGATCAGCCCGAACAGCGCCCAGGCGATCGCGGCGCCGTACCCGTACTGGAAGCGCTGGAACGCGGTCTCGTACATGTACATGGTGACGGTCTGGAACTGGCCGAGGGTGCCGCCGAGCATCCGGCCGTTCCCGAAGATCACCGGCTCGGTGAACAGTTGCAGGCCTCCGATCGTGGAGATGACGACGGTGAAGAGCAGCGTCGGGCGCAGCAGTGGCACGGTGATCCGCCAGAACTGCTGCCACGGCTTCGCGCCGTCCAGCGAGGCGGACTCGAACAGATCCTTCGGGATCGCCTGCATCGCACCGAGCAGGATCAGGGTGTTGTAGCCGGTCCAACGCCAGTCGACCATCACAGCGATCGCGATCCAGCTCGACCAGGTGTTGGCCTGCCAGTCGACCGCGTCCAGACCGAGCCAGGTGATCAGGAAGTTGACCAGGCCGACATCGCGGGCGAACAGCTGCCCGAAGACGATGCCGACGGCCGCGACCGAGGTGACGTTGGGGATCAGCACACCCATCCGGAAGAACGTCCGGCCGCGGATCTTGCGGTTCAGCAGGTTCGCCATCGCCAGGGCCATCAGCAACTGCGGGACGGTCGCGAGGACGAAGATACCGACGGTGTTCTTGAGTGCGTTCCAGAAGTCCGGGTCCGCGAAGAGCGCGGTGTAGTTGCCGAACCCGACGAAGGTGTGTTCACCGATCAGATGCCAGTCGTGCAACGACACCCAGCCCGTGTAGATCAACGGGAACGCCCCGAAGACGGCGAACAGGACGAAGAACGGCGCGATGAAGAAGTACGGCGCGAACCTCACGTCCGCGCGCGTCAGCCGGGAGCGCCAGGGAACCCGGCCGTCGGCGGCAGTTGCTGCCGCCGACGGCCGGACGACGCTGGAAGAGGTCACTTCGCCTCTTTGACAGCGCTGCTGAGCGCTTGCTGCCAAGCCTTGTCGGGGGTGAGCTTGCCCTGTTCGACGGCCTGCAGCGCGGGCTCGAAGGCACGCTCCTTGACCGCCTGGTGCTTCGGGCCGAGGACCAGCGGCTTCAGCGTCTTGGCTCCGGCGCCGAAGATCTTGCCGACCGGTGCGTCGGAGAAGTAGTCATTGGTCAGCGCCAGGAACGCCGGGTCGTCGAGCGCCTTCGGCGCGGTCGGCAGCGGTCCGGCCTCCTTGAAGGCAGCCACCTGGCTGTCCGGCGAGGTCAGGAACTTGGCCAGCTCGTAGGCCTCTTTCGGGTGCTTGCTCTGGGTCGGTACGGCGAGCCACGAACCACCCCAGTTGCCACCGCCACCAGGCACCGCGGCAACGTCCCACTTGCCGGCATTGGCCTCGCCGGAGTTGCCCTTGATGATGCCGAGCATCCACGACGGGCACATGGTGACCGCGAAGCTGCCGTTCTTGAAGCCGGCCTCCCAGTCCTTCGACCAGGTCGGGATCTTGGCGCTGACGCCCTCGGAGACCATCGTCATCGAGGTGTCCCAGGCCTGCCGGACGACCGGGTTCGAGTCGGCGATCAGCTTGTTGTCGCGGTCGTAGAAGTTGGTGTCACCGGCCTGCGACAGCATCGCCGAGAAGCTGGTGGTGACCGAGTCGACGAAGCCCTTCGCGCCGGTGTTGGCGGCGCCGAACTTCTTGCCGGTGGCAATGAACGAGTTCCAGTCCGGCCACAGCTTCGACACCGCGTCCCGGTCGGTCGGGAGCTTCGCCTTGGCGAACAGGTCCTTGCGGTAGCACGCGGCCAGACCGCCGACGTCGGTGCCGAGCCCGATCAGCGGTCCGTCGCTGCCGACCCGGCCGAGGTCCCACTTCCACGGCAGGAAGTTGGGCTGAAGCTCCGCCGCGCCCTGGTCGAGCAGGTTGACGAAATTCTGCGGCTGGGTCTTGAACTCGTTGAGGACGCCCTCCTCGAGCGCCACCACGTCACCCGCGCCGCTGCCGGCGGCCAGGTACTGGACCAGTTTGGGCTTGTAGTCGTCGAGCTTCTGCACGTTGCGCAGCTCGACCTTGACATCCGGGTGCGCCTGCTCGTACTGCGCAGCCAGCGCCTTGTAACCGAAGTCCCCGAAAGTGTCGACCACCAGCGTGATCTTGCCGTCCGCCGCGGGCTTGGTGCCCTCGGTGTTCTTACTGCATGCCCCGACCATGCCCAGTGCCGTCACGGCAGCCACCGTGACCGCCAGGAACCGCTTCGTCTGGCTCATCGCCTGACCCCTCCTCGCTGCTTTTCACGCCCCATTTGGGAGCGCTCCCAAGAGCATCGGGGGCGGTTTCAAACCTGTCAACACCTCAATGGGAGCGTTCCCAAATCGAGTCTCAATTCGCACCGTCCGAAGTCGTGGCGACACTTTTCGTAGTCGGGGGAAATCGACCTGGACATGTCAAAAGCTGCAACTCGGCGAAAGTCTCTGCCGCGAGCTCTCGACATCCGGCACGATTGGCCGGTTACTGACGAGCACTGGGGGATTCGGACGGATGAGCGGCGAGAAGCTGCGCACGACAGAGGTCGACGGCGTACCGGTCTATTGGTTGCCCGGTCCCGGCGCGCTGCGGGCCAACCTGTGGTTCAGGGCCGGGATGGCGGACGAGCCGCTGCCAACCCACGGCTGGCTGCACCTGCTGGAGCATCTGGCCTTGCATGGCCGGGATTCGATCCGGACTCCGGTCAATGGCCACGTCAGCCTGCTGCACACCGCGTTCGATGTCGAGGGCGAGCCTGACGACGTGGTCGCGCACCTGCGCGACCTCTGTCGTTGGTTGAGTGATCCGGTCTTCTCCGATCTCGATCACGAGCGCCGCGTTCTGCGAGCGGAGAGCTCCCGGCGCGGCGGCAACCCGGTCGGCAGCCATCTGCTCTGGCGGTACGGCGCTCGCGGAGCGGGCCTCGCCGAGTACGACGAGTTCGGCCTCCATACCGCCGAGCCGGACGGGCTGCGTGAGCTCGCAGCCCGTGCGTTTGCCCAGGGCAATGCGGTGCTCGCCCTGTCGGGGCCACCGCCCGCAGGGCTCGAACTGCCGCTGCGCCCGGGTCCTCGGATGATTCCCGCCCGCTCCGTCCAGTGCGATCAGCCACTGCCCGGCGGCTTCGCGGGCCGGCCCACTGCGATCGCTCTGTCCGGGACGGCCGGCCGGTCGTCAGAGGCCGGCGCGATGCTGCGTGCCTTTGAACGGGGCCTGCAGGGCGGCCTCCGGCACGGCTCCGGAGTCGGCTACAGCGCATGGTCGTCGTACGAGCTGGTTGACGCCGATCGCGCGATGCTGACGGTCGGCATGGATGTGATCCCGGAGGCACTGCGATCTGCGGTCAGTGAATCCATCGCCGTACTGCGGAGGCTGCGCGACCGCGGGCCCGATCCGGTCGAGCTGCGAGACGACCTCGATGCGCGGATCCGCCAGTTCGGCACGCAGCCCGCCCATCAGTGGCTCCCTTTCATGGCCGCTCGCGACGCGCTGCTCGGGACACCGGTGACGAGCAGTGTCGAGGAATTGGCGGCCGAGACGGACGCGGTGACCGCAGCACAGGTGCGCGAAGTCGCACTGTCGGTGTGGCGCGATCTGCTCGTGTCGGTCGATCCGGAAGGTGCCGGCGATCCGCAACTGACCTGGCTGGGCAGTCCACTGGATGTGGTCAAGCCGTCGGACGGACGCCGGTTCCGGCCCATCCATCCGGAGTCCAAGGGCGCGCTGACGGTTGGTGCCGCCGGCGTGTATCGGGAGGCGGCTGACGGCCGCACGTCCGCCGCGTACGACGAGGTCGTGGGCATGCTCAGGTACCCGGATGGCGGGCGGCAGCTGATCCGGCCCGACGGCTATCAGGTGCTGGTAGAGCCGACGTTGTGGCACCACGGTGTGCAGGCGGTCGCGCTGCTCGACGCGGGGGTTCCTCCTGCGTTGCACATCCGGCTGCCGGAGCGGCCGAAGGACCAGATCCCGTACGTCAAGGTCCGCCGGATCGACACCTTCCGGGGCTGGCTCAACCGGCCGGTCGTGTGGGTGCCGTTCCTGGTGCTCGTCATCCTCGCCGCGGTGCTGACCATCGCACCGAGCGAGATCGGATCCCTCCTCGCCCGCGCCCTCCCGGTCGGTATCGCCATCGCGGTGGTCACCTTCTTCAAACAACGCAGGAGCAAAAAGTGAAGCTGCTACGACGCCGGGCGCCATCGGTGCCCGCGATTGATCCGTGCATGGGTGACCCGCTGGCCCGGTCGTTCTGTGACGCGTTGGGCCGGCGCGACTGGCCAACCGCTCGCCAGATCCTGCTCGGCACCGATCACCCGGACGACCGGTGCTTCCTGCTCGATGCCTGCGGGTCTGTTCCCGACGTCCAGGACTGGATCAGCACGGTTGCTGCCGCTGACCCGCTGGCGCAGTTGGTTCGCGGCTGTCATGCCGTTGCGTGGGCCTGGCAGGCACGCGGCCAATATTCCGTGAAGTACACCCAGGCCGAGCAGTTCCAGCTCTTCTTCGAACGGCTCCGCCTCGCCGAGAGCAGCCTGTACGACGTAGTCGAGGCGAACCCGGACGAGGTCGCGGCCTGGGCCTTCCTGGTGCGGACCGCTCGCGGGCTGCAGCTCGACCTCGAAGACGGCGAGTTCCGTTTCCAGCAAGCGATCTCCAGGCACGCCACCAATCTCAAGGCGCACGCAGAGTGGCTGCAGACCAACTGCCAGAAGTGGAGTGGCAGCCACGACCGGATGTTCCACCTAGCCCGGTCCGCGGCCACGGCGGCGCCGGACGGCAACATGCTGCATGCGCTGATTCCGCTGGCCCACCTTGAGGTGATGATCGAACTCGAGGGCACCGCCTCCCGGCTCTACCTGGCCCGGCCCGAAGTCCAGGCGGAGCTCCGAGCGGCCGCCGACCGTTCCGTGCTACACCCGGCCGCCGACCTCCGGCCCGGCTGGCCGCTGTACTTCAACACCTTTGCGATGGCATTCGCCAACGCCGGCGATCGACCCGCCGCGGCGGCCGTGTTCGCCCGGCTCGGCGACCAGATCACCGCCAATCCGTGGGGGTACGTTGGCGGCAACCCGGCCAAGAACTTTCGCAAGGCCCGAGCGAACGTCACCTGATCAGCGCGCGGACCGGCCGCTCGACCTGATCCGGGCGGCACTGGCCGGTGAGCCCCTTACGGGGTTAGGTTCTGCGGGTGCATTCTCGGGTAGCGATGTCGGTGGTCACTGGAACCGTGCTGGTGCTGGTGGCCGGGTGCGGGCTGATCGGCGGGTCGGGCAAGGATGGCGGGACGTTCAAGGCGGCGTCGACGCCTTCGGTGACGCCCAGCTCCGAGACTCCGACCTTCTCCCCGACACCGACCGTCTCGACGCCGAGTCCATCGACGAGCACGACTCCGGCCGAGCCGCCGGTGGTGGTGGCCAACCGGACGGTGACGCAGAACCGGCTCTACCGGGTCGGCGCGGTGCCGGCTTCGCGGTGCAAGGAGCCGACGGAACGCGCTACCTCGGTGGCCCAGGTGCGGGCGTACTACACCGAGTTCGTGCACTGCCTGGACCGAGCCTGGGCGCCGATCGTCCGCAAGGCCGGGTACACGTTCTGGGCGCCGAAGGTCGAGATCCTCGTCGGCGACCAGCCGCGCTCGCAGTGCAGCATCACAGACTCTGCTGCGTACTGCGGGGGCGTGATCTCGCTCAAGGCCGACTTCGACCTCAAGAACCAGCGCCGCGACAACAAGCTGTGGACCCGGGCGACGATGGCGTTCCTGGTCGGCCACGAGTACGGCCATCACATCCAGCGGCTGACCGGGATCATGGACGCGTCACAGACCCGGACGAACCACACCAACGGCACGGACGCGCAACTGCTGGAGAGCCGGCGGATCGAGCTGCAGGCGTCGTGCTTCAGCGGCGTCTACCTGGGCGCCGATCGCAAGTACTTCCCGGCCACCGGCGCCTGGCTGAAGAAGTGGAACTGGATGGTCGCCAACCGCGGCGACGAGTGGAACCCGACCCGCTCGCACGGCAACAAGACCAACCACAGCCGCTGGTCGCGCAAGGGCTTCGGCTCGGGCAACCCCGCCGCGTGCAACACCTTCGCCGCCTCCACCGCCAGCGTCGCCTGATCACGCCTGCCGATGCATCGGCCACCCGAAGTACGGGTGCGGTACGGGCAGAGACGCGTCGGCGACAACTCGTATGGTCGCGACGAATCCATCGGGCGGGCGCAAGCCTGCCCGAGACATCTCTCTCGGAGGACTGATGAAGGCACGTGTACTGAAGGCACTGGTAGGAGTCGCAGTGACGCTGAGCGGGTTGCTGGTGGCAAGCCCAGCACATGCCGTCTCCACGTCTGTGACCTCGCCGGACGGCGGGGCGTACGGGCGGGTGATCGTCGGGGCAAACGGGAACTACACCTTCAACGCCGAGGACAAGAGCTGTGACGCGCGAGGGGCGGTGCTGCACCAAAGGACGTTCGAAGGCGCCTGGGGACGCACTGTCTCGGACGGCAGTTGCCACGGAGACGGCGTCTACCTTGGCCCCTTCACTGGGGGGCATGGGGTCCAGATCGAGTTCTACGTGTGCAATACGAACACGCGTACCGGCTACAAGAGCTGTTCGGCGAAGAAGCGCGTCACCACCTGAGCAACGCGCCACCTGCCGCGCCGTTCAAGGGCTCACCAGGAACGGTCCGTGGTGAGCCCTTGCTCGGTTTCGTCAGCAGTTGTTGATCGTGCCGCTGGTGCTGGAGACGTTGCCTGCCCAGACCCAACCGATGACGCCGGAGGACGTGTCGCGGGCCAGGTACCACGGGTTGCCGTCCGCGCTGCGCTTCGTGCACCAGATCGCACCGGTGCCCTCGCGGTTGCTGTAGGCGCAGTAGTTCGCACCCGGACCCTTGCGGTACGGCGTGCCAGCCTTGGCCTGCAGGAAACCGCCGGAGTTGTTCGGCCCACCCACGACGGTGTTGTTACAGGCTGTGGTGCTGGCAGTGGCAGTCCCGGCGGCGATCGCGGTGACCCCTGCGGCCATCATGACCATGGCCGAGCCAACGGCGAACGCTTTGCTGATGTGGAGCGACATCAGGTTCCTCCCCATGTTTTGCGTAACCTCTCCACTCCGGAGAGGCGTCGCACAATGTGCCATGACCGAGTGTCCGGTGCAATAGGTAACCAGTCGCTGACCAACGGTGCTCAATGTCACGTTTGCATCGATGCAAAATGGGTGGCTCGTAGAACAAACGTTTGGTGGATCGAGTCGACTGTAGGCGTTGTGAGGAACGAAATGGTGAGTGGTAGAGCAGGCGCCTACTCGCCTGCAAGTGGGTCGACGAGTGGGGTGAAGCGGAAGTAGGCCGGGTCGTTGAATGCACCGGGAACCCTGCCTAGAGGCTGGATGACCGTGGCGGTGCCGTTGGCGTGACCGACGGCGTACAGAAAGGCCGATTGGGTGTCCTTGTCGACGCCGAGCAGCAGGGTGCCTTGGTTGCCACATTTCTGCGCAATCAAGAATTCGAAGCCCTGCCAGGTACTGGCGCGTACCCGTTTGACCACTGGTTTCATCGGCGATGTTGTCGGGATGCGAACCGTGGAGAGCACACCGCCTCGCGTGTTCGCGAGGAATGTGTCGTAGGTCCGGGTCTTGCTGATTAACACCATCGCTTTCACCAGCCCGAACCCCGAAGCCACGCCGGTCGTCTCCCACTGATTTCCGATGACGTTGTTCTGCCTGACCATGAAGCCATCGCTGCGTACCCGGTAGCTTGTCGTTCGCGGGGCGGTCCCCTCTCGATAGCGGGACTCCTCGAACGCGACGGTGTCTTCGTGTCCGCCGGCGATCGGCGTGAGGCGGATCGAGGCCGTATCGAGTGTGCCGTCGCTGGAGAACGCGTAGCCGCTCCGGGCCATGGTCGGGCCGATGATTACATGACCCTCGATCAAGGGGTCGCCGCCCGACAGGGAGGTGAACATCGAAGTGCTGAGTCGCACCGGCTCGTCGTACAGCTTGGGCACCACAATCCGGTTGTTAGTCCTTGTCGGGGGCGAGCCGGCCGTGATCCGCTGCGTCCGATGATCACCTCCGGCCGTCACCGACCCCAGGTCCAGCCCGCACATGCCGGCGTTGGCGTCGCCGGTGGCTGTCACAGCGTCGGCGGCTCCGGGTAGCAAGCCGACGCTCAACAGCGACGCCGCGCTCAGTACTACGGAACCTCGACGGAAAATCCTTTGCTTACAACGCATTTCGCAACCTCTCGTGACCTGCCCCCAGGTTGCCGGCGCCATGCCTGCAGTAGATCGTCACTCAGCTTGATGCGGCCGGCACAGTGAAAGTTCGACCTACGCGAGGGGCGCGCTGCCCTGCGCAGCGTGACGGACCCGGGCGCGACTTACCATGCCTACATGGGCAGCTGGATTGCTTCCGTCGCCATCGTGTGTGTGGCGGGGTTCATCGTTCACAGGTACGGCTCCAGCCTGCGCAAGTGGTCCGACCGTGTGTACAAGTGGCTTGAGGGCCATATCCGAGACGATCGACGCTTGCGACTGCAGCAATTGGGTTTCTCCAAGGCGCCGGCGAATCGCTGGCTCTGCAGTGTCGCGGAGCGGCTCTACGAGACCGGAGAACCGATCCAGATGTTGGCCAGCAGCCTTCGCCTTCGCCCGGTCTACCTGCTGGAGTACGCCCTGCCCGGCAGGCAACAGAAGAACGGCCGGGATTCGGACCTGCCCATCGTGTACCTGCTGGCGGTCACGCTGCCCGTTGCCCTGCCGCCCCTCGTCGTCACTCGAGACTCCAAACTCAAGCGTTTCGTCAAGGAGCAGGACTTTCTCACCGACTCGGTGGCGTTCAACGACGCGTTCCACGTCCGCTGTGACGATGAGGCTTACGGCTGGTCCGTCCTTCACCCCGACATGACCAGTTGGCTCCTGCAGTTCCCGGACATGGAATGGCAGGTGTCGGGCAACTCGCTGATCACCTGGGCGTCCGGCGAATTTGTGCTCGACACCGTCGTACGACAGATGCACGTCCTATCTGGCATCGCCGACCGACTGCCGCATGCCGTACTCCAGGTCTACGGTCGCCCGATGTCAGGTGTTGATTGAGCGATCAGTGTTCAGGTGCGTGAGGTGAACCGCCTGTACGACGGCTCGCCCGTTTGCAGCTGCCGAGGGCGGCCGTCCTCCGGGGCGCCGGCTCTCAGTGCCGCGCGGCGGCACCTGCGCGACCGTGGCCAACAGAGGTGACGGGAACTCCGACAGTTGAATTCAGAACACATTCTGAACTAGCATGGCTGCATGGCGACCCACACTGCATCTCGAAACTCCTTCCAGTCGTCTGACTTGAGTCGCTCGTCGGCCGAGGTTTTTGCCGCGGCTTCGGATCATCCTGTCGAGGTGACGCGCCGGGACGGCGAGTCCTTGGTCCTCATGTCGGAGAGCGAGAATCGAGCCCGTAACTCGCTGCTTGAACTTGCGGCCCAGCTCATCGCGGTCTCCACCAGCCTCGAGGGGACACTAGGCGAGCGGATGAGTGATCACTTCCCATGGATGCTCGCCCTCAGTCCGGATGGCCGTGAAACCTGCGCAACCGAAATCCTGACCGCGGCCAGGGCATCATTCGCCACTGGCCAGGCACATCTCGCGCTCGCCGAGCTGACCTCCTGGCGTGAAACAGCAACTGCGCTCGCCGCCGGTCTGGGGCATGCACCCGTGGAATGGCTTGATGAGGACGAGCCGGTGGAGCGTCCCTGACACATGGGGAAGCAGACAAAAGTCGAGCGTCCGACCAAGAACAGCGAGTACGAACTGCGCTTCGCCTCGACCAACGCACAGAAGGGCTGGCGTGACCTCGCAGCCACACTGCGAGGTCCGCTCGCCGATACCTGGGACTTCCTGACCAGGACTCCGTTGGACGTCACACCGACCAACTACCCGCTGAAGGATGCGCTGGGGATCGTGTGCCGGGCAGGGGTCAACCACCAGCGATGGCAGCACAAGCCGACAGTCAAAGGTACGGCTCGGATCTGGTTCTACGTTGAAGGCCGCGCGGTGTATTTAGAACAGGTGCACACAAGCCATCCGAACCAGACAAAGTAGGCCGGGGGCTAGGCTCTTCTGACTGGAAAGCAGCCCCAGTGGCGACGGCGGGGTTGAGCAAATCGCGGTATGTACGGCGGGCTATCGCCGGTATTCGTTGGCTTCGGCGCCGAGGACGTTCAGGAGGGCCAGCGCCTCGGCGTCGCGGGAGCCAGCCGGGGCGCTGTAGAGGACCAGGTGCTGGTCGCGGTCGGTCAGGGCGAGCGAGTCGCAGTCGACGGTGACTTTGCCGACGACCGGGTGGTGGAAGGACTTCGTCAACATTTGCGTCGCCTGTACGTCGTGCCGTTCCCAGAGTCTGGCGAACTCGGCGCTGCCCGCCCCCAACTCGTCGATCAGGCCGGTCACCGCGGGGTCGGACGGGTAGCGGGCCAGCGTCGACCGGAGCTCCATCACGACGTTCTGCTTGAACTCGGTAGCGTCGGACACCCCATAAAGCGGCAGGCCGTCACATGGCGGCGCAAGGAAGGCGCGGCGGGCGAGATTGCGATCCTTTGGCTCGAGCTCGTCGAAGTCCTCCATCAGCGCGGCCGCGAGATCGTTCCAGGCGAGTACCTCGAACACGGCTGACGTCACGAACCCAGCCGTTTGCGGCAACCGTTCGAGGAGGGTCAGGATGCTCGGGCGGACGTCGCGCCGATGCAGTCCGGTACGACTCGGCGCAGTACCGGCAAGCAGGTGAAGGTGATCAGACTCCGCGTCCGTGAGTCGCAACGCTCCTGCGATCCCGGCCAGCACCTCACCGGACGGGCGTGGCGCCCGACCTTGCTCGAGCCGCACGTAGTACTCGGTCGAGATGTGCGCGAGAACCGCGACCTCCTCGCGACGAAGGCCAGGCGTCCGACGCCGCGCCCCTGACGGCAGCCCCACATCCTCCGGCCGCAACCGCTCGCGCCGACTCCGGAGAAACGCTCCGAGCTCCTGCTTGTCCATAACCCCAGTCTGCCCGCTGCCCGCCGGCGGATCCTGGTACAGCCTGTGCCTGTATCCGCCCCGGAGATCATCCGACCCTGGTGCCATGACCCCGAACACAGACAACACTTCCAGCGACCGCACAGCAACCGCCTCCACCGCCAGCACTCCCATCGGCCTGCTGACCGGCAAGGTCGTACTCATCACCGGCGCCAGCCGCGGCATCGGAGCGGCCGCAGGTCGGCTCTTCGCCGCCGAGGGTGCCACCGTCGTACTCGCCTCGCGCAGCACGGGCGCTCTTCAGCAGCTCGTCACCGAGATCCGCGCAGACGGCGGCGTCGCGGATGCTGTGACGATGGATCTCGCCGACCGTTCGAGCATTCGGGCAGCGGTCGACCGCGTCGACGAGCTGCACGGGCGGCTCGATGCCGCGTTCAACAACGGGGCCGCGATCCAGCGGCAGCCCGGTCCGCTCGACACGACCAGCGACGACGACATCGAGGAGCAGTTCGAGGTGAATTTCCGGGCCCACTGGACCGCGATGACGGCCGAGTACGAACTGATGCGGCGTGGCGGTGGCGGGGCGATCGTCAACACCTCGAGCATCGGCAGCCGCCGCGCCAACCCAGCCCTGCCCGCGTACGGCGCGATGAAGCGTGCCCTCAACAGCATCACCGAAACAGCCGCCGTCACCTGGGCACCGCAGGGCGTCCGCGTCAACGGCATCACGCCCGGCGGAACCGCAACGGAGATGATCGACACCTGGGAGGCTGCCACCCCAGGAGTCGTCGCCCGCATCAACGCAAGCACCCCACTGGGCCGGATGGCCGATCCCCGCGAAGTCGCCGAACTAGCCGCCTGGCTACTCAGCGACCGAGCCACTGTAGTGACCGGCGCCATAATTCCCATCGACGGCGGCGCCGGCGCCTAGTATCCGTCTTGTCGAAACGTTGCACGTTGCTGCAAATCGGCTTGAGCCGTCCCGGTGAGCTGCTACCGTCTGGGCCACGGACTGGCGGCAGGGGTGATCGTCAGGCGTTCTCACCTGGGGTCTCCATGCGCAAACTTGCCCTCGCAGCGACGGCTGTCGCTGCCCTTTCCGTGGGTCTGCAGACCCCTGCCTTCGCCGCGGCTCCGGATGCACCGACCGACGTCACGATCGCCTGGGCCGACAGCCAGAACGTCAAGCTGACCTGGGCCGACGACGGCCTGGCCAACGCGATCTACTGGCAGTTGCCGGGCGGCGACGAGGTCAAGTATGTGGACGTCTCGTCCACCCATGCCAACGAGATCTTGGTGCCGGCGAGCGCTTTGGCCCCGTCCAAGGACCACGTGAAGCTGATCGTCAAGGCCGTCAACCCCGACGGAGAAAGCCCGTCGGCCCCGTCGCCCGAGTTCGACACCCTCGTCCCGGCCGCGCCGGCGCTGCAGGACGCGAACCTTGCCGCGAACCTGTCGACCCACCTGACGTGGACCCAGGCCGCCACCACCGACGGTACGCCGGGTGATCCGCTGGACAACGCGGCGTACGAAGGCGTCGAGATCTCGGCCCTGCGTTACGACGGCACTTCCGACGCCCTGGGCCGCTGGGACTCCAGCACCACGTCGGCCACCATCGCGTCACAGCCGCGACCCACCACGCTCACCTTGAGCTCGTTCAGCCCGTGGGGCAACGCCAAGGGCGCCAGGACAGTGAAGCTCGGCACGCTCACGGCCGGAATGTCGGTTCCCGCATCGGCGCTGTATGCGAACCGGCTCGCCATCAAGAGTTGGCTGTTCATTCACAGCACTGGGAGCATCGTGGAGCGCGCGAGCGGTATCCCGGTCGAGCTCCAGGCCCGTGCCAAGTCGACCGACGCCTGGAAGACCTGGGGTCGCTACAGCGGTAACACCACCGCCGCCTTCGACACCGGCATCGCCTCGCTCGGCAACCGTCAGTACCGGCTGTGGGTCCCGGCCCGGAAGGTTGTCAGCAGCAGCATCATTTTTCTGACTCCGGCGACCTCGACGGGAGCCAAGTCGTCCAAGACCCTGGTCAAGATCGTCAGCGGCGGCTTCAACCCGGCGGTGGCGCGACCCGGTGTCCGCTGGACCCTGTCACTGAAGATCGCGCCGGCCGTGTCCGTCAGGGCCACGGTCCAGTACTGGAACTGGAACAAGAAGATCTGGGTCAACGACGGCTGGGTCCAGCTCACCAAGGGGTCCTGGTCCGTGCGCAGCGCTCCGGACTTCGAGCTCGGTACCTATCGCGTCCGCTTCGTCGTCCCGACGGTCGTCGTGAACGGCCTGACCGTCAACGCCAACACCAGCCCCGGCTACAACCAGACCATCCGCTGATCGACCCGTCGACATAAGCCGGGGGCGCTCCGGTCTACTCGTGGCGCCCGATCGCGCGTTGTTCGGGCGGGCGACTAGGTGCGGCGGGTGGACGGGCGCACGCTCGGGCTATGTGGATGACAAGAGCTTTCGCGGCGCTCGTCGCGGCGCCGTTGGTGGGACTGGTACTGAGCGCGCCCACTGCGCAAGCCGACCCCAACCCGCTGCGGGCCTTGTAGCGGTCGAGGGCGGTGCGGTCGCTCATGAAGGCACCGAGACCGAGCGGGTTCATGGTCGGGTGGTCGAAGATGCCCTTGGCGCCGGCCGGTACTGCTCGAGGACACCGTCCCGCTTCCAGCGTGGGAAGTCGTCAACCGTCTGCAGATGCACGACATCGGCAACAACCTTGCCCTCGGCAACCTGATCGTCGACGCGAGCGTCATGGTTCTTGCTGAAGTCGACGATCACGTTCGCCTTGATCTTGGCGAACTTCTTCTCGAACGCATCCCGCAGATAGTCGGCCTGGCCGGGCTTGTCGCCACTGGCGTACACAACCAGATCACCACCTTCGGCCACCGCCTGCTGGTAGAGCATCTGCCGCTGCGCGTCTTCACGGCCGCCGCTCGTGTGGCGTCCGGGCGGGGCCGTTGCCGCGTGGTGCGCAGCGCGAGTTCGTGGAGGAGATGTTCGGGTACTACCGGGGAGCTGCCCGGGCGACGCTGCGCACGGTTGCTGACTGGATCGGCGAGGCCGATCTCCCAGTACGGCCAGTCCCGAGGCCATGCACCGAGGCTTGGTCGCCAAGCGATCGCTTCAAGCGATGGCGGTCTGTGTGCGGGCCGGTGCCTCGTGTATACCGATGGGATGACCTGGGGGGTCAGGTCGTCAGGTCGTTGGGGAATCGGGGTATGACGAGTGAGCTCAGATCAACAGACGCCTGCGTCGAAGCGGATCCGTCGATGGGTGATTCGCGGCGTTTGGGCGTTGGCGTGGAGCGTGTTCGTCGGTGTCCTCGGGAACTATGTCTACGACACGTGGTTCAACCAGGGGGACAGGCCTGCCGCAGGAGCCGGGATCTCGAGCCCGTCGGCGGCCCCGAAGGTTACTCCGGTCATTTCGTCGCCGGCTCCGACACGGAAGCCGACAACGACCCCGCGCCCTACCAAGACCACAGCTGCCACGACACCTCGTCCTGTGAACAAGCCGACGCCCCCGGCAACTCGCAAGCCAACCCGTCCAGCGACAGTCGCACCGCCTCGAGCAGTGAACACCGGCGACGCGATCAAGAACTGGCAACTGTCTGTCAGCCCTGTTCAGGTTCGGCGAGGAGTGACCACGAACGTCAAGATCGAATCCTCGGACGGATGGCCGAACACCTTTGTGGACGTGGAAATCGCCAGCTCCAGCTCGAGCGTCGGTGGCGTGTGCCCCAAGATCGAGCGAACTGAGCCGTGCAATCTGGTCTACAGCGGAGGCGAACAGAGCAACGGCACCGGCCATGCCCTGATCGTCTACGAATGGCGCGCGGACGCAACCGCGGCCGACTTCCCACCAGGCGACTATGTGGTCACGGCGCGAGATCGCCATACGGGCGAGGTCCTGAGCGGTCTGCACTTCACCGTCGTCGGGTGAGGGAGGCGCCTGCCGCGACCAGGCGTCTTGGCCTCTCGGGGCGGTCAGTTTTCGAGGGCCGCGAAATCTCGATCCTTCACCCCGAATCCGACGCTACCGCCCTCCAGGCCAGCAAGCCGACCTCAGCCCTGGGCTCCCGACGACGGTTGACGACTGCTTCGGGCGCCGGCGGCGCAATCCGGAGGCGGCTCAGCATCTCGAGGGATGCGCTTCGAGATGTGCACGAGCGGTTTCCCGCGCGGCAAGAACGGGAGCTGTGAGCACCGTTGGATAGAGCTGCGATCCAGCGGCAAGCGTCGAGTGCTGCGGCGCTAAACCGTGTGCTGCAAGCTCGCCTGTGCCCTGCATCGTCGTTTCCGACCACCGTTGACAGAGATTCAGCGATGGTTGATCTGGGCGGTGATCGTGAGGTCCTTGATGGCGGTGTCGTCGGCGAGTAGGAACGCCTTGCTGAGGATGAGGCTGAGGACGGGGTCGTCGTCGAAGGGCAGGAAGAGCTTCTGGGATTGTCCGTCGCGGGCGGAGACGATGCAGAGGTACTGGTCGTTGGGTGACATGAGGATGTTGCCGCTGCCGAGGTGGATGCGATAGGTGCGGAGGTCTCCGCGCACGGTGAGGTAGCGGTCGTCGAGTTCGCATCGGTCGGCGATGGCCAGGCGTGGGACGAGTAGAGAGAGTATGTCGCGGCGGATCTGTCCGGCTGCGGACAGATCACCGAAGCCGTAGGTGTGCCAGTAGGTGTCGAATTGGCGCTGGGCGCCGCGGTCGAGCCACTCAGGGTCTGCACCGATCGAGGTGACCCCGATGAAGAGGTCGACATCGCGCAGGGCCTCGGTGAGGACGAGCGGCGGTACTTCGGCCAATGCGATCGTCTCGTCGCTGGTGGCGTCGACGAACCGGACTTGGTCACTGGTGCAGTACGGGTAGAGGTCGCTTGCCGTTGGTTCCTGTTCGAGGATCGGGTCGTAGTAGAACTCGGCGCGGATCCCGGCCGAGTCGTACGTTCGCCGGGCGACGCCCTGGTAGATGCCGTCGTCCCACCACGCGACGGCGACCGGTGCCCAGCCTCGCCCTTTCATCAGGGCGCGGGCCTGGATCTGCCCGAAGACGTGGCCGGCGAACCGGTTGGAGTACGCGCTGGTCTGTTCCTCGGCGGGCGTGAGCAGATAGATCTCCCGGAACGCCTGCTTGAAGGGCTGAACGATCTGCTGGTCGAGCAGATACTGCCGCCATGCCCGGGCCTCGTCACTGGTCGCGTGGACGGGGTGCCAAAGACGCGCTCGCGCATCCGGCGGAATCACGACGTGTTGCCCCGAAGCCGTGATCGCGGTTGTGCTGTCCAGCGGCAGGCCGACCACCGCCGGCGTGTGCTGGGTTTCGAAGACCCACACGAGTGTCCGTGCCAGTCGGCCGGTGATCGGGTGGTCGAGGTACCAGGTGCGCCACTCGTCGAGCTGCCAGCTGCGCTCGAGGGCCATCAGGCTGTCCAGCCGTACGCGCTCGCCGGCGATCGTCTTCCGGACAGCTTTGAGGTCGTTGCGGACAGCAACGAGTACGTCGGCGTCTGCCTGCTTCACGTCAGCGGGGATGGACTTGCGTGCCGTGCCTTTCTCGTCGACGTACAGCAGGGCCGCGGTTCGTCCGTCCACGGCGATCTGGGCGGATCCCCTCGACAGAGGTTGCGTGCGAGTGCCGTCCGGGTCGAGGTCGTGCGTCTCGACCGCGCGCTCCAGCAACTGGTCCCGCGTCATGCCCTGCGCGGCGGCCAGCGCTTCGATGGCCTTGCGGACCTGCTTGAGCAACGTCCCGTGCCGGACGGATCGCTCGAGCGCGAGCAGCTCGGTGATCGATGCCGGGGCGCCGATATCGGCCATCGCCTGCGTCGACAGGTTGGCCAGACGCAGGCTGCGTGGGCTCCCGAACTGTCCTCCGATCACCGTCACGGTCTTGATCGCGAGGCGTCGCAGCCGCGGCAGCAGCGCCGAGTCGCGCAGGAGTCCAACGGCCGCGATTGTGCCGCCGAGGAATCCTTCGTTGCTGCTGGTGATGTAGTGCGGGTAGGTGTGGGTGCGGTCGTTGTGGGTGTACGAGGTCTCGCTGTCCTCGGCGTCGAGGGCCGCGTCGAGGAGAGCGCCGATCAGCTCCGCGGGCCGCGACAGCCGGCCGATGATCTGTTCGGTCTCGGTGAGCCATCTCTTCGAGGGCCGGCCTTTGGTGGGATACGCCGCCAGGAGGTCGAGCGTCGTCGCAAGCTTGTCGACCTGGTCGTCTGCCTGCTCGAACGCGGCACGCAGTCGCGGGCCGATGGCATCGCCTGCGTCGATCTGGTCGAGCCGGATGCTGTCGGTGGTGCTGACGAGCTGCCGGAGTCTGGTGGCGGTGGCTGCGTCTCGTGCCCTGTCGACGGCTTGCAGGAGGAGAGGCTCGAGTCGTGCTTGTTCCGCATCGGTCAAGGTGGGGAAGGTGTGCTCGATCTGGCGGCTGACGGCACGGAGCGCCTCACTGTTCCACCAGGAGTTGACGTCATCGGAGACGCCAAGGCGCAGCGTCAGCAGTCGGTCGATGTCGTCCGCCGAGAACTTGACGCGTTTGCGCGCGATGATCGAGATCAAGGCGACCCAGTAGTGGCTGTCGACCCGCTCGGAGGCCCTCAGAATGCACTCGCGGCGCACGTCTTCCGGGGCCTGGGTGATGGCCCGAACCTGCGGCAGCGTCCGCGCGTCGCTGTCCCCGATCCAAGACCGGCCCTGAAGCGCGCGCACTGCTGCGTCCAGCTGTGACGCCACGTCGTCGACCTGGCCGGATCCGGTGTCACCTGCCTGCTCCACGCTCAGCCCCCGACCAACTGCACGAGCCGGACGAAACGAATGTCGGAGTCCGCGGTCAACGCGAGCTCCTCGTCAAGGTCGGTCACCTGGCGATCGTCGACAAGCACAAAGAAGCCGTTCCGCCCGAACGCCTCGACCGCACGATCGGCCTGCTGCTCCCAGTCGAGGCGCCGGTGCTTCGGCAGCCGGAACCCCACCGCGGTCGGAAGCGCACCTTCGGGCATCACCAGCCCCTGGAACACATCCTGTGGAACGAGGTTAAAGCGCGCCACCTCGTCCCGCACGCGCGTTCGCACCAGATCGCGAAGCGTGATGCTACTGGCCACGCCTTCCAGTAGCGTCGTCGCACCGACCCGCCCCGCCCCCGACACATCGATGATCTTCACGGTGATCGACATCGCGGCAGCATAGTCGCCCTACCGCTCACCGACCCCGCGTCACGGTCACTGAACTCGGCAGATGCAGCTTGCTGCAAGTGTGCCCGTCACGCTGCGCCACTACCTCTGCCGAAGGCGGCGCGCCAGCTGGAAACTCGTATCGCCGCAGGCCCCCTCACGAATAGGCTCGCGCTCATGACCGACGGCGACTGGAGGGGTGACGGGTTCAGGCAGCGTCGGCCTTCCGCGGAGACTCTCGCCGGGGCTACCGATCCGGCGCTGCTGAGGATCCTGACGGCCGCTGATCTGCCGGCAACCGGGCGCTTTCTTCCAAAGGCCGGCTGGGTTAGCCGCGCGTGGGTCGGCGACGAATACGTCGCACGACTGAACACCGACGAACGGCACCGCGACGCGTATCGCCACGAGGCTGCAGTCGTCAGCCTGCTCGTCGGTAGCGAGGTCCCACACGCCCGGCACCTCGCCCACGGCGACGGCCCGGACGGGCCGTGGTACGTCTCCGAACGCCTGCCCGGCCGAACCCTGTACGACGCGTGGCCGGCGGCGGACTCGTCAACGCGCCAAGCAATGATCGAGAGCCTCGGCGCTGCGCTGCGTGCACTGCACCGGATACCTGTCCCGGCGGGCCTGCTGCCACCCTGGTTGACCCACGCAATCGCTGGGAAGAAGCCGTGGGCTGCGTTCCATCCACCTGTGGTGAGTGTGGCGCTCCAGTTGGTCGAGGATGCCCGGCGACTGCCCGGCCATGACTCGCGCCTGCTCACCGATGTCACTGACTGGATCCAGGAGCGGCTGGCGTTGTTCGCCGCCGACGAACCCGTCCTCGTCCATGGTGATTTGCATGGATCCAACGTGATCGTCGACCAAGGACGCGTCACCGGTCTTATCGACTTCGCGGAGGCGTTGGCTCAGCCAGCGGATGTCGAGCTCGATACCATCCTGCGCTGGTGCGCGAAGGCGGGAGAGTACCCGCCCGTACCCAACGAACAGGGGCTCGACGAGACCACACTCAAAGAGGTCCCCGGATGGCTGCGTGGCGCGTATCCGGAGCTGTTCGAGCGCGAGCATCTGCGCGAGCGATTGAACTTCTATGACATGTACGGGGAGCTCGCGCTATACGCACACCATTCCCAGCCTGACATACGCGAAGCGGCGCAGGACCGCATCGCTCGCCTGCTTTCCGGCCATAACCACCTAGATGGACTCGTCTGGTAGTAGCCGTCGGTGGCCGGGTCACGGGGCGGACCAGCCTCGACTCTGTGCAGGGCGGCGGACGACGCTTGCGGGCAGAACGACGCTCGCCACGGGTGGTCGATCGCGGCGGTAGGCCGCAGGCCCGGGCGGTAGCCCGGGAAGAAATTAAGGGTGGGCGGGTGCGCGCGTAGCTGGCGCGACGAAGGAGCGGCTGCGTAGCACGCAGGGGAAGGTCTTTCCCTTACTTCCAACTACCTCTTTGAGCCGGTGAGGGGACTCGAACCCCTAACCCCCGCTTTACAAGAGCGGTGCGCTGCCAGTTGCGCCACACCGGCCGGTGGTGGTGCGGGAACCATATTAGCGGGTGGCGGTGGCAAGGCGGTGGCGGAGGGTGTGGGCGCCGGGG
>NZ_SMKX01000270.1 GCF_004349055.1 Kribbella antibiotica
CTCCTACCACCACGCCGAACCCGCATCAGCCCCCGCGCAGTCAAACGCGCACAATCGAAATACCCCGCCAAACAAGCAAAACTCGACCGCACCACCTACAAAGCCACCATCACCATCAACCTCCCCGCCACCACCCCAAACCGCCTTAACTAACCGGCCTTGGGGTTAACCCATCAGGTGGCGGGTTCTTGACCCGCATGAGGGTGCAGAACCCACAAGCTCATGGGGTAACCCATCAAATACTGGAGCTGGCGGCGGGCGTGGATTCGGTGCGGGCGAGGAGTTGGATTCGGGCGTGGTCGGTGGCGGTGGCGATGGCGCCTACTAGGGAGGCGCGGTCGCCGAGGGTTGAGCGGAGTACGGCGATGGGGACGGGGAGGGTGGCTGCTAGTTCGGCTACTCGGGTGGCCAGTAGCTCGTTGTCGCCGATTCCGCCGGTGAGGATGACGGTTTCGGGGTCGACGATGGCGCTCAGGGCGGCGACGATTTCGTGGATGCGGTGGCATTCGTCCTCGACCAACGACAACGCATAGTCGTCACCCGCTCGGGCTCGGTCGAACAAGTCTTGGACGTCGCGCAGGGCAGGGTCCAACGCGCGGGCCTCGCGGAGTAGGGCGAGACCACCTGCCTCGTCGGGTTCGGTCGGCGTACCGCGTCGTGCGTGGGTGGTTGGCAGGAAGCCGACCTCGCCGGCCGCTCCATGCGCACCACGCAACAGCGTGCCGTTGTGCATGATCCCCGCCCCGACGCCCGCGCCGATCGCGATGACGGCAAAGGTCGACAACGAGCTCCCGGCGCCATGGCGGTGCTCAGCGATCGCGGCCAGGTTGACGTTGTTCTCCAGCAACACCGGCCCGTCGATTCCCGCGGCCAGCTGCGAATACAGGTCGTACGGCGTCTCCTGCCCAAGATTCCAGGCATACCGGACCATCGGGTCGTTCGTCAGATTGACCGCGCCCGGTGTCGACACCCCGGCGGCCAGCAACGGTACGTCGGCACGCCCGGCCTCGACTCGTACTTCCGCCAAAAGCTCAACCGCCTGCCGTACGACGCTCTCCGCGCCCTGCGCCTGGGTTGGGCGCTTCACCTCGACCAGTGGTGTTCCGCTGACGTCGCAGACCGCGACGCGCAGATTCGTCCCGCCGATGTCGATCGCCGCGACGCAGCCCGCACGCGTCGGGACGCCGTACAGAGTGGCTGTTCTTCCCGGTAGTCCGCTGCGTTGGCCCAGTGACTCGACCAGCCCCATGGCGTCCAGTCGCTCGACTGCAGCAAAGACGGTCGGCCGGGAGAGCGCGCAGGCGGCGGCGAGTTCGGAGCGGGTCTGTGGACCGGGCTGTGCGAGCAGGCGCGCCAGGACCACGCTCGCGCTCGGCCTACCGCTTACACCACGATTCACAGTCACCTCTGCAGAGTTCTTGACTCCCTGGCCAGCCCTGACAATACTGCTCGAATGTTAGGAAAGTTGCCTAACAAATAAAAGACCTGGAGTGGGGCGACGATAGTGGCGATCGACAGGCGGACCGTGTTGAAGACGGCCGGTGGGGCCGGACTGGCGGCCTTTCTGGCCGCATGCAGCGGGGGCAAAGGCGCGACCACGGGGGACCCGGGCAGCGGAAGCAGCGGGGAGATCCGCGCGCTGTTCATGAAGCAGGCGGCGTACACCGAGGCCGACGTCACCAAGATGACGGCCTCGTTCACGGCCGCGAACCCGGGCATCAAGGTGATCCCGGAGTTCGTCGCCTACGAGGCGCTGCACGACAAGATCGTCGCCGCCGGCCCGGCCGGGACGTACGACGTGGTGCTGATCGACGTGATCTGGCCGGCCGAGTTCGGCAGCAAGAAGATGATCACCGACGTCAGCAGCCAGTGGCCGGCCGCGTGGAAGACCGAGATGCTGGCCGGTGCGATCGACACCGCCGAGTACGACAACAAGCTGTACGGCGTCCCGTGGATCATGGACACCAAGTACCTGTTCCTGAACACCCAGCATCTGGACGTGGCCAACGCGAACCCGCAATGGCTCGACACCTGGGAAGGCACGCTGAAGGCGGCCCGCCGGATGAAGGAAGCGGGTGTCGTCAAGTACCCGTTCATCTGGTCCTGGCAGCAGGCCGAAGCGCTGGTCTGCGACTTCGCCCAACTGCTCGGTGCCATGGGCGGCAAGTTCCTCGACGACTCGGGCAAGGTCGCTTTCAACGCCGGTGGAGGGGTCCAGGCGTTGGAATGGATGCGGCAGACGATCGTCGATGGATTGACCAACCCGGCCTCGACGCAGTCGCTGGAGGCCGACGTACAGCGCGTCTTCCAGGCCGGTCAGGCGAGCATCGTGCTCAACTGGACGTACATGTACGGCGCGGCCAATGACGCCAAGCAGAGCAAGATCGCCGGCAAGGTGCAGGTCGCGCAGACGCCGAAGGGTACGGCCGGGCGGCCGGGCGTCAACGGCGGAATGGCGCTGTGTGTGACCGCCGGGAGCAAGAACCAAGCGGCGGCGTTCAAGTACATCTCGCACCTGACCAGTCAGCCCGAGCAGGAGAAGTACGCGCTCGATTCGCTGCCGGTCTGGGTGACGTCGTACGACGAACCGACCGTCATCAAGACGAACCCGGCCGTCGTACCGCAGGCCAAGAAGCAGTTGGACGACCTGATCCTGCGCCCGCAGGCGAAGAGCTACAACGCCTTCTCGCAAGCCCTGCAGGCCGAACTGCAGAACGCCTTGCTGGGGCGGAAGCCGGCGCAGAAGGCGCTCGACGACGCAGCGGACAAGGCGAATACCTTGCTGCAGTCGTGAAGCCGGTGCACGTCCGCGGGGAGGGACGCTTCGCGGCGTTCCTCTTGTTGCCTGCGGCAATCGTCGTTTTCGGTGTGGTGCTCTACCCGGTGCTCAAGACGCTGCTGATGTCGTTCTACAAGGTCGACAGCGCGATGCCCGGCAGTTACCCGTTCGCCGGGTTGAGCAACTACACCAAGGTTTTCAGCGACCCGTCGTTCTACCCGGTGCTCGGCCACACGGCGTACTTCACGATCGTCTCGACCGCGGCCGAACTCGTCCTCGGGATGGGCGTCGCGTTGCTGCTGAACGCGCCGCTGCGGTTCAAGTGGGTCTGGCGGAGTCTCGTCGTCCTGCCCTGGGCGCTGCCGACGATCGTCAACGGGGCCCTGTGGCGCTGGATCGACAACGGCCAGTACGGCGTCCTGAACCAGCTGCTCGGCACTGAGATCCAGTGGCTGGGTTCGCCGTTCCTGGCGCTCAACATGGTGATCGTCGCCGACGTCTGGAAGAACACCTCGATCGTCGCGTTCTTCCTGCTCGCCGGGTTGCAGACAATCCCTGCCGAGCTGCGCGAGGCGGCGGTGATGGACGGTGCGTCGACCTGGCGCAGCTTCTGGCAGATCGTCGTACCGTTGCTGAAGCCGAGTATCGCGGTGGTGCTGGTGCTGCGCACGATCGAGGCGTTCAAGGTCTTCGACATCGTGTACGTGATGACCGGCGGCGGTCCCGCGTCGGGTACGCAGACCGTTGCCTTCTACACCTATCTGCAGGCGTTCTCGAATCAGCTCTTCGGGTACGGCGCCGCGTTGGCCTACATGATCGTGATCGCAGTCGGCGCGCTGGCGATGTTCTACCTGCGGCTGCTTCGGCAGAACCAGTTGGCGGGGGTCTGATGCGCAAGTTTCAGTACGCGATGTGTGGCCTGCTGGCCGTGGTCGTGCTCGCACCGTTCAGTTGGCTGGTGATCTCGAGCATCTCCCCGGCCGACGATCTGGCCGGCGGTTCCTTGTGGCCGTCCCATCCGACGTTCTCGCGGTACGCGGACATCTTCACATCCGGTCCCGACGGGATCGCCGGAACCTTCCGGGTCTCGATGGTGAACAGCCTGGTCGTTGCTTCCGCGACCACGCTGATCTCGCTGGTGGTCGGATGCCTGGGCGGCTACGCCTTTGCCCGCTTGCGATTCCGCTTCCGCCGTACGACGTTGTTCGCGTTCCTGGCGATCTACATGCTGCCGCCGATCGCGCTGGTGATCCCGCTCTACCTGGCTCTCGCGAACCTGGCCCTGCTGGACACGCAACTCGGCCTGATCCTCACCTACTGCTCGATCGTCACGCCGTTCTGCCTGTGGACGATGAGCAATTTCTTCATGAGTCTCCCGTCCGAGCTCGAAGACGCAGCCCGCGTCGACGGCTGTTCGCGGATGGGCGCACTGTTCCGCATCGTCCTCCCGCTGGCCCGCCCGGGAATCGTCGCGACGGCGATGTTCGGGTTCCTGCTGTCGTGGGACGAGTTCCTGTACTCGCTGATCTTCACCTCGACCTCGAACTCCAAGACGATCCCGGTCGCGATCGCCGAGTTCACCGGCAAGTTCTCGTCCGACTTCGGTCTGGTCGCGGCAGGCGGCGTACTGGCTGCTCTTCCGCCGGTCCTGCTCGCCCTGCTCTTCCAGCGCTACATCGTCAACGGCCTCACCGGAGCCGTCAAAGGCTGATCCGTCAGCATGATTACTCTACGGAGCTGATCGGTCACTACTGTCCGTTCATGGACCTGAAGCTGCCGATCAGCACCGTGATCCCTTCGCTCGACGGCCCGGTCCTCCAGGTCCTGGCCCGCGCCGACGAAGGTCTGTCCGGCCGCCAGATCCACAAACTCGCAGGTCAGGGCAGTGTCGCCGGCGTCCGCCTGGTCCTCCAACGCCTCGCCGCCACCGGCCTCGTCCACGTCGACGACGCCGGCAACTCCCTCCTGTACCAGCTGAACCGCAAACACCTGGTCGCCCCCGTAGTCGAGTTCCTAGCCGACCTCCGCACCGCCCTGGTCGGCCGATTGAGCGACGAGCTCTCCACCTGGCGCCTCCCGCCAGTCCACGCCAGCCTGTACGGCGCCCTGGCCCGCGCCGACGGCGATCTCGAATCCGACGTCGAGCTGCTCCTCATCCGCCCCGACGACCTCGACGCCCACGACCCCCTGTGGAACGAACAAGCCGCCAACCTCATGCAAACCACCGTCGACCTCACCGGCAACCCCGCCCACGTCTTCGAACTAAGCCGCACCGAGCTGGCCAACCACCTAGTCACCGAAACCCCCATCCTCAACGACTGGCTCAACCCCACCCTCCACCTAGC
>NZ_SMKX01000271.1 GCF_004349055.1 Kribbella antibiotica
CCGCCCTCCCCCCGGAGATCCTCCCCGCGACCGAGTGCCTCAAAGACGTCGTCGCCCGGATGCTCCCCTACTGGTACGACGCCATCGTCCCCGACCTCCGCGCCAACAAGACCGTGCTGGTCACGGCCCACGGCAACTCTCTGCGCGCCCTCGTCAAGCACCTCGACAACCTCGACGAGCCCACCGTCGTAGGCCTCAACATCCCCACTGGCCTCCCCCTCCTCTACGAGCTGGACGAGGACCTGAAGCCGATCACCCCCGGCGGCGAATACCTCGACCCCAACGCCGCAGCCGCGGCCATCGAGGCAGTCAAGAACCAAGGCCGCTGATCGGATTCGATCGGGTTTGTGTCCATCTAGTCGGGTGACGACGACGATGGCGGCAACGGGACGGCAGTGAGGCCGTCCCGATGCCGATCGGAGGACGTATGAGCAGGAAGCGATTGCTGAGCAGCGTGGTGGCTGTGGTGGTGGCTGGGGCTGGGGCGGTGCTGGCGACCGGGCCGGCGCAGGCTGCACCCATTTACGACTGCTTCTACACGACCAACACCGGGATCGACCTGTTCCGGACTCCGACCTCGACCACGGCCGACTACTTCGTCGGTGCGGGGAAGACGCTGGTCGACCTCGGCTGCAACGGACTGCGGACCGGGCGTAGCTACACCGACTGCCGCAACGACAACCGGTGGGTGCCGGTGGATGCTGTCGTCGGGCAGTCCGGGAAGTACGGGTTTGCTGCCTTCGGCTGCGTCACCGGGCCGCGGCGCGTGCTGCGCGCATAGTCAGACCATCGAAAAAGGCGCCCTCGGCAACTGTTGCCTAGGGCGCCTTTCGGTATGTCGGTCAGTCGTTGCCGTTGGGGTTCGGGGTCGACGCGCCGGCGCCGGAGCCGGCTGCGGTGCCGCCGACGGCGACGGGGAGCTCGCCGGTGACGAGGTAGACGACGCGACGGGCCATCGAGACGGCGTGGTCGGAGATGCGCTCGTAGTAGCGGCCGAGCAGCGCGATGTCGACGGCGACCTCGACGCCGTGCGGCCAGTTGTCGTCCATCATCAGACGGAACTGGTTGCTGCGCAGCTGGTCCATCTCGTCGTCGGTCGCCTCCAGCTTGGTGGCGGCGTCGACGTCGCGGGTCTTGATCACGTCACCGGCGGCGTCGACCATCTGGCCGGCGACGGTGCCCATTTCGGCGATGACGCTGTGCAGCTCGGCGGGGATGGCCGGCGACGGGTAGCGCAGGCGGGCGATCTTGGAGACGTGGGCGGCGAGGTCGCCCATCCGCTCGAGGTCGGCGACCATCCGCAGCGCGGCGACCAGCATCCGCAGCTCGTTGGCGACCGGGGCCTGCCGGGCCATCAGTTCGAAGACCTTCTCCTCGACGCCCTCACCGGCGGCGTCGAGCTGGATGTCGGCGGCGATGACGTCCTCGGCCTGCCGGATGTCGGCCTCCAGCAGGGCGGCGGTGGACCGGCGGACGGCGGTCGACACGGTCCGGGTCATCCGCTCGAGCTCGGCGAGGATGTCGTCGAGCTGCTCGTGGTAACTGTCACGCATTGTGTTCGTTTCCGATCTTCTGAGTGCCCATGGCCCGGTGCCGGACAGGCCAGTACCCGCCCAACCGTGACGGTATGCCGTCGAGGTTGCCGGGCGGCGATGAGTGGTGAACGCCTGATGAACAGTTGTGACGCGTCCCGGTCATCCGGTGCTCATTCGGTCTTTCCCTGCTGGTTGCCCGCGTAGCATCGGTCTTGTGGATCCCACGCTGGCTGCGGTGCTGGGCGGCGTCATTGGCGCAGCCCTGGCCCTCCTTTCTCTCGGCGCGATGATGCTTTCCGAGCGGTCACAACGCAAGATCCCGGAGTCGCCGGAGCCCGCCGTACCGGGCGGTGTCGCCACCGTTCTCTCGGTACTGCGCTCCTCGGCGGTCGTGATGGGCCCCGAGGACCAGGTGCTTCAGGCGAGCGCTCCGGCGCACGTGCTCGGCATTGTCCGGGGCGAGCGGCTGGTGGTCGACGACATCCTGACCATGGTCCGCGCGGTCCGCCGGGACGGTGAGATTCGTCAGCAGGATCTGGAGATCGTCCGCGGCCGGCTCGGTGCCACGCAGTACGTGAGCGCCCGGGTGGCGCCGCTAGGCAGCCAACTGGTGCTGGTGCTGGTCGAGGACCGGACCCGCGAGCGTCGCCTGGACGCGATCCGACGCGACTTCACCGTCAACGTGAGTCATGAGCTGAAGACCCCGGTCGGCGCGCTGATCCTGCTCGCCGACGCGGTCTCCGAGGCCTCGGACGACCCTGAGGCAGTGCAGCGGTTCTCCGACCGGATGCGGATCGAGGCCTCCCGGCTGAGCCGCCTGGTCAAGGAGATCATCGAGCTGTCCCGGCTGCAGGGCGACGACCCACTCGAGCACCCGCACTCGGTCGACATCAACGGGGTGATCGATGCCGCCGTCGACCGTTGCCGGGTGGACGCCGAGGACCGCGACATCAAGATCGTGGTCAAGACCGAGCCCGACCTGGAGGTGATGGGCAGCGTCGACCAGCTGTCCATTGCCATCGGCAACTTGGTGGAGAACGCGGTCAACTACAGCCCGGACGGGACCCGGGTCGCGGTCGCCGCGCACCCGATCGGCGACCTGGTCGAGGTGACCGTCAGCGACCAGGGTGTCGGGATCCCGACCAGCGATCTGGAGCGCATCTTCGAGCGCTTCTACCGGGTCGACCGGGCCCGCAGCCGGGAGACCGGCGGGACCGGGCTCGGGTTGTCCATCGTCAAACACATCGCTTCGATCCACGGAGGCGACGTACGGGTGTGGAGTGTCGAAGGGCAAGGCTCCACCTTCACCGTGAGACTTCCACTGCGGCTCGAATCCGCGGCGGGCCAGACCGGTTCCCCCAGCCAGGGCGAGCCGGCCGTCACTCAGCCGCCTACCCCGGCTGGGCAGATCACAAAGGAGACAGCTTCGTGACCCGAGTGCTGGTCGTCGAAGACGAAGAGAGCTACAGCGACGCACTGTCGTACGTCCTGCGCAAGGAAGGCTTCGAGGTCGCCGTCGCGGAGACCGGGCCGGACGCACTGGACGAGTACGACCGGGCCGGCGCGGACATCGTGCTGCTCGACCTGATGCTGCCCGGACTGTCCGGCACAGAGGTCTGCCGGGCGCTGCGCAGCCGGGGCAACGTCCCGGTCATCATCGTGAGCGCCAAGGACACCGAGGTGGACAAGGTCGTCGGGCTCGAGCTGGGCGCGGACGACTACGTCACCAAGCCCTACAGCCCGCGTGAGCTGCTGGCCCGGATCCGTGCCGTACTGCGGCGTGGCCAGGACGTCGAGCTGTTGCCGGACACCCTCGAGGCGGGGCCGGTCCGGATGGACGTCGAGCGGCACGTCGTGACCGTCGGGGGCACCGAGATCCGGCTGCCGCTGAAGGAGTTCGAGCTGCTCGAGATGCTGCTCCGCAACACCGGGCGGGTGCTCACCCGGGGACAGCTGATCGACCGGATCTGGGGCGCCGACTACGTCGGTGACACCAAGACCCTCGACGTCCACGTGAAGCGGTTGCGGTCCAAGCTCGAGAAGGACCCGTCGAACCCGCAGCACCTGGTCACCGTCCGCGGCCTGGGCTACAAGTTCGATTCCTGAGAGAAGTTAGCTTAGGCTGTCCTTAGTTGAGGGTTTCGACTGAGGAGAGTTCTTGATGGCGTGGCACCCCTACCGGGCAATCAGCACAGCTCGGGCGATCAGTACGACTGCCAGCGTACTGATCGCGACCAGCTTGCTCGTCGCTTGCGGTGGTAGCGACGACGCTCAGCCGCAGGGGGCCACGAGCAGCACCGGATTCCCGGTGACGCTGAAGAACACCTTCGGCGAGACCGTCGTACCGGCGAAGCCGCAGCGGATCATCACCCTCGGCTGGAACGCGCAGGACATCGTCCATGCCCTCGGTGAGACCCCGGTCGCGATGCCCAAGATCACCTACGGCCCGACCGCGGCCGGCGTGAGCGCGTGGCAGGCCGACTGGTTCGACCCGGCCAAGACGCAGTTGCTCGACACGGGCGACAAGTACCCGTTCGAGAAGATCGCTGCGCTCAAACCCGACGTGATCCTGGCGCCGTACGAGGGCTTCGACAAGGCGACGTACGAGACCCTCTCGGGGATCGCGCCGACCGTCGCGTACCCGGGCTCCCCGTGGCAGACCACCTGGCAGGACCAGACCCTGCTGGTCGGCCAGGCCCTCGGCAAGAAGGCCGAGGCCGAGAAGCTGATCTCCGGTCTCGACGACAAGCTCAAGCAGGTCGCCACCGATCACCCCGAGTTCAAGGGCAAGACCCTCGCCGTCGGCTCCTTCGGTACCGACAACTGGCTCTACATGCCCGGCGACCCGCGCGTCCAGATCCTCAACCAGATGGGCTTCGTGAACGCGCCCGGCGTCGACGCGCTGCAGAAGAAGAACACCAAGAACGAGTTCGCCGTCGCCATCAGCAAGGAAAAGATCGCCGACGCCGATGCCGACGTACTGATCGCGTACGTCGACGGCTTCGGCCCGGCCAAGTTCGCCGCCGACCCGATCTACTCGTCGCTGGGCGCCGTCAAACGCGGCAGTGCCTACGCCCTCGACGACTCCCAGGTCATCTCCGGCATGAGCTCCGTCAGCGTCGAGAGCATCCCCTGGGTCCTCGGCAAAATGCTCCCCAACCTCGCCAAAGCGGCCCAAGCCGCCAACTGAACGTCCGACGGGACCTCGGCCACAGGCCCCGCCGGTACGACGAACGGGCCGCCCCGCGCCGGGAGCGGCCCGTTCGGCTTGTGCCCATCCCGCAGGAGGTGGGTGAACCCACCAAACGCAGGACGGGCCGTCCCCGAGTAGGGAACGGCCCGCCTGAAGGGATTTGGGTTTAGTGCTCGCCCGCGGGTGCGTCGTTGCGGGGGGTGGGGGCGTAGTGGTCTTCGGTGAGGACCGGGATGTCAGTGGTGATCGGCGCGGCCTTGGCGAAGGTGATGACCACGTTGATCATCGTGCCGGGCTTGGCGCCGGTGACGGAGAAGGGGGCCGCCGCGGGGGTCTTCGGGG
>NZ_SMKX01000272.1 GCF_004349055.1 Kribbella antibiotica
CCCCGACACCCCAGCCCCCACTGCCGCGATGGTCCCGGCGAGCTCATGCCCAGGCACGTGCGGCAGCACGATGTCGGAGTCATGCCCCATCCACCCGTGCCAGTCGCTCCGGCACAACCCGGTTGCCTCAACCTTCAGCACGACCGATCCGGCCGCCGCCTCGGGCTCCGGAACTTCCCGCACTTCCGGCAGAACGCCGTACTGATCGATCACCACTGCGCGCATGGCGTCACCCTACGCAGAACTCGTTGCCCTCCGGGTCGAGCATCACGATGTGACCGAGCTCGGGACCGTAGAACTCCTCGCGGACGAGAGTCGCGCCCAGCTCCACCAGCGCCGCGGCCTTCGTCCGCATCCGCTCCGCCGAGGCGGCATCTCGCTCGCCGTCGCCGGCCACCCGGATGTCGATGTGCAGCCGGTTCTTCGCGGTCTTCGACTCGGGCACCCGGAGGAAGCCGATCGCCGGCAACACGTCGTCGGGATCGATGATCCCGGAAGCGTCCGGCTCGTCGAAGCCCGGTTCGATCACGTAGTCGAGCGCAGCCGCCCAGAACCGCGAGAGCTTCTGCGGTTCGGCGGCATCCGCCCCGATGGTCCACTTCGTCGCCATACGAGCGACGGTAGCGGTGGTTCCGGACAATCAACGCCCGGAACCACCGGGCAAAATCAGCAGCCGCCGGCCACAGCCGGAATGATCGACACCTGGCCGCCGTCCTTGATCGCGGTCTCCAGGCCCTCGGCGAAACGGACGTCGTCATCGTCGACGTACACGTTCACGAAGCGGCGCAGCGCCCCGGACTCGTCAAGCACGCGGGACTTGATCCCCGGGTACGACGTGTCGAGCGAATCCAGCACCTCGGTCAGCGTCGCGCCCTCGGCGGACACCTCGGAGACACCCTGGGTGTAGGGCCGGAGGATGGTCGGGACTCTGACACTGACGCTCACTGAAGTCCTGCCTTCACGAAGGCGTCGTACGACGCGGGGATGGTCACCTTCGGGCCGACCCGGTCGGCCACTGCGTCGAGCGTCTTGAGCCCGTCGCCGGAGTTGATGATGACGGTCTCGAGGTCCGGGTCGAGCTGGCCGGTCGCGATCAGCTTCTTCAGCGTCGCGACGGTCACCCCGCCGGCCGTCTCGCCGAAGACGCCCTCGGTGCGGGCGAGCAACTGGATGCCCTCGACAACTTCCTCGTCGGAGACGTCCTCGATCGCACCACCGGTACGGCGGGCGACGTCGAGCACGTACGGGCCGTCGGCCGGGTTGCCGATGGCCAGCGACTTCGCGATCGTGTTCGGCTTGACCGGCTTGACCACGTCGTGGCCGTCGCGGAACGCCTGTGCCACCGGGGAGCACCCGGTCGCCTGCGCACCGTAGATCTTGTAGTCGGTGGCGTCGACCAGCCCGAGCTTGCCGAGCTCGGTGAAGCCCTTGTCGATCTTGGTCAGCTGCGAACCGGACGCGACCGGGATCACGACCTGCTGCGGGAGCCGCCAGCCGAGCTGCTCGGCGATCTCGTAGGCCAGCGTCTTGGAGCCCTCGGAGTAGTAGGGGCGGACGTTGACGTTCACGAACGCCCAACCCTCCTCCTCACCGGCGATCTCGGAGGCCAGCTTGTTGACGTCGTCGTAGTTGCCGTCGACGGCCACCAGCGTCCCGCCGTACACGGCGGTGGTGATGATCTTTGGGCGCTCGAGGTCCTTCGGGATGAAGACGACCGAGCGGATACCGGCCCGAGCGGCGGCGGCGGCCACTGCGTTGGCCAGGTTGCCGGTGGAGGGGCAGGCGAAGACCTTCATGTCCAGCTCGCGGGTGGCGCTGAGCGCGGTCGCGACGACGCGGTCCTTGAAGGAGTGGGTCGGGTTGCCGGAGTCGTCCTTCACCCAGAGCTTGCGCAGACCGAGCTCGCGGGCGAGGTTCTTGGCGTCGATGAGCCGGGTGTAACCGGGCTCGGTGTTCGGGAAGCTGGCCACGTCGACGGGGACGGGCAGCAGCGGCTGGTAGCGCCAGATGTTCTTGGGACCGGCCTCGATCTGTTCGCGGGTGATCGTCGGGTACTCGTACCCGACCTCCAGCGGACCGAAGCACTCCATACAGGCGTAGAACGGACCGAGCGGCGACTTCGCCCCACAGGCGCGACAGCTCAGGTGCGTTCCGTTGCCGAAGGCACCTTCACGGATGGTGTGGGCGGCGGTGGCCAGGCTCATGGCTGAGGTTCCCCTCTCATCTTCCCCGCGAACACCGGATCTCGATGGCGGGACGGATTTGGCACCGTTCCACCGTGAGTGGCCCCGGGTGGGGTCTCGACGGGGAGGGTTGCCGGGACTTCAACGGGCCGTTTCCCTCTGTCCCTCTGGATGAGCTGCCCCGAGATTACCCAACCGGACGCCGAAAGCGCGCTCCGACTTCCAGCATGCGAGACGCCGTCTCATATTCAACGGTCGAGGAATCGCATCACCGGCGTTGCGGCGACACCGTGTAAGACGACGCTCAGGACGACCGTGAAGCCGAGCGTCGCCCACAGCCAGGGCAGGTCCTCGCGGAAGTGCATGCCGACCGCAGCGAGGTAGTAGATCGACGACACACCCCGGACTCCGAACGCCGCTGCCGCCCACGCTTCACTCCGGCTCAGCCCACTCTTGATCAGCGACAACCGCCCCACAATCGGCCGTACGACGACCACCAGCAGCACGCCGATGAGCACTCCGGACCAGGTGAGCGGCTTGAGCAGTCCCGCGGTCACGGCGACGCCGAGAAGAAGCAGGACGCCCCAGGTCATGATGTGTTCAAGCTCACCGATGAAGTCGTGCAGCTCGTTGTGGAAGTCGTGGCTGCGTTCAGCAGCTCGCAAGGTGAGCGCGGCCACAAACACCGCGATGAAGCCGTACCCATGCGCCACCTCGGTCAGCCCGTAGACACCCAGCGTCATCGCCAGCGCAAGGACCGGCTCTCGCGCATCAGCCAGCCGCAGACTGGCCGCGCGGGCCGAGAACGTCATCCGGCCCAGCAGCCAACCGGCCCCGAAACCGACCGCAACCCCGATGACGGTCTTGCCGACGACATCCCACGCGATCCACTCCACCGGCGAAAAACTCTTGGTAGCAAGGAAAACCGCGAGGTAGACGAGCGGGGCGGCCAGTCCGTCGTTCAGGCCGGCTTCAGAGGTCAGCGCGAACCGCACTTCGTCTTCTTCGTCCAGCTCGGCATCTTCACCGGTAGTCGGTCCGCCGACCTGTACATCCGACGCCAGCACCGGATCGGTCGGCGCCAGGACGGCTGCGATCAACAACGCGGTCGGCAAGGCGAGACCGAGCAGCCAGCCCACCCCGGTCAACGCAGCAACACCTGCCGGCATCGCGATGAACAGCAGTCGCCACGTCACACCCCAGTGAAGGAGGCTGATCGGCCGGTCGATCGCGAGCCCGACACCCATCAGCGCGATGATCACCGTCAGCTCGGCCAGGTGCTTGGTGAGCTCCGGCTCGGCGATCGGGCTGAGGTGCGTCCGGTCCACGACCAGACCCAGCAGCATTCCGCCGCCAAGGAACGCTATCGGCGCAGAGACGGCGTACCGGGAGAGCAGCCGCGGCAGCACGGCGCCAAGCAGGAGGGCGAGCCCCGCAACCAGATAGAGCCCGTCCCCGTTGATCACATGAGCCCCAGTGCCCAGAGCTATCCCAGCCGATGCGCCGAGCGCGAAGGTCTGCGTCGCGGGGCATGCGAGCGCTCTATCTCAGGCGGTGCGTCGCGCCTGGGGTATGGGTGGGGAGTGATTTGCGCGGGCCGTAGCGAGGGTGACCGATGCCGGCCATCTCCAGGAGGCGCTGCACCCGGAAGCGGTGCCCGCGGTAGGGCTCAATGAGCTCCGCGCAACCGTCGTCGTCCAGCTCCTCGCCGATCAACGCATACGACACGTTGCGGGACACGTGATAGTCCGCGAACGAGAACGCATCCGCGTCCCCATGCGCCCGCTGCCGCACCTCAGCCGCCGTCCACACCCCGACGCCGGGCAACGACCGCAGCCGCCGCTCGATCTCCGCCGAGTCAGTCAACTCCAGCGTCCGCTCCAACGCCTTGGCTCGCGTCGCCGCCGTCACCACAACCCGCGACCGCCGCCCCTCAACGCCGGCTCGCAACCACTGCCACGACGGAATCAGCCGCCACTCCTCAGGCGCCGGCGGCACCATCATCAGCCGCCCCTCTGGCCCACCCGGCCCGGGCGCACGCTCGCCGTACTCGTTCAGCAGCAACCGCCAAGCCCGGAACGCTTCCTTCCCCGTCACCACCTGCTCGATCCCCGCCGCCGCCATCGCCTCGAACACCGCCCGCGTCCGCGGCACCCGCACATCCGGAAACCGATGCGCAGCATCGACGAGCGCCCGATGCTCAGCCAGCGGCACAAACCCCTCCCAGCTGTCCGCCTCCCCCAACAACTCCGGCACCCCATCCAGCGCCCACTCGGCC
>NZ_SMKX01000273.1 GCF_004349055.1 Kribbella antibiotica
GTGGGAGGGTGCGGCGGCGGCTGGGGGCGCCGGCGGCTGGGGCGGCGGCCGAGGACTCGCCGGGTTCTTTGGCGCCGGGCCAGGGCTTGGCTACGCGGGAGGCGAGGATGAATTCCTTGCGCAGCGGGTTGCCTTCGAAGCCGTCGGGGAGGAGCAGCGGGACCAGGTTGGGGTGGTCGGCGAAGGTGATGCCGAACATCTCGAAGGTCTCTCGCTCGTGCCAGTTGGCGCCGGCGTACAGGTCGGAGAGGGTGGCCAACTCAGGCTTGTCGCGGGGGATCAGGGTGCGGACGAGCAGGTGGTCGACATGCGCGCCACCCCAGAAGTCGGCGAGGTGGGTGACGACGCGGAACCCGTCGGTGAGCTCATCGGATGCCGACAGGAAGTCGAAGAACGTGAGGCCGACACCATCGCGCAGGACCTCATGCGCGGCGACCCAGGAAGCAGCCGGTACGTCGATCGCCGTGGGACCGAAACTGTCGGCGGCGGTGGCTTCGATTCCGGCGGCGGTCAGGGCGTCGAGAGCGTCACTCGAGCTCATTCCGGCAGCACCAGGTCGCGGGTCAGCGCGGCGGCGGACGGTTCGTCGTACCGGTCGGCCAGTTTCTCGCCGGCGATCTTTTCCTGCAGCTTGAGGATGCCCTGCAGCAAGGCTTCCGGGCGCGGCGGGCAGCCGGGGACATAGACGTCGACCGGGATGATCTGGTCGACCCCCTTGGTCACGCAGTACGAGTCCCAGTACGGGCCGCCGGAGTTCGAGCAGGAGCCGAACGAGATCACGTACTTCGGCTCGGGCATCTGGTCGTAGAGCCGCTTGATGGCCGGCGCCATCTTGTCGGTGACCGTGCCGGACACAACCATCAGGTCGGCCTGCCGAGGGCCGGGCGCGAACGGGATCACGCCGAGCCGGATGAAGTCGTGCCGTCCCATCGACGCCGCGATGAACTCGATCGCGCAGCAGGCCAGGCCGAAGTTGAACACCCACAGGGAGTACTTCCGGCCCCAGTTGAGCAGGTACCGGACCGGGGTGGGCGCAAGCTTGGCCAGCGCACCGACGGCCGGGCGCACGGCCGGCAACGGCAGGTCGGTCTGGGACATGGGGTCAGCCTAGTCCGGCGATCTCCTCGGCTAGGATTTCCGGGTACTCCAATGGCGCGTAGTGTCCGACGCCGTCGACGGTCCGCAGCCGCACGTCGCTGAAGAAGTCGTCGACCCGGTCCGACCAGGCCCGCGGGAACAGCGGGTCGAACTCGGGCCACAGCACGACCGTCGGCACACTGATCCGCTCGTACGACGCCGGTGCCGTCTCAGCCGCGGAGACGGCGACTGCTCCGGCGCCACCGCGGTACCAGTTCAGCGAGGCGGTGAACGCGCCGGGGACGGAGTACACCTCGACCAGGTGCTCGATGTCGGGCACATAGCCCGGCCCGGACCAGTGCTGCCAGAAGTGGTTCAGATACGACCGGACCGCATCAGGCTTGCCGTCGATCAGCTCCTCGATCAGCGGCAGCCGATGGAACGACTGGTACCAGAACTCGCGCTGCGCCTGCTCGGAGAACACCCGCTTCCCGATCCCAGGAAGCGGCGGTGCAATCACCAAGCCGTCGATCAGCTCGGGACGGGTCCGCGCAATCGCCTGCGCGACGCGACTCCCGACGTCGTACCCGGCAAGCACCGGACGGTCGAGCCCCAACTCCTCGATCAGCCCGATAACACTGCGCGCCTGCCCCAGTGCGCCGTACTCGGCAGGATCACCAGAGGCTCCAGCAGAACCACCAAACCCTCGAAGATCCGGTACGACGACCTCGCAGCCGCGCTCGACCAGCAGCGGCGCGAGCACGCGGTAGTCGGTCCGGTCGCCCGGCCAGCCGTGCAGCAGCACCACCGCCTCGCCTTCGCCGGACCGGTCGTACTCGAGCTCGAATCCGTCCACCGCAGCGCTTCGCATACGGCCTATTCTGATCTACCGTGATTGAACAGGACTGAACAGGTTCATTGCGTGTGGAGGCAACGTGTCCGAGCAGGTGGAGTCCCGCGGTTTCAGCGTGGAGAGCAACGGGCTGAACGTGATCGCCGACGCCGACCGGAAGGGCCGGCCCCGGCAGCTGTTCTGGCCCTGGTTCGGGGCGAACGTGTCGGTGCTCGGGCTCAGCTACGGCGCCTTCGTGCTCGGGTTCGGAATCTCGTTCTGGCAGGCGATCGTGGCCGGCATGGTCGGAATCGTCTTCTCGTTCCTGCTCTGCGGACTGATCGCGCTGGCCGGCAAACGCGGTTCGGCCCCAACGCTGGTGCTCAGCCGGGCGGCCTTCGGGGTCCGCGGCAACAAGCTCCCGTCGCTGGTCTCCTGGGTCCTGACAGTCGGCTGGGAAACCGTGCTGACCATCCTCGCGACCCTCGCGACCGCGACCGTGTTCGAACGCCTCGGCTGGGGCGGCGGCGCCGTGACAAAGGTGATCGCGCTGCTTGTCGTCGGCGTACTGATCGTCGCCTGTGGAGTGCTCGGCTTCGACCTGATCATGCGCGCCCAGACGATCATCACCGTGATCACCGGTGTCCTCACGGTCGTCTACATCGCCCTGGTCGCGGACAAGATCCACTGGAGCGCCGTCGCGGACCTCCCGCACGGCTCGAACCAGCAACTCATCGGTGCGCTGGTCTTCGTCATGACCGGCTTCGGCCTCGGCTGGGTGAACGCCGCCGCCGACTACTCCCGCTACCTCCCGCGCGGGTCGTCGAGCAACGGCGTGGTTGGCTGGACGACGTTCGGCGGTTCGGTCGCGCCGATCGTGCTGGTCCTGTTCGGGCTGCTGCTGGCTGGTTCCTCCGCAGACCTCAGTACGGCGATCGGCGCCGACCCGATCGGCGCGCTGGCCGCCGCATTGCCGACCTGGTTCCTGGTCCCGTTCGTGATCGTCGCCGTCCTCGGCCTGGTCGGCGGCGCGGTCCTGGACATCTACTCGTCCGGCCTGGCCCTGCTCTCGATCGGTCTGCCGGCCCCGCGCTGGGCCGCCGCCCTCATCGACGGGGTGGTGATGATCGCCGGAACCATCTACGTGGTCTTCTTCGGCACCAAGTTCTTCCCCCAGTTCCAGGGCTTCCTGATCACGCTCGGCGTCCCGATCGCCGCCTGGTGCGGGATCATGCTGGCCGACATCGCCGTCCGTCGCCGCGACTATGCCGACGCGGATCTCTACGACCGCAACGGCCGGTACGGCGACATCCGCTGGCTGCCCGTGCTCACCATGATCGTTGCCACCGGCATCGGCTGGGGCTTGGTCACCAACACGTTCGCCTCCTGGCTGACCTGGCAGGGCTACCTGCTCGGCCCGTTCGGTCTCGGCCCCAAGGACGGCGCCTGGGCCTTCGCCAACCTCGGCGTACTCCTCGCCCTCGCCCTCGGCTTCCTCGTCCAGTTGGTCGCCGGCACCAAAGCAGTCCGCCGCCAGGAAGCCTTCGGCTAAAGATGCCGGAGGGCCTCAAGCACGAGCGCGTCGCGGCCGTCCTCACCCGGGAAATCAAAGCCGGGCTGGTACGACGCGGCGCCCGCCTGCCCGGTGAGGTCGACCTGGCCAGCCGGTTCGGGGTCAGCCGAAACACGGTCCGCGCGGCCCTTGCCCAGCTGACCGAGGACGGCCTGATCAGCACCCGCTCCGGCAAAGGCTCGTTCGTCATCTTCGACGGCCGTCCCCTCGACGGCCGCCTCGGCTGGACGCACACCGCCACCGACCCCGACCTCCAGGTCGAGCTCCGCACCATCCGCATCGCCCACGAACACACCTCGCACAAGTCCGACCGCACCGAGAAACTCATCGTGATCGAACGATTGCAGCTAGCGGCCGACAAACCGATCGCCTGGGAGTGCAGCTGGATTCCAGCCCTCGACAGCCTGCGTGAACTGCCCAGACGCGGCCTGGTGGACGACTCGATCGCACTGACCCTCACCCGCGCCGGACTGCACCCGGACCATTGCCAACAACGGCTCCGCGGCCGCTCACTCGAATCCAGCGAGGCCAAGCTGCTCAAGCGCCGTACGGGGAGTTGGTTCTTGCACACCGAGCGCACCAGCTGGACGGCGGACGACCGCTTCGCCGAGTACGCAGAGTGCTTGCTCGACCCCTCTTACTTCGAGCTAACCCTCGACTACGGCACCCCCTGACCC
>NZ_SMKX01000274.1 GCF_004349055.1 Kribbella antibiotica
ATGTGTATAGGAGACAGGGGTTGGGAGCGGACGGGGAGGCCGGTCAGCTGTTCGAGTTCGGCTGTTGTTTCCGCGGGGACCCAGCCGGCTGCGGTCGGTGTGAAGGTGATGGCGGGCTGGTGACCGCGGGCGACGAGTGGGCGGATCAATCCTTCGGTCAGCTGATCCAATCCGCCGGCTGCTGAGGCGACGACGCCGATGATGCTCATCTGACTAGTCTGGCTGAATGAAGTTGCCACATCCGCTGACCGGCGAGCTGTTCGAGAGCCCGGTTCCGCCCGGAACAGGTTGGCCCGAGGATCCAGCGGCTGCGGATACGCCGGTGGCGCGGTCGGCCGCCGATGTGGTCACGCTCGCCTCGGGGGACCTGGCTGAGATGGAGGCCCGCGTTTCGGTGTGCCGGGCTTGCGACCGGTTGGTGGAGTGGCGGGAGGACGTTGCCCACAGCAAGCGTGCTTCGTTTGCGGACCAGCCGTACTGGGGTCGGCCGATCCCCGGCTGGGGTGACGCTTCGCCGCGCATCTTGATTGCGGGGCTGGCGCCGGCCGCCAACGGCGGCAACCGGACCGGCCGCGTCTTCACCGGCGACCGTTCGGGCGACTGGCTCTTCGCCGCCCTGCATCGCGTCGGCCTCGCCAATCAGCCGACGTCGACTCATGCCGGCGACGGTCTGCGGTTGCACGCGACGCGAATGATCGCCGCCGTTCGGTGTGCACCACCGGCCAACAAGCCCACGCCGGTCGAGCGCGATACCTGCGCTCCATGGTTCCGGCGTGAACTGGAGCTGGTGCTGCCGACAACTCGGGTGATCATCTGCCTGGGCAAGTTCGGGTACGACGTGCTGCTGGCTGGGCTCGGTTCGCTGGATCTCGCCGTACCGAAGCCGCGACCGAAGTTCGGTCATGCCGTCGAGATCCCGATCGGGCCGGTGACCGTGATCGGCTGCTTCCACCCGAGCCAGCAGAACACGTTCACCGGCAGACTCACCGAGGCCATGACCGACGCCGTACTCACCCGAGCCCGGGAGCTGGCTGACGTCTGATCGGGTCGTAGTGGTCCAGCTGCGTATCCACGACCGCGAGGCCGTGGGCGGCGCCGGTGAGTTCGTTGCGTAGGGCATCGACCGAGCCGGTCCGGACGGTTCCCCGTACGACGGCGATATCGGTCGACAGCGCGGTCGTTTCGCCGATGGCGCCGTACCGGGCCAGGACCTTCAGTACCTCGGGCATCGTGTTGCTGGGGAACTCGATGCTGACCCGGTCGATTGGTTCGCACACCGTGGTTCCGGCCTGGTTGACGGCCTCGGCCACGACCAACGCCGTCGTGTTGCGGACATCGACGGGCTGCGGCGAGGCGGGCGGGTAGCCGCTCTCGGTGATGGTGATCTTGACGTCGGTGACTGGCCAGCCGTGCGGTCCGGCGGACAGCGGCTCGTCGAGGTACCTGAGGACCGCCTCGCGGAAGCCTTCGATGGTGCCGTAGACGTGCAGCGGGAGGCCTCCGCGCTCGGCGGTGATCACTAGATGGATACCACTTCCGGGCGCTGCGGGCTCGACGGTGACGCCCAGGGTGTACGAGTAGTGGTGGTCAGGGTCGGCGTGCCGGAGCGCCGCTCGACCGCTTGTGGTTGGGCGCTCGACGCAGATGACGGACGGCTGACCGAGCGCCACCTCGATGCCGTATTCGGTGGCGAGCGTTTCCGCGATCACCTCTTGCTGGACCTTCCCGTACAGGCTCACGTGCAGCTCGTCGTGCTGCACGCGCAAGGTGATCAGCGGATCGATGTCGGCCAGTTCAGCCAACGCCTTGTGCAGGGCGTTCTGCTGGCTCGGATCCGTTGCTGTGATGGTGGATTGCAGTGCGGGCGGCAGGAAGTTAGTCGCTCGTACGCCGCTCGGCCGCGATCCGATCCAGTCGCCGATCCGCGCTTGGTCCAGACCCTCCACCTGCACGATCTGCCCAGCTATCGCCGTACTGGCGTTGACCGCGCCACCGGGTTGGTGGAGCTGGAGCGCGGTCACCACGCCTTGCTCCACGTGATCCCGTACGGCGAGTGCTCCGGTCCGGAGGCGGATCGAGCAGAGCCGGGCCCGTTTGCTCGTCCGCTCGATCTTGAAGACCTGCCCGGAAAGCGGCCCTTGCGTGTCACCGCTCGACGTCGGAAACAAGCGCAGCGCCGCAGCCATCAACTGCTCCACACCAACAACCGTCCGCGCCGACCCGCACACCACCGGTGTGACCTGCTTCAGGCTCTGCCAAAGCCGCTCGTCCGACGGAAGCCCGTTGTCGACCCATTCGGTCAGCAGGGCGTCGTCGTACCCGGCAAGATCCGCGCACAACTGCTCGCGACCGACCGGCTCGACCGTTGCTGTGCTGTGGCCGGCGTTGTGCACAGCGCTCAACGTAACAACGGCTTCCGTGAGATGCCGCTGAATCTGCCGAACCGTCCGCGCCGGATCCGCGCCGAGCCGATCCACCTTGTTCACAAAGAAGATCGTCGGCACCTTCAGCCGTTTGAGCGCGCGATGCAACACAATCGTCTGCGCCTGCACACCCTCGACCGCCGACACCACCAGTACGGCGCCATCCAGCACCGCCAGCGACCGGTCCACCTCGGCGATGAAATCAGGGTGCCCCGGGGTGTCGACAAGATTCACGCCGACCCCACCGGCGTGAAACGTCGCGACAGCAGCCCGGATCGTGATCCCGCGCCGCCGCTCCATCGCCAGGCTGTCGGTCTGCGTCGTACCGTCGTCGACCCGTCCGCGCTGCGCAACAGCCCCACCGAGCTGCAACAGCGCCTCGGTCAGGCTCGTCTTGCCGGCGTCGACATGCGCCAGCACGCCAAGGTTCAGCCAGCGTCGGGGGAGATCAATAGGTGTCCGGTCCATACGTGTCCTCGTGAGCAGTAGGTGCAGGGCAGCAAGCTCACGAGTTGGCGCATCGGGTAATCCACTCCTAGATCGGCTGAACCGCCACAGTCCTCGACGGTTGCTGGTTCCGTCAACCGATTAATTTCCCCCCGGCGTGCTCAGCGATGTACCCACCGCCTGCCAGCGATGCCTCGCCCGACGTGTCGTGGACGCCCAGGCCATCACAATCGCCCGATCGCCAGACTGGCAAGCGTGAACTCACCTGGCGCGACCAGTTGTGATGGCCTGGCGGTACGGACCGCCACCACTGTGCAAGCTCGTTCCGGGGTCCTCCGGCGCGGGTTCGTGCGCGTGCCGAGGACGGTTGACCCCGAGTTGGTCAGTGCTGGCGGTTCGGGGAGAGCCCGGGGCGATCCCGGGTGCTATTCGGCGCCCCGCCGGTTCAGGGTTGGGGAATGAAGAGACGAGTAGGCCTCGTAGGACTTGCCGCGATCGCCTTAATTGCCGCGCCGTTGCGAGCCGAGGCAGCGCCGTACGGGCTGCAACGGGGACTGGACGAGGTGGTGCGGACAGCCGGCATCGGAGCACAGGCGGAGGTGCACGACGGCCGGTCGGTCTGGCGTGGGCGCAGCGGCATGGCCGAGCTCGGTTCGAGTCGGCCGGTCCCGCTGTCGGGCAGCTTCCGCATCGGCAGCATCACAAAGACTTTCCTGGCCACCGTGACTCTCCAACTCGTCGACGAGAAGCGCCTCAAGCTGGACGACCCGGTCGCCAAATGGTTGCCGGATCTACCGACCAACGGCGCCACAGTCCGCCAACTGATGAACCACACCAGCGGCCTGTACGACGTCCTGTACACCCTGCCGCGCCCGCCGCAGCCCGAGTTCTACGCCAACCGTTACCGCACGTGGACCGCCGACGAACTCATCCAACGCGCCCTCGCCAACCCGCCCACATCCAAGCCAGGCACGGCGTACAAGTATTCCAACACCAACTACCTCCTGCTAGGCGAGATCGTCGAACGTGCCTCCGGCCACTCCTACGCCGATGAGATCAAGCGCCGCCTGATCCTCCCCCTCCAGCTCCACGACACCATCGTCCCCGGCACCAATCCC
>NZ_SMKX01000275.1 GCF_004349055.1 Kribbella antibiotica
GCCCTTGAGCACGCCGCGCATCTTTGGGTATCCACCGACCACGCACAGCACCCCGAAATGGTTGATGGGTTCTCAAAGTGGAGGTCCGTGCACAGAGAGCAGCGGACCGACCTTTGGGTACGAAGGGAAGGAGCGGCGGGTATGGAGAATTACGCGGGCGAGACGAAAACGATGATGTCGGTTTCTTCGCCAACGACCTTCGGCTCGGTCCAGCCGATGCGGCGGTAGAAGGCGAGGGTGTCGAAGTTCTGGTTCCAGGCGAGGAGCCAGGCGCGGGGATGTTCGGCGGTGGCGGTTGCCAGGAGCTTGCGGCCGAGGCCGGTGCCGCGGGCGTGTGCGCTGACGCCGAGCTCGTCGATCTCGAACGCACCGATCAGCAGCTCGTCGACCTGCTCAGCGCCAAGCCGCTTCAGCACACTCCCGTACGAGCGATCGGTCCGGAACGGCACAGGGGTCACCCACCCGGTGACGAAGCCGGCGATCCGGCCGTCGTCCGACCGCTCGATCCACGCCTGGAACCCGTCGCGGTGCGCGTCGCCTTCCAACCGTTGCCGGAAGGCGGCGCGGGTCTCCTCGACGCCGCGATGCTCGAACGGCGGTGCCGTGAATACCTCGACGTACGCCTCGGTGAACTCGTCGGCAATCTCCAGGATGTCTGCTCGATAGGTTTGCACCGAGCAACGCTAGCTCACCCTGGTGTCGCGGAGATTGTCTCCAGCTCGGCCCGGAACTGCGGCAGCATCCAGCGCAGCGGCTGGTCCAGAACCCGGCCGATCGTCGACTCGTCCACCTTGAGCAGGTTGGCGATCCGGGCGAGCGCATCCGCCTCGTCGGTCGCTGCATACAAGAGGTGCACGACCTCGTGCCGATGGGCAAATACGGCCAGGGCCGCAGAAGCCAGGCCGGCGTCCACTGTCGGTGGCGGTGCCGCCGCCGGCGGCCCGGACTCGGTCTCGTGCACGATTTCGATTTCCCCGTTGACTGTCACGCCATTCACAACCTGAGGAACCGCCGATCGGTTACGAACCCGGTAACCAGTCGACCTTCCCGATCAGGTACGTCGCCCCGACGAGCGCCACGATGTCGATCACCGTATGCGCCACCACCAGCGGCATCACGCGTCCCCACCGGCGATACAGGTAGCAGAAGATCACGCCCATGATCACGTTCCCGGCGAACCCGCCGGCCCCCTGATACAGGTGGTACGAACCGCGCAGGAGCGCACTGGCCGCCGTACTGCGCCGGACCGACCAGCCCAGCTGATCCAGCCGCCGGTTCAGGTACCCGAGCACGATCACTTCCTCCAGTACGGCGTTCTGCGCCGCCACCGCGATCAGAATCGGGATCCGCCACCAGTAGTCCGGCAACTGCGCCGGATCCACGCTCAAATTCGCCCCCGACGCATAAGCCAGCAGATAGAACACCAGCCCGGCCCCACCGATCACCGCCGCGACCGCAGTCCCCCGCCCGAGGTCCCGCAGCCGCTCCCGCAGATCGAAGCCGATCGTCCGCAGCGACTCACCACCCCGCAGCAGGAAGTGCCCCACCAACGCGACCGGCACCAGCGCTGTCACCACCGCGAACACCTGCCACGCCAGATCCAGCCACGGCCGCCCTGGCGCCCGCGACCCCACAATCACCGCCGTCTGCCCACTGATCGGCTTGGCCGAGGTCAGGATCCCGGTGAACGAAATGAGCGCCGCCACGCCAGAGGCCCCGAGAGAAAGCGCCAGCACCAGCCAGACCTCGCGCCCCAAGACCCGCCGCGACGGGAGTGCCACCTCTGCCGAAGTCGTCATACCGCCCACTATCCCCGCCCACTCCAGCCGCCCAGCCAACGACACCGTTCGCGACACCGGCCCGATTCTTAAGCTGCTTTGTGAATCGGTTGGCACACTGAGACCCAGGTACGTCGGATTCGGCGAGGAGGTCGTCTTATTGCTGCCCGCACCCCGGAGGTACTGGTCGTGGACGACGACGCTGCCCTCCGGCAGTCCCTGGAATTCGGGCTGAGCGCCGAGGGCTTCACCGTCCGCGCAGCGCCGACCGGTGAATCCGCGCTGGCCGCGATCGACTCGCGGCTGCCCGCAGTCGTCGTACTGGACGTGATGATGCCCGGCCTGAACGGCGTCGAGGTGGTCCGCCGGCTCCGCGCAGCCGGGCGCACGCTCCCGATCTGCATGCTGTCGGCCCGCGACGAGATCGACGACCGAGTGGCCGGGCTGGCGGCCGGGGCCGATGACTACGTGGTCAAGCCGTTCTCACTCGGTGAGCTCGCTGCCCGCCTGCACGCGCTGGTCCGCCTGCACGAGAGCAGCACTCAACGCGCGGTCGTCATCGGCGAGCTCGCAATCGAGCCAGTACGCCGTACTGCGACCAGATCCGGCCGCGATCTCGGCCTCACCACCCGCGAGTTCGACCTCCTGCTCGTCTGCGCGCAGCACTCCGGTCAGGTCCTCAGCCGCAGCCAGCTCCTCGAACAGGTCTGGGGCTACACGTGGGACGTTGACACGAACGTCGTCGACGTCTTCATCGGGTACCTGCGCCGCAAACTGGAGCTCGCCGGTGAGGACCGTCTGCTGCACACCGTCCGCGGTGTCGGATTCGTCCTGCGCCCATGAGGATTGGGCCGCGGAGCCTCCGGGCCCGGATCACCGCCAGCATCGCGCTGCTCGTGATGGTGGTGGTCGCGCTGACCGGCCTCATCATCGCCGTACGGATCGACCACCGCGACCGCACCGACCTCGACAACCAGCTCAGCTCCCGCGCGGCGAAGCTCCGTGGGGACGTGAGCAAGCTCCTGAACCAAGGCGACGGTCACCCCGGCGACGAGTACGGCGGCCTGCTCGTGGGGAGCCAGTCGCTCGTCCGCCTGATCCACGACGGCCAGGTCGACGCCCGCGGCGATCAGCCCACCGTCGACCTCCCCATCCCTGCTGCCGATGGCTACGTCACTCTCGAGGTCGGCGACCAGACCTGGCGCTCACTCACCCAGACCCTTGCCGATGGCAACCGTCTGCAAGTGCTCCAGGATCTCGGTCCGGTCGAGGAACGCCTGACCGCCAATGCGCAGCTGGTGACCGTGATCGCGATCGCTTCGACCGCCGCTGCCGGTTCCGGGGTGTGGCTGGTCATCACCGTGCTGCTCAGCCCGCTGCAGCGGCTGCGCGCCGGTGCCGCCGGGATCCGGAGCATGGACGAAGGCCAACGGCTGCCTGCCGAGTCCGGTACCCGCGAGGTCGCCGATCTCTCCGCCGCCCTCAACGACATGCTCGCCCAGCTCCAGACGAGCACCCAGTCCACCCGTCGCTTCACCGCCGACGCGGGCCACGAACTCCGGACTCCACTCACCACCCTCGGAGTCAACCTCGAGACCCTGTACCGCAATCCCGAACTCTCCGCCGACCAGCGGCAGCAGATCCTGACCGCCACCCTCGCCGAGCACACTCGCATCACCGCGCTCCTCGAAGGTCTGCAAACCCTCGCCCGCGGCGACGCCGGTGCCCTCCCCGCCCGCACGAACGTCGACATCACCGACCTCCTCGAAGAATCCGTACGGCGCGCCCGCCACCGGTACCCGGCCACCACCTTCCGGCTCACCGTCGACCACATGCGCCCACCAACCCTCGCCGGCTGGCAGGCCGGCCTCCGCACCGCCATCGACAACCTCCTCGACAACGCCGCCCTCCACGGCCGCCCCCAAGGCCGCGTCGACGTCATGCTCCACCGCGACAACCACCAGGCCTTCCTCACCATCGACGACGACGGCCCCG
>NZ_SMKX01000276.1 GCF_004349055.1 Kribbella antibiotica
GTGCGGGCGGGCGACGTGTTGATGGTGCATGTGCGGTTGTCGGCGCTGGGGTGGGTGGTCGGCGGGATCGACACCGTGGTGCATGGGCTTCGGGACGCCCTCGGGCCCGAGGGGACGCTGATGGCGTTCTGCGGGTGGGATGACAGCCCGTATCACGTGAAGCTGTGGCCGGAGGCTTGGCAAGAGGCATACAAAGAGATGCCCGGGTTCGATCCGGCGGTGTCGTCGGCTCGGCGGGACTTCGGGCGGTGGCCGGAGCGGCTGCGGACTTGGCCGGGCGCCTTACGCAGCGGGCATCCTGAGGTGAGCTTCGCCGCGGTCGGACCGCGAGCCGCTGAGCTGCTGACTGAGTCAGACGATCCGTGGGGGCCGGACGGGCCGCTCGGCCGCCTGGTCGAACTCGACGGGCGCGTGCTGCTTCTCGGCGCACCGCTCAAAACCTTGACGCTGTGCCACCACGCCGAGGCGATCGCCGATGTCGAGGGCAAGCGGTTCCACGAATACCGGATGCCGGTTGGTGACGAGTGGCGGGACTACCGCACGCTCGACACGTTCTACGGCTCACTCCCGTACGACGACCATGGCATCGAGCACCCGGTCGCCGTACTGGCTGATCAGGCGGTGAAGGCCGGAGCCGGTCGGGAGGGTCGAGTCGGCCGGGCTCCGACGTGGTTGTTCGAGGCCCACGCCACGGTGGACGCGGGCGTCGAATGGATCGAGCGGACGTTTACTCGGCGGTCTGGTACGTCGGGGTGAGGATCGCGCGCGCCAGCGTGTGGAAGGCGAGGTTGAAGCCGACCACCGCGGGGGTGGCGGTGTCGTCGACGTCCAGGGCCTCGACATCGATGGCGTGGACGACGAAGTAGTAGCGGTGGTTCTGGTCGCCGGCGGGCGGTGCGGCGCCGCCGAAGTTCTTGGTGCCGAAGTCGTTGCGGACGTGGAAGGCGCCGTTGGCGAGACGCTCCGTCGTACCGGCACCCGTCTCGAGCGACGTGACGTCGGCGGGAAGGTTGACCAGGACCCAGTGCCAGAAGCCGGAGACGATCGGAGCGTCAGGGTCGAAGCAGGTGACGACGAAACCCCTGGTCTCGGCGGCGAAGCCGGACCAGCTGAGCTGCGGCGAGGTGTTGCCTGCGGCAAACACGTGCGCGTCGGGGAGTTGTTCACCCTCGGTCACGTCGGTGCTGGTGAGGGTGAAGCTGCCCACCTCGGGGAGCAGCTTGTACGGGTCGGGGGTGACAGGACGGTCGAGCGACATCTGTGGTCCTCCGTGGGCTCAGACGTGTGGTGAATCCGACACTACTGTCCACCGAACGGCGTCCTGTCCCGGGGAGGTGGGACAGAGATGCGAAGATCGGACCGGATAGTCCGAAGCGTGTGACTGGAGGGTTTGCGGTGGAGGAGTACCTGGCGCGGATTGCGCCCGCGGACGAGGTGGCGATGCGGGCGGCTGCGGAGCGTCAAGGGCAGCTCACCAAGCCGCCGGGCTCGTTGGGTGTGCTGGAGGAGCTCTCCATCCGCGTTGCCGGGATGACGGGCGTCTGCCCGCCGGCGGTTCCGACGCCGGCTGTGGTGACCGTTTTCGCGGCTGACCACGGCGTGCATGCGCAGGGTGTCTCGCCGTGGCCGCAGGAGGTGACCGCCGGGATGCTGGCGAACTTCGCTGCCGGTGGTGCCGCGGTGAACGCGTTCGCGGCGAACAACCGGGTCGACGTACGGGTTGTTGATGTCGGTGTGGCCGGGCCGGTCGAGGATCTCGACATCGTGCACGCCAAGGTTCGCTCGGGGACCCGCGACCTGTCGGTGGAGCCGGCGCTCACGTACGACGAGGTCTGCGCCGCGATCACCGTCGGCTTCGATCTGGCCGAAACCCTCGTCAAGGACGGCTACCGCTGCCTGCTGACCGGCGACATGGGGATCGCGAATACGACCGCCTCGGCGGCGCTGATTGCCACCTTCACCGGATCGACCGCGGAGGTCGTGACCGGCCGTGGGACCGGCATCGACGACACGACGCTCGCCCACAAGACGGCGATTGTGCAGTCGGCGCTCGACAGGCACGCCGTACCGGCTTCTGATCCGACCGGCGCGCTTCAGGCGTTCGGCGGGCTTGAGCACGCGGCGCTCGCCGGATACATCCTCGGCGGTGCAGCCAACCGGGTCCCGGTCATTCTCGACGGGGTGATTGCGGGCGCGGCCGCGCTGGTCGCCCAGGCGCTGGCGCCGCACGCGATCGAGTACTGCGTCGCCGGTCACCGCTCGGCCGAGCCTGGTCATGCGGTCGCGCTGAAGACGCTCGGGCTGGTCCCGCTCGTCGATCTGGATCTCCGGCTCGGTGAAGGCACTGGAGCCGTGCTCGCCTACCCGATCCTGGCCTGCGCGGTCCGGGCTCTCGGTGAGATGGCGACGTTCGAGTCTGCGGGGATCGACTCGTGACCGACCAATACCTCTCCGGCCTCGTCCTCACCGGGCGCCGCGTCGTCGTGGTCGGCGGTGGCGGCGTCGCCCAGCGGCGGCTGCCGCGGCTGCTCGAGTCCGGCGCGGTCATCGATCTGATCTCGCCGGTGATCACCCCGACCATCGAAGGGTTGCTCGCCAACCCGTCGCTGACCTGGCACGAGCGCGGCTACATCTCTGGCGACCTTGAGAACGCCTGGTATGTCGTTGTTGCCACCGATGACGCGGCCGTCAACGACGAGGTGTCGCGCGAGGCCGAGGAGCGCCGGATCTTCTGCGTCCGCTCCGACGACCGCTCCCGAGCAACCGCCTGGACCCCGGCCTCGGGCCAGCACGACAACGTCACGATCGGCGTGCTTGGCGGCGGCGATCATCGCCGTTCGGCCGCAGTCCGCGACGCGATCCTCGAAGGACTCCGTACGGGCGAACTCGGAGCGCGCGATGCCGCCGGCAAACGGCCTGGCGTCTATCTGGTCGGCGGGGGACCGGGCGATCCGGACCTGATCACCGTCCGCGGCCGCCGCCTGCTCGCCGAGGCCGAGGTAGTCGTCGCCGACCGGCTCGCTCCGCAACAGTTGCTGGACGAGCTGTCACCTGACGTCGAGCTGTTCGATGCGGCGAAACTCCCGCGCGGCCGGGCGGCTCAGCAGGAGGAGATCAACCGGATCCTGGTCGACCGCGGCCGCGCGGGGAAGGTTGTCGTACGCCTGAAGGGCGGTGACCCTTACGTCTTCGGCCGCGGTTTCGAAGAAGGACTGGCCTGCGCCGAAGCCGGCGTCCCCTGGACCGTCGTCCCCGGCATCACCAGCTCCATCTCAGTGCCCGCGGTCGCGGGTATCCCGGTCACCCACCGAGGTGTCACCCACGAATTCACGGTCGTGTCGGGTCACCTACCGCCGTCGCACCCCGAGTCGCTCGTCAACTGGGACGCCCTGGCTCAGCTGTCCGGCACCCTCGTCCTCTTGATGGCCGTGGAAAACCTGCCCGCGATCACCGAACGCCTCATCGCCGCGGGCCGCCCAGCGACCACCCCCGCCGCAGCCATCGCCGACGGCACCCTCCCCAGCCAGCACCGCGTGACCTCCACCCTCGCCGGCATCGCCGAAGCCATGCGCGCCGAAGGAGTAGGCGCCCCCGCAATAGTTGTCATCGGCAACGTAGTCGAGGTAGGCGAGACCGCCCGCCCCCACCC
>NZ_SMKX01000277.1 GCF_004349055.1 Kribbella antibiotica
GCGGGACGGCGTACGGGGGTGTGGTTAGGCGGTGAAGAAGTCGCCGCCGGGGGCGAAGTCGGCCTCTTCGACTACTCGGCGGAGTTCGACCTCGTTGCCGAGGGCTTCGGCCAGGCGGGCGGCCCATTCGACGGCTTCGTCGCGGGAGCGGACGTCGACGACGATGACGCCGCCGATGAGTTCCTTGGTCTCGGCGAAGGGTCCGTCAGTGACGGTACGGCGGCCGTCGGCGACCCGCACGCGGGCACCGAGGGAACTGCGGTGAACCCCTTCGGCGAACAACAGCACGCCGGCCTTCGACAGGTCCTCGACAACCTTGCCGACCCCTTCGACCACCGACTGCGCCGGGAACTTACCGGCTTCACTGTCGGCGTCGGCCTTGTTGATGATCATGTAGCGCATCGGAGTTCTCCCTGGGTCGTGTCGATCTCTTACTCTCACGTCGTACGGCGGGAGATCGGATCGACACTCGGCGCAGAAGAATTTCAGCTCGGCTGGTCGCCGTTCGGCTGGTAGGCGCAGGCGTCGACGAGGTTCTGGGTCGGCGGCGGTGTCGTCTTCGTGTTGGAGGGCGTCTTGGAGGGCGTCTTCGACGGGGTCTTGACCGGCTGGGTCGCCGGCGGCGTCGGCTGCTCGAGGGCCTTCTCGATCGCTTCGCGCATGCCGTCGTAGTCAGGGTGCAGGTACTTCATCTTCAGCTTCGAGACGTCGAGGTTGATGTTCGAGACCGTCCCTGCCTTGACCTTGACCGCCAGCTGAACGAGGGCCGGCAGGAGCTCCTGCGGGATGTCGGTCCGGAGCAGGTGCTGGCCGGCCTTCGCGATCGCCTTGTACTTCGTGATCAGGGTGGCCGGGTCGGCCGCGTCGACCATCGCGTTGATGGTGCAGCGCTGGCGGATCTGGCGCTGGTCGTCGTCGGCGTTGTAGCGGCCACGGGCGAACCAGAGGGCGTGCCGGCCGTCGAGATGCTGCTTCGGGCCGGGCTCGATCCACTCCTTCGGCGGGATGTGCGCGCTGCTGATGCCGCCCATCGCGACCCGCTCGTTGACGTTGACGGTGATACCGCCGAGCGCGTTCACGAGCTCGGGGAAACCGGTCAGGTTCACCTGCAGGTAGTAGTCGATCTTCAGCCCGGTCGCTGCACCGACGGACTGCTTCAGAACGTCGGCACCCTCGTTGTCGGAAGGCCCGAGAATCCCCGGGTACTTGTCCGGGATGTTCTGGTACATCGCCGTCAGCATCCACTCCAGCCGGCCTTCCAGGCTGAGCCCTTCCTGACCGAAACCGTTCGGATACTTCTTGTACAGCGGCGAGTCCGTCGGGAACGGCATGAAGGTCAGCTGCCGCGGCATCGAGATCAGTGAGGTGTTCCCGGTCTTGGTGTCGATACTCGCGACGATCACCGTGTCGGTGCGAACCCCCTCCCGGCTCGGAGCGTCGTCGCCACCGAGCAGCAGCAGGTTGAGCCGCGGCCTGTCCTCCCACGGATCCTTGACGTTCACCGTCTTCGGCCGGGTGGCGCTCTTGCTCTCGCCCTGCGCGACGAACACGTCCTGCACCAGCGTCCGCTGCGCCAGCACAGTCTGTACGGCGAACGCCGTGGGAGCCGCGATCGCGAAGCAGAGGATCCCGACGAACGTGGCGCCGATCGCCCGGCCACCGGCCCGACCTGTTGCCGGACGCAACGAACGGTGCGAGGCGACGATCACGATGATCCAGATCAGCGCCACCGCCGCGATGGACACCGAGGTGATCAGCAACCGGCTCGGGTCGACGGCGGCCGCGAGGACCTCGTCGCGCCGGGTCAGGCCGACGTACGCGGCGAGACCGACCAGGCCGAGGGTGATGGTGAGGATGAACGCACCGATCTTCCGCCGTCCGCCGAAGATCAGCCCGATTCCGGGCAGCAACGCACCCAGCAGGGTCAGACCCAGCACCTTCGGTACCGAGCGTGCCCGTGTGACTGCCGTGTGCGAGTGTCTCCCCATCGACTCCCCTGTGTCCGTCCCCAGTCAGTGTGCATCGTCGATGCACGCCTCCACATCTCCAGACGTGTTACAGAGGCATTCGGTTGTCACACCGGGTACTGACCGCCGGAAAACCCATCGGTTTCGACCAAGGTGCGGATGACTGCGGCGATCTTTTCGGGCGGCGTCCAGCCGCTCGTGTCGGCGGTCGGCATCGCCTTGCGGTTGGCGGCGGTGTCGATGGTTCCGGGCAGCACCGTATTCACCCGGATACCGTCCTTGGCGTACTCCACCTGCAGCGCGTCGGCGAAGGCGAGGATCGCGGCCTTGGCCGAGATGTACCCAGCCGCCCCGGAAAACGGCCGCTGCGCCGCTCGGCTCGACGTACAAACGATTGCCCCGCCCCCGCCGGCGATCAGGTGCGGGAGGACCGCCTGAGTGATCAGGTACGTCGGTCGCAGGTTGATCCGGAATTGCTCCTCGAACTGCTCGATCGGCGTCTCGTGCACCCGTGCGCCGGACGCGAATCCGCCGACCAGGTTCACCAGCGCGCGCACCGGCGCCCCAATCTCCGAGGTCGCCAGCGCGACGACATCAGCCACCCCGGCGGGGTCGAACGGGTCGGCCACGATCGGCGTCAGCCCCGGATCAGCGCCCAACCGCTCCAGCGACTCCTCCGACCGTCCCGGCACGACCACACGCCAGCCGCTCGCGAGAAACTCCGCCACCACGGCACGCCCCAGCCCACCGGTGCCCCCGGCAACAACCACAGTCCGCTCCATCATGCCCAGCAGCCTAGGCCGAACCCATCCCGCCGCCCACCGATTCGCCCCGGCAGCAGCCCTCCCCAAACCGCTTTGGGGAGCCGAACCGACCAAATCCAGCACGCAGCCCTCCCCAAACCGCTTTGGGGCGCAGGACCCACCACAAACGACAGGCCACACTCCCCAAACCAGTTCGGGGCGCCGCACCCACCACAAACGACAGGTAGGGCTCCCCAAACCGGTTTGGGGAACGGCGGCGTCGCAGCCGGGTGGAAACAAATGTGCGCCAGGCGACGACTTATTACCACCGAACGCCACTGGCTCGGCGGCACCCGCCAGCTCAGTCGAGCAACTTCTGCACCGACCCACCCGACTCGCTCAACTTCGTTCCGAGGCCCTTCAACGCATCCCCGACCGCCGCCAAAATCCCCGACAGATCCTCCAGGTTCCCGGCCAGGCTCTCGATCTCCGTAGCCACCGCCCCGACCTGCCCACTCCCGTCGTTCAACTTCTTGGCCGCCGCATCCCCGATCCCCGGAATCTTGTCCAGCTCCCCGGCCAGCCCAGCCAACATCCCCGCCGCATCCTGCAACCGGTCCTTGGCCGTACTCATCGTCGAAGCACTCCCACTAAGCGCCCG
>NZ_SMKX01000278.1 GCF_004349055.1 Kribbella antibiotica
GTTGGTGGGTGGGCGATCGACGCGTTCACGGGGGTACGGCGGGAGCACTCCGATGTGGACGTGTCGATCTTTGCTTGCGATGTGCCGGTGCTTCGGGCGCATGTGGGTGAGCGGTGGCACCTGTGGAACCTGGCCGGCGGCGACATGCGCCCGTTGACGAACAAGCATCCGGATGTGTTTGGGCCGGCGAGTCAGGTGTGGGTTCGGGAACACGGGGATGCGCCGTGGGTCATCGACCTTCCGCTGACGCCGGACACTAACGGGTTGTGGACCAGCAAGTACTTTCCTGAGCACACCGCTCGTTTGGAAGACGCCACCTGGGTTGCAGGCGACGGCGTCCGCTACCTGAGGCCCGAGCTCGTCCTTCTCTTCAAGGCGCGTCTCCATCGCAGCAAGGACCGGCACGATTTTGACCGCGCCTGGCCGCTGCTCTCAACGGCTAAGCAGGACTGGCTGCGCGAGACAGTACGGCGCTTCTATCCCGACTGCTCATGGAAATTCGTGTGACAGGGCTGGGGGTTCGGGGGACCCTGGGAGTCGGGGAACGAACGAGAGGGATGGATGCAGGCGGGGATTTCGGTTTCGGCGGGTGAGCTGCCGGAGGTTTTGTTGCATGTGGCTGTGGTTCGGCCGGTGTTTTTGTGGGGCGCACCCGGGATCGGGAAGAGCAGTCTGGTGCGGGCTTTTGCGGAGTCGCTGGGGCTGGAGTGCGTGACGCTGCTGGGGACGCAACTGGCGCCGGAGGACTTGATCGGCGTGCCGCAGATCGTGGATGGACGGAGCCGGTTTGCGCCGCCGGTGGCTATTGCGCGGGACGAGCCGTACTGCTTGTTCCTGGATGAGCTGAACGCGTCGTCGGCCGAGGTGCAGAAGGCGTTCTACTCGCTGATCCTGGATCGTCGGATCGGTGAGTACGAGCTGCCGGAAGGCTCTGTCGTGATCGGGGCCGGCAACCGCGCCACGGACAACGCGCTGGCTCGTCCGATGGCGAGTGCATTGATCAACCGGCTGGTGCATGTTCATCTGCGTGCGTCGGCGAGCGACTGGCTGCAGTGGGCCGGTACGGCGGGGATTCATCCGTGGGTGCTGGATTATCTGCGCAACCGGCCGGATCACCTCTGGACTGCGCCACCGAAGACCGAGGAGCCGTTCTCCACGCCGCGAAGCTGGCACATGCTGTCGGATGCCCTGCACTCGTACGGCGAGGGCATCACCGACGACACGCTGCGAGTCCTTGCCTTCGGCACCTTGTCTGCCGCGCACGCTTCTGCGTTCCGCGCGTTTGTGAAGACAGTGCGGAACGCATTCGGCCTCGAGGCTGTCCTGAAGGGTGAGGCCAGCTGGCCGTCTGCTCCGGAGGACCGCGACCTGCTCTACTTCTTGGCCGAGACCTTCCGCGCCCGACTGGTCAAGGAACTGCCGGCAGACAAGAACTCCGGTAGCCCGGCCGCGCGTCAGCTCGCACACCGCGGCAAGGCGCTGCTGGTGGAGCTGGCTGAGATCTCTCTAGAGGTTGCCCAGCTGGTGATCGCATCTGACGACGACGGCCGACCAGTACTGCCGACGTGGTTCCTGGTCGAGGTCAGCCGAGACCTGCCGCGGCTGGTCGCCGCCCGTGCCTGAGCGGCGCAAGGCCCGCAAAGACCCAGCCCTGGAAGCGATCCGGGCCGGTTGGGCTGTTGTCGAACGCCATCCCCTGTTCGCGCCGATCGCGGACCGCGTCTCCAACCCGGTGCGCAGTGACTCGGTACCGCGCACTGGCTGGGCCACGATCGACTCGAACGGCGCCATCCTCGCCCACTCGTCCCGCCGAGCCACACCAGCCGAGTGGACCTGGGTATTCGCGCACCTGCTCATCCACCTCGGTCTAGGACACGCAGAACGCGACAGGCCGGCTCCTGACCACGCTGCGAGTGCAGCGTGCGATACGGCGGTCAACCACTTCCTCCACTCACTCAAATTCGGCACCCCGGTCGTGGAAATGCCATCCGAGTTCCCCACGATCGATGAGGATGTGCTGGCACGACGGTGGCGACGTACCGCCGTACCGGCCGAGTACGGCGGTCAGGGCGTGGCCGGCGGACAGTCCGACGTACTGATTGAGCGGTGGAACGGATGGGGCAAGCCGCCGAACTGGAGTGAGCTCTTCGCCGCCGGTCTGTCGGATGCGGCCGCCGCTGCGGTAGATGTCGCTGGTGGCGCGCGGTCGTCGCTCTCGGATCGGCGTGCGAGCCGGAACGAGTGGGACCTCGCGCTGGGCTGGTTCGTCTCGTCGTACCCGCTGCTCGGCGCTATCGCCTCCACCATGACGGTCGTGGCCGAGGCGGAGCTCGCCCGCGGCTGGGACATCCAGGTGGCGGCGGTCAATGCCGCAGCAGGCGAGATCTACGTCAACCCGCTCACCAGCCTCACCCAGAACGAGTGGCGCTTCGTCATGGCGCACGAGATGCTCCACGCCGCGCTCCGGCATGGTGAGCGCGTTGGCGGCCGTGATCCGTACCTGTGGAACGTCGCCGCCGACCTGGTCATCAACGGCTGGCTCCTGGAGATGGGCGTCGGCACAATCCCTGACGGCGCGCTCTACGACCCAGTCCTCAAAGGCATGTCCGCCGAAGAGGTCTACGACCGCGTCGCCACTGACCTCCGCCGCTATCGCAAGCTGGCGACACTGCGCGGTACTGGACTGGGCGACGTACTGGGGCATCCGCTCCCCCACAGCGGCGAGGCTGCCCGCGCTGCTGGCTTGGACGACATCTACCGCCGCGCACTGAACACAGGCCTCGCCTACCACGACTCCTCCCGCGGTCTACTTCCATCAGGTCTGGTCGAAGAGATCCGCGCCCTGGACCACCCGCCTCTGTCCTGGGACGCCCAACTGGCGCGCTGGTTCGAAGAGCACGTCCCCGCCGCCGAACGCACCCGCACCTACGCCCGCGCATCCCGCCGCCAGGACAGTACGCCGGACATCCCCCGCCCCGGGTGGATCCGACCAGTCGAGCTGGAGCGCCTCCCGACGTACGGCGTAGTCCTGGACACTTCAGGCTCTATGGATCGCGTCCTGCTCGGCAAAGCGCTAGGAGCCATCGCCTCCTACTCGCGTGCCCGCGACGTCCCCGCCGCCCGAGTCATCTACTGCGACGCCGCCCCCTACGACGCCGGCTACATCCCCGTGGACGACATCGCCGGCCGCGTGCAGGTCCGAGGCCGCGGCGGCACTGTGCTCCAACCCGGCGTAGACCTCCTCGAACGCGCCGACGACTTCCCAGCCACTGGCCCTATCCTCCTCATCACCGACGGCCAGTGCGACGTGGTCCGCCTCCGCCGCCCCCACGCCTGACTC
>NZ_SMKX01000279.1 GCF_004349055.1 Kribbella antibiotica
GTTGTGGGCGGGGCTGCAGTCGGAGACTGTGGACTTCGGGATGCCGCCATTGGGGCGGGAGGGAGATCCTGACGATATTGCCAATGCGGTGGTGTTTCTCGCTTCGGAGCGGGCCGGGTGGTTGACCGGGAGCAATCTTGTGGTCGACGGCGGCGAATACCCGAGGCGATGATGATGGAACTGCAGGGTAAGAAGGCATTGGTGACCGGCGGGACTTCGGGGATCGGGTTGGCGACTGCCCGGTTGCTGGCCGGTGCGGGAGCAGAGGTCATCATCAGCGGGCGCAACGTAGAGCGCGGCGAGAAGGCCGCACGCGACCATGACGCGGTTCGATTCATGGCGGCTGATCTGTCCGACCTTGAATCGGTGGCCGAGTTGGCTCGACAGAGTGGACCGGTCGACATTCTCGTCAACAACGCGGGTGCTTTCCCGACTGCACTGACAGTTGATCAGAGCGTTGCGGACTATGCGCGGATTTTCGACACGAATGTGCGCGGGGCCTACTTCCTGGTCGCAGCATTGGTGCCACACATGCTGGCGAAAGGCGAGGGCAGCATCGTCAACGTGACCACGTTGGCTGCGCACAGGGCGTTCGCCACCACTTCGGCGTACAGCGCATCCAAGGCGGCGCTCGCCTCGCTGACTCGGACTTGGGCGGTGGAGTTCGCCGAGGGCGGCGTACGGGTGAACAGTGTGGCGCCTGGGCCGACGCGGACCGAGGGCGTGTTGGCCGAGTGGGGTCCGGACGGCAATGAGGGCATGGCCAAGGCGCTGGGGCTGCAGCGGACGGCTGATCCGCGGGAGATTGCGGAGGCGATCTACTTCTTAGCTTCGCCTCGCGCCAGCTACATCAACGGCACCACGATCCACGTCGACGCCGGCGGCGCTGCTTTCTAGAGGCCAGGTTTCCTCGCGGAGGAGTTCGAGCAGGGCAGTCTCGGCGGGCCCGGCCTCTGGACGCAGTACGGCGATGACCGGCTGAGCGACGTCCGGCAATACCGGGCGAACCAGGTGCTGATGGTCGTCGGGAACCACCGAGGCCGGCACGAGCGTGACTCCGAGGCCGTGCGCCGCCCAGCGCACGGCCGTCGCGGTCTGGGAGACGCGGGCGGCCGTGGTGGGGGTCAGGTCGTTGTCTTGCAGCACCTTCACCAGTACGGCGTCGAGTGCGCTGTCGCGGTCAAACCTCAACCACGGCTCGCTTTTCAGGTCGCGCAACGCAACGCGGTCCTCGGCCAGGAGCTCGTGGCCCGGACTCAGTACGACGACGAACTCCTCCTCGCCAAGCTGGTGAGCATCGGCCGGGCTCCGGTTGCAGGCCGCCATCAGAGCGAGGTCGAGTACGCCGCGGCTGCACAGTCGCTCGAGCTCAGCCGAGCTCTGCTCCTCGAAGACGGTGACCTCGAGCCGCGGGAAGCGCCGGCGCAACTCCCCCAGCGCGCCCGGGAGCTGGCGAGTTCCAAAACCCAGCTGTACGGCGACAATCAGCTCGCCTACCAGTTCCTCGGCACCGGCTCGCGCGGTGGCCCTCGCCCGGCGCGATGCGCTGACCGCGACCTGGGCCTCCCGCAAGAACGCGCGGCCGACGACGGTCGGCACCAGACCGGTCGGCGTACGGGCGAAGAGTTGTACGCCGAGCTCGCGCTCCAGCCCGCGAATCTGCTGGGACACCGACGGCTGCGCGACATGCAACCGCTCCGCGGCCGCCGTCACCGAACCCTCCTCGGCAACAGCCAGGGCGTACTCGTACTGGCGAAGACTCATCGGCCAACCTTCCCGCCGGGGCGTAACGATGTAATCACCAGTGTTACACCCCCGGGACAGTGCCGTCGGCGGACGCCCACCACTGTCTAACTCGGCTCTGAGGGCATCATCGGGGCAGGTCTGAGCGTGAACCAGACCAGTCGCAACCAGTTAGACAGTGCTGGCGGTCCGCCTCAGGCTTGAGCGATTGCGAGGACGAGCTAGAGCCTTACGCCTCGCTGGATCAGCGAGAACCCGACGTCAGGTTTTGTTGGTCAGCCATTGCTGCAGTATGGCGAAGTCTGCGTCGGTGAGGCCGCGGACCGGATCGACTTTGTGGAGGAGCGTTGGCGCCGGGTGGTTGGCTCGGGCCCACGCGCGGTCGTTGGCGGTGAGCTCGTCGTCCACCCAGATGAAGGGGCGATCGGCGGCCCACTGGGCGAGGGGAATTGTCTTCCAGTGCAGGCCCTCGGGGTCCTCGCCGTCGGGCCAGACGACGACCGGAAGGTCCGGCAGGCCGAGACGCGGCGACACGACCTCGTTGGCCTCGGACATCCAGGTGGTGGCCCAGACGAGCTCGCAGCCGAGGGCTGCTAGGCGGGGTCCATGGGCTGGGTTGATCCGGGCCGCGAGGGGATTGGCTCCGGAGATGCCGCCGTACGTCGGGTAGTTCGTTCCACCGAAGGGGATCAGCGGGCCGTCGACATCGAGGAAGAGCAGTGGGCGCGACACGCACGCACGATAGCGGGCTTAGGCTCGATGGATGTTGTCGAAACCGGTTCGGCTCGATGGGGGTCCTGCGGCGTGGGATGCGTGGCGGCCTGAGGAGATTGCTGGGCTGCTGGCGGGGACGCGGGCGCGATGGTGCGTGGTCGGCGGGTGGGCTCTGGACCTGTTCCGGGGGCGACAGACTCGGGAGCACGAGGATCTGGAGATCGCGACGCCGTTGTGGGACTTCGACCTGCTTCGGGAGCGGTTGTCGGGGTACGAGTTCTTTGTCGCGGGGCGGGAAGGGTTCTGGCCGGTCGACGGTGCGGGCCCTGCCTATTTCGAATACCAGCAGACATTCGTTCGTGATCCGTCGACGGGCCGGTGGCGGGCTGACGTGATGCGGACTCCGGACGACGGTGTGCACTGGATCTGTGCGCTCGACCGCTCGATCCGCCTGCCGTACGACGAGGCTGTCGCCCGTACGCCGGACGGAATTCCGTACCTGCGCCCCGAGCTGGTGCTGTTGTTCAAGGGCCTGCAGACCCGGCCGAAGGATCAGGTGGACTTCGAAGCCACCGCACCGCTACTGAGCGAGGCCGCCCGGCGGTGGCTGAGGGCCGCCCTTGCCGACGCCAGCGGCGAAGAACACCCATGGATTACCTTGCTGGGATGAGTTTTCGGTTGGCTGCTTATGGGGTTTGTTTTGTGGATGGGCGGGTTTTGCTCGCTCGGTATGTGTCGCCGGGTGGGGAGGGGACTTGGTGGACGTTGCCGGGCGGGAAGGTGGAGCACGGGGAGGATCCGTTTGCGGCGGTGACGCGGGAGTTGATGGAGGAGACGGGGTTGACG
>NZ_SMKX01000027.1 GCF_004349055.1 Kribbella antibiotica
GTGTATAAGAGACAGAGTGAGCCCCACCCGCGAAGCCGCCAGTCCGCAACCACCACCAGTCCTTAGCGCAGAGTCGGTAGTCACTGGGCTGCTGCCGGTGCCCTACTCCAGCCGACCCTGAAGCGGACCGCCCCCACTGTCCAACCCACCAAAACGCATTGGTGGAGCCAGCGCTGAGCGTGAACCCCACATCCGCAATGAGGTTAGTGAGTGTGGGCGGTCCGCTCGCTGGCAACACCACGCCACCCGGCCACTAGCCAACCGAGCCAACCCTGGCGTCCCCCAGCCGACTAACGCCCCAAGGTCCGCGGACGCTGGGGAGTTCTGCCTGTCGATCCAGGTTCGTTGCGCTCCCCGAACCGGTTGAGCGAAGGGACGCCCGGTCAGCACGGCCACTCCCTAAACCGCTTTGGGAACCGGAACCGACCAATTCCGGTGCAATGCGCTCGCCAAACCGGCCGCCCGCAACACCAACCCGTCCCGCGCCAACTAACCTCACAACGTCCGAAGACCTGGAGACCACGCCCTCCGACCCTTCGGACGTTACGCGGGACAGGGGCGCCCATTGGCGGCTCCTCGCTCACTCGAGCGGGCGTGTCCGCGCGAGAGCTGGAGCGGACCGCCTTTGGGCGACACCCGGCCGCATGGTCACAGATGTCGACGATGCGAGGGCTCTCAGCCGCCGGCCCGCCCACTTTCAGTACCGGGACCCGCGATCACGGCGCCTCCACCCTCGCCATCCTCCGCGACAAGCGGTGCGCGCACGCGCCTGAAAGGTGGCGTGGCTGCTTAGGCGTCGGAGGGGGTGTTGAGGGTGGTTAGGGCGGTGGCTACTCGGCCGTTGGCTGTTTCCAGGGCGGCTCGGGCGGCGGGGATGGGGGCGCCGGTCAACAGGTGGACCAGGGCGGGTTTGAGTTCGCCGTCGGCGGCGGCCAGGGCTGATTCGCAGGCGTCGTGGTCGGCGCCGGTGGCTTCGGCGAGGATGCGGAGCATGCGGTTGCGGAGCTTGGCGTTGGTGGCGACGAGGTCGACCATGAGGTTCGACCAGGTGCGGCCGAGTTTGATCATCAGCGTGGTGGAGAAGGCGTTGAGGATCATCTTCTGGGCGGTGCCGGCCTTCAGGCGGGTGGAGCCGGCGATGACCTCGGGGCCGGTGTCCGCCGCGATGACGATGTCGGCCAGGGGTGCCAGTGGGGCCTCGGGGTTCGAGGTGATCAGGACTGTCGCGGCTCCGGCGGCACGCGCGGCCTTCAACGCACCGGCGACGTACGGCGTGCTTCCTGACGCGGCGAGGCCGATGGCGATGTCGCGGGCGGTGACGAGGGCGGCGTCGTCGGCGCCGCCCTGCTCGGAGTCCTCGACGTTCTCGACGGCGCGCAGGAGCGCTTCCATCCCGCCGGCATGATGCGCGACCACGAGACCGTCGGGAACGTGGAACGTCGGGAGCAGTTCGGCGGCATCGAGCACCGCGAGACGTCCCGACGTACCGGCGCCGAAGTAGTGCACGCGACCACCGCGCCGAACTGCCTCCACCGCTCTGTCGACCGCCTCGGCCAGCGGGGGCAGGACCAGCGCGACGGCGCCCGCCACAGAGGCGTCCTCGGCGTTCACCATCCGCAGGATCTCGGTCGTGCCCACCGCATCGATGGCGAGCGTGCGGGGGTTGCGCTGCTCCGTCGGTGTCGTCACGGTATCGATGTTAGTTTTCTACTGAAGGATTTTCAATTCTGTTCATCGTTGACTGCAACGATTGACGTAACGATCCGTACATGGTCGGTCTCACTCCGAACCCTTCAGCCGGTGCCCACGGACCGAACTCGCCGTCTCCTCGAGCGCCTTCACCGCATCCGGCAGCACCTGCTGGGCCACCCCGATGAACAGGCAGTCGATAACGGTGAGCTGCGCGATCCGCGACGACATCGCACCGGACCGGTACGTCGTCTCACGCGCGGCCGTGGTCAGCATCAGATCGGCGGTCCGGGCCAGCGGCGAGCGCGGGAAGTTGGTGACGGCGACCGTGGTGGCGCCGTGCTTGGCGGCCTCCTCGAGCGCCTCGACGACCTCGACGGTGACGCCGGTGTGCGAGATACCGATCGCGACATCGCCCTCACCGAGCAGCGCGGCCGACGGCAGCGCCATGTGGACGTCGGACCAGGCGAAGGCGACGCGGCGGATCCGGTGCAGCTTCTGCTGCAGGTCGAGGGCGACGAACGCGCTCGCGCCGAAGCCGTAGATATCGACGCGCGGCGCGTTCACGACCGCGGTCACCACCTTGGCCAAGGCGTGGATGTCGACCTGCTGCGCGGTCTCGCGAACAGCGCGCTCGTCGGCGAACGCGACCTTGCGGACCACGTCGTCGAGCGAGTCACCAGGCTCGATGTCGCCACCGACCTCGGGCCGGATGTTCTCCGTGGCCGACTGGGCCGCCAGCTGCAGGCGGAGCTGCGGGTAGCCGGGGACGCCGATCTGCTTGCAGAACCGGATGACCGTGGTCTCCGAGGTGGAGGCCACCTCGGCCAGTTCGGAGATCGTCATCGCAGCCACTCCGCCCGGGTCCGCGAGGACCGCGTTCGCCACCCGCTGCTCGGCCGGCGCCAGCGCGGGCATGACCGCGCGGACTCGGACCAGCAGCGGCCCCGTGGGTTCTGGAGAGGTTGTTGAACTCATGACAGCCACCGTACGGCGACTATGCACCAGATGGGATCACCGACGCGAAAGTCTCCAACCTGTTGCCGTAAATGACTCAGGCGTTCGTTCACCGTCGAGAAGAACATCGCGCCCGCTCGTGATCTTCACACCGTCGACGTAGATTCCGCGGCCTTGGTACTGCGGATCGGTCGTGTACCGCCAGCGCAGCGACCGCTCACCACCGGCCAGCTCGGCCGTCACCTGATGCCAATGCCGGTCACCGGACCCACTGATCGTCCCGTCGGTGTCGATCACCGAACCCCGATCCCGCACCGTGAACGGCACCTTGGCCCAGGTCTGCCCGTCCGTCGACGTCTCCAGATACAGCAGATCCGAGTCCTCGGTGTCCACGAACAGATCGAACGCGAGCTTCGCCCCACCAGCCGGTACGGCGACCGCCGTGGCCAGTGTGGTCGTCGCGGCATCCGTCGTCCCGGAGAACCACGCGTCCTTGCCGTGCCGCGGGCCGACGCCGAGCGCCAGCGCGAGGCCTTGGGCGACGGCCCGCCGGGCGGGGTTGTTCGAACCCCAGCTGCGGCTCGGGTGCACCCGGTTGGTGAGCAGGATCGCGAACGAGCGCGAGTCGAAGTCGATCACGAGCGACGTACCGGTGTAGCCGGTGTGCCCGGCGGTGCGCGGCCCGGACAGACCACTCATGTACCAGCGCTGGTTCAGCTCGAACCCGAGTCCGTGGTCGTTCCCGGGGTAGGCCTGGTTGAAGTTGGTGACCATCGCGGTCACCGAGGCTTCCTTGAGAATCCGGGCACCGCGATAACTGCCGCCGTTCAGGAAGGTCTGCGCCAGCACAGCCATGTCATCGGCCGTGCTGAAGACGCCCGCATGCCCGGCGACACCATCCAGGGACCAGGCGTTCTCGTCGTGCACCGAGCCCCAGACCATCCCGCGTGCCGGCGCCGTCTGGAACTCGGTCGCAGCGATCCGCAGCTTCTTCTTAGGATCCGGGTTGTAGCCGGTGTCGCGCATCTGCAGCGGCTTCGTGATGCCGTCGGCGACCAGCCGGTCGAGCGTCTTGCCGGTCACCCGGTGCGCGACCTCGCCGAGCGAGATCAGATTCAGGTCGCTGTACAGGTACGTCGTACCGGCCGGGCTGGTCGGCTTGGCGGTCAGCGCCATCTGGAGTCGCGACGCCGCATCGGGCCGTGAGCTCCACAACGGCAACCAGGAGGGCAGGCCGGTGGTGTGCGTGAGCGCCTGCCGGATCGTGATCGCGGCCTTGCCGTTCTCGGCGAACTCCGGCACGTACTTCGCGATCGGCTCGTCGAGCCCGACCTTGCCCTTCTCGACCTGCTGCAGCACCACGATCGAGGTGAACAGCTTCGAGACCGAGGCCATGTCGAAGATGGTGTCGGTGCGCATCGGGATCTGCTGGTCGGCCGGCAGTTCCGTCCCGCTCCCATCGGCGTACTTGAGGGCGAGACCGGTCGCCTGCCGCGCGACCACGCGCCCGTCATGACCGAGCAGCGTCACCGCCCCGGCGTACAGAGGTTTCGCCGTACCGATCGGTTTCGTCCAGCCCTCGACCCGAGCCAGCGCAGCGTCGATCGGCGCCGGATCGAGCCCGGCGCGCTCGGGGGTGGAGTCCTTCAGCAAAGTCGTCTTCGGCGCGTAGCCCTCGTAGGGCTGGTCGAACCGGCCGGATTTGTTGCCATGGGCAACCGCAGGGGAAGTCATCGTCAGCATCACCGCAGAGGCTATCGTGAGGGCAACGGTCGTTTTCACCGATGCGCTCCCTTGTAGAGCAGGTATTTGGCCCGCCGCGCGGTCCACGCGTCGGTCTCGGCCTTCCAGGCTGCCACGATCTCCTCGGCAGTCGCATCCGCCAAAAGCATGGTCCGGAACCGGTCCGACCCGGTCAGCAGGTCGATCCAGCGGCCGGGCGGGTTCTCGGCCCGCCACGCGAAGCCCGGGTAGAGCTTCCGCGCCTCGACGATCATGTGGGTCGCCGCCACGATCGCCTCGGCCTTGCGCGGGTCGGTGATCTGCACCTGCACCCCGCCGCAGAGCACGTTCGCGTTCTTGCTGATCGTCGGCGTGAAGTACGCCTCCCGGAACGCGACTCCTGGGATCTTCTTCGCCTGCAATGCCTGCGCCCACCGATAGTCGACGTACGGCGCTCCGACCAGCTCGAACGGCCGGGTCGTCCCACGCCCCTCCGACATGTTGGTCGCCTCGAACAGGCACATGCCGGGGTAGACCAGGGCAGTGTCGGGAGTCGGCATGTTCGGGCTTGGCATCACCCATGGGAGCCCGGTGTCGGCATACAGCTGGTCGCGCGTCCAGCCGCGCACCTGGATCACCTGGAGCTCCTTCAGCCGAGCACCTCCTGTGTCGAGTGGCAGGTACTCGGCGTTGAAGAGACGGGCCAGCTCGCCCACCGTCATGCCGTGCTGCTGGATGATCTCCCGCTTGCCGACGCCGGAGGTGTAGCCGGGTTTCAGCATCGGCCCCCGCGCAGATCCACCGGTCGGGTTCGGTCGGTCCAGCACGACGAAGCGCGCGCCCGTACGGACAGCGGCCAGCATCGCCTCGTACATGGTCCAGATGTAGGTGTAGAACCGCGCACCGACGTCCTGGATGTCGAAGACGACAGTCTCGACACCGGACTTCGTGTAGAGGTTCACCAGCTTGTCCGCGTTCGCGCCGTACGCGTCGTAGACCATGATTCCGGTCCGCGGGTCGACATGGTCACCCTCGGAACCACCTGCCTGCGCAGAGCCGCGGAAGCCGTGCTCGGGCCCGAAGACCGCCACCACGTTCACCTTGCCGGACGCATGCATCACGTCGACGACATGGTTGAGGTCGGACAGGATGCCGGTCGGGTTACTGATCACTCCGACCTTCTGACCGGCCAGTGCCTTCCAGTTGTCCTTGGCCAGCACTTCGGCCCCAGTCATCAACTGCCGTCCAGAGCCGTGCGCTGAAGCAGTAGGTACGTCGAGCAGGGGCGCAGCGGCGATCACTCCGGCGCCCGCAAACAGAGTCCGTCGTTTCATCGTCACCAGCTCATTCCGTGGCCGAAGGAGTACAGGGGTTTCTGCGGCTCACCAGCCACCGGGATGTCGACGGGCAGCTTGCCGGTCGGCTTGATCTCGCCGTACAGGGCCTTGGCCAGCGACTCCATCGACACCGCCGCATAGCCATAGGTGGCCAGGAACGTCGGCGCGGCCGGGTAGTACGCGATGTCGTACGGATCCTGGACCGCAACGACGATCACAGGTTTGCCGGTCGCGAGCAGGTCGTTGACGAGCTTGCGTTGTTTGCCGAGCTTGTCGGTGACCTTGGAGTCCCACGCCTTGCGCGTCAGCAGGACCGTGACGTCATTGTCGGCAGCCTTTGCCACCGAGCCGGCGATGGCCGCGTCACTCGGCGCCGCGCCGGTCTGGGCCACCGTGGTGACAGCACCACGCTTGGCCAGGCTGTTCGCCAGATTCTGCGTTGTCGAGACGCCCCAGCCGGTGACCAGAATCTTCCGCGGGGTGTTGCTCAGCGGCAGTGTCTTCGTATCGTCCTTGATCAGCGTGATGCTCTTGTCGACGATCTTCTGGGCCGTAGCCAGGCTGGCCGCCGGTCCGATCTCAGCCGCCTTCGCAGTATCCACGTAGGGCTCGAAAAACACGCCGTTCTTCAGCTTGAGCAGCAGAATCCGAAGCAGGCTCTCGTCGATGCGCCGCTCACTGATGCGTCCCGAGCGGACAGCATCCAGCACGGCATTGAACTGCACGGCAGGCGCGGGCGGCAGCAGCAACTGGTCGACCCCGGCCTCGATCGCGCGGACAGCAGCCTCGGCGTCGCCGTACTCCTGCCGGACAGCGGCCATCTCCAGCCCGTCCGTGACGATCACACCCCGGAACCCGAGCTGTTTCCGTAGCACCCCGGTCAGGATCGGCTTGCTCAACGTCGCCGGATCACCCGACGGATCCAACGCCGGTACGACGATGTGCGCGGTCATGATCGAGTCGATCCCGGCCTTGATCGCCGCCTTGAACGGCGGCGCGTCAATCGCGTTCCACTGCTCCAGGGTGTGGTTGATCGTCGGCAATGCGGTGTGGCTGTCGTCAACCGTGTCACCGTGGCCCGGGAAGTGCTTCGCAGTCGCAGTGATCCCGGCGTCGCGTTGGAAGCCCTGCACCTGCGCAGCCGTCATCTCCGAGACCAGCTTCGGATCGCTGGAGTACGAGCGGGTGCCGATGACCGGGTTGAGCGCATTGATGTTCACATCGGCATCCGGCGCGTAGTCCTGCCGAATGCCCAGCGCCTTCAGCTCGCGACCGGTGATCGCGGCGGCGGTCCGAGCATCCGCCGTACTGCGGGCGGCGCCGAGCGCCATACTCCCGCCGAACTGCGTGGCCGGCGGCCCGATCCGGGTCACCACGCCTTGCTCCTGATCAGTGGCGATCAGCAGCGGCACGTGCAACCCGGTCCCGATCGCGGCCTGCTGGAGCTGGTTGGACAACGTCGCGACCTGGGTCGGGTTCTGCACATTGCCGCGGCCGTCGAAGTAGATCCAGCCGCCCGGCTTGTACTTCGCGACCACCTCGGCCGGCGAGGCAACGCCGTACAGGGTGGTGTTGCGGGCGTCGGGCTGATGCGCGTCCGGGCCGTAGGCGAACAGCACGAACAGCTGCCCGACCTTCTCCTCCAATGACATCCCCTGGATGGTCCGGTTGACCTGCGCGGCCGCGGAGAGCTCTGCCGGTTCTGGGGGTTTGGCGCTGGCCGTCATCGACACTCCCGCAACGGTGGTGGCCAGGGCGAGCCCGGCCAGACTGAGGCGGCGAACGGTGGGAAGGGCGGGCATGGCGGACCCCCAACTGTCAGTGAATTACAGACATGACCCCCGATGGCGAAAGTTAACCACAACACCACGGCGGGTCAAGGGGAAACTACTCCCCGCCACCGACAGTAATTGGCGGCCTGATCACCAGCGTCGCGACAATCGCCACCATCAGCACCGTGGTGACGATGAACGGCACCGGAATAATCGGGTCGAACAGCACCAGAACAGCGCCCACCGGTACGACGACGTTGACCACCCGATCGGCGTTCGCCCGCAGGGCGATCCACCAGATTCCCAGCACGAAGATCGCAATCGGCACGGTCATCGTGAACGATGCGACGAACTCACTGAGCTTGCTGTGATGGGTGATGACATCGATCTGCACCTCGACGCCGGCCGAGAACGCACCGGCCGCGGCGAACACGAAGTAGTGCACGTAGCCGTAGCGCAGCGAGCTGCCGAGCGAGGTGATCGCATTGTGGTGCGGCGGCCAGAAGTAGATCCACCACAGGGCCGCAGTGACGATCAGCGTGAGCGCAGAGATCCCGATGAGCGGAGCGAGCTCCTCGTGCTCGTGCACCGCTTCGATGATCGCATTGGCCGAGGCCAGCAGGCTCTCACCGAGCAGGATGAGCGTGAACAGGCCGTACCGCTCGGTGATGTGGTGCGGGTGCCGGGGTGTGGTCTGCTCGCCGCGGCGCTCGGCCACGACCGGCACGGACACCTCGGCGACGACCAGGACCAACCAGCCGATCAGAGTCACCTCGTGCGGCAGGAACATCAGCCCGATCCAGAGCACCTGGACGATGGCGATCCCACCTGCGTAGGTCAGGGTGGTCCGGCGGGTCTCCGGCGCGGACCGGGATGCGCGCAGCCACTGCGCGATCATGGCCACTCGCATCACGACGTACCCGACCACGACGACCCGGAAGTCCTCGTCGGCGAAGACGCGCTCGATGCCGGCCGCCAGCACCAGCACGCCGCCCATCTGGACGATCGTCAGCACCCGGTACAACCAGTCGTCGGTCGCGAACGACGTGGCGAACCAGGTGAAGTTCATCCAGGCCCACCAGATCGCGAAGAACACGATCAGGAACGACATCACGCCGTGCGCGATGTGGTCCTCGGTGAGCGCGTGGTGCAGTTGGGCGGCCGCGACACTCACCGCGACCACGAACACCAGGTCGAAGAACAGCTCCAGCGTAGACGCCACCCGGCCGGGCTCATGCGGGTCCCGCGGGCGCATCGACGTCAACCGCAAGCGGGGATTGCTGCTCGTCGTCATAGCTCCAGAGTCTTCAGTACATCCGGCCATGACTCCAAGCAGGCACGCACAGCCGGGTCCACGGCTGTCTCGATCGCCTCGGCATGCGCAACGGTCAGTACGTCGGCGATCCGCACTGGTGCACCCTTGGCGGCAGACTGTACGGCGGCCTCCACCATGGCCACGCTGATCACGTTGGAGTGCACCTCAGACTGCGGCACCGCGCCCGAGCGAACCGCTGCGACGAACTCCGCCAGCGAACCGGCGATCTCCTCCGGCTCGTCGGTCAGCTCCGCCACCACAGCCTCGCCCGACGCCAGCTCCACGGTCGGTGCGTTGTCGCCGTCCCAGTACGCCGTACCGCCGCCGGTACTGGCTCGCCAGCGACCGTTCCACGATGTCTCGAGACCCGGTGCACACCAGCTGCCATTGAAAACGAACCTGGTGCCGTTGGCGAAGGCGAACACGGCATTGGCGGCCGCATTGCCGTCGAACCAGCTCCACTGCGGGTTGTAGGACTCGCAGTAGACCGACACCGGTTCAGAACCGATCAGTTTCCGGGCCAGATCGAACTGGTGGATCGCCATGTCGATCAGCAGCGGCTCGGCCATCCGCTCCCGGAAGCCACCGAAGTGCGGTCCCTTGAAGAACTCGCACGACAGCGACCCGACCGCTCCCAGCTCGGCGATCTGACGGGCGAACGCGTTGCCGGCCCGGAAGTACCGCCGGGACTGCGAGACCATCAACAGCTTGCCGCTGAGCTCCGAGGCGGCCACCATCTGCAGCGATTGCCGGACGCTCTCCGCCAACGGCTTCTCCGACAGCACCGGCAGGCCATGACCCAGCGCAGTCGCACTCACGACGGGATGCGCGGCCGGAACCGTCACATCGACGACCGCATCGGCACCGCCCGCCAGCTCGTCGATCGACGCCGCTACGGGCACATCGCCGTACCCGTGCTCGTCAGCCGCCTCCCGCGCCAGCGCTACGTCGAGATCAACCAGCCCCACCAGTACGACGTCCGGGTTCTTCGCGATGTTGCCGAGCCAGGCGCGGCCCATGCCGCCCGCCCCGACCTGCAGCAGCCGCAGTGGTTCAGACATCGGCCGCCTCCTCGATCGGACCGCCGTACCCGTGACCGTTGAAGAAGTCACCACTCTCGTACCGCAGCAACGTCGGTACGGCGCGTTCCGGGCGGTCCGACTTCGCCCAGGCGACGCCGTTCGCGATCACCTTGCGGATGTCCTTGTGGTGGTAGACAGGGAAGTCCTGGTCGCCCGGTGAGAAGTAGAAGATCTTCCCGTGCCCCCGGCGGAACGTGCAGCCGGACCGGAAGGCCTCACCGCCGCTGAACGTCGAGATGAAGATCAGCTCGTCCGGAACCGGGATGTCGAAGAACTCGCCGTACATCTCCTGCTGCTCGATCTCGATCGGGTGCGGCACCCCCTGCGCGATCGGATGCGTCGGGTTCACCGTCCACACCAGTTCACGGTCGCGCTCACTGCGCCAGCGCAGCGTGCACGACGTACCCATCAGCTTGCCGAAGATCTTCGACCAGTGGCCGGAGTGCAGAACGACCAGCCCCATCCCGGCAAGCACGTGCTGGTAGACGCGCTCGACCACCTTGTCCTCGACCTCACCGTGCGCCGCGTGCCCCCACCAGACGAGGACGTCGGTGTCGGCCAGCACCTCCTCGGTCAGTCCGTGCTCGGGCTCGTCGAGGGTCGTCGTACCGACTGTTGCCTGCTCCCCGAGGTTCTCCGAGATGCCGGCCGCGATCGTGGCGTGCATGCCGTCGGGATAGAGCTCGGCGACGTGCGGCTCGGTCTGCTCGTGCCGGTTCTCGCCCCAGACGAGTACGCGAATCGTCATCTGTATGTCCTTGTCAGGCAGGTTATTTGACCGCTCCGCCGACGGCGCCGGCGGCGATGTACTTCTGGGCGGCGACCAGCAGCACGACGGCCGGGATCGCCGACAGGACCGCGGTGGCCATCACCGCGTTCCAGTTCTGCACCTGGGTCCCCAGGTACTGGTAGATGCCGAGCGTGACCGGCCGGACGCCGCCCTTGGTGGTCAGCGTCAGCGCGAACAGGAAGTCGCTCCAGGAGAACAGGAAACTGAACAGTCCCGCGGTGATCAGCGAGTTCCGGCTGATCGGCAACACGATCGCGACGAACGCCCGGAGCAGACCGGCGCCGTCGACCCGCGCGGCCTCCACCAGCGACGGCGGCAGCGAGAGCATGAACGAGCGCAGGATCAGGATCGCGAACGGCAGCGCGCTGCTGCAGTTCGCCACGATCAGCCCGGGGATCGAGTTCAGCAGGCCGATCCGTTCGTACGCCGTGTAGAGCGCGTTGGCGATCACGATCCCCGGGATCATCTGCGAGATCAGGATCGCCAGCAGACCGATCGACACCCAGCGCGACCGGAACTGCGACAACGCGTACGCACAGGGCGCCGCGATCGCCAGGCTCAGCACGACCGTCCCGGTCGCGATGATCAAGCTGGTGACCAGGTTGCCGCCCTGCTCGCTGAGCGCTCGCCGGTAGCCGGCGAAGCTCGGATCGAGCGGCAGGAACCCGGCCGTCAAGGTGTTGCCGGACGGCTGCAGCGACGCGTTCAGCATCCAGTAGACCGGGAACAGCATCACGCCAACGATCAGCAGGCCGATCACCGTGTACGCCGCTCGCCGGGTGGCCGAATCTGTCATCGTCACGCCTCCTTACTCGTCGACGGCACGACGGGTGCTGCGCAGGTAGAAGATCGCGAACAGGAACGACAGCCCGATCAGCAGGTTGCTCAACGCCGCTCCCTCACCGAACTTGAAGTCCACGAAGGAACGCTCGTACGACTGCGTTGCCAGGGTCTGGGTCGCGTTGGCCGGGCCACCGCCGGTCAGACCGAGGATGATGTCCAGCACCTTGATCGTGTAAACGACACCCAGCATCAGCAGTACGCCGGCCACCGCCCGCAGGTTCGGCCAGGTGATGTGCACGAACGCGCGCCGGCCGGTCGCACCGTCCAGCTGCCCGGCTTCGTAGAGCTCGTCCGGGATCTCGGACAGACCGGAGTACAGCAGAGTGACGTTGAACGGGATCCCGATCCAGATGTTCACGCCGATCACCGCGATCAGCGCCACCGACGGCGAGTTCAGCCACGGCACCGGCTGGTCGATCAGGTGCAGGCCGGTCAGGGTCCGATTGAGAATGCCGTTGTCCTGCTCAAGAATTGAGCGCCAGGTCGCGCTCGACACGATCAGCGGCAGCAGCCAGGGCAGCAACAGCAACGACCGCAGCAGACCACCGAGTGGAAAATTCCTTCGGAAGAACAACGCGAGCGCCAGGCCGATGCTGAACTGGAAGGCGATCGAGCCGATGGTGAACAACGCGGTGTTCACCATCGCCTGCGAGAACAGCTGATCGCTCACCATCGCCGCGTAGTTCTTCAGTCCGACGAACGGCGCCTGGCCGGTGAAGAACGTGCGCAGGCTGTAGTCCTGCAGACTCATCACCACGTTCTTCACGACCGGGTACCCGAACAACGCGGCCATCGCGAGCGCGGCCGGCAGCACGAACAGAACCTTGGTCAGGCTCTCTCCCCGCCGGCCCCGCTGCCGCCGTACGGCGACTGAGCGCGTCAGTGTCGCCTGCGCCATCTCAGCCGCCCGAGGCCTGCTTGAAGGCATCTTGCGCCGAAGCCTTACCGGTCAGGGCCAGCTGGATCGCCTGGTAGATCACCTTGGCGGCATCGGGCCACTTGTCGCCGAGCTTGCCGGTCCGCGACCGTGCCGTCTTGACCTGCTCGGCGAACGCCTTCATCGACGGCACATCCTTGGCGTACTGGTCGAGCAGCGCGGTCTTGGTCGGAAGGGTGAAGCGGGCCTTCGCCCAGGCCAGCTCGTTCTCGTCGGAGTTCAGGCACTTCACGAAATCAGCAGCCTTCTGCTGCTTGGCCTGGTCCTTGTTCAGCGGGACCGTCCACGCCTCACCGCCGAGCGGCGCGACCGGTGTCTGATCCGGCTTGTTCAGCGGGAAGGTGACGACATCCCACTTCACCTTCGGGTTCTCCTGCAGCGCCGGGATCTGCCAGGGACCGTTCACCATCATCGCGGCCTTGCCGGCCACGAACTGGTCCTTGGCGTCGCCCTGGGTCCAGTTGATCACGCTCTTCGACGCCGAGCCGGACTGGACGAGATCAACCCACAGTTGCAGGGCTTCGGCCACCTGCGGGCTCTTCAGGTCGGTCTCGTCGCCGCCATTGGTCCACATGGCCGGCAGGAACTGCCACGAACCTTCGTACGTCGCGTTGGCGTTGAACGCGATGCCGTAGCGGCCGGGCTTGGTCAGCTTCTTGGCAGCGGCCTTCAGCTCGTCCCAGGTCTTCGGCGGCTGCACGCCGGCTTCGGCCAGCATGTCCTTGTTGTAGAACAGCGCGAGCGTGTTCGTCACCGGCGCCAGTCCGTAGAGCTTGCCTTGGTACGACGTCGCGTCGACCATGCCCTGAATGACTCCGTCCGCGTTCAGACCCAGGTCGTTCAACGGCGCGAGGGCGCCGGTGGCGGCGATCTGCTGGACGTCGGGATTGTCGAGCATCAGCACATCGGGCAGGGTCTTGGACGACGCCTGCTGCAGCACCTTCTGGATCAAGGTGTCACCAGGCACCGTCTCCCGCTGGATGCTGATGCCGAGCTTGGTTCCGCAGGCGTCCAGGCCCTTCTGGACCAGCGCCTTGTCGGGGTCGTTGTTGTAGTAGTCGAGGACGGTCAGGCTGGTGACCGCTCCACCGGACGACGTGCCGCCGCCGTCTCCGTTTCCGCTGTTGCCGTTTCCGTTGGCACCGCAGGCCGCCAGGGCGAGCGCCAGGGCCAACGCACTCGCCGTGGCGGCGATGGGCCGCTTGCTCCTCATCACATCGGACTCCTTGCACAGTCGCAGGTAAAGCGCTTAACTCCGAGGTGAAAGGACTATGTTCCTTGGGTCACAGTGGTGTCAAGAGTTCACCAGGACGGAGGCTTCGATGGTCACCATGCGCGATGTCGCAGAACGCGCCGGGGTCTCGATCGCGACGGTGTCGTTCCTGCTCAACGACACCAAGCCGGTGACACCGGCGACCCGGGCCCGGATCGAGGAGGCGATGCTCGAGCTCGGTTACCGGCGGAACATGGTCGCCCGGGCCCTCGCCAGCCGGCGGACGCGGATCATCGCGATGGCCTATCCCGCGCTCGAGCACCGGTTCGGGATGTCGACCGCGGAGTTCTTCACCGCTGCCGCCGAGCGGGCCCGCGCGAAGGAGTACCACCTGGTGCTGTGGCCGGTCGGCAACGACGGTGTGGAGCTGCGCGAACTGCTCGGTCAGGGGCTGGTCGACGGGGTCGTCCTGATGGAGGTCCAGCTCGCCGATCCCCGCGTCGAGGTGCTCCGCGAGACCGGGACCCCGTTCGCCCTGATCGGCCGTACGGCGGAGCTCGGCGGCCTGGCCCATGTGGACATCGACTTCGACGCGACCGTCGAGGCCGCGGTCGAGCATTTGTATTCGCTGGGCCATCGAGAGCTGGTGTTGATCTCCGGCGACCTGGCAGACCCGCGGTTCCACGACTACGGGCCGTGGGTCCGATCAGAGGCGGCGTACCGGCGGGTGGTGGCCGAATATGGCCTGCACATCGTGGTCGAGCCATCCTCGGACAGTCCGCGCGCCGGCCGCGAAGCCGCCGAACGGGTGCTGCAGCACCATCCGGAGACGACCGCCATCCTGGTCATGAACGAGTACGCCACCCTCGGCGTCGTCTCCGCGCTGAAGCGCCAAGGACGCGACGTGCCCGGCGACGTCTCGGTGCTGTCGCTGTTCATGGTCCCGGAGGTCGCCGCCCTCAGCGACCCGGAGCTCACCTACCTGCGGACGCCTGGTCACGAGCTAGGCCAGCTCGGCATTGAGGCTCTGATCCGTCAGCTCGACGGCGCAGACCCGCTGCCACCCCAGTTGGTCCCCGCCACGCTCTCCCCCGGCGGCACTGTCGGCCCACCGCCGCGTTAGCTCAGCTCATTGGTGAGTTCCAGAGCGCGGTGACGATCGGCCGGTGCAAGTCGGTACGGCGGACGCACAGCCCGAGTGGGAGCTTGTCCAGCGGCGGAGTGGTCCTGCGCTCGACCAGGCGCCCGGAGAACGTCGAAGTGTCGAGCACTAGACGCGGGACGATGCCTATCCCGTATCCGAGGTCCACTAGCGCCAGCAACGCCTCATGTCCGTCTGGCTCGGCTGCGATCATCGGCCGCACCCCCGCCTGCCGGAACCACCGGAACGCGGCCTCACGGACGAGCCCACGCGCTGGAACGACGTACGGGCTGTCTGCTGGCACTCCTGGTGCGCTGACGAAGATCAGGTCTGTGGTGGCGATGATGCGGCTGACCAGGGTGTCCGGAACACGCTTGGGGATGCCGGCCACGGCAGCGTCCACCTCACCCTCGTCCAAACGAGCCAGTGCGGCCGCAGCGTCGCCGGTGCGGATGTCCAGGCGGATCTGCGGGTGCGCCTCGCGGAGTGGAGCCAGCAACTCGGGCAGCAGCGCCTCGCAGGCGGTGACTGTCGCGAAGATGCGCAGCTCCCCCGACAGGTCCTGCGGCACCTCCGTGCCGGCGCGGTAGTCATTCCACAGGCCGAGCACCTGTTCGGCGTACGTCGTGAAGCGGCGGCCGTCGGCGGTGAGCACCACTCCGCGCGGGCCGCGGTCGAACAACCGGCTACCGGTGCGCACTTCGAGGCGTTGGATGGTCCTCGTCAGGGTCGCAGCGCTGACGTGAGACTCCAGGCTGGTGCGCCCGTAATTGAGCGTGCGGGCGAGATGCAGGAACAGTTCGAGCTCTCGATGATCCATGTTTCACCTCCTGCAACGCCGCGGTGCACATCTTGCGCTTGCTGCAAGAGTAAGTCCCGTCTTGACTGAAAGACATGACCACGATCAACTCGTCGATCTTCCAGACCGAGACCATGACGGTGCCCGGCGGGACCGAAACGATCCTCCGCGGCGGCCGCGACCTGTTCCCGCTGCTCCCCGAGGCCTTCCACGGCATCAGCACGATCGGCGTCCTCGGCTGGGGCCCGCAGGGCAAGGCGCAGGCCCTCAACCTCCGCGACTCGCTGGCCGGCACCGGAATCACCGTTTCTGTCGGCCTCCGACCAGGCTCGACCTCGGCCGACGACGCCCGCGCCAATGGGTTCACCGAGGAGAACGGCACCCTCGGCGACCTGCTCAGCGTCGCGGCCAACTCCGACCTGGTGGTCCTGCTGATCGCCGACGCAGCCCTGGCTGCCCAGCACGAGACCATCTTCGGGGCCCTGAAGCCCGGCGCCACGATCGGCCTGTCGCACGGCTTCCTGCTCGGCCACCTCCAAGCGAGCGGCCGCGACTTCCCCGCCGGCCACCCGGTGATCGCGGTCTGCCCGAAAGGCATGGGCGACTCCGTACGGCGCCTCTACCAGCAGGGCGCGACTGTCAACGGTGCCGGGATCAACGCGAGCATCGCCGTCCACGCGGACCCGGATGGCCACGCCACCGACCGAGCACTGGCCTGGTCGGTCGCGCTCGGATCGCCGTACACGTTCGCGACCACGCTGTCCGCCGAATACCGCTCGGACATCGTCGGTGAGCGGGCGATCCTGCTTGGCGCGGTCCACGGTCTGGTCGAGGCGCTCTACCGGTACTTCCGGCTCGAAGGGGCCGACCCCATTGCGGCGTACGAGCGGTCGACCGAGGCGGTGACCGGGCCGATCGCGCGGACGATCTCGGCCGCCGGACTTCCCGCCGTACGGGCTGCTTTGGCGGGGGCGGACCAGGAGCTGTTCGACCGGGCCTACAGCGCGGCCTACCTGCCGGCCCGCGATCTGGTCGCCGAGATCTACGACGAAGTTGCCGAAGGCACCGAACTCCGCAGCGTCATTCTGGCCGATCAGCGCCTCGCCACCCGGCCGATGACCGCGATCGCCGGGAGCGAGATGTGGTCCCACGGCGCCGAAGTTCACGCCCGGCGCGGGGCACCCGTCGCCATCGATCCCGTCACCGCGGGGCTCTTCGTGGCCACGATGACGGCTCAGGTCGACGAGTTCGCGGCCCGCGGCCACGCCTGGTCGGAGATCGTCAACGAGTCGATCATCGAGGCGGTCGACTCGCTGCTGCCCTACATGCACGCCCGCGACGTCGCCTTCATGGTCGACAACTGCTCCCGCACCGCCCGGCTCGGGACTCGACGCTGGGGTCCGCGGTTCCAAGCGGCGTACGAGCAGCTCGCCCTTCCTGCTCTCGCCGAACCAGCAGACTCGAAGGCCATCGAATCCTTCCTCAAGAACCCGGTCCACGAGGCTCTCAAGGTCGCCGCCGAGCTCCGCCCGTCAGTCGACATCTCCGTCTCGTAAGACAGCAAAAGGCCCGGAACACCAAGGGTGTTCCGGGCCTTTACGACTGCTTCAGAGCTTCAATGCGCCTTCGACCACATCGGCGAGCGCGTGGGCGATCTCGTCGGCCAGGTCGGACGACTCGGCCTCCACCATCACCCGAACCAGCGGCTCCGTGCCCGAGGGGCGCAGCAGCACGCGGCCGGTGTCACCGAGCCGCTTGGTGGCCTCGGCAACCGCAGCCTGCACGGTCGCGTCGGTCCCGGCGCGGTTCTTGTCCACGTTCTTGACGTTGACCAGGACCTGCGGCAGGCGGGTCATCACGCCGGCCAGATCGGCCAGTGTCTTCCCCGTCTGAGCGATCCGGGCCAGCAGCATGACCGCGGTCAGCGTGCCGTCGCCGGTGGTGGCGTGGTCGGACAGAATCACGTGTCCGGACTGCTCACCGCCCAGCTTGTGGCCGCCGGCCTTCATCGCCTCCAGCACATACCGGTCGCCGACCTTGGTCTGCTCGACCGCGATCCGCTCCCGCACCATGGCCTGGACGAAGCCGAGGTTGCTCATCACGGTCGCGACCACAGTGTCGTTCAGCAGCCGGCCACTGTCGCGCATCGCCAGCGCCAGGATCGCGAGGATCTGGTCGCCGTCGACGAGCTCGCCGTTGGCGTCGACCGCCAGGCAGCGGTCAGCGTCGCCGTCCAGGGCGATGCCCAGGTCGGCGCGGTGACCGATCACCTCACGCTGCAGACCCTCCAGGTGGGTGGATCCGCAGTTCAGGTTGATGTTCAGACCGTCCGGAGCGGCGGCGTAGGTGATCACTTCGGCGCCGAGACGCCGCAGCGCCTCCGGAGCCGTCCCGTAGGCGGCACCGTTCGCGCAGTCGATGACGACCTTGACCCCGTCGAACCGGTTCGGCGCCGAGCGGACCAGGTGCGAGACATACGTCTCGAAGCCCTGCCCGTCGTCGACCACGCGGCCGACAGCGGCACCGGTCGGGCGCTGCCACTCCTCGCCGACCCGGACCTCGATCGCGTCCTCGATCTTGTCGTCGAGTTTGATCCCACCGCGGGCCAGGAACTTGATGCCGTTGTCGGGCATCGCGTTGTGGCTGGCGGACAGCATCACGCCGAGATCCGCACCGGTCGAGCCGGTCAGATAGGCGACGGCCGGGGTCGGCAGCACGCCGAGCTTGAAAACGTCGACGCCGGCACTGGCCAGTCCGGCCACCACGGCAGCTTCCAGAAATTCTCCACTGGCGCGTGGATCCCGCCCCACAACGGCGCGTGGCCGGTGCCCTTCAAAGGCACCGGCCTCGCCGAGTACGTGAGCTGCAGCGACCGACAGGTCGAGTGCAAGCTCTGCGGTCAGGTCCACGTTTGCCAGGCCACGGACTCCGTCCGTACCGAACAAACGACCCATCAGGAGATCAGCGCTTGCTGTACTGAGGAGCCTTGCGGGCCTTCTTGAGACCGGCCTTCTTCCGCTCCTTGATGCGCGCGTCGCGGCTCAGCAGACCGGCCTTCTTGAGGCCAGGACGGTTCGCCTCCTCGTCGGCGGCGTTCAGGCACCGGGCGATCCCGAGCTGCAGCGCACCGGCCTGGCCGGTGATGCCACCGCCGTTGATCCGGGCGATGACGTCGTACGAGCCCTCGAGGCCCGCGACGACGAACGGCTCGTTCACATGCTGCTGGTGAACCTTGTTCGGGAAGTAAGCCTCGATCGGCTTGCCGTTCACGGTGATGCTGCCGGTGCCGGGAACGAGGCGGACGCGAGCGACGGCCTCCTTGCGGCGGCCGACGGCGCCGGCCGGGTTGATGACCGCGACCCGGCCGGACTCGGCGCGCTGCTCCGGCGACGGGTTCGTCTCAGAGGTGTAGGCAACCGGTCCGTCGGTCTCGATGGGGACCTCGGGGTCGAACTCTTCGGTCTCGGTGGTGATGTCGCTCACGCTGAAAATCCTCGTTTACCTGGCTCGTCGATCGCTTTACTGGGCGATCTGGGTGATCTCGAACGGCTTCGGCTGCTGGGCGGTGTGCGGGTGCTCCGGACCGGCGTACACCTTCAGCTTGGTGAGAAGCTGACGGCTCAGACGGTTCTTCGGGAGCATGCCCCAGACAGCCTTCTCGACGGCCTTGCGGGGATCCTTGTCGAGGATCTGACCGATCGGCGTGGCCGTCAGACCACCCGGGTGACCCGAGTGGCGGTAGGCCAGCTTGTCTGTCCGCTTGTTGCCGGACAGGGCGACCTTGGAGGCGTTGATGACGACGACGAAGTCGCCGCCGTCGACGTGGGGAGCGAACGTCGGCTTGTGCTTTCCGCGCAGAAGAGTGGCGATCTGAACGGCGAGCCGACCGAGCGTGACGTCGGTTGCGTCGATCACGAGCCACTCGCGAGTGACGTCCGCAGGCTTCGGGCTGTACGTGCGCACGGTCGTTGACCTTCGTTTCTCAGAGGTTGACAAAACAAGTACGTCGGCGAGCGGTCCGCCGACAGGGCCAGGACCTAGAACGCACAACAGCAGCCCAGAATACCGGCGTCGGCCACCCGGGGTCAAAGTGAGACCTAACGGGCCGGGCACCCCGGCTTGGAAGGAGCTGCGGACCGCACTAGTTTAGCGGTGAAGATTGCAGTCCGAATCGCGTCCCGCCGGCTGATATACACCCTCACTCACCCGGGCGATGACGCCAGCTTCCGAAGAGGGCATCGTGACCGAACAGTCGCTCACCGTCCGGGACAACCGGACCGGCAAGGACTACGACCTTGCCATCACCGATGGCACCATCCGTGCCGCAGATCTCAAGCAGATCAGCGCAACCGACGGCGACGGTGGCCTGGCCACCTACGACCCCGGTTTCGTCAACACCGCCTCGACCCGGTCCTCGGTCACCTTCATCGACGGTGACAAAGGCATCCTGGAGTACCGGGGTTACCCGATCGAGCAGCTCGCCGAACAGTCGAACTATCTCGAGGTCGCGTACCTGCTGGTGAACGGCGCGCTGCCGAACAAGGCGGAGTACGAAGCCTGGGTGCACGACGTGACATATCACACCTTCGTGCACGAGAACCTGAAGACCTTCATGCAGGGCTTCCGGTACGACGCGCACCCGATGGGGATGCTGCTGGCCTCGGTCGGCGCGCTCTCGACGTTCTACCCGGAATCGCGGGAGATCTTCGACGAGGAGTCCCGCAACCTGCAGATCCGCCGGCTGATCGCGAAGATGCCGACGCTCGGCGCCTTCGCCTACCGGCACGCCCAGGGCAAGCCGTACGTCTACCCCGACAACGAGCTGAGCTACGCGGCCAACTTCCTGTCGATGCTGTTCAAGATGAGCGAGCCCAAGTACGCCGCCGACGACCGGTTGGTGCGCGCACTGGAGATCCTGTTCATCCTGCATGCCGACCACGAGCAGAACGCGTCCACCAACGCGGTCCGCGCGATCGGCTCCACCCAGGTCGACCCGTACTCCGCGGTCACCGGCGGCATCGCCGCCCTCTACGGCCCGCTGCACGGCGGCGCCAACGAGGCCGTGCTGAAGATGCTGCGCCGGATCGGCACCGTCGAGAACGTCCCGTCGTTCATCGAGGGCGTCAAGAACGGTGAAGAGCGGCTGATGGGCTTCGGCCACCGGGTCTACAAGAACTACGACCCGCGCGCCAAGATCATCAAGAAGGCCGCCGACGACGTGTTCGAGGTGACGGGTATCAACCCGCTGCTGAAGATCGCCGTCGAGCTGGAGAAGATCGCACTGGAGGACGAGTACTTCGTCTCCCGCAAGCTCTACCCGAACGTGGACTTCTACTCCGGCCTGATCTACGAGGCCCTGCAGTTCCCGCCGGAGATGTTCACCGTGCTGTTCGCCATCCCGCGCACCTCGGGCTGGCTGGCGCAGTGGTCGGAGTCGCTCGGCGACACCGACCAGAAGATCGCGCGTCCGAAGCAGATCTACACCGGCTCCCGAGGCGTCCAGTACGTCCCGATGGGCGACCGCTAGTCACTAGTTCCACATCTGCCCCGCCCCACCACCCCGGTCAGGTTGGGAACGGCCCCGGTCCGGCTTCATCGCCATGGACCGGGGCCGTTTCTGCGCTTCTGAAGCTACGACGCATCGTCTCCCGCTGCCGGTTCCCGGGTGATCTCGGCGATCCGGCGACGCGCTTTCGCCATCGCGGCGTGGTCGACGTAGTCCCGAGACTCCACGATCTGCCCGTCGCGCACCCGCAGGACGAACACACACGGCACGTGGAACGACTCGTCCGAGCCCGCGACAGTCCCGGCGTACGCGAACTCCCCCACGACCACCTCGGGGTCCTCGGTCCGGTGCACCACGATGTCCACCGCCTCGAACCGTACGAGCGGATCTGGCTCCGCATCCTGACCGCCGCCGAAGTGGGCCCGGAGTTCTGCCCGGGAGCGCAGCGGTTCCGGGCGCTCCGGATGCATCGGATGCCGTACGTCGGTCTGCTCGGCATACAGCTCGGGAAGACCGGCGTACTGGCCGGCAGCGACGCCGTGGACCAGCTTCCGGAAGACCTCTTCGGGTGTCATGCGCGGAGCCTAGAACAGGGTGGGGTTCCGGAGAGTTGGCTTCGGTTACAACCAAATGGGTGTTTCGAGACGTCTCTCTAGGCAAGGCACGGGGGTTGCCACGAGGAAGAGGGTGCTGGGGTGCGAGCTGATGCGCGGGACAATCGGGCGCGAATTCTGACGGCGGCCGACGAGGTGTTCGGGCAGTCGCCCCACGCCTCGACGGATGCGGTCGCCAAGCTGGCAGGGGTCGGTATCGCGACCGTCTTCCGGCACTTTCCGACCAAGACGGACCTGCTGGAGGCTGTGCTCACCCAGCGGCTGGAGCGGTTGCGGCGCCAAGCCCTGACGCTGGCCGCCGGAGAGCACGCCGGGCGGGCGTTCTACGGGTTCTTCAGCCAGGTGGTGGCCGAGTCCTCGGTCAAGCTCGCGATCGGCGAGGCACTGACCTCTGCCGGGGTAGCGGCCGGCGACGACGCCCGCAGGGCGGCAGCCGGCCTGCGGGAGGCCTTCGGCTCGCTGCTGGCCGAGGCACAGCGCTCCGGCTACGTACGGCGTGATGTCCAGCTCCCCGAGGTGTATGCGCTGCTGGTCGGCACGTCGCGCGGTGCAACGACCCGGAACGTCGACCCTGAGGTCCGGAACCGGATGCTGGGCCTCGTGTACGCCGGTCTGCGCCCGGCTGCGTGAGACGTCGGCGCAAGGTCGTCATGCTGGTACTGCTCGTCTTCGCACTACTCGTCCCGGTCCCGCTCGGCGCCTATGCGCTGTCGCTCCGCATCCAGTACGACGGTGAGCCGTCGGCCCGCACGCGGAACCATGACGCGTTCTGGCTCGGCCATGCCTGGGTCGACGGCCGCAAGACCGAAGCGGATGTCGCTGCACTGGCCAAACGGCTGCAGGGCACCGGCATCCGCGACCTGTACGTGCACACCGGCCCGCTCAAGCACGACGGCACGTTGGACCTGGCGAAGGTGTCGCCGCGGGCCCGCTGGTTCGCAACCGCGATGCGGGCGGCAGCTCCCGCCGTACGGGTGCAGGCTTGGCTTGGCGACGTCGTACAGCCGGGTAAGAACCCCGGCATGGATCTCGAGGACGCGGCTGTCCGCGAGCGGGTGGTCGCCTCGGCGAAAACCGTTCTGGAGCAAGGGTTTCAGGGCATCCACTACGACTTCGAGCCGGTGCGATCCGGGTCGCGCGGCTTCCTCGCCGTACTGGACGAGACGCGTGTGCTGGGCGCACCGCTGTCCGTAGCGGCTCACCAGATCGACCCGCTCTGGCAGCTGCACCGCATCCCGATCGACAAGTGGTGGTCGCAGGACTACTTCCGCCAGGTCGCAGAACGCGTCAGCCAGATCGCAGTGATGTCCTACGACACCGCCATGCCACTGCAGTCCCTGTACGGCGGTTATGTCGCCAAGCAGACCAAGTTGGCGCTGGAGGTCACTCCACCGGGCACGGACCTCCTCATGGGCCTTCCGGCGTACTGGGAAAGCAATCCGTCCCACTGGGGTCACGCAGAGACCGTCGCCGCCGCAGTCCGTGGCGCTCGCCTCGGACTGGCCGACTCACCTCGCCAGAACTTCGGTCTGGCCTTGTACGTCGACTTCACGCTGACAGACGAGCACTGGGCCGCGTACCGCGACGGCTGGAGCTAGGCGAGCAGTAGGACGGCCACGCAGACAGCCAGCACGACCGCATCGACCAGCAGGACAGGCGAAACGCGCCGCCCGACAGCCTCGGCCGGCAGGCCGGTGTTCGACCGCAACCGCAGCGCCTCGAACACCCCCGCCACCTGCTGCGGCTCATCCACTGTGAAGACGACCCAGTCGTCGTCACCTGTCTCAAGCTCTACCCGGTTCTCAGCAACATCGATCGCCTTGACCGAGCGCCACAACAGCCCGCGTTCGAACCACCCGCTGCGGATCGACACCACTGTGGCCGTCGTCGTGATCCGGTAGAACACCTGGTTGCCCACGAAATGAACCAGCTGCAGCCCAAGTACACAGGCAGCAATCCCTGCGTAGGTGTCGAACCATCTCGGCAGCAACCACGCCGCCGCCGGCGTCAGCACCAGCGCAGCGATCCACAGCGGCCGCTCCCACCACTGACTGCGCACCGGGACGACCCATGGCAGCTGTGGCAGATCCCGAGCCGGCTCGATCTCCGACTTGGCAGGCACATCCTCGTCCGGCTCGTCCGAAAGGCCCTCCACGGACTCCTTGCGCCACAGCACCAGACGCGGCGCGCGGAAGGGAGCAACTGGGCGCATCACCTGGTCACCCAGCACGATGGTCGGCCAACTGCCCTCAGCGAGATCACCGATCAGCAGCGCCTCGCCCCGGTACTTGCGGAGCGTCCCCTCCCACTCCTGTCGCAGCCGCGCCGGTGCCTCGGCCTCCTCATCGTCAAGCGCGTCAAAGGCCTCGGCCAGCGCCATGTCGCTCTCTTCATCGTCCAGCTCAAGGTCGACGAAGCCCAGCAGTACGGCACCATCGGCCGACCGCACGGCGAACGCCATGGAGGCGGCCGGCTCAATCTGGACCGGCAGCCCCTGTCCCGTCCACGACTGCGGCGGCCGAGCCCGGCGCATCTGTACATCGCGCAAAGCCAGCAGGAGAGCAAGCAACCACGCACCGCCCGCCACGGTGTACCACCAGGTGTTGTCGGCGGGCTCAGCGCGCGGCCGGAACCAGTCCGTGTCCGCAGGGTCGACCAGGAGCGGAATCTGCGCGCCGACGGCGTAGTCGTCGGTCAGCGTGGTTGTGTGCGTTCGGCCGTCAGGGAGCTTGAGGACAAGGTCCCCGTCGTTGGTCACCCGCTCCACCACAGCGGTCTGCTCGACTGCACGCTGCAGGTGCGCGTCCTCGCGTTGGTCCTGCCAGCGCATCACGAACAGCGCGGCGACACCGACCACCACGAGCGCACTGGCCAGCAGAACCCGGGCGGTCACACCGGGCCGCGCGGCCGCCGGAATGCTCAGCTGCCGCCGTGGTACCCCGGCAACCAGCAGGCGTTGCCTACGACTGCTCGCGACGAGCCACACGAGCACCGCGGCGCAGACAGCGCCGTACACAGTCCAGGCAGTCCGAGCACCCGCGACGTCGTCGTACCGAAGATCGAGTACCAGGAACAACACCCCGGCGGCCGCGGCCAGGGTCGGCTGCCACCACCACAGCGCCAGGGATGCGAAGCAGACGATCATGACGAGTGAGAACGTGCGGTCCGGACCGCACGGGTCGTCGATCGAGCAGTTGCCGGTGTCGGAGATTGCCGACACCACCAGCGCCGCGACCCAGCCCACCGGCATCAGCCAGCGGTAGATCCAGCTCGGCACCACCGCACGGACCCACCGGGCCGCAAGCTCGCCTGTCATCCCAGAACTGTAAGACTCAGCGAGCCCGCTGCACGCGACCTTCGTCCCACACCGGCTCGTCGGACTCGTAGACAGTGCCATCGGAACCGAACACGAGGTGCCGGTCGAAGCCCCGCGCGAACCATCGGTCGTGAGTGACCGCGAGCACGGTGCCGTCGAAAGAGTCCAGGCCCTCCTCCAGCGCCTCGGCTGATTCGACGTCCAGGTTGTCGGTCGGCTCGTCGAGCAGCAGCAGGGTCGCGCCGGACAGCTCCAGCAGCAGGATCTGGAAGCGCGCCTGCTGACCACCGGACAGGGTGTCGAAGGTCTGCTCAGCAGCGTGCGCCAACTCGTACCGGTCCAGCTTCCGGGAGGCCAGCTCGCGTCCCATGCCATCGCGGTGCTCGTCACCACGATGGAGAATCTCCAGCAGCGTCTTGCCGACCAGCTCCGGGTGCTCGTGGGTCTGGGCGAACCAGCCCGGCCGTACGCGCGCACCGAGCTTCACGATGCCGGTGTGCGCGACCGACGCGATCGGAACCTCACCGATCGGCTGGTGCTCGACGTCCGGATCGGTGCCACCGTTGGCGAGCAGGCGGAGGAAGTGCGACTTCCCCGACCCGTTGGACCCCAGTACGGCGACACGTTCGCCGTACCAGACCTCTAGGTCGAACGGCTTCATCAGCCCGGTCAGTTCCAGCCCGGTGGCCACCACTGCGCGCTTGCCGGTGCGGCCACCGGTCAGCCGCATGCTGACCTTCTGCTCACGGGGCAGCTCCTGCGGCGGGCCGATCTCCTCGAACTTGCGCAGCCGGGTCTGTGCGGCCTTGTAGCGCGAAGCCAGGCCGTCGTTGTACGCCGCCTTCTGCTTGTACATCAGCACCAGTGCCTTGAGCTTCGCGTGCTCCTCGTCCCAGCGCCGCCGCAGCTCCTCGAACCGCTCGAACCGGTGCTGCCGGGCCTCGTGGTACGTGCGGAAACCACCGCCGTGCGTCCAAGCGGTGTTACCGGCCGCACCGAGCTCCACGGTGATGATCCGGGTTGCCGTGTTGGCCAGCAGCTCCCGGTCGTGGCTGATGTAGAGCACGGTCTTGTCGCTGGTACGCAACTGCTCCTCGAGCCACCGCTTCGCCGGTACGTCGAGGTAGTTGTCCGGCTCATCCAGCATCAACACCTGGTCCGGTCCACGCAGTAGCGCCTCCAGCACCAGGCGCTTCTGCTCGCCACCGGACAGCGTCTTCACCTCACGCCACCGGCAGTTGTCGAAGGGGACGCCGAGAGCAGACATCGTGCAGACATCCCAGAGGACCTCTGCGTCGTACCCGCCGACCTCACCCCAGTCGGAGATCGCCTGCGCGTACTTGAGCTGGGTCTTCTCGTCCTCGGACTCCATCATCGCCAGCTCGGCGTTCTCCAGCGTCTCGGCCGCCTGCTGGATCGCCTCCGGCGCAACGCTGAGCAGCAGGTCCCGAACCGTCGACGAGTCCCGTACCGACCCGACGAACTGGCGCATGACGCCGAGACCGCCAGAGCGCGCCACACTGCCACTGTGCGCCTTCAGGTCGCCCGCGATGATCTTGGTCAGCGTGGTCTTGCCCGAACCGTTCGCTCCGACCAGTGCCACCTTCGCACCGTCCCCCACCCGGAACGTGACGTCGTCCAGCAACACCCGGCCGTCCGGCAACTCGAACCCGATGCCGGCGACTTCTACGTGACCCATTCCCCCAGTCTGACCGGCGTACCCGTCAGCAGGCGAACGGATATCCCGTTACCAGCCCTTCAGAGCATCCAGGTACGTGCTGCCGGTCGGCCGGACCGGTCCGGTCATGAACAGCTTCAGGGGTGCCGCAAAGAGGCCGTAGGTGTGCGATCCGGTGAAGAAGCCCGGGCTGTTGCAGCCCGTGTACTCCACCCAGATCTCCCGGATGCCATCGGCCGTGGTGAACCGCAGCACGATCGCCTCGCTCGGCTGAGCCGTCTGCGGTGCGCACTTGAACACCGGTAGCTGGGAGTTCATCTCCGGCAGCACCTTGATCGCATCCACCACCTGCTGCGCAATCGCCGGGCTGAACTTCTGCTGGCCGAGCAGTGCGCCGGCCTTGAGGTCGTAGCGACAAGCCTCGAGCCCGGTCACCGGCGTACCGACGTCCAGCCCGGTCCCAGCCGGTACGGCGTTCGTCGCTGGTGCCTTGAGAATCGGATGCACGGCTGGGCATCCCGCCGCTCCAAACGACGGCTGACTGGGAACAGCCTCCATGGTTCGCTGCGGACCGCTCACGCCGGTCGCGCCGGTGTCCGCTTGCCCGGCGGAAGAGTTCTCGGGGCCGGACCCAGTCAGACCGGACATCACGCTCCAGCTGCCACCGATCGCCACGACGACCAGCACGACAGCGGCACTCGACATGACCGCCTGCCTGCGCCGCCGAACCCGAAGCCGCGCAACCGTGGCCAGCCGACCGCTCTGCGACTCCGTCGTCTCTGCCTGGCCCCGGAACGCTGAGGTGAACTTGGGGCCGAGCTCCTGCTCAGGGTCATACTCAGGCATCCTCGGCTCCTCCCTTGCTCAGCGTGGTCTTCAATGCAGCCAGTGCGCGGTGCACATGCGATCTGGCCGTCGCCTCCGCGCAGTGCAGCAGTACGCCGATCTCTGCGTACGAAAGCTCTTCGTAGAAGCGCAGCACGACCGCTGCGCGCTGTTTGTCCGGCAGTGACGCGCACAACGCCCACACTGCCTCGGACTCCGCCCTGGCCGCCGCACCATCAGGTGCGGACGGCGCACTGCGAACGGGATCCTCCACCGGTGCCTCACGGCGGCGGAAACGGCGCCACCACGAGATGTGCGCGTTCACCACCATCCGCTTCACGTAGGCCTCTGGGTCGTCTGCCTTGCTGACCCGGGCCCAGCGGGCACAGGCGGTCGTCAAGGCGTCCTGGACGGCATCCTCGGCCAGCGAGCGGTCCCCGGTGAGCACATAGGCGAACCGCATCAGTGCGTCAGCCTTCTGCCCGACCCACTGCTCGAACTCGATCGACTCCGATCGCGCCTCTGCTGCCGCCAAGGCTGCCTCCATACCCCTCAGGACGGCGCCGGACCCGCGTTCGTTGCACGCAGTACCCGGAACCCCTTGGCGCTGCCGACCCGCTCGCAGGGATAGCCCTGCTCGGTCATCCAGCGCTGCAGCGAGTCGCCGCCGAGGTTCTTGCCGACCACGAACCATGCCACGCCGTCGGGCGCAAGGCGAGCAAGCCAACGCAACAACATCTTGTGCAGCTCCGGCTTGCCGATGTGGATCGCCGGGTTCGACCAGATCTGGTCGAACAGCAGATCCGCCGGTACGTCGTCCGGCTGCGCAGTGTGCACGCGGTCCGCGACACCGGCCGTCTTCGCGTTCTCGGCGGTCAGCTCCAGCGCCCGGTTGTTCACATCGACCGCCCACACCACAGCACTCGACTCAACCGCCAGTGCGCAGGCAATCGGCCCGTAGCCCGTCCCCAGGTCGAGGAACGTCCCCGACCCGGTCGGCGCAGGCACCTCGCGCAGCAGGATCGCCGTACCGATGTCCAGACGGTCCCGGGAGAACACACCGCTCGCCGTGGTGAACGAGTACTCCCGCCCCCAGATCCGGCCCGTGACAGTACGGCGTACGTCGGCGGAACTCGGCTCCGCCGCGAAGTAGTGGTCAGCCACGCTGGTGTACCTCTCCCCTGACCTGTCGGGACTCCAGTGCCCGAGCAGCCAGCTCGTTGTCCGCCGGATAGCGCACTTCTTCCAGTGTGAGCCCATGAGCAGGCACCACTACAACCGCCGGGTTCCGCACCCCCGCCGAGAGCACTGTGATCGGCCAGTCGATCTCTTGGCGTCCGTCACCGACCGGGATCACTGACCCCACCAGTGCCCGCACCATCGAGTGGCAGAAGGCATCCGCGATCACGGTCCCCTCCAGCAGCCCAGGAGCCGTGCGCTGCCACGAGAAATCCAGCAACGCTCGCACCGTGCTGGCACCTTCGCGCTTCTTGCAGAACGCAGCGAAGTCGTGCTCGCCCAACAGCCGTTTCGCCGCAGCGTTCATCCGCTCCACATCCAGCGGACGGCCGACCCGCAACACATGCCCGCGGGTCAACGGATCCCAGCTCGACTGCTCATCACACAAGCGGTACACATAGCGGCGGGCGATCGCCGCGAACCGCGCGTCAAAGCCCTCTGGCGCCACCCTGACGGCCTTGATGATCACATCCGCAGGCAGGACGCCGTTCAGCCCTCTCAAGAGCCTGCGCGGCTCCACAGCGGCTTCCAAGTCGAAGTGGATCACCTGGCCACGGGCATGCACGCCGGTATCCGTCCGCCCGGCACATGTCACCGCCAGCCGCTCCGGAAGGCGCAGTACGGTCTGCAACGCATCCTCGAGCAGCCCCTGCACGGTCCGGACATCATCCTGGCGGGCCCAGCCGTGAAAAGCCGTCCCGTCGTAACTGAGGTCTATCCGCCAACGCACACGGCAATCTAACGCAAACAGCGCCCCGCACCGGAAAGGTGCGGGGCGCTGCGCAGTGCTGAGGAGATCAGTCCTCGGCCTTGGCACCGGCCTTGGTGAAGCCAGCGGCCTCGGCGTCCTCGGCGGTCTTGAACCAGACCTCGGCGACCGTCTGGTCGTACCACGGCGAGTCGGTGCCGTGGTACTTCATCGAGTCTTCGTTGCCCTTGACGGTGAAGCCCTCGGGCGCCGAGCCGTCGGCCAGCGGTGCGGCCGAGTTGTCGAACTTGCCGGCGACGACGTCCTGGACTGATTCGTCCTGGACGTCAGCGACCGGAGCAGCCTCGACGGCCTCGGCCTTCGGCTCCGCCTTCGTGGCCGCAGCCTTCTTGGTGGCCTTCTGCGGCGCTGCGGACAGCGCCTCGACCAGCTCGATCTTCACCATCGGAGCGTTGTCACCCTTGCGGGGGCCGAGCTTGATGATGCGGGTGTAACCACCCGGACGGTCCGCGTACCGCTCGCCGATCTCGGTGAAGAGCACGTGCACGACGCTCTTGTCCCGGATCCGCTTCATCACCTGGCGACGGGAGTTCAGGTCACCACGCTTGGCCTTGGTGATCAGCGACTCAGCCAGCGGCTGCAGGCGCTTCGCCTTGGTGTAGGTGGTGGTGATGGCGCCGTGCTCGAACAGCGACGTCGCGAGGTTGCTGAGGATCAGCTTCTCGTGCGCCGGGCTGCCGCCCAGCCGGGCACCCTTGGTGGGGGTAGGCATCTCTTACTCCAGAAGGATCTCAGGCCGGATGATGGCCCGGGGTGGGTGTCAGTGATCGGGGCGGTGGGGCGGGGAAGGTATTCAGTACTGCTCGGTCTCGGCGAAGCTCTCGTCGTCGTCCTCGGACTCCGTGCCGTAGGCCTCGGCGGCCGCACGCAGATCGAAGCCGGGAGGCGAGTCCTTCAGCGACAGGCCCATCTCGGCGAGCTTCAGCTTGACCTCGTCGATCGACTTGGAGCCGAAGTTCCGGATGTCCAGCAGGTCCTGCTCGCTGCGCGAGATCAGTTCACCCACGGTGTGGATGCCCTCACGCTTGAGGCAGTTGTACGACCGGACGGTGAGCTGCAGGTCCTCGACCGGCAGCGCCAGGTCGGCGGCCATCTGCTCGTCGACCGGCGACGGGCCGATGTCGATGCCCTCGGCCTCGACGTTCAGCTCGCGGGCCAGGCCGAACAGCTCGACCAGCGTCTTACCGGCCGACGCGACGGCGTCGCGGGGCAGCATCGACGGCTTGGTCTCGACGTCGACGACGAGACGGTCGAAGTCGGTGCGCTGCTCGACACGGGTCGCCTCGACCTTGTAGGTGACCTTGAGGACCGGGGAGTAGATCGAGTCGACCGGCATCCGGCCGATCTCGGCGTCCGCGGACTTGTTCTGGATCGCGGACACGTAACCGCGCCCACGCTCCACGACCAGCTCCATCTCGAGCCGGCCCTTCTCGTTCAGGGTGGCGATCTTCAGATCCGGGTTGTGCACCTCGACACCGGCCGGCGGCGCGATGTCCGCTGCGGTGACGTCACCGGGGCCCTGCTTGCGCAGGTACATGGTGACGGGCTCGTCGTGCTCGGAGGAGACGACCAGGTCCTTCAGGTTCAGGATCAGCTGGGTGGCGTCTTCCTTCACCCCGGCAACGGTCGAGAACTCGTGCAGAACGCCGTCGACCTTGATGCTGGTGATGGCTGCACCGGGGATCGAGGACAGCAGGGTGCGGCGGATCGAGTTACCGAGCGTGTAGCCGAAACCCGGCTCCAACGGCTCGATGACGAACCGCGAACGGTGCTCGTCGACGACCTCTTCGGTCAGGGTGGGACGCTGTGCGATAAGCAACTTCGTGTTCCTTCACTGTTCGCGACGACCACTATTTGAGGCCGCGAGGACTGAAGACGACCGATCCGGCCGGCGCTGAGAGGCCACCGGCCGGAACCGGATCAGTTCTTCGAGTAGAGCTCGACGATCAGGTGCTCGGAGACCTGGGTGTCGATCTGCTGCCGGGTCGGCAGCTGGTGGACGAGGATGCGCAGACGCTCCGGCATCACCTCGAGCCAGGCCGGGACAACACGCTCGGCGTGCGTCTCCCGGGCGATGATGAACGGGGTCGTCTCGACCGACTTGCCCTTGACATCGATGATGTCGTAAGCAGCCACCCGGTACGACGGGATGTTCACCTTGATGCCGTTCACGGTGAAGTGACCGTGCGTCACGAGCTGACGGGCCTGCCGACGCGTCCGGGCCAGGCCCGAGCGGTAGACCACGTTGTCGAGACGGGACTCGAGGATGACCAGCAGGTTGTCACCGGTCTTGCCGGCGCGCCGCGAGGCCTCTTCGTAGTAACGGCGGAACTGCTTCTCCAGAACGCCGTACGAGAAGCGGGCCTTCTGCTTCTCGCGCAGCTGGAGGAGGTACTCGCTCTCCTTCGGACGGCCGCGGCCGTGCATACCCGGCGGGTACGGACGACGCTCGAACGCCTTGTCGCCACCGACGAGGTCAACCCCGAGACGGCGCGACTTCTTGGTCATGGGACCGGTGTAACGGGCCATTTTCGCTGCCTACCTTTCTCTGGGTCAGACCCGGCGCCGCTTGGGAGGGCGGCAGCCGTTGTGTGCGGTCGGGGTGACGTCCTGGATGGTGCCGACCTCGAGGCCGACGGCACCCAGCGAACGGATCGCGGTCTCACGGCCGGAGCCGGGACCCTTCACGAACACGTCGATCTTGCGCATGCCGTGCTCCATCGCGCGGCGCCCAGCGGCCTCGGCGGCCATCTGCGCGGCGAACGGGGTGGACTTGCGCGAACCCTTGAAGCCGACGGTGCCCGCGGAAGCCCACGAGATGACCGCGCCGGTCGGGTCGGTGATCGTCACGATCGTGTTGTTGAACGTGCTCTTGATGTGCGCGTGGCCGGCGGCCACGTTCTTCTTCTCCTTGCGGCGCACCTTCTTCGCGCCGGCCGCAGTGCGGCTCTTGGGAGGCATAAGTCAGATACTCCTGGAAAGATCGAGGGTCATCCGGGTCACTTCTTCTTCTTGCCGGCGATTGCCTTCTTGCGACCCTTGCGGGTGCGGGCATTCGTCTTGGTGCGCTGACCGCGCACCGGCAGACCGCTGCGGTGCCGGCGGCCCTGGTACGACCCGATCTCGATCTTGCGGCGGATGTCCGCGGTCACCTCACGGCGGAGGTCACCTTCGATCTGGTAGTTGCCTTCGATCCAGGCGCGAAGCTTGACCAGCTCCTCGTCGCCCAGCTCGTGAACGCGCTTGTCACCGGAGATCCCGGTGGCTTCGAGCGTCTTGAGGGCGCGGGTGCGGCCTACTCCGAAAATGTAGGTGAGTGCGACCTCGATGCGCTTGTCGCGCGGCAGGTCGACTCCTACGAGGCGTGCCATCTGGCGATGTTCCCTTCGTCGGCAGAGGTGTGGTGGCGCGCCGCGTCCTTGCCCGCCTCGGTGACGTTCGTGCTCACCGGCAAGGCCCCGGCCTCTGTTCCGGGGGAAACGTCCAGCGTGAAACTACTGCTGGACGAGCGTGCGCGCTGTGGTGCGAAAGTGCCGTGCCCTGCTGAGAAAGAGCTGGTCAGCCCTGCCGCTGCTTGTGCCGCGGGTTCTCGCAGATCACCATGACCCGGCCGTGACGGCGGATCACCTTGCACTTGTCGCAGATCTTCTTGACGCTCGGATTGACCTTCATCGAGCTTCTTTCTTCGACAGGTGTTGGTGGTCGTGTTACTTGTACCGATAGACGATGCGACCCCGGGTGAGGTCGTACGGCGACAGCTCCACGACGACCCGGTCCTCGGGGAGAATCCGGATGTAGTGCTGCCTCATCTTGCCGCTGATGTGCGCGAGCACTTTGTGCCCATTGGACAGCTCAACACGGAACATCGCGTTCGGCAGGGCCTCGACGATGGTGCCCTCGAGTTCGATAACTCCCTCTTTTTTGGGCATGTCCTCGCACTTCTGTAGACGTGACTGACTATGGCTCGAAAAGAGCCAACAACCGAGTGTACGTCAGTACCACACCCGAAACCCAATCGGCCCCCACCGACCCTCCTTACCGGTCGGGTAGTACCCAACTAATTAGTGGGTACTTGTCCGCTCCGAAGCACTGCCCGCAGGCTGGCAGCCATGAAGACACCAGTCACCGTCCTCGGCCTGGGAGCGATGGGAACCGCCCTCGCCCAGGCCTTTCTGGCCGCCGGCCACCCGACCACCGTCTGGAACCGCACCCCCGGCCGCTCCCCCGAACTCACCGATGCCGTCCGCGCGAGCACTGTGGCCGAGGCGGTCGCCGCCAGCCCCCTCGTGATCGTCTGTCTGCTCGTCGACACGACTGTTCACGACGCCCTCGAAGGCGTTGACCTCACTGGCAAGGTGATCGCCAACCTCACCAACAGCACTCCGGACCAGGCCCGTGCGCTCGAAGCCACGCTGGCGGGAGCCACCTACCTGGACGGCGGGATCATGGCGGTCCCGGCGATGATCGGCGGTCCGCACGCGTTCATCCTGTACAGCGGAGACTCCGCCGCGTTCGAACGCCATCAGGCCGATCTCGCCGTACTGGCTCGCCCCCTGTACGTCGGTGCTGACGCCGGCCTGGCCGCTTTGTACGACATCGCGTTGCTGAGCGCGATGTACGGGATGTTCGGTGGTGCCGAGCACGCCCTGGCCCTGATGCACAGCGCGAAGATCCCGGCCGTCGAGTTCACCGAGCAATTGCTCGTCCCCTGGCTGACCGCGATGCTCGGCTCGCTCCCTCGCATCGCAGCGGACCTCGACAATCCGTCGCAGGCTGCGGCAGCCGGATCGAACCTGGCCATGCAGGCCGCGGCCTTCCACAACCTCATCGACACAGCGGTCGCCCAGGGCGTCGACCCCAGCCTGCTCACACCGATGGGCGAGCTGCTGCAGAAGGCGGTTGCCACTGGTCATGGCGACGAGGACATGGCCGCCACGATCCGGTTGCTCAAGACGAACGTGTAGCCGCCCACTGCTCACCCTCGCGCCATAGCTGCTCGGGCATCAGGTCCAGCAGATCGCAGGCCGCATCGAGATGCGCGAGCGCCGTGGTCGTGTCCCGGTACGCCGGGAAGATCGCCACGAACCGGCGTCCCTCGCAACTGAACCCGAACGGGGCAACGCCGTTGAGCACCTCGACCGCATTGGCGTGCAGCAGCGCCTGCGCGTGGTCCTCCCGGCCGTTGAAGAGGTCGTAGCGGACAGGCAGCCCGGCAACGTCCAATCGCAGCGGCAGCAGGCTGGCGGCCGCGACCGCCCCGAGCCCGGCCGGCAGTACCTGCAGCGGCGGCAGCGGGCGGTCGATCTGGAGATCGAGGAAGTCGAAGCCAAGGTTCCGGCGCCGGACGCGGTGCCGGAACTCACCGGTGACGAACTCACGACCGCGGTGCCGCCCGGAGGTCACCTCGGCGACCTCGGCCGCCGGATCCAGGTCGAACGGCGGGAACGGCCAGCGCTCTAGCACCTCGGGACCGGCCGCCGAGATCCGCCAGCCCAGCTCGCGGGCAGCGCGCGCCCACGCCTTCTGCAGCTTGCCGTCGGCCATCCGCATCGCCAGCGTGAACGCGAGCAGCACTGCGAACCAGGCAAGCATGAACCAGCCCACCCAGCGCGGCTCCACCAGCAGCCCGACGATCACCAGCGGTACGGCGACCGCGAACCAGATCACGTAGACGAGAACGGATCCCTGCCGCAGTTGCCAGGCCAGTGCTGGCCGGAGCCGGGTCAACGGCGCTTTCCGAGACTGCCGAGGGCGATGAAGGCCCATGGGATCAGCAGCCACACCGGCCAGAAGTTCGGCCAGTTCCCGCCGTGGGCGACCCCGATCACGAACCAGATCACGACGTTGATCAGGACAACACCGGTGAACCCACCACCCAGCGCCAGCAGTCCGCCCTTGCCACGCGGCTGCACTTCCTTCGACGGGAACTCCCCCGGTGCAGGCGCCGGCTTCTGATCCTGAACAGCAGCGGGCGTCTCGTAGGTCCGCACAGCCGGCAGGTCGCGCACCAGCGGCTCCAGCTCGCCGTACGTCTGCACGGTGTAGAGCTGGTCGAGGCGCGACGAGAACTCAAGCTGATCCAGCCGACCGTCGGCGAAGGCGTCCCGCAAGCGACCGGCGATCTTTTCGCGGTCGGTTTCGGTGAATCGCTGGTGCGGCTGGTACTGGGACATGCCTCAAGTGTGCCTCAGCGCACGGGCCGCCGCGTCCCCCGATGGACGGACCCCGCCCATCGTCGTACCGGTTGACAGCTCAGTCGGCCGGGTCAGTCAGCCAGCGCGCCGCAGGTGACGCCGAGCTCGGCCAGCTTGGCCGCACCGCCGTCCAGCGACGTCAGCACCCACGGCCCTTGCGGAGTGAGCGTGAAGGTGTGCTCGGTGTGAGCGGCCGCGAGACCGTCGTCGGTCACCACGGTCCAGTCGTCGTCGAGCGTGTGGTTGTCCTGCTTGCCCAGCGTCAGCATCGGCTCGACCGCGAGGGCCAGACCTTCGACCAGCTTCGGGCCGCGCCCGGCCTTGCCGAAGTTCGGTACGTTCGGCGGCTGGTGCATCGCCGAACCGATCCCGTGCCCGACAAAGTCCTCGACAATCCCGTACGACGAGTTGGCGCGCACGTGGGCCTCGACGGCTGCCGAGATGTCGGTCAACCGGCCGCCGAGCTTGGCGGCCGCGAAGCCGCGCCACATCGACTCCTCGCAGATCCGGGCCAGCTCGAGCAGGTCGTCGCCGACCGCGCCGACCGGCACCGTGATCGCGGCATCGCCGTGCCACCCGTTCACGATCGCACCACAGTCGATCGAGATCAGGTCGCCTTCGACGAGTACCCGCTCGCCGGGGATGCCGTGCACGACCTCGTCGTTCACCGACGCACAGATCGAGCCGGTGAAGCCGTGGTACCCCTTGAACGACGGGGTGGCACCGGAGGACCGGATGTTGTCCTCGGCGATCGCATCGAGCTCACCGGTACTGATCCCGGGCTTGACCGCCTCCCGGAGCAGCTCCAGCGTGCGGCCGACCACCAGGCCGGCCGCACGCATGGCCAGGATTTGCTCGCGGGTCTTGATCTCGATCCCGCGGTCCCTAAAAATCACTGCAGATCATTTCCGCTTCTGTTGCTCGTGTTACTCGGTGATCGACTTCAGCGCGGCGATGACGCGCTCGCTGACCTCGTCGATCTCGCCGACGCCGTCCACCTCGACCAGCAACCCGCGCTGGCCGTACACGGCCAGCAGCGGCTTGGTCTCGGCGACGTACACGTCCTGACGGTGCCGGATGACCTCTTCCGAGTCATCTGTGCGGCCGTCGGTGTGGGCGCGCTTGGACATCCGGTCCACCAGTACGTCGATGTCGGCGACCAGCGCCACCACCGCGTCCAGCTTGTGGCCGTGTGCGGCCAGGATGTCGTCCAGCGTGCCCACCTGGGCGAGGGTGCGCGGGTACCCGTCGAGCAGGAACCCGTCACCGGCGTCGGCCTCCGACAACCGGTCCCGCACCATCGCGTTGGTGACCTCGTCGGGGACATAGTCCCCGGCGTCCATGAAGCGCTTGGCCTCGAGCCCGAGCGGCGTCTCGTCCTTCACGTTCGCTCGGAAGATGTCGCCGGTGGACACGGCCGGGATATTCAGGCGTTCCGCAAGCACCTTTGCCTGCGTGCCCTTGCCCGCCCCGGGCGGACCCATCAGCAACAGTCTCATCAGCGCAAGAACCCTTCGTAGTTACGTTGCTGCAGCTGAGACTCGATCTGCTTCACCGTGTCCAGGCCCACGCCGACCATGATCAGGATCGACGTACCACCGAAGGGGAAGTTCTGGTTCGCACCGGCCAGGACCAGGGCGATCAGCGGAATCAGCGACAGCACGGCCAGGTAGATGGCACCCGGCAGAGTGATGCGGTTCAGCACGTACGCCAAGTATTCCTCGGTCGGCCGGCCGGCCCGGATACCCGGGATGAAGCCGCCGTACTTCTTCATGTTGTCCGCGACTTCCTTCGGGTTGAAGGTGATCGAGACGTAGAAGTAGGTGAAGAACAGGATCAAGGCGACGTACGTAGCCATGTAAATGGGGTGGTCGCCCTTGACCAGGTTCCCTTGGATCCATTGCGCCCAGGGTTTGTCGGCCTGGAACTGGCTGACAAGAACTGGGAGATACAGCAGGCTGGAGGCGAAGATGACCGGGATGACGCCGGCCTGGTTCACCTTCAGCGGGATGTAGGTGGAGGTCCCACCGAACATCTTGCGACCGACCATCCGCTTGGCGTACTGCACCGGGATCCGGCGCTGTGCCTGCTCGATGAAGATGACCGCGGCCATGATCACCAGGCCGACGGCGATCACGATGACGAAGGTCGCGATGCCCTTCTGCTTGCGGATGCTCCACAGGTTCGTGGGGAAGGTCGCGACGATCTGGGTGAAGATCAGGATCGACATGCCGTTACCGACACCACGGTCGGTGATCAGCTCGCCGAGCCACATGATGACGCCGGTGCCTGCGGTCATGGTGAGCACCATGATCGAGACGTGGAACCAGTCGTCCTTGTACAGGAGCGGCTCGACGCAGCCCTGGAACAGCCGGCCCGGGGTCCGGGCCAGTGCCACGAACGCGGTCGACTGCAGGATCGCCAGACCGACGGTCAGGAATCGGGTGTACTGGGTGATCTTCGACTGGCCCGCCTGGCCTTCCTTCTTCAGCGACTCCAGCCGCGGGATGACCACGGTGAGCAGCTGCAGAATGATGCTGGCGGTGATGTACGGCATGATGCCGAGGGCGAAAATCGCGAGCTGAAGCAGCGCGCCGCCGGAGAACAGGTTGATCAAGTTGTAGAGATTGGCGTTCGCGCCGGTCTCAGATCCCTTGATACACGTGTGCAGCGACTGGACGTTCACGCCGGGGGCCGGCACGACGGAGCCGATCCGGAAGATCACGACGATGAAGAGCACGAACAAGATCTTCCGGCGCAGGTCCGGAGTCTTGAACGCGTTGGCAAAGGCGCCTAACACCCTGTCCTCCCACATGTTTCCTCTGCCCCGGGCAGGGCAGGGGTCTGGCATAGCAGCCGGGCAAGAGACGAACCAGGGCCCGTCCGACCGGTGCAGAGTATCAAGCACCGGGCGTTACGGGCCCTGGACCGCATGTCACACCTTGGTGGTAGTTCCTCCGGCGGCCTGGATCTTGTCCAGAGCCGACTTCGAGAACTTGTGCGCCGAGATCTGCAGAGCGACGGTCAGTTCGCCGTCACCCAGTACCTTCACCGGCTGACCACGACGGACCGCACCCTTGGCCACGAGTTCGGCAATGCCGATCTCGCCACCTTCGGGGAACAGTTGTCCGAGCTTGTCCAGGTTAACGACCTGGAACTCCACTCGGTTCCTGCTCGTGAAGCCCTTCAGCTTCGGAAGCCGCATGTGCTGCGGCATCTGGCCACCCTCGAAGTACTCGGGGATGTTGTTACGGGCCTTGCTGCCCTTGGTACCGCGACCGGCCGTCTTACCCTTGCTGCCCTCACCGCGACCCTTACGGATCTTGGTGGACTTGGCACCGGGCGCCGGACGCAGGTGATGAACCTTCAGCGCCATGTCAGTCGACCTCCTCGACGGTGATGAGGTGGCGAACCGCGCGAACCATGCCACGCACCTCGGGACGATCCTCGTGGACGGCGCTGTCGCCGATCCGCTTGACGCCCAGGGTCCGCAGCGTGTCGCGCTGGTTCTGCTTGCCACCGATGCCGGAACGGGTCTGAGTCACCTTCAAGCGTGCCATCAGGATGCGACCTCCGCCCGCGCCTTCAGCAGTGCCGCCGGAGCGACGTGCTCGACCGGCATACCACGGCGTGCGGCCACGGCCTCCGGCGTCTCCAGACCCTGCAGCGCAGCCACCGTGGCGTGAACCACGTTGATCGCGTTGGAGGATCCCAGCGACTTGCTGAGGATGTCGTGGATCCCGGCGCACTCCAGTACGGCGCGCACCGAGCCACCCGCGATCACACCGGTACCGGGAGCGGCCGGACGCAGCATGACAACGCCTGCTGCCTTCTCGCCCTGGACCGGGTGCGGGATGGTGCCCTGGATCCGCGGCACCTTGAAGAACGACTTCTTGGCCTCCTCGACACCCTTGGCGATCGCCGCGGGCACCTCCTTGGCCTTGCCGTAACCCACACCGACGGTGCCTTCGCCGTCGCCGACGACCACGAGGGCGGTGAAGCTGAAGCGACGACCACCCTTCACGACCTTGGCGACACGGTTGATGGCTACCACGCGCTCGATGTAGGCGGTCTTGTCAGCTGCCGCACCACGACCTCCGTCGCGGCCGCGGCGCTCACCACCGGCGCCGCCTCCGCGACGCTGCTGGCCTCCGCTCATTTCGAACTACCTTCTTCCATTTTCGTCGCCATCAGAAGCCAAGCCCGTTCTCACGGGCGGCGTCTGCCAGTGCCGCGATGCGGCCGTGGTACTTGTTGCCGGCCCGGTCGAAGACGACCGAGTCGATACCCGCGGCCTTGGCACGGTCGGCGATCAGGCTGCCGACAGTCTTGGCCTTGTCCGTCTTGTTGTCCGACGCACCGCGCAGGTCGGCCTCCATGGTGGAGGCGGACACCAGCGTCTTGCCGGCCACGTCGTCGATGACCTGAGCGAACAGGTGCTTCGCCGACTTGCTGACCACCAGGCGCGGCCGCTCGGCCGTACCGTTGATCTTCTTCCGCACGCGGATCTGGCGGCGCAGACGCGACGCCGTCTTCTTGGCGGAGTGCTTGTTGTGACGCAGTCCGATCGCCATGGTTACTTACCAGCCTTTCCGACCTTGCGGCGGACCTGCTCGCCGGCGTACCGCACACCCTTGCCCTTGTACGGCTCGGGCTTGCGCAGCTTGCGGATGTTGGCAGCGACCTCGCCGACCGACTGCTTGTCGATGCCGACGACCGAGAACTTGGTCGGGGCTTCGACGTTGAACGTGATCCCCTCGGGGGCATCCACGGTGATCGTGTGGCTGTACCCGAGCGAGAACTCCAGCTGGGTCGGTCCCTTGGACAGGACGCGGTACCCGACGCCGACGATCTCGAGCTTCTTCTCGTAGCCGTCCGTCACGCCGGTCACCAGGTTGGCGATCAGGGTGCGGGACAGGCCGTGCAGTTCCTTGCTCTTACGCTGCTCGTCCGGACGCGAAACGGCGATCGTGCCGTCCTCGTCGCGAGCGACCGCGATGGGCTCCGCAACAACGTGCGAGAGCTGACCCTTGGGGCCCTTCACGGTGACCGTCTGGCCGTCGATCGTGACGTCGACGCCGGACGGGACCGTGATCGGGAGCTTACCGATGCGAGACATGAGAGTGGTCCTCCTTCCGGTTCTTCGTCACCAGACGTAGGCGAGGACTTCCCCGCCAACGCCCTTGTGCTTGGCCTGACGGTCGGTCAGCAGTCCCTGGGACGTCGAGATGATCGCGACACCCAGGCCACCGAGGACCTTCGGCAGGTTGGTCGACTTCGCGTAGACCCGCAGGCCCGGCTTCGAGATCCGCCGAACGCCCGCAAGGGAGCGCTCCCGGGTCGGGCCGAACTTGAGGTCGACGATCAGGGTCTTGCCGACAGCGCCCTCTTTGGGCTCCTCGACCTTGTAGGAGGAGATGTAACCCTCCTGCTGGAGGATGTCGGCGATGCCCTGCTTGATCTTGCTGTACGGCATCGAGGTCGACTCGTGGTACGCCTGGTTGGCGTTGCGCAGACGCGTCAGCATGTCTGCGATCGGGTCGGTCATTGTCATGGCCTGGGGCCTCTTTCCCGCCGTGGTTTCGCCGTCCGGCGACCTACGGTGACTAGATGATGAAGGGAGAAACGTTCCGGGGTGGAGACGGTCACCAGCTGGACTTGGTCACACCAGGCAGCTCGCCCCGGTGCGCCATCTCCCGCAGGCAGATCCGGCAGAGGCCGAACTTGCGGAAGACCGCCTTCGGCCGGCCGCAGCGCTGGCAGCGGGTGTAACCGCGCACCGCGAACTTCGGCGTCCGGGCCTGCTTGACCTTCAGTGCTGTCTTCGCCACGTCAGTTCTCCTTGAACGGGAAGCCGAGTGCCCGCAGCAGGGCCCGGCCCTCGTCGTCGTTCTTGGCGGTGGTCACCACGGTGATGTCCATGCCGCGGACCCGGTCGATGCGGTCCTGGTTGATCTCGTGGAACATCACCTGCTCGGTCAGACCGAAGGTGTAGTTCCCGGTGCCGTCGAACTGCTTCGGCGACAGACCGCGGAAGTCGCGGATCCGGGGCAAGGCCAGCGAGAGCAGCCGGTCCAGGAACTCCCACATCCGGTCGCCACGCAGCGTGACGTGCGTGCCGATCGGCATACCCTCGCGCAGCTTGAACTGGGCGATGGACTTGCGGGCCTTGGTCACCTGCGGCTTCTGGCCGGTGATCGCGGTCAGGTCCTTGACGGCACCGTCGATCAGCTTGGAGTCACGGGCCGCCTCGCCGACGCCCATGTTCACCACGATCTTGGTGAGGCCGGGAACCTGCATCACGTTGGCGTAGCTGAACTCCTCGTTCAGCTGGCCGACGATCTCCTCGCGGTACTTGGTCTTCAACCGGGGCACAACCCGCTCGGTCACTGTCTCGGTCATCAGATCTCCTCGCCCGTACGCCGCGAGATCCGCACGCTCCGGAAACCGGCGTACGTCGAACCGTCCGGGCGACGCTTCTGCACCTCGACGCGGTTGTAACCGACGCGGGTGGTCACCTTCTGCTTCTTGCCGTCCTTCTCGATCTCGACGAGAAGCATCACGTTGGAGACGTGGATCGGGGCTTCCTGGGTGACGATGCCACCCGTGGTGCCGCCGCGCTGGGCCTGCTGCACCTTGGTGTGCTTCTTGACCCGGTTCACGCCCTCGACGATGACCTTCTCGGCATCCGGCAGGACCTGAATGATCTTGCCTTCGAGACCCTTGGACTTACCGGCGATCACGCGGACCTGATCGCCCTTCTTCACGTGCAATTTGCGCTGTGCAGCCATCTCAGAGCACCTCCGGAGCGAGCGAGATGATCTTCATGAACTTCTTCTCGCGCAGCTCCCGGCCGACCGGCCCGAAGATGCGGGTACCGCGGGGCTCACCGTCGGCCTTGAGGATCACCGCGGCGTTCTCGTCGAACCGGATGTAGGAGCCGTCCGGACGCCGGCGCTCCTTCACGGTGCGAACGATGACTGCCTTGACGACGTCGCCCTTCTTGACGCCGCCGCCCGGGATCGCGTCCTTGACGGTGGCGACGATCGTGTCACCGACACCGGCGTAGCGCCGACCGGAGCCACCGAGAACCCGGATGCAAAGAATTTCCTTTGCTCCCGTGTTGTCGGCGACCTTCAGTCGCGACTCCTGCTGGATCATCTGTTGATCTCCTGGTTGTCTCGCTGGTTCTCATTCACATGAGCCTTGCGGAACGAATAATTTCGATTGGTTGCCGGGCCCGGTACCGCGGTGCTGGGCACCGCGGGACCGGCCGGAACGCTTACTTGGCCTTCTCGAGGATCTCGACGATGCGCCAGCGCTTGGTCGCCGACAGCGGCCTGGTCTCCATCAGGAGGACCCGGTCGCCGATACCGGCGGCATTCTGCTCGTCATGCGCCTTGAGCTTCACCGTACGGCGCAGGACCTTGCCGTAGAGCTTGTGCTTGACCCGGTCCTCGACCTCAACGGTGACGGTCTTGTCCATCTTGTCGCTCAGCACCAGACCCTCACGGGTCTTACGCGCGCCACGCGCCTCGGGGGTCGTGCTCACGGTCTCGTCCTTCACGTTCTCGGTCATGCCTTCGCCTCGGCCTTCTCGCTGGTTTCCGCAGTCTCAGTCTCTTCGACCTCAGCTGCGGGAACCGGAGCGTCGACCTCTTCGGTGATACCGAGCGCACGCTCGGTCAGCACCGTGTAGATGCGGGCGATGTCCTTACGGACGGCACGCAGCCGGCCGTGCGACTCCAGCTGTCCCGTGGCAGCCTGGAACCGGAGGTTGAACAGCTCCTCCTTGGCTTCACCGAGCTTGCTCAGCAGCTCGTCCCGGCCCAGGTTCCGCAGCTCGGCGGCGGTCAGGATAGCCATCAGTTCTCACCTGCCTCTCGGGTGATGAAGCGGCACTTCATCGGCAACTTGTGAATCGCGCGGCGCATGGCCTCGCGGGCGGTGCCTTCGTCAACACCGGAGAGCTCGAACATCACTCGACCGGTCTTGACATTCGCGATCCACCACTCCGGCGAACCCTTACCGGAACCCATCCGGGTCTCGGCCGGCTTCTTGGTCAGCGGGCGGTCCGGGTAGATGTTGATCCAGACCTTTCCGCCACGCTTGATGTGCCGGGTCATCGCAATACGCGCCGACTCGATCTGCCGGTTGGTGACGTAGTGGCTTTCCAGCGCCTGGATGCCGAACTCACCGAATGCCAGCGTGGTGCCGCCCTTGGCAGCGCCGGAGCGCCCCGGGTGGTGCTGCTTGCGGTGCTTGACTTTACGGGGGATGAGCATTGTTCAGCTCTCCGTTCCGGTCGTCTCGGCGGGCTTGTCGGCAGCCGGGGCGGCAGGCGCCTCGGCGGCCGGGGCCGCGTTCCGTGCGTTGTCGCGGCCACCGCCGCTGTTGTTGCGGCCACCACGGTCGCCGCCACGGCCGCCACCGCGGTCGTCACGACCGCCACGGTCGTCACGACGAGCGGGCCGACGCTGCTGGGTGGCAGCGCGGGCCGCAGCCTGCGCCTCGCGCTCGGCCCGGGAGCCGGCGACGTCACCCTTGTAGATCCAGACCTTCACGCCGATCCGGCCGAAGGTCGTGCGGGCCTCGTAGAAGCCGTAGTCGATGTCGGCGCGCAGCGTGTGCAGCGGCACCCGACCCTCGCGGTAGAACTCCGACCGCGACATTTCGGCCCCACCAAGACGACCGGAGCACTGGATCCGGATGCCCAGGGCGCCGCCACGCATGGTGGTCTGCATCGCCTTGCGCATCGCGCGGCGGAACGCCACGCGGCCGGACAGCTGCTCGGCCACACCCTGGGCGACCAACTGCGCGTCGACCTCGGCGTTCTTCACCTCGAGGATGTTCAGCTGCACCTGCTTGCCGGTGAGCTCCTCCAGGCTGCCCCGGATCCGGTCCGCCTCGGCGCCGCGGCGACCGATGACGATGCCCGGACGGGCAGTGTGGATGTCGACCCGGACCCGGTCACGGGTGCGCTCGATCTCCACACGGGAGATACCGGCGCGCTCCATGCCCTTGCCCAGCAGCTTGCGGATCTTGACGTCCTCGCCGACGTAGTCCTTGTACAGCTTCTCGGCGTACCAACGGCTCTTGTGATCAGTGCTGATGCCGAGACGGAACCCGTGCGGGTTAACCTTCTGTCCCACGTCAGGACTCCTTCTTCTCAGCGGTGGCCTTCTTGGCTGCCGCCTTTTTGGCGGTGGCCTTCTTGGCCGGCTTGTCAGCTGCGTCCGACTTGTCGGCTGCAGCCTTCTTCGCCGTCTTCTTGGCCGGGGCCTTCTTGGCAGTCTCTGCCTTGGCCTCGTCCGCCTTCTTGGCGGTCTTCTTGGCCGGCGCCTTCGCGGCGGGCTCCTCGAAGTCACGCGGCTGCACCACAACAGTAATGTGGCTGGTCCGCTTGTGGATCGGGGTGGCCCGACCCTGGGCGCGGGGGCGGTGACGCTTCAGCGTCGGTCCCTCGTCGACCAGGATCTTCGAGACGATCAGCTCGTCCCGGCTCAGGTGCTCGGTGCCCTCGGCGTTCGCCGCGGCGCTGTCCACGACCTTGTACACGGTCGCGGCAGCGGCCTGCGGGGCGAACTTCAGAGTGGCGAGTGCGTCGTCGACGCCCACACCGCGCACCAGATCGGCCACGCGACGCGCCTTCATCGGCGTCACGCGGACGAAGCGCGCGACCGCGAAGGCCCCGGGCTGCTCGCCCAACAGGCTCTCGCGACGGGCACTTACGGCCCTACGCTCTTGAACGCTCATGATGTTCGAATCTCTCCGTAGGTTGCTTTCGCGTCGTCAACTGACCAGCGGTCAGCGACGCCGTGACTTCCGGTCGTCCTTCTCGTGACCCTTGAACGTCCGGGTCGGGGCGAACTCGCCGAGCTTGTGCCCGACCATCGCGTCCGTCACGAACACCGGCACGTGCTTGCGGCCGTCGTGCACCGCAATCGTGTGGCCGATCATGTCCGGCACGATCATCGATCGGCGGGACCAGGTCTTGATAACGTTCTTGGTGCCCTTTTCGTTCTGCACCTCCACCTTCTTTGCAAGGTGGTGGTCGACGAACGGGCCCTTCTTCAAGCTGCGTGGCATTCTGGCCGGCTCCTATCAGCGCTTCTTGCCGGCCTTGCGGCGCCGGACGATCATGCGGTCGCTTTCCTTGCGGGTACGGGTACGCCCCTCGGGCTTACCCCACGGGGACACCGGGTGGCGTCCACCCGAGGTCTTACCCTCACCACCACCATGCGGGTGGTCGACCGGGTTCATCGCGACACCGCGGACGGTCGGGCGCTTGCCCTTCCAGCGCATCCGGCCCGCCTTGCCCCAGTTGATGTTCGACTGCTCACCGTTGCCCACCTCACCGAGGGTGGCGCGGCAGCGCACGTCGACCATCCGGACCTCGCCGGACGGCATCCGCAGGGTTGCCATCCGACCCTCCTTCGCCACCAGCTGAATGCTGGTACCGGCGGAGCGGCCCATCTTGGCGCCACCGCCCGGACGCAGCTCAACCGCGTGGATCGTGGAGCCGACCGGGATGTTGCGCAGCGGCAGGTTGTTGCCGATCTTGATGTCGGCGGCCGGACCGTTCTCGACGACGGTGCCCTGCTTCAGGTTCGTCGGGGCGAGGATGTAGCGCTTCTCGCCGTCGACGTAGTGCAGCAGTGCGATCCGCGCGGTGCGGTTCGGGTCGTACTCGATCTCGGCAACCTTCGCCGGGACGCCGTCCTTGTCGTACCGCTTGAAGTCGATCAGGCGGTACGCACGCTTGTGACCGCCGCCCTGGTGCCGAGTGGTGATCTTGCCGCTGTTGTTGCGGCCACCCTTCTTCGGCAGCGGGCGGAGCAGCGACTTCTCAGGCGTCGATCGGGTGAGCTCGACGAAGTCGGCCACGCTCGAGCCACGACGGCCCGGCGTTGTCGGCTTGTATTTGCGGATACCCATTACGACTGGCCTCCGAAGATATCGATGCGGTCGTCACCCTTGAGGGTCACGATCGCCCGCTTGGTGTCCGGGCGCTTGCCCCAGCCCGACCGGGTGCGGCGACGCTTGCCCTTGCGGTTCAGCGTGTTGACGTCGTTGACCTTGACCTTGAACACCTTCTCGACCGCGAGCTTGATCTCGGTCTTGTTGGCGTCGGTGGCCACCTCGAACGTGTACTTCTGCTCGTCCAGCAGGCCGTAGCTCTTCTCGCTCACGACCGGCCGCAGCAGCACGTCCCGCGGGTCCTTGTTCACCCCGTGACTCATGCTTCAACCTCCTGCTCGGCCTCGGTCGACGTTGCGACGGCCTTCACGGACTTACCTTTCGGCGCGCCGGCGACAAAGGTGTCGAGGGCGGCCTTGGTGAAAACGACCGCGTCGCTGCAGAGAACGTCGTACGCGTTCAGCTGGTCAGCGGCGATCAGGTGCACGTGCTGCACGTTGCGCAGGCTCAGCCAGGTGCTCTCGTCGGCGCGGTCCACGACGACGAGCGCCTTACCCGGGTCGGTGACCAGGGCCAGGACGTTCAGCGCGCCCTTGGTGGACGGGGTGTCGCCGTCGAGGAAACTCTCGACCACGATCACCCGGCCGTCACGGGCCCGGTCCGACAGCGAGCCACGCAGCGCGGCAGCGATCATCTTCTTGGGGGTCCGCTGGCTGTAGTCACGCGGCGTGGGGCCGTGAACGACGCCACCACCGGTGAACTGCGGCGCGCGGGTCGAGCCCTGACGGGCGCGACCGGTGCCCTTCTGGCGGTACGGCTTGGCGCCACCACCGGACACCTCGCCCCGGCGCTTGACCTTGTGCGTGCCCTGACGAGCAGCAGCCAACTGGGCCACCACGACCTGGTGGATCAGCGGGATGTTGACCTGGACGTCGAACAGCTCGGCCGGAAGCTCGGCAGAACCCTTCTTAGTGACCTTGTCGCCCTTCACGGCGACGACGTCGACGGTGCTCACTTGGCCCCCTTCGCGGCGTTACGGATCAGCACGAGGCCGCCCTTGGGTCCGGGAACGGCACCCTTGAGCAGGATCAGACCGCGCTCCACATCGACCGCGTGCACGGTGATGTTCTGCGTGGTGACCTTCTCGTGGCCCATCCGGCCCGACATCTTCATTCCCTTGAAAACCCGGCCGGGGGTGGCGCAGCCGCCGATGGAACCCGGCGAACGGTGCTTCTTGTGCACACCGTGGCTGGCGCGGAGGCCGTGGAAGCCGTGCCGCTTCATGACACCGGCGAAGCCCTTGCCCTTGCTGGTGGCGGAAACGTCGACCAGCTCACCGGCCTCGAATGCCTCGGCCTTGATCTCCTGGCCCAGCGTGTACTCGCTGGCGTCGGCGGTCCGCAGCTCGAGCAGGTGGCGGCGAGGAGTCACGCCGGCCTTCTCGAAGTGGCCGCGCATCGGCGAGGTCACCTTGCGGGGGTCGATGTCGCCGAACGCGATCTGAACGCCGTCGTACCCGGCGTCAGCCGAGGTACGGACACCGGTGACGACACACGGGCCGGCCTGGATCACGGTGACGGGGACGACTCGGTTGTTCTCGTCCCAGGTCTGGGTCATGCCGAGCTTGGTGCCCAGCAGCCCTCGCGTGTTTTTAGTGTTGCTCATTGGCTGTTCGCGTCCCTCAGAGCTTGATCTCGATGTCGACACCGGCCGGCAGGTCGAGCCGCATCAGCGAGTCGACGGTCTTCGGCGTGGGGTCGATGATGTCGATGAGCCGCTTGTGGGTGCGCATCTCGAAGTGCTCGCGGCTGTCCTTGTACTTGTGCGGCGAGCGGATGACGCAGAACACGTTCTTTTCCGTCGGCAACGGCACCGGGCCAGCAACCTTCGCACCAGTACGCGTCACCGTGTCGACAATCTTGCGTGCCGAGCTGTCGATGACCTCGTGGTCGTAGGCCTTCAGCCGGATGCGGATCTTTTGTCCCGCCATCGCTTCGCTTCGTCCTTCTCTATCGTCTTCGTTGCGTTGCTCCGACCCCCGCGGTCGGGTGTGTCGCCGTGTGCCTAAAAATCTGCGCGGCACACGCGTGACTCACCGCTTCGTCGATCGGGATGGTGATCGGGGCTCGGTCTCGGACCGGGCCTCGGCATGGTCTCCGGTCCGGCGCACCAGCCAACTGGAACAGTTGGGGCGCGCCCCGGCAACCTCGCCTGAGCAACCTGAATATTGTGCCAGAGATCGGCGTCGAAACGCCAATCGGGTGGCTTTGAGCCCGATCCCAGCCCACCTGAGCAGGGATCGAGCGCAAAGCAGAGGTCCGCGGGGCTCAGACTGCGAGCCCTCGCGGACCTCGTGAGATCACTTGAGGATCTTGGTGACCCGGCCGGCGCCGACGGTGCGGCCACCTTCACGGATCGCGAACTTCAGGTTCTCTTCCATGGCGATCGGCTGGATCAGCTCGACGTTCATGTCGGTGTTGTCGCCCGGCATGACCATCTCGGTGCCCTCGGGGAGGGTAACGACGCCGGTCACGTCCGTGGTGCGGAAGTAGAACTGCGGGCGGTAGTTCTGGAAGAACGGCGTGTGCCGGCCGCCCTCTTCCTTCGAGAGGATGTAGACCGAAGCCTCGAAGGCGGTGTGCGGGGTCGTGGTGCCCGGCTTGATGACAACCATGCCGCGCTCGACGTCCTCGCGCTTGGTGCCACGAAGCAGCAGACCGACGTTCTCGCCGGCCTCACCGGTGTCGAGCAGCTTGCGGAACATCTCGATGCCGGTGACCGTGGTGGTCTGCTTGGCCTCGCGGATGCCGATCAGGTCGACGGTCTCGTTGACCTTGACCACACCGCGCTCGATCCGGCCGGTGATGACGGTACCGCGACCCGTGATGGTGAAGACATCCTCCACCGGCATCAGGAACGGCTTGTCGATCTCGCGGACCGGCTGCGGGATGTAAGCGTCGACGGCGTCCATCAGCTCGATGATCGACTCGGCCCACTTGGCGTCACCCTGCAGTGCGGGGTGCGCGGCGACCCGGACGATCGGCGCGTTGTCGCCGTCGAACTCCTGGTCGGAGAGCAGCTCGCGAACCTCGAGCTCGACGAGCTCCAGGATCTCCTCGTCGTCGACCATGTCGCACTTGTTCAGCGCGACGACCATCGCCGGCACGCCGACCTGACGGGCGAGCAGCACGTGCTCACGCGTCTGGGGCATCGGGCCGTCGGTGGCGGCGACGACCAGGATCGCACCGTCCATCTGGGCCGCACCGGTGATCATGTTCTTGATGTAGTCCGCGTGCCCCGGGCAGTCGACGTGGGCGTAGTGCCGGGCCTCGGTCTGGTACTCGACGTGCGCGATCGAGATCGTGATACCGCGCTGACGCTCTTCCGGCGCCTTGTCGATCTGATCGAAGGCCGACGCCTCGTTCAGGGTCGGGTACTTGTCGTGCAGCACCTTGGTGATCGCCGCGGTAAGAGTGGTCTTACCGTGGTCGATGTGACCGATGGTGCCGATGTTGACGTGCGGCTTAGTCCGCTCGAACTTCGCCTTAGCCACTGGGGCCCTCCTGGAAAGTGTTGACTTACGCCGTACGCCGACGCGCTGTGGGTTGGTTGGACCGGAGCGAGATTACTCGCCGCGGGCCTTCTTGATGATCTCTTCCGCCACGTTCTTCGGAACCTCGGCGTAGGAATCGAACTGCATCGAGTACGACGCACGGCCCTGGGTCTTCGACCGCAGGTCACCGACATACCCGAACATCTCGGACAGTGGCACAGAGGCCTTGATCGCCCGGCTGCCACCGGGGCCCTCGTCCATCGACTGGATCTGGCCACGACGGGAGTTGAGGTCGCCGATCACTTCACCCATGTAGTCCTCGGGGGTGATGACCTCGACCGAGAACATCGGCTCGAGGATGATCGGCGTCGCCCGCCGGGCGGCGTCCTTGAAGGCCATCGAACCGGCGATCTTGAACGCGAGCTCCGAGGAGTCCACGTCGTGGTAGGCACCGTCGGTCAGCGTGACCTTGATGTCGACCATCGGGTAGCCGGCAAGGACGCCGAACTCCATCGCTTCCTGAGCGCCCTCGTCCACCGACGGGATGTACTCCCGGGGGACACGGCCACCGGTGACGGCGTTGACGAACTCGTAGCCACCCTCGCCACCGGACTCGACCGAAGTCGGCTCGATGTTGATGATCACACGCGCGAACTGACCCGAACCACCGGTCTGCTTCTTGTGCGTGTAGTCGACCTTCTCGACCTTCTTCTTGATCGTCTCGCGGTAGGCGACCTGCGGCTTGCCGACGTTGGCCTCGACGCGGAACTCGCGCTTCATCCGGTCGACCAGCACCTCGAGGTGCAGCTCACCCATACCGGCGATGATCGTCTGGCCGGTGTCCTCGTCGGTCCGGACCTGGAAGGTCGGGTCCTCCTCGGCGAGCCGCTGGATCGCGACGCCCAGCTTCTCCTGGTCGCCCTTCGACTTGGGCTCGATGGCGACCGAGATGACCGGAGCCGGGAACTGCATCGACTCCAGCACGACCGGCTTGGCCGGGTCGGACAGCGTCTCACCGGTGGTGGTGTCCTTGAGACCCATCACCGCGACGATGTGACCGGCGCCGATCGACGCAATCTCTTCACGCTTGTTCGCGTGCATCCGGTAGATCTTGCCGATCCGCTCCTTGCGCCCCTTGGTGGGGTTCAGGACCTGCGTACCGGTCTCGAGCGTGCCGGAGTACACCCGGATGAAGGTGAGCTTGCCCAGGTGCGGGTCGGCGGCGATCTTGAACGCCAGCGCCGAGAACGGCTCGCTGTCGGCCGGCTTGCGCAGCACGACCAGCTCGCTGTCCTTGACGTCGCGGCCCTCGATGGCCGGGACGTCGAGCGGGCTGGGCAGGTACGCGTTGATCGCGTCGAGCAGGGGCTGGACGCCCTTGTTCTTGAACGCCGTACCGGTGAGCACAGGGGTCAGCTTGGAACCGATGGTCGCGCGGCGGATGCCGGCCACGACCTGCTCCTGGGTGGGCTCAGTGCCCTCCAGGTACAGCTCCATGATCTCGTCGTCGGCCTCGGCCAGCGTCTCGATCAGCTTGTCGCGCCACTCGGCGGCGAGCTCGGTGTGGGTGGCCGGGATCTCCTCGACCGTGTAGTCCTCGCCCATGGTGGTCTCGCCACGCCAGGTGAGGGCCCGCATGCCGACCAGGTCGACAACACCGATGAAGTCGGACTCCGCACCGATCGGCAGCTGCAGCACCAACGGTGTCGCGGCCAGCCGGTCGATGATCATGTCGACGCAGCGCATGAACTCCGCGCCGGTGCGGTCCAGCTTGTTGACAAAGCAGATCCGCGGTACGCCGTACCGGTCCGCCTGGCGCCACACGGTCTCGGACTGCGGCTCGACACCGGCGACACCGTCGAACACCGCGACAGCGCCATCGAGGACGCGCAGCGAGCGCTCGACCTCGACCGTGAAGTCGACGTGCCCGGGGGTATCGATGATGTTGATGGTGTGGTCTTTCCAGATACAGGTCGTCGCGGCGGACGTGATCGTGATGCCGCGCTCCTGCTCCTGCTCCATCCAGTCCATCGTGGCGGCGCCGTCGTGGACCTCACCGATCTTGTACGTGATACCGGTGTAGAAGAGGATCCGCTCCGTCGTCGTCGTCTTACCGGCGTCGATGTGAGCCATGATTCCGATGTTGCGGACCTTGGCCAGGTCGGTGGTGATTTGTACGGCCACCTCGGTGGTCTACCTCTCGATTCTGTGCTGCATAAAAAGTGTGAGTGCAGGGGTCCGGAGCGGACCCCGGATCACCAGCGGTAGTGAGCGAAGGCCTTGTTGGCTTCGGCCATCTTGTGCGTGTCCTCGCGGCGCTTGACCGAGGCACCCAGACCGTTGGAGGCGTCCAGGATCTCGTTCATCAGGCGCTCGGCCATCGTCTTCTCGCGACGAGCGCGGGAGTACGACGTCAGCCAGCGCAGGGCCAGCGTGTTCGAGCGGCCCGGCTTGACCTCGATCGGCACCTGGTAGGTGGCGCCACCGACACGACGGCTCTTCACCTCGATGCTCGGCTTCACGTTGTCCAGCGCGCGCTTGAGCGTGATGACCGGGTCGGTGCCCGTCTTCGTCTTCGTGCCCTCGAGGGCCGTGTAGACGATGCTCTGCGCGATCTGCTTCTTGCCGTCGACCAGGATCTTCGAGATCAACTGGGTGACGAGCGGTGAAGCGTAGACCGGGTCGATGATGACCGGCCGCTTCGGGGCGGGACCCTTGCGCGGCATTAGCTCTTCTCCTTCTTCGCGCCGTAACGGCTGCGAGCCTGCTTACGGTTCTTCACACCCTGGGTGTCGAGCGAACCGCGGATGATCTTGTACCGGACACCGGGCAGGTCCTTCACACGACCGCCACGCACGAGCACGATCGAGTGCTCCTGCAGGTTGTGGCCGACGCCGGGGATGTACGCGGTGACCTCGATGCCGCTGGTCAAGCGAACACGCGCAACCTTGCGAAGGGCCGAGTTCGGCTTCTTCGGCGTGGTGGTGTAGACGCGTGTGCACACACCGCGACGCTGAGGGGAACCCTTCAGGGCGGGCGTCTTGTTCTTGGACACCTTGTCCTGGCGGCCCTTGCGGACCAGCTGCTGAATGGTGGGCACCGCGTAGGTCTCTTTCTGTCGTCCGGCTTTCTGCTCATGCTGTGTGCCTGACCCCCGCGGTCGGGTGTGTCGCGTGCACACGGGCGTACCGGAGCCGTAATCTTTCAGACTGTCGGCAAGAGTCCCGTGCCACGCGCGCAGACCCAATTATTTCGAGGGGCACGCATGACGGCCCAGGATGACCCGGGCACGATCGTTAAGAGTAGCGGCTGCCTCCAGCACGGTCAAAATGACTAACCGGACCACATCGAGGCTGGGCCGCGTTTCTAGTCTACAGGCTCCACGGGGTACCTCTCACCGCTACGGCAGCAGGTATCGCCACCAGACCAGTGGGAGCCTGGACCGGCGCCGCCCCAGCGGCGCCGCAGCACGTCCAGCAGGCGGATCCTTGTCTCACCCCAGTGGGTCAGGAGCGGAACTCGACCTCGGCGATCAGGCCTTCGCTGACGCGGTACAACGCGATCCGCGCCACCGGCTCGCCACTGTCGTGGACCACCTGGTGCTCAACCACCCACTCGCCGAGCATCAGTTTCTGCATCACTTCGGTCTTGCAGCTGCCTGCGTCGAACAGCGGCCGATAGAGCTCACGGAGGAAGCGGCGGCCCTTCATCTCGGTGCCATCGGCAAACGAGATCCGGGCCGTCGGCGAATACATCGCCAGGAACGCCTCCAGATCGTGCGCTGCGTACGCCGAGTGCTCCCGCCCGACAACCCGTGCGGCAGCAGTGTCAGCGGCTCCGAACGAGCTGGAGATCGAGCTCAGCAGGTCGGTGGTCTCCGGCAGCTGCGCACTGGCGGGCGCGGCAGCTGCGGGGGTGGGGGCAACAGTCTTGGCAGGCGCTACGACTGCTTCGGCGATGGGGAGCTCTTCCTTGACCGGTTCGGGTTTCGGCTTCGAGGCCGCCGTCGTCCGGCGGGTGCTGGTGGTCGTGGTGGTGCTAGTAGTAGTGGCGACAGCGACTCTCGCCTTCGGTGGCGGGACAAGCAGGCCGTCGTGGGTCCCCGGCTCTTCGCCCAGGTGGGCGATCGCCCAGTCCAGAGCCTTGGTGACGGCGGCGCGTGATTCTTCGGTGTGGTCGAGCATGTCGAACCCGTGGTGCCCTTTCGGTACGTCGATGATGTCCAGCGCAGTGCCACCCGCGGAGACGAACTCCGCAACGGGGCCGGCGAGCTCAGCCCGCTCGAGCCCGACCTTGGTGAGCAGCACCGGCAGGTCCTTGTGTTTGCCGATGACCTCGGCAGCGTTGACCAGATCGTCGACACCGGGCGGTGTGGCGAGCATTGGATAGGTGAGGGCGACGCCGCGCAGCCAGTCGGGGCGGCTGTCCAGCCACTCCCCCGCCAGCAGGCCGGCACCGGAGAAGAACCACAGCACGACCCGATCCGGGTCGACGTGCGGATCAGAACGCAGTACGCCGATCGCTGCCTCCACCTCGTCGGCGGCGACGGACAGCTTGTCCAGGCCATTGATGAGGCTGTGATCGACGACCGCGGCCACCGCTCCACGGCGAGCGGCGGCGGTCGCATATCCCTGGTAGACCGGCCATTCCCGAGGTGTCGCCTCGAGATCGGGCGGCGCGGGACCACCGTGCACAAAGAGAATCGCACCGTGCCGGGCGCTGCCGGCCGGGCGGTAGAAGTCGATCTCGCCGAGCCTGTCGACACGCACCCCGGGCCCGTCCGGCACACCGAGGACGAAGGGGCGCAGATAGCCCGGAAGATCCGTCATGCACCAATCTTGGACTATGCCCCGGACACTTCGAGCCACCACCCCGAGTGTCCCTGTGATCACGATCCGAAACGACCGATTTCCCTTACCCGCAAAGCGTTTGAAGTACCCCGAAAACGCCGGTACGGCGGCACCCCCGAAGGGATACCGCCGTACCGGATGACTCTGATCAGTTCTGGTACGAACCGAGGTCGAAGTCGTCGAGCGGGACCGACTGCCCGGCGGACGGACCGAAGTCGTAGTCGTACGACTCGTAGCCGACCATCGAGTACATCGCGGCCTTCGCCTCCTCGGTGGGCTCCACCCGGATGTTGCGGTAACGGTCCATGCCGGTACCCGCCGGGATCAGCTTTCCGATGATGACGTTTTCCTTCAGACCGACCAGGGAGTCGGACTTGCCGTGGATCGCGGCCTCGGTGAGGACGCGGGTCGTCTCCTGGAAGGAGGCGGCCGACAGCCACGACTCGGTGGCCAGCGAGGCCTTGGTGATACCCATCAGGACCGGACGGCCGGAGGCCGGCGTCCCACCCTCGGAGACCACGCGGCGGTTCTCGCCCTCGAACAGAATCCGGTCGGCGAGCTCACCCGGAAGCAGGTTCGCGTCACCGGACTCGATCACCGTGACCCGGCGCAGCATCTGCCGGACGATGATCTCGATGTGCTTGTCGTGGATGGCCACACCCTGCGACCGGTACACGGCCTGGACCTCGTCGACCAGGTGCTCCTGCGCCTTGCGAACACCCAGGATCCGCAGCACTTCCTGCGGGTCCGGCGTGCCCTGCATGAGCTGCTGGCCGACCTCGACGTGCTGACCCTCTTCGATCAGCAGACGACCACGCTTCGACACCGGGTAGGCGACCTCCTCGGAACCGTCGTCCGGGGTGAGCACCAGCTTCCGGGTCTTGTCGGTGTCCTCGATCGAGATCCGGCCGGCCGCCTCGGAGATCGGCGCCTTGCCCTTCGGCTGACGCGCCTCGAACAGCTCGACGACACGCGGCAGACCGTGGGTGATGTCATCACCCGCGACACCACCGGTGTGGAAGGTACGCATCGTCAGCTGCGTGCCCGGCTCACCGATGGACTGGGCCGCGATGATACCGACGGCCTCGCCGATGTCGACCGGCTTGCCGGTCGCCAGCGAACGCCCGTAGCACTTGGCGCAGGTACCGGTCTTGGCGTCACAGGTCAGCACAGAGCGGACCTTGACCACCTTGACGCCGGCCGCGATCAGCTTCGCGATCGAGACGTCGCCCAGGTCGGCGCCCGCGGTCAGCACGATGCTGCCGTCGGCTCCGGTCGTGTCGGTGGCCAGCGTCCGTGCGTAGGCGCTGGTCTCGACGTTCTCGGCGTGGACGACGACCCCGTTCGGGCCGTCCTCACCGATCAGCTTGGGCAGACCGCGCTCGGTGCCACAGTCCTCCTCGCGGATGATGACGTCCTGCGAGACGTCCACCAGACGACGGGTCAGGTACCCCGAGTCGGCGGTCCGCAGCGCGGTGTCGGCCAGACCCTTACGAGCACCGTGCGTCGCGATGAAGTACTCGACGACGGACAGACCCTCGCGGAAGTTGGCCTTGATCGGCCGCGCGATGATCTCGCCCTTCGGGTTGGCCACCAGGCCACGCATACCGGAGATCTGCCGGATCTGCATCATGTTGCCTCGAGCACCCGAGTGGACCATCATCCAGATCGGGTTGTACTTGTCGAAGTTCTCTTCCATCGCCTTGCCGACCTCGGCGTTGGCTCCGGTCCAGATCTCGATCAGTTCCTGACGCCGCTCGGACGAGGTGATCAGACCCCGCTCGAACTGCTTCTGGACCTTCTCGGCCTGCGCCTCGTACCGCGCCATGATCTCCGGCTTGGACGGCGGCGTGGAGAAGTCGTCGATGGACACGGTGACACCGGACCGGGTGGCCCAGCGGAAACCGAGATCCTTCAACGCGTCGAGGGCGTGCGCGACCTCGACCTTCGTGTACCGCTCGGCCAGATCGTTGACGATCCCGCCGAGCTGCTTCTTGCCGACCTCGAGATTCACGAACGGGTAGTCACTCGGCAGCGTCTCGTTGAACAACGCCCGGCCGAGTGTCGTCTTCAGCGCGAACCTGCCGTCCGAGAGCGGCTCCGAACCCTCCGGAGCGCCGGCGCCGGCGAGACGCAGCGTGACCTCGGCCTGCAGCGACAGCTCGTTGCGGTCGAAGGCCATGATCGCCTCGGACACGGAGCTGAACGCCCGGCCCTGACCCAGCGCGTCGTCCTTCAGGATCGTCAGGAAGTAGATCCCGATGATCATGTCCTGGGTCGGCATCGTGACCGGACGGCCGTCAGCAGGCTTCAGGATGTTGTTCGTCGACAGCATCAGGATCCGCGCCTCGGCCTGGGCCTCGGCCGACAGCGGCAGGTGCACCGCCATCTGGTCACCGTCGAAGTCGGCGTTGAACGCCGAGCAGACGAGCGGGTGGATCTGGATCGCCTTGCCCTCGATGAGCTGCGGCTCGAACGCCTGGATACCCAACCGGTGCAGGGTAGGCGCGCGGTTCAGCAGCACGGGGTGCTCGGTGATGACCTCTTCCAGCACGTCCCAGACCTGGGCGCGCTGACGCTCGACCATCCGCTTGGCGGACTTGATGTTCTGCGCGTGGTTGAGGTCGACCAGCCGCTTCATTACGAACGGCTTGAACAGCTCCAGCGCCATCGCCTTCGGCAGACCACACTGGTGCAGCTTCAGCTGCGGGCCGACCACGATGACCGAACGGCCGGAGTAGTCGACGCGCTTGCCCAGCAGGTTCTGACGGAAACGACCCTGCTTGCCCTTGAGCATGTCGGACAGCGACTTCAGCGGCCGGTTGCCCGGGCCGGTGACCGGACGGCCACGGCGGCCGTTGTCGAACAGTGCGTCGACGGCCTCCTGCAGCATCCGCTTCTCGTTGTTGACGATGATCTCGGGCGCACCGAGGTCGAGCAGCCGCTTGAGGCGGTTGTTCCGGTTGATCACCCGGCGGTACAGGTCGTTCAGGTCGGAGGTGGCGAACCGGCCACCGTCGAGCTGGACCATCGGCCGCAGGTCCGGCGGGATGACCGGGACGCAGTCCAGGACCATACCCATCGGGCTGTTGTTGGTGGCCAGGAACGCGGTGACGACCTTGAGCCGCTTCAGGGCGCGGGTCTTGCGCTGGCCCTTACCGGTCTTGATCGTCTCGCGCAGGCTGTCGGCCTCGGCCTTCAGGTCGAAGGTCTCGAGCCGGCGCTGGATCGCCGCCGCGCCCATCGCCCCGGCGAAGTACTTGCCGAAACGCTCCTTCATGGCGCGGTAGAGGATCTCGTCACCCTCGAGGTCTTGGACCTTCAGGTTCTTGAACCGGGTCCAGACCTCGTCGAGGCGGTCGATCTCGCGCTGCGCACGGTCGCGCAGCTGCTTGACCTCACGCTCGGCACCTTCCTTCACCTTGCGGCGAACGTCGGCCTTCGCGCCCTCGGCCTCGAGCTGGGCGAGGTCCTCCTCGAGCTTCTTCATCCGGGTCTCGATGTCGTTGTCGCGCCGGTTCTCGAGCTGCTTGCGCTCGACGTCGGTCCGGCCCTCCAACGACGCGAGGTCACGGTGCCGTGCCTCGTCGTCGACGTCGGTGATCATGTACGCCGCGAAGTAGATGACCTTCTCGAGGTCCTTCGGGGCGAGGTCGAGCAGGTAACCGAGTCGCGACGGGACACCCTTGAAGTACCAGATGTGGGTGACCGGCGCGGCCAGCTCGATGTGGCCCATCCGCTCGCGGCGAACCTTCGAGCGGGTGACCTCGACGCCACACCGCTCGCAGATGATGCCCTTGAAGCGAACGCGCTTGTACTTACCGCAGTAGCACTCCCAGTCCCGGGTGGGACCGAAGATCTTCTCGCAGAACAGACCGTCACGCTCAGGCTTAAGCGTCCGGTAGTTGATCGTCTCCGGCTTCTTGACCTCGCCGTGCGACCACTGGCGGATCTCATCCGCAGTGGCCAGGCCGATCCGAAGCTCGTCGAAGAAGTTCACGTCGAGCACGATGTGTTAACTCCCGTTGTTGAAGTGGTCTGAGTGAAGTGGCAGTTGATCGAGAGCGGCAACCCGCTCAGACCTCTTCGACGCTGTTCGGCTCACGCCGGGACAGGTCGATACCCAGTTCCTCCGCAGCGCGGAAGACGTCCTCTTCGCTGTCGCGCATCTCGACCCGGCTTCCGTCGGACGAGAGGACCTCGACATTCAGACACAGAGACTGCATTTCCTTGACCAGAACCTTGAAGGACTCCGGGATACCCGGCTCCGGGATGTTCTCGCCCTTGACGATCGCTTCGTAGACCTTGACCCGGCCGACCACGTCGTCCGACTTGATCGTGAGCAGCTCCTGCAGCGCGAAGGCGGCACCGTAGGCCTCGAGGGCCCACACCTCCATCTCGCCGAACCGCTGACCACCGAACTGCGCCTTACCACCCAGCGGCTGCTGCGTGATCATCGAGTACGGACCGGTCGAGCGGGCGTGGATCTTGTCGTCCACCAGGTGGTGCAGCTTCAGCATGTACATGTAGCCGACGCCGACCGGCTCCGGGAACGGCTCACCCGAACGACCGTCGAACATCCGCGCCTTGCCGGTGCTGTTGACCATCCGGTCGCCGTCGCGGTTCGGCAGCGTCGAGCCGAGCAGGCCGAGGACCTCTTCTTCGCGCGCACCGTCGAAGACGGGGGTTGCGACGTTGGTCATCGGAGGAGCTTCGCCGGCGCCGATCTTGATCAGCCGCTGGGCCCACTCTTCCGTGCTGTCCGGGTCGACCTTCCAGCCGCGGCTGGCCACCCAGCCCAGGTGCGTCTCGAGGACCTGACCGACGTTCATCCGGCCGGGCACGCCCAGCGGGTTCAGGATGATGTCGACCTGGGTGCCGTCTTCCATGAACGGCATGTCCTCGACCGGCAGGATCTTCGAGATGACGCCCTTGTTGCCGTGGCGTCCGGCGAGCTTGTCGCCGACGGAGATCTTGCGCTTCTGGGCCACGTAGACGCGGACCAGCTGGTTGACGCCCGGCGGCAGCTCGTCGCCGTTGTCCCGGTCGAAGACCCGGACCCCGATGACGGTGCCCTGCTCGCCGTGCGGAACCTTCAGCGACGTGTCGCGGACCTCGCGCGCCTTCTCACCGAAGATCGCGCGCAGCAGCCGCTCCTCCGGGGTCAGCTCGGTCTCGCCCTTGGGCGTGACCTTCCCGACCAGGATGTCACCGGTGGTGACCTCGGCGCCGATCCGGATGATGCCGCGCTCGTCCAGGTCGGCCAGCATCTCGTCGGAGACGTTCGGGATGTCCCGGGTGATCTCCTCCGGACCCAGCTTGGTGTCACGGGCGTCGACCTCGTGCTCCTCGATGTGGATCGAGGTCAGCAGGTCCTGCTGCACGACGCGCTGCGACAGGATGATCGCGTCTTCGTAGTTGTTGCCTTCCCATGACATGAACGCCACGAGCAGGTTCCGGCCGAGGGCCATCTCGCCCTCGTCGGTGCACGGACCATCGGCCAGCGGCGACCCGATCTCGACCCGCTGCCCGGCATCGACCAGCGGACGCTGGTTGATGCAGGTGCCCTGGTTCGAGCGACGGAACTTCTGCAGCCGGTAGGTCTGGTAGGTGCCGTCGTCGGCGGCGATCTCGATCAGATCGGCCGAAACCTCCTTGATCACACCTGCCTTCTCCGACACGACCACGTCACCGGCGTCGACCGCGCCACGGAACTCCATACCGGTACCGACCAGCGGCGCGTCCGAGGTGATCAGCGGCACCGCCTGGCGCTGCATGTTCGAGCCCATCAGCGCGCGGTTGGCGTCGTCGTGCTCGAGGAACGGGATCAGGGCTGTCGCGACCGACACCATCTGGCGCGGGGAGACGTCCATGTAGTCCACGTCCGCGACGAGCGCGAGCTCGACCTCACCGTGGCGACGACGGACCAGCACGCGGTCCTCGGCGAGCCGGCTGTCGTCGGTCAGCGCGGCGTTGGCCTGCGCAATGACGAACCGGTCTTCCTCGTCGGCGGTCAGGTAGTCCACCTGGTCGGTGACGAGACCCTCGATGACCTTGCGGTACGGCGTCTCGACGAAGCCGAACGGGTTCACCCGGCCGTACGACGCGAGCGAGCCGATCAGACCGATGTTCGGGCCTTCCGGGGTCTCGATCGGGCACATCCGGCCGTAGTGCGACGGGTGCACGTCTCGAACCTCGAAGCCGGCCCGCTCACGGCTCAGACCACCCGGGCCGAGCGCGTTCAGACGACGCTTGTGGGTCAGACCCGCAACCGGGTTCGTCTGGTCCATGAACTGCGACAGCTGCGAGGTTCCGAAGAACTCCTTCAGCGCCGCAACCACCGGACGGATGTTGATCAGGGTCTGCGGCGTGATGGCCTCGACGTCCTGGGTCGTCATCCGCTCGCGAACCACGCGCTCCATCCGGGCCAGGCCCGTCCGCAGCTGGTTCTGGATCAGCTCGCCGACCGTACGCAGCCGCCGGTTGCCGAAGTGGTCGATGTCGTCTTCCTCGACAACGATCTCACCGGTCGGTGCGGGCAGCTCGGTCTTGCCCTCGTGCAGGGCGACCAGGTACTTGATCGTGGCGACGATGTCGTTGATCGTCAGCACGGCCGTGTCGTGGGTCTCGTCGCGACCCAGCTTCTTGTTGATCTTGTAGCGGCCGACCTTGGCCAGGTCGTAGCGCTTGCCGTTGAAGTAGTAGTTCTCCAGCAGCGCCTGGGCAGCCTCGCGCGTCGGCGGTTCGCCGGGACGCAGCTTGCGGTAGATGTCCAGCAGCGCGTCGTCCTGCCCGGAGGTGTGGTCCTTCTCCAGGGTGAGGCGGATCGACTCGTACTCGCCGAACTCCTCGAGGATCTGCGCGTCGGTCCAGCCCAGGGCCTTCAGCAGCACGGTGACGTTCTGCTTGCGCTTGCGGTCCAGCCGGACTCCGACCATGTCCCGCTTGTCGACCTCGAACTCCAGCCACGCACCGCGCGACGGGATCACCTTGGCGGTGAAGATGTCCTTGTCCGACGTCTTGTCCGGCGTGCGCTCGAAGTACACACCGGGCGAACGGACGAGCTGCGAGACGACGACCCGCTCGGTTCCGTTGATGACGAAGGTGCCCTTGCGCGTCATCAGCGGGAAGTCACCCATGAAGACGGTCTGGCTCTTGATCTCGCCGGTCTCGTTGTTCATGAACTCGGCGGTGACGAACAGCGGCGCCGAGTAGGTGACGTCGCGCTCCTTGCACTCGTCGACCGTGTTCTTCGGCGGCTCGAATCGGTGGTCGCGGAAAGACAGCGACATGGTGCCGCTGAAGTCCTCGATCGGGGAGATCTCCTCGAAGATCTCTTCCAGGCCGGAGGGGCCGGACAGTTCGGTCCGTCCTTCGGCTTCGGCGGCGGCCACGCGGGCCTGCCAGAGTTCGTTGCCGACCAGCCAGTCGAAACTGTCCACCTGCAGCGCGAGCAGATCGGGAACCTCGAGAGGCTGCGCGATCTTCGCGAAGGAGATACGGCGGGGAGAGCCGGAAACGTCGGAAATGCTGTCGGACTGGGGGTTGCGCGAGGCGACCAAGGGGCGTCCTTCCACGGGCTCGCAAACTTCGGTGCTGGAACTTCGGTGCTGGCACTTGCGGTAGCTTCAGAGCGCAGGCCAAACCACCCCAGTCAAGTCGAGACCCAAGCCGAGGTGGAGTAAAAGCAGCGCAAAGCGATAGGCTACCCGATACGGGCAAGCCTGTCCAATGGGGTCCGATAGTTTGCCTTCGGACCACCCTTTCCGTCAAGGACCGACCCGGTGTCTCCAGTAGGTAGATCACCTACGAGCCTGCCGGCGTCCTCTTGGTGCGGAGTTACACAGAGACTACAGTCCGGCGATCTCCTGGACCAGCCATTGACCGTCTTTTCGGACCATCGTGAAGCGGGTCCGGTTCAGATCGACCCGGGGTTTACCCTGCGTGATCGTGCTGGTGGTGGTCTGGTTCACGAAGATGATCAGCGTCACCCGGTCGGCATCGCCGTCGCGGACCCCGACCTCGCGGACCTCGGCCTTCACCGTCGCCTTGGACTTGGCCGCCAGCTCGCCGGCCACCTTGGCGGTCTCGTCGAACTTGCCGGCGAACTCCGGGGTCATCGTCGCCCGCGCCGCCGCGAAACTCTTGCCCAGGTCGCGGTAGTCGTAGCTGAGCGCGGTCTCGGCCGCCTTCCGGCCCGCCGCGGCCGCCTGGCTCCGGGCGTCGTCAGCCTGCTTGCCCTGCCAGGCCTTGATCCCGAGCACCGCCGCCACGGTCAGCACCAGGACGATCAGGACGCCGAGAAGAGCGAACAAGACGCCGCCAACCGGACCCTTTTCACTACGTTCAGTAACTACAGGCGGTGCCGGAGGCGCCTCGGAGGGCACCTCTTCGGCCTCAACTGTGTCCTGAGTCACAGACTCAAACGCTTCATCGAGTACGTCGTCGCGTGGCTCCCCGGTCACCGGAACCACACCCGTACGGCGCTGCCCTGCGATCCGCGGGCGGTTGCGCGGACGATCCGTCATCAGCCCACCACCTGCAGGTCAGCCGTCAGCCAGCGGTCCTTCTCGCGGACCATGTCCAGCTTGATCCGGTACCGGCGCTCCACACCCTCGGTCGACGCGGTGTTCGTGACGAGTGCGTTGACGATCACCAGGACCTCGGCCGAGTCCTTGTCCCCGGACACCACCGCGGCCTCCTTCACATCGCCCTTGGACGTCGCCTTGTTGGCCGCCACGTCCGTCTTCACCGCCTGGATCCCGGCCTCGAACTCCTGCCGGAACTGCCCGGTGGAGTCGTCGAGGACACGCTTCGAGTCCGCGTCCCAGGTCTGGTAGTCGTACGTCGTGAAGTCCAGCGCGAGCTGCCGCGCGGACTTCATCGCGCCCTCGCGCAACGCCTTGTCCTGGCGCTGCTTCTGCAGCGCGATCACCGACAGAGTTGCGGCGGCGAGGGCGATCACCAGCAGGACGCTCAGCGCCCACGCCACGATCAGCTTGCCCCGCCTTCCGTTGCCCGAAGTCACTTGCCGGTCACCGGTCCGAGAATGAGAGCCTTCCAGGAATCACTGCCGAGCAGGTCCTGCTGTCCACCGGTCGAGCCGAGGATCATGTCCGGCGACCCGACGGTACCGCCCACTTCGCCGGTCGCCGGGTCGTAGCCGACTCCGGTCCCGACCCGGTTGCTCCCCGCGCGCGATGACGGGGTGGGCTTGTTCTGCGCGCCACGGACATTCGTTCCGGTCGACGGCGACGCCGTACAGCCCGCTTTTGTCGCTGCCTTGGTGTCCGTGGTGTCCTGCGGGACGCGCCAGTCCTTGACGTAGCCGGCCCGGCAGGCCGGCGGGGAGAACCCGAGGACCAGCCCGAAGTGGGCGTCGTAGTGCCCGCTCCCGGGGTCCTTGGCCGCGACGACGTAGCCACCCATCGACACCGCCGGATACACCACGAGCAGTTGCTCGACGGCATCCAGCCGGACAGCGGTCAGTTGGCTCACCGTCAGCAGGTTACCCAGCAGCACCGCGATGTCCGCGCGGTTGTCCTGGATCAGGCCGGTGATCTGGGTCGAGGCCGCCGAGCCCTGATCGATCACCTTGCGCAGGTTCGTGTCCGAGCTGACCAGGGTGTCGGACAGCAGCGCGAGGTTCTTCGCCCAGGTCTTGATGGCGTCGCCGCTGGCCACCTGGGTCGCCAGCACGGTGTCGCCGTCGTTGATCAGCTTGATGGTCTGCAGGATGTTCGCATCCGCATCGTCGATCAGCTGACCGGAGCTGTCGATGATCTTCTGCAGGTCGGTCCCCCGGCCCTTCAGCGCGGCGCCGAGCTCCTTGACCGTGGTCCGCAGGCTTTCCTTGTCGACCGAGTTCACCAGCTCGTCGAGGTTCAGCAGCAGCTCGGTGGTGTCGATCGGGATCGCGGTGTTCTCCCGGTCGATCCGCGAGTGATCCTTCAGGTACGGCGCTCCGTCGCGGCGCGGCTGAAGATCGACGTACTGCTCGCCGATCGCGGACCGGTTCGCCACAACGGCGAGCAGGTCGTTCGGGACCTTGTTCTTCTTGTCGATGTTCAGGTCGACCAGAACGCCGTCGGGCAGCAGCTTCAGCTCACCGACCCGGCCGATCGGCTGGCCGCGATACGTCACCTCGGCGCCTTCGAAGATGCCGCCGGACTCGGCGAAGCTGGCGCTGACCGTGAAGTCCTGGTCCCACAGCAGCTTGTCGACCTGCGCGTACCGCGCGCCGACGAACGCGATCCCGACGACAGTGATCAGCAAGAACACCATCAGCTGGATCCGGACTCCCCTGGTGATCACTTGACCACCCCCGGCATGAGCGCCCGGGCCAGATCGGGATCGAACGCGGCCCGGTTGAGCTTCGGGCCACAGATCGGCAGCAGGAGCACCGTCACACAGGTGGTCGCCCCAGCGGTCGGCTTGGTCGTCGGCTTACTGCCGGGCTTCGTCGGAAGGTGCACCGGAAGACTCACTCCGAGCGTCGGAATCGCAGTCGGCCCGACCGTCGGCAGATCCAGCCCGAGCAGGCCCTTGAGGAGCTTCTGGGTGTTCAGATCCAAGGTGATGCCCAGGTTGGTGTAGTCACCTTGCACGCCGCGCGCCGCGTTGTCCGGGAACGGGTAGGTGAACAGCAACTCGAGGGACTTCGGCAGGTTCTCCCCTGCCTCGACCAGCTTGGTCAGGATCGGGTAGAGCGACTGCAGGTTGGCGACCAGGTCCTTCTGCGCCGAGGTGATCACCCGAGTCGCAGTGCTGCCGAGGGTCGACAGCGCCTGCAGCGTCTTGACCAGCGCGGCCCGCTGCTTGTCCAGGGTCGCGATCGACTTCGGCAGCGAGTCGATCGCCGTCGCCAGCGTTTCCTTCTGGGCGTTCAGCTTCTTGGCCAGCGCGTCGACCGCGGTGATCGCGGTGACGATCTTCTGCTTGTTCTGGTCCAGGGTGCCGACGAAGGTGTCCAACTGGGTGAGCACGCTCTTGATGGCCGGCTCGTTGCCCGTCAGGGCCTTGTTCAGCTCCTGGGTGATGATCTGCAGCTGCGCGACGCCACCGCCGTTCAGCAGCAGCGACAACGCGCCCAGGACCTCTTCAACCTCGACGTTGCTGGCCGTCCGGGACAGCGGGATGACCTCGCCGTTCTCGAGCCGGCCGCGCGGGGCCTCCGCGCCGGTCGGCTGCGCCAGCGACACGAACTTCTCGCCGAGCAGGCTGGTCTGGCGGATCGTCGCGCGCTCGTTGTCCGGCAACTCAAGGCTCTTGGGCAGCTTGATCCGCACCTTGGCGACGTACCCCTCGAGCCAGACCTTCTCGACTGTCCCGACCGTCACGTCGTCGACCTTCACCGTCGACTTCGGCACCAGGTCCAGTACGTCGGTGAACTCGACAGTGACCGTGTACGACGGCCCTTTGATCTTCGCGCCACCGGGCAACGGCAGCGAATACACGCTGAAGTCACACCCGGTCAGCGTCATGGCCAAGGCCACAGCTCCGGCGACAAACGCAGTACGGCGTCTCATTTGACCAGTCCCCCGAGTGTCGGGTCGACGGGGTCTGGGCTGACCCGCTTGAGCGGCTCGCCCGTTGCCCCGGCCCACGGCGTACCGGCTGGGCCACCGCTGGCGGGTGCGCCGCCGGTCAGGCCGCTGAGCAGCGGCAGCTTGGGCAGTGCGTCCAGGACTGGCTTGAGCAGGGAGCAGGTCGAGAGCTTCTGGCCGACCTGCAGCAGCAGCGAGCAGATGAACGACGACGGGTTGTCGAGCTGCGCCAGGTTGATCCGCTGGTCCAGCGTGCCGAACTGCGGGTTGTACACCCGGGCCAGGTTGCCCAGGGCCAGCGGCGCGGTGTCGAGGATCTCGGCCAGCGCGGCCTTCTCCTTGACCAGGATCTGGGAGAGCTCGGTGGCTCCGGAGACTGTGCTCTTCACCAGCGTCCGGTTGTCCTTCACGAATGTCGCGACCTCGCCGAGCGCGGTCGCGAGCAGCGACAGCGCAGCAGTCAGGTCCTTGCGCTCACCGGCCAGCGTCGTCGACGTTGCGGCGAAGTTGGTGTTGAACTGCTTCACCAAAGCGTCGTTCGCGGCGAGCGCGGAGACGAAGGTCTGCAGCTGCCGGATCGTCGAGAACAGGCTCTGCGAGTTCCCGGCGAGCGTCCCGGTCAGCTTGGACACGTCGGTGATGGTCTGGTTGAGCTTCGCGCCCTGGCCGTTCAGGTTCTTCGCCGAGACGTCCAGCAGCCGCGAGAGAGCGCCCTGGTCGTTGGCACCCTTGGGACCGAGCGCGACAGACAGGTCGTTGAGGCTCTGGTAGATCTGATCGAGCTCCAGCGGTACGGCGGTCCGCTCGATCGGGATCTGCGCTCCGTTGGCCATCGTGTCGCCCTTGGAGTACACCGGCGTGAGCTGCACATACCGGTCGGCGACGATCGACGGCGCTGCGATGACGGCCTTCGCGGTGGCCGGCACCTTGTGCTTGGCCTCCCACCAGAACTTCACCCGGACCGTCCGCCCGGCCGGGGTGACACTCTCTACCTCGCCGACCTTGATGCCGAGGATCCGGACATCGGAGCCGGGGTAGACCGAGATCGCCCGCGGGAAGTACGCCGTCGCCGACACCCGCTCGGGGTTCGGCCAGAGCGAGACCACGCTGATCGCGAGGATCACCACGACCACGCCGATCGCGATCCAGCGGGAGAACGACGAGATCTTCGTCATCGTTTGCCTCCCAGGATCGGCGGCAGGCCGAGGTCGATCGCCGGCAGCGGCACCTCGGGCACCGGCACCAGGTTCTGCAGGTAGACGTCGAACCACGGCCCGGTACCGAGCGTGTTGGTGAAGACCCGGACGAACGGCGCCAGGCCCTTGATACTCGCGTCCAGGTCGTTCTGGTTCTTCAGCAGTACGGCGAGGACAGCGTTCACCTTCTGCAGCGTCGGGCCGAGGTCCTTGCGGTTCTCCCGGACCAGCGCGGTGATCTGCGCGGACAGCTTCTGCGTCGAGACCAGCAGTTGGTGGATCAGCGCCCGCCGGGCCTGCACGGCCTGGAAGACGGTGTTGCCGTCCTTCATCAGCTTGATCAGCTGCGCGTTGCGGTCGGCAAGGACCTTGGTGACCGTGTTCGAGTGCTGCAGCAGGAGCTTCAGCTGCTCATCGCGCTTGGCCACGTTCCGGGAGAGGCGCGACAGGCCGGTCAGTGAGGCCTGCACCTCCTCCGGAGTGTTCTTGAACGTCGTCGAGAGCGTGTCCAGGGCCTTGGCCAACTGGGCGGTGTCGATCCGCTCGGTCGTGTTCGCGAGATCCGAGAAGGCATCCACCACGTCGTACGCCGCTACTGTCCGCGCCAGCGGGATCTCGGAGCCGGCCTTCAGCTCGCCGCCGCCGGACGGGTTCAGCTTCAGATACTTCTGGCCGAGCAGCGTCTTGATCTTCATCTCGGCGCCGGTCTGGTCGCCCAGCTTCACGCCCTTGTCGACGACGAAGTCGACCCGGACGTGCGTCCCGTCGAGCTCGACCTTGCGCACCTGCCCGACCCGAACCCCGGCCACCCGGATCTCGTCGTTCGGCTTCAGGCCGCCGGCCTCGGAGAACTGCGCGGAGTACTTGGTCCCGCCACCGATCAGCGGCAGGTCCTGCGCCTTGAACGCGGCCAGCATGATCAGCCCGATCACCGTCAGGCCGATGACGCCGATCGTCACCTGGTTCTGTTCGCGGAACGGCTTCACGGCTTCTTACACCTCGCCGAGTTGTTCTCGTAGTTCACCGGGATGCGAGTGCCCAGCGGGAGCGTGACGTTGCCGTCGAAGTTGCACAGGTAGAAGTTGAACCAGGACCCGTACGACGCGGTGCGGGTCATCGTGTTCAGCTTCTCGGGCATGTAGTTCAGCGTCTTCACCCAGATGCCCTGCGTGTCGTCCAGCGTGGTCGAGAGCGTCCGCAACCGATCCAGGTCTGCCTTGATCGGCACCCGGGTCTGCTGCAACAGGCCGGCCGTCTTGGTGTTCAGCTGGTTGATCGAGCCGAGCGAGTTCAGGATCGGGTTGATGTCCTGGCTGAGTCCGGTGATGAACTGCTGCAGGTTGACCAGCAGCTGGGAGAAGTTCTGCTGGCGCTGCGACACGATCTGCAATGTCGAGGTCAGGTTGGTGATCAGGCTGCCGATCACCTCGTCGGCATCGGCCAGCGTGGTCGTCAGCGATGCGGTCTTCGCCAGCAGCGACTCGATCGTGCCGCCCTCACCCTGCAGCACCTTGATCACCTCGAACGCGAACTGGTTCACGTCCGCCGGAGTGAGCGCGGTGAACAGCGGCTTGAAGCCGTTGAACAGCACCGACAGATCGAGGGCCGGCGCCGTCCGCTCCTTGGGGATCAGCCCGTTCGCCTTCAGTCGCTCGCCACCACCGACGCCATCGGTCAGAGCGACGTACCGGTTGCCGACGAGGTTGCGGTAGCGCAGCGTCGCCTTGGTCGAGGTGTCGACGACCTGATCGGAGTCGACGCTGAAGGTCACCAGCGCGAGAGTGTTTTGGTAGAGCGCGATCTTGTCGACCTGCCCCACCTTCACCCCCGCGATCCGGATGTCGTCACCCTGGTTCAGCCCGACCGCGTCGGTGAAGACGGCCCGGTACTTCGTCGTCGCGTTGAAGGTGATGTTCCCGATCGTCACCGCGAGCAGCGCGGTCGCGACCGTGGTCACCACGACGAAGATCGACAGCCGGATGATGTCCAGCGAGGTCTTCTTGTCCAGCAGCTTGGTCATTTGAGATTCACCTGCCCGCCCCTCAGCAGCGGTCCTACCAGCAGCGTGGTCAGATCCGGTACGTCGCTCGCCGGGATCCCCATCGCCGGAGCGACGACCGAATCCACGACTGCCTGCTCGGCCGGCGTACCGACGCCCTGGGTGTCCATCGCGAACCCGGGCATCGCGCGGTTCAGCGTCAGCGGGATCGGGAAGCGTGTCTTCTTGTTGTGGTCACCGACCACGCCGTCCTCGCCGGTGATGTACGGCGCTGGGTTGTCCTGCGTGTACGGACCAGGCTTCTCACCCGGGTGCGAGTAGTTCTTGCCGACACAGGTCGGCCCGCGCTTGTCCTTGTACGCCGGCAGCTCGTTCGGCTCGTACGGCGTCGGCTGGTTGGTGATCAGCTCGAGGTTGATGTTCAGCCGTCCGTTGCGGAACGTGTCGTTGAGGATCGGGGTGGTGTCCGTCATCACCTTGAGGAAGCACGGTACCTCGGGCGAGTAGCGCTCCAGCAGATCCAGCACCGGCCGGCTCACTTCGCCGAGCTGAATGACGCGGTCCTCGTTCTGCTTCAGGAACGTGTCCGTCGTCGACGACAACGTCTGAACGTCGACGAAGAACTTCTGCAGCTGTTGTTCCTTCTCCACGACCGTGTTCCCGGTGATGGTCAGGTTCCGCAGCGCGCGCACGAGATCCGGCGTCGCATCGCCGTACAGGTTGGAGACCTGGGTGAGCTTGGTCAGCGCGTCCATCAGCTTCGGGACGTTCGGGTTCAGCTTCTTCAGGTAGGCGTCGAGCTGGGTCAGCGTCCCGGCGATCTCGGCGCCGCGGCCTTCCAGCGCGGTGGCCAGCGTGTTCAGCGTCGCGTTCAGGTCGGCCGGGTCGACCGCCTGCAGCAACGGCAGAGCGTCGTTCAGCACCTTCTCGATCTCGATGCCGACCGCGGTCTTGTCCCGGGCGATCACGTCACCGGCCCGGATGTGCCGGCCCTCGGCGCCGGTCGGCGGAACCAGCGCGACGTACTTCTCGCCGAACAGCGTCTTGGGCAGGATCCGCGCACTGACCGCGCTGGAGATCTCGCTGATCTGCTCCGGCTTCAGCGACAACTTGATCGTCGCGTCGGATCCATCGGTGGAGACGCCGCTGACCTCGCCGACGATGATGCCGCGCAGCTTCACATCCGCGTGCTGGTTGAGCTGCAGGCCGATGTGGCTGGTCTTCAGCTCGACATCGACGGTCTCGGTGAAGACCTTGGCGTAGAAGGCGTAGGTCAGCCAGAGCAGGAAGCACAGCATCCCGATGAACGCGATGCCGAGCGCCTTGTGCGAGAGCCTATTGATCATTGGTCATCACCCCGCCAGCCGCACGGTGGTCGTCGTACCCCAGATGGCCATCGACAGCAGCAGGTCGACCACGTTGATCACGACGATCGACGTCCGGACCGCGCGGCCGACCGAGACGCCGACGCCCGCCGGGCCGCCGGTCGCGTGATAGCCGTGGTAGCAGTGCACCAGGATCACCAGCACCGCGAAGACGAGCACCTTGGCGAACGACCACAACACATCGCCTGGTGGTAAGAACAGATGGAAGTAATGGTCGTACGTGCCGGTGCTCTGGCCGTAGAACTGCGTCACGGTCAGCCGGGTCGCGAAGTACGACGAGAGCAGGCCGACGACGTACAGCGGGACCACCGCGATCAGACCGGCGATGATCCGGGTCGTGACCAGGTACGGCAGCGACGGGATCGCCATCACCTCGAGGGCGTCGATCTCCTCGCTGATCCGCATCGCGCCGAGCTGGGCGGTGAAACCACACCCGACCGTTGCCGCGAGCGCGATACCGGCGATCAGCGGGCCGATCTCGCGGGTGTTGATGTAGGCGCTGACGAAGCCGGCGAAGGCCGACGTACCGATCTGGTTCAGCGCCGAGTAGCCCTGCAGGCCGACCTCGGTGCCGGTGAAGAAGGCCAGGAAGGTGATCACGCCGACCGTGCCACCGATCACCGCGAGAGCGCCGCTGCCCAGCGTCACCTCGGCCAGCAGCCGCAGGATCTCCTTGCGGTAGCGCGTGATCGACTTGCCGGACCAGGCCAGCGCCTTGATGTAGAAGGCGAGCTGCTCCCCGAGTCTGTCCAGCGAGTTCAGCGGCTTCTTGACCAGGGTGTCCACCAGAGCCGACATGTTGATCAGGCTCCCTTCGGCGGAACGAGCTGGAAGTAGATCGCGGTCATCGAGAAGTTCGCGACGAACAGCAGCATGAACGTGATGACGACCGACTGGTTCACCGCGTCGCCGACACCCTTCGGGCCACCACCGGCGTTCACACCCTTGTACGACGCCACGATGGCAGCGATGAATCCGAACACGAGCGCCTTGGCCTGGCCCTGCCAGAGGTCGGGCAGGTGCGCGAGCGCGGTGAAGCTTGCGATGTAGGAGCCTGGGGTCCCGTCCTGCAGGACGACGTTGAAGACATAACCGCCCATCACGCCGACCACACTGACGAAACCGTTCAGGAAGAACGCGACCAGCATCGTCGCCAGCACCCGCGGCACGACGAGCCGCTGGATCGGGTCGATGCCGAGCACCATCATCGCGTCGAGCTCTTCGCGGATCTTCCGGGCGCCGAGGTCCGCACAGATCGCCGAGCCGCCGGCTCCGGCGATCAGCAACGCAGTCGCGATCGGCGACGCCTCACGCACCACAGCCAGTACGGCGGCCGATCCGGTGAAGGCCTGCGCGCCGAACTGCTTGATCAGCCCGCCGACCTGCAACGCGATCACGGCACCGAACGGGATCGCGACGAGCGCGGTCGGGATGATCGTCACGCTCGCCACGAACCAGGCCTGCTGGAGGAACTCCTTCAGCTGGAAGGGACGGCGTACCGACGCTCTCATCGTGTCGAGAGTGAACGCGAACAGGGAGCCTGCGTGCTTCAGCGGGGCGGTGGCACTCAGTGTCACGAAGCCCCCACCGTCGAGGACTCGAACGAGCCAGGGGGCGGAGTCACGCCATGCTCGCGGCACCACTCGCCCGGTGGGCGCTGGGTCGGCCGGAGCATGCCACTGCTGGGCAGCTGCTGGATCGGGATCGGCGGCAGCGCGGGAAGCTCTTGCCCGGCCTCGGCGGCCAGCTCGTCGGCGTCCTTCTCCTCGGACATCCCGATCGGGCCGACCATCTGGGCGTTCAGGAACTGCCGGATCACCGGCTCCTCGCTGGACAGCAGCATCTCGCGCGGGCCGAACATGGCCAGGTGCCGGTGGTAGAGCATGCCGATGTTGTCCGGCACCTTGCGGGCGGTGTTGACGTCGTGGGTGACGATCAGGAACGTCGGACTGAACGCCTCGTTGAGGTCGATCATCACCTGGTTCAGGAACGAGGTCCGGACCGGGTCCAGCCCGGAGTCGGGCTCGTCGACCAGCAGGATCTGGGGATCCAGCACCAGCGCGCGGGCCAGCCCGGCCCGCTTGCGCATGCCACCGGAGATCTCGGCCGGAAGCTTGCGCTCGGCACCGACCAGACCGACCATCTCCATCTTCTCCATCACGATGGAGCGGATGTCGGACTCGGACTTCTTGGTGTGCTCGCGCAGCGGGAAGGCGACGTTGTCGTAGAGATCCATCGAGCCGAACATCGCGCCGTCCTGGAACAGCACCCCGAACATCCGGCGGACCTCGTACAGCTCACGCTCGCTGCAGGTCGCGATATCCGTGCCCTCGATGAAGACATGGCCGCGGTCCGGCTTGAGCAGACCGATCAGCGTCTTCAGGAAAACGGACTTACCGGTACCGGAAGGGCCGAGCATCACGCAGATCTCACCGGCCGGCAGAGTCAGGGACACATCGCCCCAGATCAGCTGGCTACCAAAGGATTTGGTGAGACCTTCGACGCGGACTTCTACGCCCACCGGTCCTCCTCACGGGATCATCACTGCGGTGCCCCGAACCGACGCGTACTTCGGTCTCAACGAGGGAGCAGTGGCCTAGGTTACGCACGAGTACGGTTTTGCGTAACCCCTCAAAGTCAAGCGATTGCGATCCTAGTCAGACCGGAATGCAAGAAGGGCAGTCCCCCGGAGGAGACTGCCCTTCTCTACACATTCGTTACGTCCCGTAGCGGAACGTAACTGAGGTCACTTGAGGGTGACGGTGGCGCCGGCGCCTTCGAGGGCTTCCTTGGCCTTGTCGGCCGCAGCCTTGTCGACCTTCTCCAGGATCGCCTTGGGGGCGGACTCAACCAGGTCCTTGGCCTCCTTCAGACCAAGGCTCGTGAGACCGCGCACCTCCTTGATGACCTGAATCTTCTTCTCGCCGGCGCTCTCGAGGACGACGTCGAACTCGTCCTGAACCTCGACCTCGGCGGCCGGGGCGCCCGGGGCACCCGCAGCGGCAACGGCAACCGGGGCGGCGGCGGTGACGCCGAACTCCTCCTCGAATGCCTTAACGAACTCCGACAGCTCCAGCAGGGTCAGTTCCTTGAACTGGCCGAGGAGCTCTTCGGTGCTGAGCTTCGCCATGGTGGCGGTCCTTCCTAAACGGTGAATCACTGAATGGGGTACTGCGGGTGAGAACGGCCTCAGCTGTCAGCTGCGGCAGTCTCCTCGGTGCTCGCCTCGGCAGGTGCGTCGACCGTGTCCTGCACGGCCGTCTCCTCTGCCGCGGCCTCGGGAGCAGCAGCCCCGTCCGCCGGCAACTTGTCCTGCAGCGCTGCGAACAGGCGCGCGGCCTGCGACAGCGGAGCAGCGAACAACGACACCGCTTGCTGCGGAGCCGCCTTCATCGCACCTGCGAGCTTCGCGAGCAGAACCTCACGCGACTCCAGGTCAGCGAGCTTGGTGATCTCGTCGGTGCTGAGTGCCTTACCGTCCAGCACTCCGCCCTTGATGACGAGAAGGGGATTCGCCTTGGCGAAGTCACGCAGTCCCTTGGCCGCAACCACTGCATCGCCCTTGATGAAGGCGATGGCCGACGGACCCTCGAGCAGCGAGTCGAACGACTCAACACCCGCGTCCTTGGCCGCAATCTTGGTCAGCGTGTTCTTCACCACGGCGTAGTTCACGTCGTCACCGAGCGCAGTCCGCAAGTTCTTCAGCTGCGCCACGGTAAGTCCGCGGTACTCGGTCAGCACGGCGCCGTTCGAGCTACGGAACTCGTCCGTGAGCTCTGCGACAGCGGCTGCCTTGTCCGGCCTCGCCATGGGGTCTCCTTCGATTGGCTTTCTCGCCGAGAACCCCTGAAGACAAAAAAAGAACGCCCCTGCGCAAGTGGCAAGGGCGTGAACATACAGTCACACTTCTCATCACCTGCGCGGGCCGCCCACCTGAGTGGGACTTTCAGTTGCTCGAGAGCAACAACCAGCGGTCTTCGGCAAGGTTTATTGTGCCTGACGCTGGCGCTGTGGCCAAATCGGCGGTATCCACCGGTGCATCGCCGCTGCCGCCGCCCACCCGACACCGGCCATCACGACCACCGCAGGCCCCAACCCCAGTACGGCGGTTGCTCCGGCCAGCAGGAGTGGCCCACTACCGTTCCCGGTGTCCGCGAACAGACGGAACGCCCCGAGGAACTGAGCCCGCCCGACCGCTGGAGACGCATCGGCACCGAGCGTCATGATGACACCGGCGCCGAGCCCATTGCCCACACCCATCAGCAGTGCGACCGCAGTCAGCGTGGCAGTGGAGTGGGTGAGCGGGAGCAACAGATGCGCCAACCCCAGCACGAGCATCGACGGCACAGCGACCCATCTGCGGCCCATCCGGTCCATCACCGAGCCGGCTGGATAGAAGAGCAGCATGTCGACCGCACCGGAGAGCCCGAAGATGATGCTGGTGGTCTGCGCGTCCAGCCCGAGGTGCAAGGCCCACAGCGGTATGACGACCTGGCGTGAGGCGCGGACTGCTCCGACGAGCAGCGCACCGACGCCGAGAGTTCGCAGTACTGGCAGGTGTTCTCGGATCACGGTGAAGGTCGACTGGGCGACGACGGGCTGGCTGTTGCGGCGACGCCGTACGTGCTCGATGTCGGGAAGGCTGACCAGGACTATGCAGGCCAGTACGGCGCCGACGAAGTGAACCCAGTAGGCGCCGTCGGTTCCGAGGAAGCGCATCGCCAGTGCGCCGAGGAACGGGCCGATGAAGGAGCCGATGCGTTGGACGCCACCCAGCGTGGACAGGGCTCTCGCGCGCAGCTCGATCGGCACCGCCTCACTGAGGTATGCCTGCCGGGCCAGTCCCCACACCGAACCGGCCAGTCCGGTCACACCGATCGCCAGGGCGAGCATCCAGACAGTCAGAGCCAGCAGACAGCCAACCAGCGCTAGGGAAACCAGGACGGTCGCCCCCAGCATCGCCCGGCGCTCACCAATCTTCGTAGTGAGCGCACCGGCCGGGATGTCTCCGATGACCTGGCCCAGACCGGCCGCTGCGACGACTACACCAGCTATGGCCGGTGATGCGCCGAGATGTGTAGCCGATACCGCGATCACCGGGGCGATGGCGCCTTGGCCAATGCCATAGAGCAGTGCGGGCAGATAGACCGACGGTGCGATCTTGAGCAGCGCGGCCGGACCAGCCATCAGTTCGCTCCTGCTTGCGCCTTGGCCTGCTCTCGTCCGGCCGCGGTCGCCCCCAGCAACTCGGACACTTCCCAGGCAGCCGGGACAAGCCTGGCTCCGAACTCCAGCAGGACCTCCGGGGGCATCCGCAGCTCCGGACCCGAGATGGACAGGCATCCGACGGCCTGACCGGAGTAGTCGAAGACAGCTGCCGCCACCGAGCAGATCCCCGGTGTTCGCTCAGTCATGGAAGTGGCGAACCCGCGCTCGCGGATCTCGGCCAACTGTGCGGCGACTACGTCGGGGTCGGTGATGGTGTTCGGCAGCACCTGCTCGAGCGGAGCGGACAGCACGTCCACCTGTCGCTGCCAGGGCGCGAACGCGAGCAGCACCTTGCCCGGGGCACCCTGCGGTAGCGGCAGTGGTACGCCGAACTCGGTGTATGTACGTCTTAGCTGGTGCCGACTCTCCACCTGGTCGAGCACCATGCGGTGCCCACTGGGCAGTAGCTCATGTACAGCCGCCGTCTCCCCAGTCGCATCCCGGAGCACCCGCAGTACTGGCTGGGCCGCATCACGCAGGGTCGCCGGTATCCCACTGCTGTGAGCGAGCTGCACCACCAACGGTCCGATCGCATAGCGCCGCTGAACGGTCTGCCGAATCAGCCCGTTCTCCAACATCGCCAACAGCAGCCGATGCACCGTGCTGGTGGGCAGGCCGGTCGCGCGCGACAGATCACTGATGCCCAAGTCCGGCGTACGGGCATCGAAGCAGCGCAGGATCGCCACCGCTCGGTCTATCGACTGCACCGACCCCCGAGGTATCGTTTCCTGCATTACAGGATCATATCCCGCAATGCGGGATACCTGCCGCACAGGGGTGTGCCCGGCGTCCTGACGGACGCCGGGCGCAGCAGGCTGATCCGCCGGTCAGCTCAGGACGGCGAGGGCGTCGATCTCGACGAGCATGTCGGGGAGCGGGAGGCCCGTGAAGACGGTGGTGCGGGACGGCAGGACGCCGCTCGGGGTGCGGGTCGAGACGAAGTCGGCGTAGGCCTCGTTCATGGCGCCGAAGTCGTCGCGGGTGGTGAGGTAGACGCGCAGCATCACGACGTCGTCCAGGCTGCCACCGCCGGCCTTGAGGATCGCCTCGATGTTCTGCAGGACCCGGGTGGTCTGGGCCTTCACATCGCCGACGAACACGAACTCACCGGTCGCCGGGTCGACCGAACCCTGGCCGGAGACCTGCAGGACGTTGCCCTTGCGGACACCCTGCGAGAACACCGGCATCGGGGCAGGCGCGTCGGTGGTGGAGACGGCGGTCTTGTCGGACATCAGATCGGACCTCTCAGTTGTAGTCGGCGCTGATCGCCTGGGTGGTGGCAAGCAGCTCAGGTAGAAGCTCGAGCACCTGCTCATAGTTCAGCAGCACGTCCGGCACAGACACCGAGACGGCTCCGACAATGCGGCCCGCCTGGTCCATGACCGGCGCACCGATGCAGTTCATGAACGACTCGTGTTCAGCGCGGTCCTGCGCCCAGCCGCGAGTTCTGACACCATCCAGCTCGTCGCGCAGGGCGTCAGCGCTGGTGATGGTCTGCGGCGTGTACCCGTGGTAGTCCAGCGAGGCCAGCACCGCTTCGCGCTGCCGCTTGGGCTGGGCCGCCAGCAGGATCTTCCCCACTGCCGTGCAGTGCAGCGCAGCCGGTACGCCGACCTGCGAGTACATGCGGATCGTTCGCACGCTCTCGAGCTTGTCGATGTAGATGACCTCACCGTTCTCCCATGCTGCAAGGTGAACGGTCTGACCGGTCTTCTGATTCAGCTGCCGCAGATGCGGTGCAGCAACCTCCCGTACGACGTGCTGCTCGCGCGCGGCATCGGCCAACGCGAACAAGCGAGAACCCAGCCGATAGCGGTGGGCCTCATCGCGTCGTACGAAGCGGTCTGCCTCCATAGTGCGCAGGAGCCGCAGCACCGTGGTCTTGTGGACGCCCAGCTCGGTGGCGAGCTGATCCAGCGACCGCTCCCCCTCGCCCAAGCTGGCAAGGATCTGCAGTGCTCTCGCGAGACTCTGACTCATACCCGCGTCGCCGCCCACTCGTCGTCGGCCGCGTCGAGCAGTCTGTCCCGTAGCGCCTGGCTAGGCGGTGCCGCGTGATCCTCTGGAACCGCCAGCACTGCTGCGGCGTTCAGATGCCCTAACCGCAAACGCTGCTTCATCGGCAGACCCTCTAGCGTGCCTGCGAGGAATCCGGCTGCGAACGCATCCCCCGCACCGACCGGCTCGACCACCTGAACGGTGAGCGCCGGAACCGCAGTGCGGCGACCATCCGGCTCTAACGCCACCGCAGTATGCGAGTCGTTCTTCACTACCAACGTGCACTTCTTGTCGAGCCGCTCATGCAGCTCAGCGGGATCATCCGTCCCCGCGAACACCAGAGCCTCATCAGCCCCGATCAGTACGACGTCAGCCGCGCGCAGCAACCGCCATAGCGGCTCCGGGTCCTTGTCGCGCCACAGCACCGGCCGCCAGTTCAGATCGACACTCAGCACGAAGTCACCGCGCAGCTCGTCCAGCATCCGCGCAGTGTCGTCGGACAGTGCGGCGGTGATGCCGGTGGTGTGCACGATCTTGGCGCCGTGGAGCCGCTCGGACACCTCGGGCCGTTGCAGGAACGCGGGGCTCATCGCCGATGCTGCCGAACCGGCTCGGTAGTAGTGCATCCGGGAGCGACCGTCGATCGACTCCTTGACATACAGCGCGGTCGGTCGCTGCGGATCAATCTCCACACCGCCGACCTCGACACCCCGTCCGCGCAGATCGCGCAGCACCTGGCGACCGAAGCCGTCGTCGCCCAGCCGAGACACCCAGCTGGTCGGCACGCCCAGACCAGCCAGACCGCCGGCCACGTTGCACTCGGCGCCACCCACGGACCGGCGGAACGTCGCCACGTCCTCGAGTGGCCCAGCGGCGCCCGCGAGCATGATCATCGCCTCGCCGATGCAGACCACCTGACCGGTCTCCGTCGCAGCGCGCGGGTCGGGCATCTGCGCTCCTGAGGTCCGGGGTGATGGGATAGGTGTGAAACAGCGTCCGTTGACGCAACTTCGAGCGTGATGCTACAACCGTCAGGTCAGGATATGCAATGAACGTTGCGTATTCTGCAACTACTCCCAGGGGACTCGATGCCTGCTTACGATGCCGCCGCCGTCGCCGCACTTGCCGACGAGCGGGTCAGCCGCCGCGACCGGGTACTGCCGCCTGCCTTCTGGGGCCGGACCATCGCCGAGGTGCTGGCCGAGAAACCGCGGCTGTCGCAGCTGCCGACCCCGCTGATGACGCTGTCCGCGCCCGGGATCCAGCACAACATCGACACCCTGGCCGGCTGGTGCACCCAGCACGGCGTCGAGCACGCGCCACACGGCAAGACCACGATGGCCCCTGCGCTGTGGGCCAAGCAGTTGGATGCCGGTGCCTGCGCGCTCACGCTGGCGAACGTCTACCACCTGGCGGTAGCCCGGCAGTTCGGCGTCCAGCGGGTGCTGATCGCGAACTCGGTCGTCTCGCCGCTTCAGCTGCGCTGGATCGCCGACGAGCTGGCGCGCGATCCGGAGTTCGAGGTGTCGGTCTGGGCCGACTCGGTGCGGACGGTCGAGATCATGGAGGCGGCTCGGTCGGCGTACGTCGATCCGGATGCGCGACTGCTCGACGTCATGGTGGAGTTCGGCGCACCGGGCGGCCGAACGGGCGCTCGGGACTTCGAGACCGCCGAGGCCGTGGCTTCTGCGGTGGCGGAGTCATCGACGTTGCGACTCGTCGGAGTGGCCGCTTATGAGGGTGCTGTCAGCGGTGACGTCGACGAGGCCGGACTAAGCGCCGTACGGGCGTTCTTGGAGGACATGGCTGAGCTGCATTCGCGGCTGGGCGAGTTCTACGCCGAGGGCGTCGTACCGATCGTCACTGCGGGTGGCAGCGAGTTCTTCGAGCTGGTGGCGGAGGTGCTCGCGCCGTTGCAGGATGCTCGCGTGATTGTGCGCTCCGGCGCGTACATCTCGCACGATGACGGCCTGTACCGGCGGGTGTCGCCGCTGGGCAACGCGCCGCGCACCGACGGCGAGCAGCTCGTCGCGGCGATGCACGGCTGGATGCGGATCACGTCGCAGCCTGAGCCTGGGCTCGCGATCTTCGACGCCGGTCGCCGCGACTTCCCGGTCGATCAGGACATGCCGGAGCCGCAGCTGATCCGGCCGCGTTCTTCCGGCGAGGCGGTGCTCCCGGCGACGGGTATGTCGGTGACCAAGCTGAACGACCAGCACGGCTACCTGCAGTTCGGCGACGAGCCGGTGGTGATCGGGGACGAACTCCGCGTCGGCCTCTCCCATCCTTGTACGGCGTTCGACAAGTGGGGGCTGATCCCCGTGGTCGACGACCCCGATGCCGCTGACCCTGTCGTTGTGGACCTGATCCGGACGTACTTCTAATGCCTGCCCTCCCAGCCCCGACCCAGCAGCTGTCTCTTATACACACTGAC
>NZ_SMKX01000280.1 GCF_004349055.1 Kribbella antibiotica
GGGCTTCGTCGACCATCTCGAACGGCAGGTGCTGGGTCAACTCGCCCAGATGGCCAGGCGCGAACGCACCCTCGGCCACCTCGATCGTGCGGGTGATGACAGACTGGACAGGCAGCGGAGCCTCATTTGGTAGCTGGTTGTCTCGCGAGGACAAACCTGTCTACCCAACGAGCTCCGCTGCTTCACGTTCAACACACGCCTTGACACCACCCAACCCGCCTTAACTAACCGGCCTTGGGGTCAACCCCGCAGATCGTTGGTTGGCCCCCGAGAATCCGATGGTGCAACCCACCACCTCCGGGGTTGACCCCTCAGACGTCGACCCGCGTGAAACGGCGGAGGTCGGCGGCGGGGGCGGCCGGATCAGCCGGTACGTCGCCCAGTCGGATCCCGCGGGGCTCGCGGGCTGCGGCGAAACCACCGGGGACCTCGGCCAAGGTGCCGCCCCGGTCGAGTTCTTCCAGCAGAGCAAGGTGTTCAGGTAAACGCATAGGTGACGAAATCCTGGACCGGGCGGTAGCCGATCGCGGCGTAGATCTTGTTCGAAGTGGGGTTGGCAAGGTCGGTGTTCAGGCAGACCTGGTCACCGGCATCGCGGAGTCGGCGGGTCACCTCGGCGGTCAGGGCACTCGCGTAACCCCGGCCGCGGGACTCCGGCGGGGTGTAGACCGGGCCGACCCGCACCGCGCCGAAGACCGGGGCCTGATGACCGACCATCGTGACGATCTGGCCGCCGTTCTCCCACACCCAAAGTCGCCCCCGCTCGATCCGCTGCGTCAGCCACTTGCGGTCGGCGACGGCGCTTTCGTCGGCGTGCCCAAGCTCCCGCCGGTAAGCGCCGAACATCGGCGTCAACGCCTGGAGGTCGGGCTCGATCGCGAGCCGCGGCGCACCGTCAGCCGTCTGCTCGACGAACACGTCGAGCTTGTGCAGCCGGGCCCGCCCGTCCTCCTTGAAGCCCCGCCCCGTGCGCTCGCCGTACAACTCGGCGAACGACCATGCCGATTCCGCCGGGCCGATCACGGCGATGGCCCACGGGGCAGCCTCGACCAGGATCTCCGCCACCGGCGGGACAAACTCGGTCGGCAGACTCTGCAGCTGAACTCCGCGTAACGCCGTACAGATGACTGCGCCGACCACCTCGTCGGCATCGTCGTGCACGGAGACGAAGACCGGCGGTTCGGGGTCGTTCATGATCCCGCGGACCCGATCAGCCACATTCGTCAGGATCTGCGAATTGAGCACCGGATCGCGTTGCAGGTAAGGGAAAACCAGATCCTGGAAGGCGGCCGGGTCGCGCGTCACTCGCGCAATCACACGAACTCCAGTACGACGAAGTCAGCCAGCGGGCGGTAGCCGGCTTCGTGGTAGATCTTGTTCGAGGTCGGGTTGGCCAGGTCCGTGTAGAGGCAGGCCTCGTTGCCCTGCGCAAGGATCTCGGCGGTGACGTGGCTGGTCAGCGCACCGGCATACCCATGCCGCCGATGCTCGTGCGGCGTGTACACCGGGCCAACCCGGCAGACCCCGAAGGTCGCCCGGTGGTAGCCGACCATGCTCACCGGCTCGCCCTCGACCTCCCAGATCCACATCGTGCCCTCGGCCAGCTTGTGCTCCGCCCAGTCCCGGGTGTCGTCGCCGAGCTCAGGGAACCCATCTCGCCCCCAATCGGCAACCAGGTCGATGTCCTCGGACTGCATCGGCCGCGGCACCCCGGCCTCGGCAGTCATCGGGGCGTGCGTGATCAGCTTGTGCAGCCGAGTGCGCATCGCCTCCGCGACCTGTCCGCCGCGCCGCTCACACCAGCGCTCGGCGAACCGCTGCGCCGCCACCGCATCACCGGCGACTCCACCTGGCACGACCTCGTCGCCCAAGCCCTCGGAGACGACGCCGTCGTACAGCTCGAGGAACCGGTCCGTCACGAGATCCACCAGGTCGGCGCGCAGCGACCCGAGGTACACGCCGCGCCCCGGCGTCCGCATCGCGACCCCGATGACGTCCTCGTCATGGATCGAGACGAAGTACGGCGGGATGTCGTCGACCGGGCGGATGCCCACCGCGCGTTCGTGCACATTGCTCAGGATGACGGTATTCAGGACCGGATCCTGGTGCAGGAAGGGGAAGGCCAGTTGCGAGAAGCCGGCCGGGTCACTGGTCACTTCGACGCGCATGGCACCGGAGACTACGCCTGCTCGGTGACCACTGCCCTCCGATTTACACTGCGGACATGTCCACCACGCGGTTGCTGCTGCTCGGGATCGTCAGGATCTTCCAGCCGGCGTACGGATACCAACTGCGCCGCGAGCTTCTGACGTGGAATGTGCAGGACTGGGCCAACATCAATCCGGGCTCGATCTACACCGGTCTGCGGACGCTGGCCAAGCACGGGTACCTGGCCGAGATCGAGGAAGGTCCCGACCACCGCGCCGGGCGGACGTCGTACAAGCTGACTGCGGACGGCGAGACGGAGTTCTTCTCGCTGCTGCGACAGCACCTGTGGACTGTGGACGGGTTCCACCCGGACCGGATGCAGGCGGCGCTGAGCTTTCTGTACACGCTCGACCGCTATGAGGTGCTGACCGCGTTGGAGTCGCGGATCGAGCAGATCGAGGCTCAGCTGCAAGCGATGCCGTTCAACGAGCAGCAGATCCAGCAGGACCCCGGTACGCCGAACCAGGTCGTCGAGATGCTCCGGATCGGCGCCGCCCGCAACCAGGGCGAGCTCCAGTGGACCCGCGACTTCCGCGACCGCGTCGCCACCGGCGACTACTCCTTCGCCGGCGAAGCCCCCGACTGGAACCCCGACCCGGCCCTCATCGCCGAATGGCGCGACCGCCCCACCTCGTAACACCCTCGCCTCGCCGCCTCTCGCTCCCGCCCGCCCCCATTTGGGGCTCTTCTGACGCATCTGTGGGTTCTGCGCGGGTCGGAAATGGGTGCACGCCGTTCTCTGTCTAGGTTTCTGGCTTGTCGAGAGTCAGGAACTTTAGAGCGGAGAACGGCGTGCGTTGGGTCA
>NZ_SMKX01000281.1 GCF_004349055.1 Kribbella antibiotica
GTGGCGGAGGATGGGGCGGAGGGCTTCGAGGACGGTGGGGTCTTCGATCGTCGATGGGATGGGCTCGTCGCGGCCGTCGGCGATACCGCGCATGGTTTTGCGGAGGATCTTGCCGGAGCGGGTCTTGGGGAGCGCGTCGACGATGGAGACGTCGCGGAACGCGGCTACGGGGCCGATTTCGCGGCGGACTGCGGCGACGAGTTCGGCCTGGAGAGCCTCAGGGGCGATATCGGCGCCGGCTTTGAGGACTACCAGGCCGCGTGGGAGTTGACCCTTCAGTGCGTCGTGGACGCCGATGACTGCGCATTCGGCGACGGCGGGGTGGCCGGCGAGAACGGCTTCCATGGCGCCGGTGGAGAGGCGGTGGCCGGCGACGTTGATGACGTCGTCGGTGCGGCCCATGACGAAGACATAGCCGTCGGAATCGAGGTAGCCGGAGTCACCGGTGAGGTAGTACCCGTCGTAGCGGGACAGGTAATTGTCGACAAAGCGCCCATCGTCACCCCACAGCGTCGGGAGGGCGCCGGGCGGCAGCGGGAGCTTGATGGCGATCGAGCCCTCCTCCCCCGCGGGCTGGCGGTCGCCGACGCTGTCGAGGACCTGGATGTCCCAGCCGGGGACCGGGACGGTGGCTGAGCCGGGTTTGGTGGGGAGCGGTTCGAGGCCGCGGGGGTTGGCGGCGATGGGCCAGCCGGTTTCGGTCTGCCACCAGTGGTCGACGACCGGTACGGCGAGATGTTCGTGGGCCCAGTGGTAGGTCTCGGGGTCGAGGCGTTCGCCGGCGAGGAAGAGGGTGCGGAGGCTGCTCAGGTCGTAGCCGGCGGCCAAACCTGCTTCGGGGTCGACCTTCTTGATGGCGCGGATCGCGGTGGGCGCGGTGAAGAGCGCGCTCGCCCGGTGTTCGGCGATAACCCGCCAGAAGGCGCCCGCGTCCGGCGTACCGACTGGTTTGCCTTCGTAGAGAACGGTGGTCGCCCCGACCAGGAGGGGCGCGTAGACGATGTAGGAGTGGCCGACGACCCAGCCGACGTCTGAGGCTGTCCACCAGACATCACCGGGGCCGATGTCGTAGATCGCGCGCATCGACCAGGCCAACGCGACCGCGTGCCCGCCGTTATCCCGTACGACGCCCTTCGGCTTACCGGTCGTTCCGGACGTATAGAGGATGTACAGCGGATCGGTTGCCGCAACCGGCACCGGGTCGGCCGGCGACGCGGTGAGCGTGGACCAGTCGAGATCGCGCTCTCCGAGCGTTGCCGGCGCGGCCGGGCGTTGCATGACGATCGTGTGTTCGGGTTGATGCGTGCTGAGCGTCAGCGCTTCGTCGATGATCGGTTTGTACACGACCACTCGGGTCGGCTCGATCCCGCAGGACGCGGAGACGATCACGCGCGGGGTCGCGTCGTCGATCCGGGCCGCGAGCTCCTTCGGGGCGAACCCGCCGAACACCACCGAGTGGATCGCGCCGAGCCGGGCACACGCCAGCATCGCGATGACCGCCTCGGGGACCATCGGCATGTAGACGATCACGCGGTCGCCCTTGCCGACGCCGAGCCCGGCGAGCGCTCCCGCGAATCGCGCGACCTGATCGAGCAGTTCGGCGTACGTGAACGTTCGCGAACTGCCGGTGACCGGTGAGTCGTGGATCAGCGCGACGCGGTCGCCGTGGCCGGCCTCGACATGGCGGTCTAAACAGTTGTACGACGTGTTCAGCGCGGCACCGGGGAACCAGCGATAGAGCGGTGCGGCCGAGTCATCGAGCGCGCGAGTCGGTGGAGTCGTCCAGGAGATTGCCTTCGCGGCCTCCAGCCAGAACGCTTCCGGATCGTCCAGGCTCTGCCGGTAACTGTCCTCATACGCACCCATGCCAGCATCGTGGCAGGGTTGACGCATGACGGTAAATGTCGAAGACGTGCAGGCAGCGGCCGAGCGGATCACCGGCCGGGTCCGGCGGACGCCGGTGATCGAGGTCTCCCCCGGGTTGATCTTCAAGCTCGAGCTGCTTCAGCACACTGGTTCGTTCAAACCGCGCGGCGCGTTCAACCGCCTGCTCCTCGCGAAGGAGACCGGCGAACTCACCGGTCAGGGCGTGGTCGCCGCGTCCGGCGGGAACGCGGGCCTGGCGTCGGCCTACGCTGCCCGCGAGCTCGGCGTACCGGCGCGCATCTTCGTCCCGGTCAATGCGCCCGCACCCAAGGTTGCGAAACTGCGCACGCTCGGCGCGGACGTCGTACAGGTCGGGAGCGAGTACGCCGAAGCTTTCGAAGCGGCCGTGATCGCGCGCGACGAAACCGACGCGTTGCTCGTCCACGCCTTCGACCAGCCCGAGGTCGTCGCCGGCCAGGGCACCATCGGCCTCGAACTCCTGGAGCAGGTCGATGCCTTCGACACCGTCCTGGTCGCCGTGGGTGGCGGCGGTCTGGTCGCCGGCATCGCCACCGCCCTCGGCAGCCGCGCCAAAGTCATCGGCGTCGAGCCCGTCGAAGCCTCCGCCCTCCACCGAGCCCTCGCTGCCGGCCACCCGGTCAACGGCCCGGTAGGCGGGGTAGCCGCCGACTCCCTAGGCGCCCGCCGCCTCGGCGACATCGCCTTCGCCGTGGCCCAGCGCGAGAACATCGACTCGCTCCTGGTCGAGGAAGAAGCGATCATTGCCGCGCGCCACAAGCTCTGGCACGACTACCATCTGGCCACCGAGTACGGCGCCGCCACCGCCTTCGCTGCCCTCAACTCAGGCGTCTACCAACCAGCCGACGGCGAGCGCGTCGTCGTACTGGTCTGCGGAGCCAATACCGACCCGGCGACGCTCAGCTGACGCGGACCGCCCCCACTCACAGTGAGAATGGTTGGCGTGGTCCCGCAGCGGTCTTCCTGACTCACCCACTCACTGACTTCGGGTCTTCAATTGGATCTGTCGGTCGACTCGCTGCGGGACCACGTCTGCACCCACCC
>NZ_SMKX01000282.1 GCF_004349055.1 Kribbella antibiotica
CGGCCCCACGGATCCATCCAAGACCTGACACCAATCCAGGCCGAGCAGACTCACTACACTCACCGAACCCGTCTCGCCGAGGCCGGTTAACACCTAACGAAGCCTCCGGACACGCCGGGGCGGCTCAGTTTGTCTTGGGATCGTGGTGGTGGCTTTGTGGCGGACGGCTCGGGTGGGGGTGCGGTTGACTCGGGACGGGGTGGAGTTTCGCGGGTACTTCGTGGACGAGAAGGTGCCGTGGGCCGAGGTTGTCGAGATCGGGGTGTCGGACGGCGTCGGCGAGCTGGGAGAGACGGTGTTTCCGGTGATCAGGACGGCGGAGGGCGAGTACGACGTGGCCGGGCTGACCGGGTACACGCGACGGGGGCGGAATCGTCGCGTGGACCGGGCCGTACGGCGGATGAACGCGTACTGGGCGAGCGTCAGGCCGGAGTGAGCGCGGCGGCGTGTTTGCCGGTGGTGAGGGACTGGCCTTGGTCGATCATTTGGGTGGCTATGCGGTCGATGGCGGCTGAGAAGGCTTCGGTGTTTTCGGGGTCCCAGTCGGCGAGGCGGGTGAGCATCCAGGTGCGGAAGGCGCCGACGAAGCGTTGGAACATTTCGAGGCCGGCCGGGGTGAAGCGGTAGTTGCCGAGGGTTTCGGAGAGGTAGCCGGCGGCAACTAGTTGGGTGGCGAGGGGTTCTACTACGCCGGGGGGCATTTTGAGGTCGGCGGTGATGGCGGCGAGGGTGGCGGAGCCGGTGTCGCGGCCGCCGCGGTAGACGCGCATGATCAGCCAGGCCTGGGCTGCGGTGAGGGGGAGGCCGGATTCGGCGAGGACCTCGGGGGCTGGGTTTCGCTTGTGGTGCTGGACTACCAGGGCGGCGAGTTTGGCGAGTTCGTGCTCGGAGTCGAAGGAGGAGGGGGCGGCGAAGTTCTCGCCGACGTCGCGGGCCGACATGCGGGCGGTGTCGCGGAGGGGGACCTGCTTCAGCATCAGGGCGGTGAGGAAGCCGAGGGCTGCGACCGGGACGGCCCAGAGGAAGACGACGTGCAGGGAGTCGGCGTAGGCGGCGGTGATGAAGGAGCGGGCGGTCGCCGGAAGATCACGCACACCGGAGACGGTGGTGGCCAGGCGTGGGTCGATCTGAGCACTCTGTACGGCGGGGGCCAGCTTCTCGGGGAGTTGGTGGGCGTAGATGGAGCCGAAGACGGCGACGCCGAAGGAGCTACCCATGGTGCGGAGGAAGCTGACGCCGGAGGTGGCGACGCCGAGATCGGAGTAGTCGACTGTGCTTTGGACGACGACGGTCGGGACGGGCATGCAGAGGCCGATACCGGTGCCGAGGACAACCATGAACGCGGCAGTCTCGACGTACGGGGTGCTGTTGCTGAGCAGTGACAGCAGGAAGAGGCCGACACCGATCAGCACGGTGCCGATGATCGGGAAGATGCGGTAGCGGCCGGTCTTGCTGATCACTTGGCCGACCAGCACCGAGGCGACGAGCAGACCGCCGACCAGTGGCAGCATCTGCAGGCCGGATTCGGTAGCCGAGGCGCCGTGCACGAACTGCAGGTACGTCGGCAGATACGTGACGCCACCGAGCATCGCGAAGCCGATGATGAAGCTCATGATCGAGCAGACCGTGAAGACGCCGGATCGGAACAATCGCAAGGGTAGTAAGGGTTCTGCGGCTCGATGTTCGGCCACGACGAACAGTCCGAGCGCCAGCAGCGACCCGATGATCATCGAGATGATGACCACCGAACCCCAGGCGTATTCGTTGCCGCCCCACGTCGTCACCAGGGTCAGGCCGGTCGCGGCTGCGCCGATGAACAAGATGCCCAGATAGTCGATCTTCGGACTCGTTGGAGCCTTCACCGAAGGAAGGGTGAGCGAGGCAACGATCAGTACGACGATGCCGAGCGGAATGTTCACGTAGAACGCCCAGCGCCAGCTCAGGTGGTCGACGAACAGACCGCCGAGCAGTGGGCCGGCGACGGTGGAGACGCCGAAGACCGAGCCCATCACGCCCTGGTACTTGCCGCGTTCGCTCAGCGGGACGACGTCCGCGATCACCGCCATCGCGGTCACCATCAGACCGCCGGCGCCGAGCCCCTGGATCGCGCGGGAGCCGACCAGCCACAGCATCGAGTCGGCCATTCCGCACAGGGCCGAGCCGGCGAGGAACAGTACGACGCTGAGCAGGAACATTCGTTTGCGCCCGTACAGGTCGCCGAACTTGCCGATCAGCGCGGTCATGATCGTCTCGGCGAGCAGGTACGACGTCACCACCCAGGACAGGTGGTTCGCACCGCCCAGGTCGCTCACGATGGTCGGCAGCGCGGTCGCCACGATCGTCTGATCGAGGGCCGCGAGCAACATTCCGAGCATGATCGCGACCACCACTGCGTTCCGGGTGCCACGTCCTACCGGCTGAGCCTCGGTCTCCATGAGCCGAATGTAGTCACTCCAGCACGCTCCGCAACTACGGAATCGCGGCGATCGCGTGACGAAAGTGTTCGCGGACCTGGGCCACTCACCAAGTGCCTCGGGCGGCGGATTCTCGGGACGGCTGAGCGTGGCGGGGTGGGCGCCGCGGAGGTTGGATGCTCCTATGGATGTCAAGCAGCGGTTGGCTTGGGGTTTGGTTGGCGTAGGAGGTAGTAGATCTCGCGGGCGATGAGGCGTTTGAGGCAGCGGATGATGTCTTTCTTTGACAGGCCTTCGGCGGTGCGTTTCGCTGCGTAGGCCTGGGTGCGTGGATCGTGGCGGAGTCGGCTGATGACGATCACGTAGAGCGCTTTGTTGGCTTGCCGGTCGCCGCCTCGGTTGAGGCGGTGGCGGTGGGTCTGGCCA
>NZ_SMKX01000283.1 GCF_004349055.1 Kribbella antibiotica
GGGTTGGTGTCGGGGGTGCCGGTCATGAGGTGTTCGAGGAGGGTGGCGGCTTCGCGGCCGAGGGTGTCTCGGGGCATGGAGACGGTGGTGAGGGTGGATTGGCCGGTCCAGTCGAGGGACAGGTTGTCGAAGCCGACGACTGACAGGTCTGTCGGTACGGCGATATCTAGCTGTTGGAGCCGGGTGAGGGCACCCTGGGCTACTAGGTCGTTGTAGGTGACGACCGCGGTCGCGCCGGTCGGCAGGATCTGGTCGGCGACGCGATGACCGTCAACCGCGGTGGCGCCGCACGGGATGACGGTGACGTGGAGGCCGAAGGCTGCGGCCGCCTCCAACGCGCGGATGCGTTCGGCGTTGGCCCAGGAGGCTTCGGGGCCGCTGAGGTAGGCGACTTCGCGGTGGCCGAGTTGGGCCAGGTGGCCGCAGATGAGCGTCGTACCGCCGTAGAAGTCGACGGAGATCGACGGTACGGCGAGGCCGGGGACGATGCGGTTGACCAGGACCATCGGGTGGCCGCGGTCGGCGAGTTCGACGAGTTGGTCGCGGCGCATGCGGGGTGAGCAGAGCAGGAGGCCGTCGCAGCTGCGGAGGAGGTCGGCGACGAGTTCGGGCTCGACGGCCGGGTTCTCTTCGGACTCCATGATCATCACGCGGTGGCCGTTGGCGCGAGCGACGGCGCTGACGGCTTTGAGGATCTCTGGGAAGTACGGGTTGGCGAGGTCCGGGACGAGGACGCCGATCGTCCCCCAGCGCCCTTTCGCCAACCCCTGAGCGGCCGCGTTCGGGCGGTAGCCGAGGGCGCGGACAGCCGTCTGGACGCGGTCGGCGAGGGCGGCGTCGACCTTGGCCGTCCCGTTGAGGACCCGGGAGACGGTGGCCGGCGAGACACCGGCGGCCGCGCCGACATCGGTGATCGTCACCCGCTGCGTACTGGCTCGCGACTGTCTCACCTCCTCTGAAATCCCTTTCTTAGAATCAATCATCCACAAGGTCATGCACAACCTGTGGATATGAAACCGCTTTCTCAGCTCTTGCCGCGGCCGACCCGCCGGATCTACTCTGAGCGAACCCCTTCCGGCAAGCGTTTACCCACAAGGAGCGGCTCGTGCGCCATGGCGTCTTCGCGTACACCTGGGACCTGGTCGGCGACCCTGAGGCCGCCGCCCGGATCGCCGACCTGGGCGCAAATACCGTGACCCTGCAGGCGGCGTACCACGCTGTCCGCGGGATCACCCCGTGGCACCCGGCACACCGCGTCGTCCACGCCGAACACGCTGCCGCCTACTTCCCGATCCGCGCCGACCGCTGGTCCGGCCTCCGTCCGCTGGCCCCGACCTGGGCTGTGGATAACCCAGACCGCTTCGGTACGGCGGCCGCCGCGCTCACCGCCGCCGGATTGTCGGTGGAAGCGTGGCTGGTGCTCACCCATTCGTCCGCAGTCGGCACTGCCCATCCGGACGTGACCGTGCGGAACGCGTACGGCGAGCGCTACCCGTATGCGCTGTGTCCTTCGCATCAAGCGGTCCGCGACTACGCACTGACGATCGTGAGCGAGGTCTGCGCCCAGTACGACGTCGACCTGATGCTCGAAGCGTGCGGCTGGCTCGGCTTCGACCACGGCAGCCACCACGAGAAGACCGAAGGCGCCAACCTGTCGGCCAGCGCCCGCCGCCTCCTCTCCCTCTGCTTCTGCCCTGCCTGCCGTACGGCGCTCGGTCCCGAAGCCGACCGCCTAGCCGCGTCAGTGCGCAGCGCCGTCGACGCGGAACTGCACGGGGTATCCGCCGACCCAATCGACGCCACGGCCGTCCTCAACCACCGAGCCACAGTCATCGCCGAACTGGTCCGCGAGGCCAAGTCCCTAGCCGGCAACCGCCGTGTGTTGTTGATGGCCGCCGACGATCCCTGGGTTACCGGACCCGACGTGGGCATCGACTTCCAGAACGTCCAGCCAGACGCCTTCGTGCTCAAATGCTGGGGCGATACGAACGCAGCCGCCCAACAGCTGAAAGCTGCAGCCGCCCGAACCGACATCCCGCTGGTAGCGAATGTGACAGCCCTCAACACCGAATGGGACGGCGTGAGCGAACTCCTCGAAGCCGGCGCCGCCGAGGTGAGGTACTACCACGCAGGGCTCGGCTCAAGAGATCGCCTGGACCGAATCCGCACCGCAATCACGGGAACCCGAAGATGAGGCGCGGAAACGAACCCGGGCCAGGTGAGGGTAGGGCTGAGGTCGTGCTGGTGATGCTGCCGGAGCTGGCGGCGGAGACAGCTGACTGGCCTGGCCGGTTGGAGGCGGCGGCTCCGGGGCTCCGAGTGGTGGCACCGGGCGAGGCTGCGGACGCAATCGCCGAGGCGGATGCGGCGTACGGCGTACTGCCGGAGGAGTTGCTGGGGCGGGCGACCAGGTTGCGGTGGTTGCAGGCTCCTCAGGCTGGGCCGGCGCCGGACTTCTACTACCCAGCGCTGGTTGAGCATCCGGTGACCGTGACGAATATGCGGGACACCTACACCGATCACGTGGCGGCTCACACGCTGGCGTTGGTGTTGGCGATGGCTCGGGGGTTGCCTCGGTATGTGCTGGACCAGCAGGCGGTGCGGTGGGCACCGGACTGGGATCCAGGGTCGGTACTGGCGCTTAGTGAGGCGAACGCGCTGATCATCGGGGCTGGGGCGGTGGGGGCTGAGGT
>NZ_SMKX01000284.1 GCF_004349055.1 Kribbella antibiotica
GCGCAGAGGCGGGCAAGCAGTGACGCGAACGAGCGGGCGCCAAGTAGGGCGCCCGGGCGGAGGTATGACTGGGGCTGGGCCCGGGACTTGCATCGGGACCGGGACTGAGGCTGGCATCGGCATTGAGGCCGGCGTCGGGACCGGGACTGCGGTCGACATCTGCGCCAAAGCTGGCATCGCTACCAGGACTGGCGTCGACATCGGCATTGAGGCCGGCATCGGTACCAGGATTGGCGTCGAAGTCGACGTCGGCGCTGGGGGTGGGACCGGGGCTGGCGTCGGGCATGGGGTTGGTGCGCTGGTGCTCTCGGCCTCGGGCGATGAGTTCGTCGGCGAAGGCGGAGTCGGGCATGATGCCGACCGCTTCTGCGCGCCTGGCCTGGATACTGCGCTTGTCGCCTTGGGCCTGCAGGGCGTCGGCGATCTCATCGATCTTCGCCTTGTGCCGACGGACCGCCGCCGAGGCAGCCTTGATCACACAAGTCTTGGTGCCATGCTCATCGGACTGACCGACCCACACGCCACGCTCGGCGGTTGCCTCGGCAGCCTCGGCCTTCGCCAGGTCAGGATCGGCGTACATCTTCGCGGCCTTGATGATCTTGGCCAGCCGGGTCGGCGAGATCGTGTCCAGCAGATGCGCGACCTTCTTGTCCACGTACAGCGCCGCCGCCAGCGACAACTTCTCGCAGTCCCGGGCCAGGTTACGCGCCTTCCACGCCGCGACTTCCTCGGTCAGCACCCGGGCCCACGCGAACGGGAACCGATGCCGCAACCCCAACGCACACTTGAGATAGTCCCGCGCAACGCCCGGCGACACCCCCAGCACCGCGCCGTACTCCGAGACACAGAACTCCATCACCGGCGGACACCCGTCACCACCCAGCACCACCGCACGCTCCCGCCCGTCACTCGACCGGCGACCCGGACGCTCCGGACACACATCGGGATGGAAACGATCGGCATACACAACAGCATGCACAAGGGACCGCGCCGCGGACCGGGACTCGGTCGCGCGCTCCTCGGCGGCCGCCTTCAGTAAGGCGGTCGTCGACAGCGCAGACAATTCTTCCTCGAACATGTGTTCGACTATGGTCACGGAAGGGTAACGGGGCAAATCGGCCTTGCAGCCAAGGGATCTGACGCCTACCTGAGGGGAAATCACCCTGTCGCGGGGGGACTGCGTAGGTGGGTTCGTGGACACGGCCCCCCGCGAGAGTTGCTCCGCGCACCTGGGTTGCCCCCCGACGGAGTCAGGCCTCGGACTGGGCGTCGAGGACTAGGCGGAAGTTGGCATCGGGTCGGTGTTGCCAGCGGCTTCTTCGAGGGTGTAGGCCTCGATGATGAGGCGGAGGCCTGTGACCAGGTCGGTCTGGAGGTCGGCGCGGGAGACTCTGGAGAGGACGGCGGATACTCCGCCGAGTGCTCTCGGGGCCTCGCCGGGATCGCCTTCGGCGAGCTGGTCAAGAGTTCGGGACGGCGTCAAACGGTCGGCAATCCGCCAGCGTCCGAACGACCGGAGCCCATGTCAGGAGCCCATGTCAGCGATTCTTCGGACGCTAATCCATTGGCCGCACTGACATCCGAACGATCGGAGCCCATGGTCTCCTGTTATGTCTCAGGACATCGGTAACAGTTGATGTCTCAGGACATGGGTGACAGTTCTGGGGCAGGCGGGTGGGTATGGCGCTCGGCGGTGGCAGGAATGGTTTGGGGTGTGAACGACGAGGGATCGCCGGTCGGCGGCACGGGTGGCGGCACAGGTGGGCGGGTGAAATCCGCTGGGTCGCGGGCCGGTGTGGCCAGGAATTGGGGCCGGAGACATGAAGTGGTGGCCTGGGACATGGTGTGCGCTGTCTCTGCCCACCGATTCCTGTCTCCGGCCATTACTTGTGGCGCGGGCCAGCCACTGGATGGGCGGGGTGAACCCGCGAGGTCGAGGTCGGCATGACCAGGAGTTGGGCAGGCCCTTTGAGTCCGGAACAGTTACCCATGCCCTGAGACCTCGGACTGTTACCTATCTGATGAGACTTAGCAGGAGGGCATGGTCTCCGGTTCTTCGGACGTTGGGTGGGTGGGGCCGCCTTTGCGGGTGTCTGCTGCCGCTGTGGGGCAGTAGGTCTCGCTGATCGTTGCCTGCAACGGTGGACGGGATTGCGGCCGGGATCGTCCGGTTGTGGCTGGTCGCCGCTGCGGCGGTTACTGAAAACGCTCCGCTGGGCGGGTCTACGGCTGGGGTGAATGGCGAGGTCGGCGATCACGTGCCGCGTTGCTTGAGGGTCTGAGCTTCGGCTGGGGTGGATGGCGAAGTCGGCGATCACGTGCCGCGTTGCTTGAGGGTCTGAGCTTCGGCTGGGGTGGATGGCGAAGTCGGCGATCACGTGCCGCGTTGCTTGAGGGTCTGAGCTTCGGCTGGGGTCAGTGCAGTGGGGCCGTCGGATTGGTGACAGTTGCCGGGGTTGGGGAGTCCTGCCTGTCGATTCCGGTGTGTGTTCTGAAGGGACATGTCGGACGGAGATGTGTAGGGACATGTCGGACACTTGATGGCTGCGGTTCGTTGGTGGGTCGTGGCGGATCTGGTGGTTTCGATGGAGGTTCGGTTCGCGATTGGCGCG
>NZ_SMKX01000285.1 GCF_004349055.1 Kribbella antibiotica
GGTTCGGGGCATGGGTGTTCGGGGCATGGGTGAGTGATCCACGGGGCATGGCCGCGTGGATCACTCGGGTTGGTGGCGGTTTAGGGGCCTGCTGCTGGTGTGGCGTCGGTCGCCCAGGGGTCGGAATAGTTGGGGACGAGTGCGAGCAGTCGGGCACGGAAGGCCTCGCGCTTGGCATCCCGTTCCGAGTCTGCCAGGGCGTTGACTGTCGGAAGCCGATCAGGTTGCTCATGCCCAAGGCTACGGCTGACACCGACCCCGCCATGGAGGCCAGACCCACCACTACCAGTACTGCCGGCAGGCGTCGCCCAACTCAGCGCGGCCGCCATAACAGCAGGATCGATCATCGGTGCTGGGTCCGCCCAGCTCGGCCGAGTCACCTCCACCAGACCGTTCGTCGTAATTGATACAGCCCACTGCTCTGCGTGCACCGCGCGGTGATGCGACGCGCACAGCAACACCAGGTTCTGCATGCTGGTCGGACCACCGTTAGCCCAATGAATGATGTGATGCGCATGGCACATCCACGGCGGCGCCTTACACACCACACATCCCTTGTCGCGCTTGATCAACGCCCGCCGCATGTACCTGTTCACGAAGCGTTGCTCGGTCCCAACATCCAGCGGCTGAGAATCGCCACCCAGCACGATCGGCAAGATCGCGGCGTCACAGGCCAGCAGCCGCACGGCTGAGGCGGACAGGTTGTTCCCGAACACCAGCTCACCAACAGCACCGGTCGTCTCTCCGAGAGCGGCTTTGAGGTCGTCGAAGTCGATCGTGACGGTCAGGTGCGGCACACCCGGATGGTCAGGGTTGCCGGCTGCCGCGTCCATCGTGGCTACCAGAGCATCAGCCTGACGCACATCCAGCGACCGCGGATCACGCTCACCATCAACAGTCTTATGCGGCTTCGACAACGTATGGATCTGGGTCGTGAGCTGCTCACCATCAGCACCAGGCAAGAACCCAGAGAACTTCACCCCGCCATCGACCTGCCGCAACCGCAGCGACCTCTTCGCGTGCGCTTCTTCTTCAGAAGGTTCCGCACCGTCGGTGTTGAGCCGTGTGAGGACATCGTTGCCGAACTTGGCGAGCCGACGAGGGTCCTGGTCCTTGGCGACACCGACCATCTGGTTTTCGGTGAACTCGAGCGTCTCGACCGAAACCGTCGAGGGCGCCTTCTCCAAAGTCTCAACGATCACTTTGCCTTGCGCGGGACGCAGGGTCCACGGCCGGGCCGGGTCGGTCGGATCCGGCAACGCCGCAGCCACGATCGCGTATTTGCGCAGAGCGGCAGCGAACGCGAGATCTTTGCGGACCTCGGCCGGGGGTTCCCGGTACCGCTCGGACAGGAAATCGACGGCGTCACGGGCACCGAGCTCTTGGGCGGCGCCCATCTCGTCGAGGCGTCCACCGGCGTGCAGGATGAAGGTGTCGAGCACTGCCTTGATGGCGTGCGCGGTGTCCAGCGAGGTCACCAGTTCGGTGACACTCAGGGACCACACTGGGGGCATCGTCAACATCTCCATACCCAAAAGCATAGCCACGCCCACCGACAGTTTTCGACCCAGAACCCCTTATTTACAAGGTTTTCTGTGGGCCATTTTGTCAGCCCACACCAGCCCACACCCTGCCCACAGTCGCCCGGCGTGCTCGGAGGGTTCAGTCGATTGCCCTTGGGGCGGGCGGGGTTCCGCAGTCCCGGTTAAGGTCCGGTGAGGTCTCGGCCGGGGGCGTGGGTGCGTGGTTGCTCGCCGCGACCGGCCGACTCGAAAAGCGGGTGGCTGGTCGCCGCGGTGGCTGAGGCGAGATGGCGAGGTCGGCGACCTAGGCTCACGCCGCTTGAGGTTCCGGGCTGTGGCTAGGGTTGCTGCAATGCCGCCGGTGATCGCGTTCCCGTTGCCTGGGCTGCCTGGCTGTCGCTGGGGTTGCTGAGCTGCCGCCGGTGATCGCATTCAGGCTGCATCTGGTGGGTGGACCCCAAGGCCGGATAGTTAGGGAGTCGGGGTCGGCGTAAAACGGTCGGTCAATCCGCTAACGTCCGAACGATCGGAGGGCCCGTCTCCGGTTCTTCGGACGTTAGTTTGTGGCGGCGGTGGGTGGGCCGACTTTGCGAGCGTTTGTCTGCAACGGTGGAGGGCGTTGCCGGAGATTGGGGAGTGCTGCCTGTCGATTCAGGTGCGGAGCGCTCCCCGGCGCCACCGGACATCCGCGCGCAGCAGCCCACGACCGAGCCGACCTGACATCATCAACCACCGCGGCGGGCCACCCAACCGGCCTCGTCATCATCGGCGGCAACCACAGCCCAGCAACCCCAAACACCAGCTACGCGATCGCCGACCTCGCCAAGCAGCCCAGCCACCGCGGCGACCAGCCACGCCGCCGTTAATCGGCCGCAGCGGCGACCCGCCATCCCCAGACGTCACCGG
>NZ_SMKX01000286.1 GCF_004349055.1 Kribbella antibiotica
AGGTGAAGCCGTTGGACTCTAGGCGGGTGGGGAGGGTGCGGTTGCTGCCTAGGAGTTCCCAGGCGAACTCGCCGAGGGCCAGGCGCATGAGGGCACCGGGGACCGGGATGAGGGCCGGGCGGTGCAGGGCAACGCCGATGGCTTGGGCTACCTCGGCGTTGGTGGCTGGGGTGGGGATGGTGACGTTGACCGGGCCGCTGAGGTTTTCGTCGGCGACGAAGCGGGCCGCGCGGAGCCAGTCGGTCAGGGCGACGACGGGGAAGTACTGCTTGCCGGAGCCGAAGCGGCCGCCGAGGCCGAATCGGAACGGGAGCGTGAGCAGTTGGAAGGCGGGGGCTTTGCGGGCCAGTACGACGCCGGTGCGGAGTGAGGCGACGCGGCAACCGGCCGCGGCGGCCGGTTCGAGCGCGCCTTCCCAGACGCGGACGACCTCGGCCAGGAAGCCGTCGCCGAGAGGTGAGTCCTCGGTGAGGATCTCGTCGCCGCAGTCGAGGCCGTAACCGCCGACACCGCTCTGGGTGACAAGGGCGGGGCGCTTGTCGAGCTGGGCGGCGGCGTTGGCCAGGGTGGCGGTGGTGGTGACGCGGGATTCGCGGAGGATCTTGCGGTACGTCGGAGTCCAGGGCCGGCCGATGTTCGCGCCGGCCAGGTTGATCAGGACGTCCGCGTCGGCGATACCGGCGAGGTCCAGCTCACCGCGGGCCGGGTCCCACCGCAGTTCGCCGGGGCCGGACGGCGTACGGCGGACCAGGCGGATGACGTCGTGGTTGTCGGCGCTCAGGTCACGGGCCAAGGCCTGACCGAGGAATCCGGAGGCACCGGCCAGCACGTACTTCATCCGAGTTGCTCCTTGCTGAGAAAGAGGACCGGCGCCGGTCCGTCGGAACGGAAACCGGCGCCGGGTCGCGCAGCCTTACGAGGTCGATCAGACGTCGAACTGGGCCTCTTCGAGGCGCTGCTTGACGGCCGTCAGGTAACGGGCCGCGTCGGCGCCGTCGACCAGGCGGTGGTCGTAGGTGAGGGCGAGGAAGACCATCTGGCGGATCGCGATGGTCTCGCCGAGCTCCGGGTGGGTGATGACGACCGGGCGCTTCACGACGGCACCGGTCCCGAGCATGCCGACCTGCGGCTGGTTCAGGATCGGGGTGTCGAACAGGGCGCCGCGGCTACCGGTGTTGGTGATGGTGAACGTGCCGCCCGCCATCTCGTCCGGCGTCACCTTGTTGTTGCGGGTGCGGTCGGCGAGGTCGGCGATCTTCTTCGCCAGGCCGGCGATGTTCAGGTCACCGGCGTTGTGGACGACCGGGACCATCAGGCCGCGCTCGACGTCGACCGCGATGCCCAGGTGCTCGGCAGCGTGGTAGGTGATCTCACCCTTCTCCTCGTCGATCGACGCGTTCAGCTTCGGGTACTGCTTGAGCGCGTCGATGGCGGCGAGAGCGAAGAACGGCAGGAAGGAGAGGTTCGTGCCCTCACGGGCCTTGAACTCGGCCTTCTTCGCGTTCCGGAGCTTGGCGATCTCGGTGACGTCGACCTCGACCACCGTGGTCAGCTGGGCCGAGACCTTCAGGCTGTTGACCATGTGGGACGCGATCGCCTTGCGGATCCGGCTCATCTTCTCGGTCGTGCCACGCAGCGGGCTGACCGTCGCGGCCTTGGCTGCGGCGGGGGCGGCTGCTGCCGGAGCGGCCGGTGCCGCTGCTGCGGCGGCCTTCTGGGCCTCCGCGGCGGAGATGACGTCCTGCTTGCGGATCCGGCCGCCGACGCCGGTGCCCTCAACAGAGTTGAGGTCGACCTGGTGCTCGGCCGCGAGCTTGCGGACCAGCGGGGTCACGTAGTTCGGGCCCTCGGTGGAGGTCCCGTTCGACGAAGCAGCCGGTACGGCGGGTGCCTGCGGAGCCGGGGCTTGCGCGGGCGGAGCCGCCTGCGGGGCCGGCGCCTGCGGGGCGGGTGCCTGAGCAACCGGTGCCTGCGCCGGGGGAGCAGCAGCCGGAGCGGGTGCAGCAGCCGGAGCCTGTGCGGCCGGAGCCGGAGCGGGAGCCGGAGCAGCAGCGGGAGCCGGCGGTGCCGGAGCGGCGGCCGGTGCCGGAGCCTCGGCCTTCGGAGCCGGAGCGGGGGCTGCGTCGCCGGAGCCCACGATCGCGAGCTCGGCGCCGACCTCGACGGTCTCGTCCTCGGCGACCTTGATCTCGAGAAGCTTGCCGGCGACCGGCGACGGGATCTCGGTGTCGACCTTGTCGGTGGAGACCTCGAGGAGGGGCTCGTCGACGGCTACGTCGTCGCCGACCTGCTTCAGCCAGCGGGTGACGGTTCCTTCGGTCACGCTCTCGCCCAGTGCGGGGAGGGTGACCGAGGTGCCCGATGCGGCCGCGGGGGCAGCGTCGGAAGCAGCCTCAGCCGGAGCG
>NZ_SMKX01000287.1 GCF_004349055.1 Kribbella antibiotica
GGAGGGGCGGGCGTTGCGGCTGAGTAGCCGGGCTGGCTTGGGGATGTGTCAGGGGCGAGTGTGTTCGCGGAATGTGGCTGAGCTGGTTGGCGACAGTCCATCAATGAAACGGCCGATCGCCGTACCGGTGCGGTTGGGTGATTTGGCTTCGGTTGAGGAGGCGTTGTGACGGAGAAGTTGGACGGCGTGATTGTGGCTACCGCGTTGCCTTACAAGGAGGACGCGGGGGCACCGGCGGGGTTGCGGCCGGACCTGGATCGGTATGCGGAGCACTGCCGGTGGCTGGTGGAGAACGGGTGCCGTGGGGTCGGGCCGAACGGGTCGCTGGGAGAGTACTCGTCGCTGACCGATGACGAGCGACGGGCAGTTGCGCGCACGGCAATTGATGCTGTGGGCAACGATGGAGTTGTGGTCGTCGGCGTACACGGCGTTGGCGCGCACCAGGCGCGGGCGTGGGCGGAGAAGGCAGCCGAGGACGGGGCGGACGGCGTACTGTGTCTGCCGCCGACGATGTATCGGGCGAACCGCGGCGAGGTGCTTCATCACTTCAGCGAGGTGGCCAAGGCCGGCCTGCCGGTGATGGTCTACAACAACCCGATCGACACGAAGGTCGACCTGACGCCGGCGTTGCTGGCGGAGATCGCGCAGATCGAGAATGTTGTTGCCGTCAAGGAGTTCTCCGGTGATGTGCGGCGGATCCTGGAGATCCGGGAGCTGGCGCCCGACCTGGCGGTGATCGCCGGGGCCGACGACCTGACGCTCGAGGCGTTGCTGATGGGCGCGACCGGGTGGTTCGCCGGGTTCCCGAACGTGTTCCCGGCCGAGTCGGTGCGGTTGTACGACCTTGCTCTGCAAGGCAAACTGGCGGAGGCCCGCGCGTTGTACGAGCCGCTGGTCGCGGCGTTCCGGTGGGACTCGCGGGTGGAGTTCGTGCAGGCGATCAAGTACGGCATGGACTACGTCGGCCGGTACGGCGGCCCGTGCCGCCCGCCGCGTGGACCGCTCGTTCCTGAGCATGTCGCACAACTGGAGCAGGACATGAAGAAAGCAGTGGAATCTCTCCGATGAGATCTGTCCGGACGATCACCGCGATCGACTCGCACACCGAGGGGATGCCGACGCGTGTCGTCACGGGCGGAGTCGGGGTCGTCCCCGGTACAACGATGGCCGAGCGGCGCGAATATTTCCTGAAGCATCTCGACGAACTGCGATTGTTCTTGATGAACGAACCGCGGGGTCATGCGGCGATGAGTGGAGCGATCTTGCAACCGCCGACTCGTCCGGACGCCGACTGGGGTGTGCTCTACATCGAGGTCTCGGGGTGCCTGCCGATGTGCGGCCACGGGACGATCGGTGTCGCGACCGTGCTCGTCGAGTCGGGCATGGTCGAGGTGCAAGAGCCGGTGACTGTTGTTCGGTTAGATACCCCGGCTGGGTTGGTCGTGGTGGATGTTGCCGTGCGCAACGGTCGCGCGGAACACGTGACGCTGCGCAACGTTCCGTCGTACAGCCATGCTTTGGATGCCGTGGTTGAGGTGCCGGGGCTGGCGTCGGTGACCTACGACCTCGCGTATGGCGGGAACTTCTACGCGATCCTGCCGTTGGAGCAACTGGGGATCCCGTTCGACCGGGCGTACAAGGATCAGATCCTCGCGGCCGGCTTGTCGTTGATGGAGGCAATCAACACCACCGATCGCCCGGTGCACCCACTCGATCCTGGGATCAGCGGTTGCAAGCACGTGCAATTCACCGCGCCAGGCTTGGATGGCGCGCACTCGCGCAACGCGATGGTGATCCACCCCGGCTGGTTCGACCGCTCTCCGTGCGGAACCGGTACGTCGGCCCGGATGGCGCAGTTGCACGCCCGTGGCGAACTGACGCTCGGGGAGGATTTCGTGAACGAGTCCTTCATCGGCACCCGCTTCACCGGCCGCCTCATCGAGGAAACCACGGTAGGCAACCACCAGGCCGTCGTACCGACCGTCACCGGCCGAGCCTGGATCACCGGCACCGCCAACTACCTACTAGACCCCGACGACCCGTTCCCCACCGGCTTCGTCCTCTAGCCCGCCGCCCGCGGGCCCCCGACGAAACCCCATTTGATGGGCTGACCCACGGGAGTGTGGGTGGGCCCACTGCATGCGGTTGGCCCACCCACAACGCGGTGGGCTGACCCACCAAATGGGGCTCTCCTGACTGATCTGTGGGTCAGTTTCGGTTGGGGAGGGTGGGCCGGTGACCGCCGAGGTTGAGCATGGCCAGGGCGATGAGTGCGGTGGGTGAGTGGAAGCCGAAGGCGACGCGGGTGA
>NZ_SMKX01000288.1 GCF_004349055.1 Kribbella antibiotica
GTGGGTCGGCTTTGGCTGGGGGCCGACCACGGTTCCGATGCCGGGGCTGGCGTGGACCAGGCGCTCGTCTTGCAAGGCTTTGAGGGCCTTGGTGGCGGTGGCCATGGCTACGCCGAAGTCGCGGACCAGAGAGCGGGTCGACGGCACCCGGTCTCCCGGCTGCAGTTCCCCGGCCTCGATCTGTCGCCGCAGCTCAGCGGCGATCACCAGGTACGGCGGCTCGTCCATCAGCTCTCCTAGTCGGATCACCAGTGTGCCTGATGCGGGTTGTCCCTTGCGGTGCGCCCGAGTCGGTGCCCAAACGGTGCACCGCGGCCTATGCTCGCTGAGGGAGGGAGCGCGGATGGACGTCCGAGATCTGGACCGGCGAGCTGGCGCGGTGCTTGGTGAAGTCGTCATGCAGGTCCGGGCGGAGCACCTGAGCCTGCCGACGCCCTGCCCCGACTGGACTGTGCGCGGCCTGCTCCGGCACATCGTCAGCGAGAACGAGGGCTTCGCCGCCGCGGCCACCAACGGCTCGGCCCCTGTGCAGACCTGGACCGGCGGCCGCCTCGGAGACAACCCCGCTGGTGCGTACCGGCGGTCCAACGTCGCCGTGGCTGATGCGTTCGCCGACGGCGGGGCGCTGGACCGGCTGATGGAGGTCCGCGAGTACGGGTCGTTCCCGCGCCGGATCGCACTGACCTTCCACCACCTGGATTGCGTGGTGCACGCCTGGGACCTGGCGCGCGCGATCGGCATCCCGTACTCGCCGCCCTTCGATCTGGTCGACGCGGCGCTCGATCTGGCCCGGCGGATCCCCGACACGGAGTCCGCCCGCGGGCCGGGCGCTGCCTTCGAGCGCAGCCTCAAGGTCTCCGGTACGGCGCCGGCGTTCCTCCAGCTACTCGGTCTTCTCGGCCGGGACCCGGAGTGGACCGCCCAGGCGCGGTAGGTCGATCGCGTCCGGCTTGCCGATCATCAGCTTGCTGGTGAGGCCGACGAACGGTTTCGACGTCATCAGCCGGGTGGTCGTGTCGCGGTACTTGATGCCTAGTGCGGTCATCGGCATCGCCATCTTGATTCCGCCGGGCGGCAGTTCCATCCGCTGATCGACGTACGGCTGCATGCGGCGCTGGTACGCCGGAAAGGCGCGGGTGTGGTCGGCTTGCTGGAGTTCGCTGGCCAGAACATAGGCGCCGACCAGGGCGAGCGCCGTACCGTGGCCGGCGAGCGGTGAGCCGCAATACCCGGCGTCGCCGACCAGGGCGATGCGGCCCTGCGACCACTCCGGTACGGCGACGCGGCTGGTGCTGTCGAAGTAGAAGTCCTGTGCGTCGGGGAGAGCGTTCAGCAGGTGCTGGGTGTGCCAGCCGAGACCGCTGAACCGCGTTTGCAGTATCTGCTTCTGCGCGGCGACATCGCGGTAGTCGTAGTCGATAACCGGGGAGCGGAAGCTGAGCAGTGCCTTGGCGAACCGCGGATCGTGATCGGGCCGCAGACCGACCCACAGGCCGCCGGGTGCGGTGTAGACCTTCATCCAGTGGTTCAGGTCCTCGGGCGCCTCGACGGTGAAGTACGACGAGTAGCCGCCCAGGTGCTGCACGAATTGCTCATGCGGGCCGAAGGCGAGCCGCCGTACGCGGGAGTGCACGCCGTCTGCCCCGACGACGAGGTCGAAGCGGCGCTGAGTCCCGCTCGCGAACGTCACCTGTACACCGGTCGCGTCCTGGTCGAGCTGAGTGATCGAGTCGCCGTACAGGTACTCGACGTCTGGGGTCGCGTCGGCCAGGATCTCGGCGAGGTCACCCCGCAGGATCTCGATCTCGGCAACTGGTCCCGCGCCGTCGAACAGTTCCATCGGCATCGCTGCCGTCCGGCGCCCGTCTTCCCGGACGTACTCAAAACCCCGCTCGTGCAACTGCCGCTGCTCGATCGCCGGCAGCAACCCCATCCGCTCAGCCACCACCTTGGACACACCCCGCAGATCCACCGTCTGCCCACCCGGCCGCGGCCCTTTGGCGACTTCCACCACCGTCGGCACAAACCCACCCCGCCGAAGCCAGAACGCCAACGCCGGCCCCGCAATCCCGCCACCACTGATCAACACCGTCTTACCCATCACAACCACCCCTCATCGACTAGTGCGCGTACGCCGTACACGCTGCCCTAATCGCCCACC
>NZ_SMKX01000289.1 GCF_004349055.1 Kribbella antibiotica
ATCCCCCGGCGGCCCCACCACCACCATCAAGGCGTCACCCGTCAACGTCGGCATACCTGTTCTACCCCTCGAATCCCACTCCGGTTGGGTCCCAACCCAACTTTCAACGACCCTGCTACTCCCAAGTCACCCCCACCCCACCCTTCGTAACGCCTCCGAGTTATCCACAGATCCGGGATTCCACCCCACAGCCGCCACTGAATTCCCTACCGTCGAAGGAGGACAAAATGCAGGGGGACCGATGCACACAGGTCTGGAGGACCTACCGGAGCCGGCCGAGTTGTATGAGCGGTTTCGGCAGCATCACCCCCTGGACTGGGGCTCTCCGCTGCCCGACAAAGCTGCGATCGTTGCCGAGTCCGGAACACTTGCCACTCGACGGGCTCTCGAGTTGCTGGCTGGTATCGGCTGGCGCGATGCCGCCGCCACGGCGGAGATGGTGGCGTTGGCGGGCTCTGGCGTCGAGCTCTATCAGTTGAAGCACCGGATCAAATCGCCACACTCGTTGGCCCGCAAGATCAAGAGTCAGACCGGGAAGCGGCAGGCGGCGCCGGTGGTCGAGGACGCTCAGCGGTACACCGTTGCCGCCGCACTTCACGATCGCTTGGTCGACGCCGCGCAGCGCGCCGCTGAGCATCTGCTGCAGTGCGGATGGGAGCTGACCGCGGTGCGCAACTCGTACGTCGACGGCAGCCGATACAAAGGTCTTCACGTCACCACGCTCGATCCCCGCGGCCGGCGGATCGAGATTCAGTTGCACTCCCGGACGTCGCTCGCGGTGAAGGAGGGAACCACCCGGCCGTACGAAATCGCCCGTGACCGGAACCTGTCGCCCGTGATCCGTGATCAGGCCCGCCTCGAAGCCGTACGCCTGACCGAGACCTTGAAAACGCCGCCGGGACTCGCCGAACTGACGGAACTCGGAGGCTGCCCGGTGCGAGTCGCGGGCTATGGTCTTGGCCGAGAGTCGCAGCGCGCGCTGCCCGTCCCCGCACCGGACGGCGGGCGGCCCGCAGTGCGGCCCATCGAGGAGATCAGAAATGCCAAGAAGGGACGAGAGCTGTGAGCTTGTACATCGTCAAGGACGGGGAGCGGTTTCTCTGGGTAGCGGCTGCCCTTGGGGATGAGGTGTACAGCTTCGTCCCCGACCTCGGGACGTTTCATCGCAACGACGGTCTGCGGGACGACTTCTTCATGGAGCGGGAACTGCAGTACGAGCAGATCACGGTTACCCGCGCCAAAGCTCTGATCGAAAGCGGGCTCCAGCCGCTTGACGGCGAGGTCATGGCGGATCACCTGACCGACTGGCGATCCGACCCAGCGGCCCTGGCCCCCGAGCAGGTGTTCGCCAGCGTGGTCGCGGACCTACGCTGACCACCGCTCGACTCACGGAAAAGGACGGCTAGCCGCGATGACACGGTTACTGCTGGTCACTCAGGGGGATCGCAAGGTCTGGGTCGCTGCCCTGATCAACGACCTGGATATCTGGACCTACGTCGGGAACACCGGCAGGTTTCACCACAACGCGGGGATCAGCGAGGACTACTTCGGTGCCGGTCTCGCGCAGTACGCCGACATCGGGATTGCCGAGGCCAAGCGACTGATCGCCGACGGCGTCGGCCTCGTCGACGCCGAGCAGAAGCCGGATTCGGTCCTAGGCTGGCTGGACGACACAAACGCCATGGACCCCGAGGTCGTGTTCGCCTCGATGGTGGCTGACCTCGCCTGACGGCCTGCTTCGAATCACCGGATGGGTCGGGTTCGCGTGTTTGTGGTCGCTTATGGGCGTGGGCTGCCCATCTGGTTCCACAAAGGCTGACCGCCGGCACTGATCAACCTCGGCCGCGACCACCGTGCCGCGCTCAGCGGGCAGGCCGAGGAGCGTCGTACAGGTGGTTGGTCAGTGTGGGGCGTCCGCGGGTCAGGCCGTGGGGGTGTAGAGCTGGGTGATGATGGATTCGATGGTGGGTTCGGCGATGGTCAGGTCGGCTAGGGGGTAGTTCGCGGCCAGGTGGGCTACTAGCGGGGCCGCGCTGGTGGTGGGGGGAAAGGTGAGGTGCTGGCGT
>NZ_SMKX01000028.1 GCF_004349055.1 Kribbella antibiotica
GGATGGGGCGGCGTTTGTCGAGTGGGTTCGGCCGCATGTTCCGGCGATGGCTCGGTTGGCGGGGCGGTTGGGCTTGGGGGCCGACCGGGACGACATTGTGCAGGAGACGTTGGCTCGGGCTTGGGCCAAGCGGAGCCAGTACGACGGGGAGCGGGGGACTGCTTCGGCGTGGTTGCTGGCGATTACGGCGGACCAGGCGCGGAAGGCGGCCAAGCGGTTCCGGTCGGCCGAGGTGCTTGAGGAGTATGACGGGCCGGGGGTGCGGCCGGATGTCGAGGGGCGGATCGATGTCGGGCAGGCGCTGGTGGAGTTGCCGGCGCGGCAGCGGCTGGCGGTCGACTGTTTTTACTTCGCGGATCTGTCGGTTGCCGACACGGCCGCGGTCATGGGGTGTTCCGAGGGCACCGTGAAGTCCACGTTGTCCGATGCGCGGGCTCGCTTGCGCACGTTGTTGGAGGTCAAGGAATGAATCCGATCGACGAGGTCGACGAACTGTTGATGCAGACCGGTGCGCAGTGGCGTGCCGAGCAGCCGTCGGCACCTGAGCCGGACCTGGAGCGGATCACTCGACAGGAGCGCCGGCCCAAGCGCTGGGTGCCGGCGCTGGCGGCGGCGAGCGTGGTCGCGGTGGCAGCGGTGACGCTCACTGTGCTGCCCGACACCGGCGGCGCACCCGCGGCGACGCCTCCGGCGGCCCCGGTCACGCTTCCCGCAGCAGGCCCGCAGATCGTCGAGTCGGTTGCTGTCGGCAACGAGCAGGCCGGCTCGAGCGATGCACTGCTGGTCCGCGATGGCGCCAAGGTGCGCGTGAGCGGCCAGGTCATCGCAGCACCGAACACCGCTCCGGTCTTCTGCCCGTCGCGCCCGGTTCCGACGATCGGCTACCTCCCGGGCAAAGCGCCGGCTCCCTCCTGCCCCGAAGGACTGAAGGTCACGCTCAAAGGCGTCAACGTCAGCCTTTTGACCGACCTCGAAACCGTGCAGGGCGTCCAGACCGGCCGGGCCACGCTCACCGGGATCTGGACCGCGCGCACCATCGCCGTACAGGAGCAGACCGCGCCGACGCCGGATCGCGACATCGCGACCCCGCCGCTTTCGTGCCCGCCGCCCACAGGCGGTTGGCTGGCGAAGCCGAGCAACGTGGAGGATCCGAAGGTCGCGCAGTTCCTCGATCAGCACCGCGACCAGGCGTTCGGCCCCACGATCTACCACCCGTACGGCGAGGGCCGCACCAAGCCCGTCGTGGTCTTCGTAGGCGTGGCACGCGGTGATCGCGCGGCGTTCCGCAAGTCGTTCGAAGAGGTCTACTCGGGGAACCTGTGTGTCGCCCCGGTCCGGTTGAGCCGGCAGGATGCCGACCAGCTGTCGACCAAGGTGGCCGGTCTGATGAACCGCAACGACCTCGGCATCACCACGTCGTACACGCAGATGGACGGCGCGAGCGAGAACGTCCGGCTGCTGGTCTACACGGAGTCGGTCAAGGACGCGCTGACCCCGATCGGTCTCGACAAGCTGCGCATCGAGCCTGCGGTCGTGCCTGTCAACTAAGGCAAGTGCTCTTCGAGCTGGATCGAAACACCGGACGGACCTGTCGTTGCCGTGCCATCGTGTCCGCATCGACACGACGGGCGAGGTGGGTGACGTATGGCCAGAGTGCTGTCCGGACTTGTAGTAGGCGCGTCGCTGGTGCTCTCGGCATTCCTGCCGATCACCAGCGATGCGGCCCCTGTTCCTAGGGAACAACAAGCAGCCAAACAACAAGCCGAGGTCCTCCCGGCCCGCCCGAACACTGTCCGCAACCCGATCCGCGAGAATGCCGCTGACCCCTGGATAGTGTTTGCCGAAGGCAACTACCACCTGCTCTACACGCACGGCGACATCCTCGTCGGCGTCTCGGCACCCTCGGTCGCCGGTCTCGCGGCCGCGCCCCAGCAGACGCTCTGGCGACCGCCGGCCGGCGAGGCGTGCTGCAACCTCTGGGCGCCGGAGATCCACCAGTTCGACGGCAAGTGGTACCTCTACTACACCGCCGACAACGGCACCGACTCCCAGCACCGGATGTTCGTCCTCGAGGCCGACCATCCGATGGGCCCGTACACCTTCAAGGCCAAACTCGACACCGGCAACTTCCACTCCATCGACGGCAGCGTCATGAAGCTCCCCGACGGCCGCCTGTTCCATCTCTGGTCGAGCGGTCGCGCCAACGGCCAGAATCTGTACGTCGCCCCGATGAGCAACCCGTGGACGATCAGCGGCCCACCGGCCCTGCTCGCCACGCCGGACCAGCCCTGGGAGCAGAACGGCCGCAAGGTCACCGAAGGCCCGGTCTCGCTGATCCACAACGGCAAGGTCTACATCTACTACTCCGCCAGTGCGTGTGAGTCGCCCGACTACTCGCTCGGCGCGCTGGAACTCACCGGCACCGACGTCCTCAACCAGTCCTCGTGGACCAAGTCCAGTGGTCCGGTCTTCAAGCGCAACGACGCGGCCTGGGCCTTCGGCACCGGCCATCACGGCTTCTTCACCTCGCCCGACGGCAAGGAGACCTGGATCGTCTACCACGGCGTCACCAGCACGAACGGGACGCCGGCCGGCAGTTGCAGCGCGGGTCGCTCCGTCCGCATCGGCAAGGTCTCGTACGACGCCGCCGGCAAGCCGCAACTCGGCGTACCGAAGGCTTCGTGGGAGTCGGTCACCTTGCCAGGTGGTGATCCTGGAGCCGAAATCGTGGCTGCTGGCACCTATAAGTTGTCACCGAAGAACAACCCGGACAACCTGCTCGAAGTCGCCAGCTGCTCGACCGCCGATGCCGCGAACGTGCAGGTCTGGACCGCGAACGGCGGGACCTGTCAGCAGTGGAAGCTCACCTACAACGGTGACGGTTCGTACAAGTTGCTCGCGGCCCATAGCGGGAAGGCGCTCGATGTGGCGAGCTGCTCACCCGCCAACCACGCCGACGTGATCCAGTGGCCGTACTGGGGTGGTGACTGCCAGGAGTGGTATCTCGATGCCCTCGGCAACGGGTACTACAAGGTGACCTCGAAGGTCGGCGGCAAGTCGCTGGACGTCGACGCCTGCTCAACCACGCCCGGCGCCGATGTCCGGGTCTGGCCTTACTGGCAGGGCGCCTGCCAGCAATGGAAGCTGGAGAAGGTCGCATGAAGCGCTGGATCGCACTGATCGCTGCCGCCGGAATGGTCCTGGCCGGTCAGCAGGCAATGGCCTCAGAACCCAAGCCCCAGCAGCAGTTCCCCGATGTGAAGACGCGAACGAAGGGCATCATCCCGCCCGGCGGCGTCCTGTCCTCCAAGACCGGTGGGAACACCGTCGACGGCGAGACGCGTGAGGCGACACCGCGGGCCGACGGCCGTTATCACTACGACTCGCCCAAGCTGATCCAGCGGTTGCAGGCGATGAACGTGAATACCTACCTGTTCGGGGTCTGGGAGTCGCCGACCGACTGGAACGACCTACGCAGCGAGTTCGCGCCGCTCGCCCGCGCGGCCGGGATCGACATCTGGCTCGACCTCGTCCCGCCGTCGGAGTGTCAGGCCGACCGCCCGGAAGGCCCGTACCTGGAGGGCTACTGCTCACGCCCGTTCAAACTCGACTTCGTTGCCTGGGCGCGCAATATCGCGACGCTCTCGCTGCAGTACCCGAACATCAAGGCCTGGCAGATCGACGACTTCCTGGTCGCGCAGAACAGCCAGCTCTTCACCAGCCAGTACCTCGCCCAGATCAAGCAGACCCAGGACGCCATCAACCCGAACCTCGGCTTCCTGACCACGATGTACCGCTGGGACTACACCGACGAGCACCTCGACAAACTCGCGCCGTACATCGATGGTGTCTTGTTCCCGTATCTCGGTGGGGCTCAGAGCACGACGGATCCCCGGTACGTCGCCACCCAGATGGACGAGTTGCTCGCCAAGCTGACGCCGCGGCATCTCGACCTGATCCTGCTGGTGTACACCGATCGGTTCCTCGATGCCTCGCTCTCCCCAACGCCGGAGTACGTCGCTGAGTCGCTCAAGCAGGCGATGCCGTACGCCGCCGATGGCCGGATCGGCGGGATCGTTGCCTATGGCGCCCCGACCAACTACGACCGCCGTCCGACCGTTGCCTCGAACAACCTGGCCCAGACCGGTGAAGGCCGCTTGAGCTTTGCCCAGGGCATCTATACGACCGCGCCTGCCGGCGGATTCGCCGAGGCCTATCAACAAGTCGCAGTCGATCCATCCGCCACCAGCTATAACCTCCGCTTTGCCACCTACGATCAGGTCAGCCGAACCCCGTCCAAGTCCGGCAAGCTGATCAAACAGGTCCTGATCAACGACCAGGTCGTCTGGCAGTCGGACGTCGCGGACGAGTTCGGCTTCACCTGGGCCCCCGCCTCGGTCGACCTCACCACCGCACTCCGCGGCAAGACGAGCGCGAAGCTGAGCTTGCGGCTCTACACCCAGTCGCCGGCCAACTTCTCGATCGACGTTGGTTTCGACAGCCTGGTCCCGACCGGATTCATGGTCGCGAACTTCGGCTTCGAAGACGTCAACCCGGCCACCCGCGCCTGGCAGTTCAAGCAGCAGAGCGACATCATCCACGCCACGTTCGACAAGATCACCCCGCGCCAAGCCAAGGACGTGTACGACGTGATTGCCGCGGCCTTCGGCGGTCGCGCGTACCCCGCCGTGCCGACGACGCCTTCGGCCCCGATTCCGGGCAACCTTCCCCGGACCGGTACGGCGTACCAGCCGGGCGGACCGGGGACGATCCAGAACAGCGCGATGTACGGGAAGGGCCGGCTCAGTCTGTCCGTTCCGGAGCGGGCGTCGACCGCGGCGGGGACCTGCGTCTGGGCCGAGCAGCGGATGGCCGTCGACCCGAACGCACCACGCTACGAGATCTCGTGGTGGGACTACGACGCGTATGCCGCCGACCTGATGGGCTATCACATGAAGCAGGTGACGATCGTGACGTCGAAGGGGAAGAAACTGCTCAGCAACGTGGACGCCGCCGAGGCGCCGAAGGTCTGGATGAACGGCCAGGGGCTGTGGGGCGCGATCGATGTCACCGAGTTCGCCCGGGGTGAATCGTCCGTCCTGCTGCAGTTCGCGCTGTGCGAGCAGCAAGGCGTCGGCGACTTCCTGGTCGATGTCGGGTACGACGAGATCCAGGCGGTCGGGCTGACGGTCACGAACGGTGACTTCGAGCAGGGCAGCACCGGCTGGACCATCGTCAGCCCGCATCCGGGGATGAAGGCCCAGGTCCTGACCGCCGGTTGAGCGTCCATTCTGGGCCCGGCCATTTCGACGGAGATCGTAAAGATATCGATTTCTCGGGTGGTGATGAGACTGTCCTGACGGAGTCTCATCACCACCGCCCCTCGAGGAGACAGTTGATGTCCGGACGTTTCCGCCTGCCCATCGCCGTACTGACCGGGTTGGCTCTGGCGCTACCGCTCGTCGCGCCGGCCCCCGCCCTGGCCGACGCCACAGCGTCAACGGTCGCGGTCGGGAAGGGAGCGGTCGGGTGGGAGGCGCTGCGGCAGCTGGACCGGCTGCCGTATCTCGCCTCCGGCACGAGCACCCGCCAGTTCTCCGGCTTTGCGCGGGACGGCAGTAACCAGGACGGCTTCAACGGCGCCGACTCTTGCCTGCGGCAGGTCGCGGCCGGGTGCGTGATCGCCGAGGACACCGGGCCCGGTCAGGTCGACTCGATCTGGTTCACCCGGCTGCGGGACGACCGGCCCGATGTCACCGACACGGGCACGATCGCGATCACGCTGGACGGGACGACCGTGCTGAACCGGTCGCTGAAGGACGTCACCGACGGCAAGGCCGGCGCGCCTTTCGTGCACCCGTTGGTCGCCAACTCGACGCAGTCCGCCGGCGGCTTCCAGATCAAGGTGCCGATGCCGTACCGGCAGTCGATGCAGATCGTCATGCAGCACAACCCGCTCTTCTACCACGTGAACTACCGGCACTTCACGGACGCGGACGGCGTCACGAGATTCGATCCGGCGGACCAGGCGAACGACGTACTGGCCAAACTCCGCGCAGCCGGTACGGCGGACCCGAAGCCGGCCGCGGTCGGCGCGACGACCACCGGGCAGACGCATCCGGTCCCCGCCGGGCAGGAGGTTGCCTTCGGCACTGTGCAGGGGCCGGGGGCAATCAGTGCACTGCGGATGCGGTTCGTCGGCGCGACACCGTCGGACGCCGTACTGGCAGGATTGCGGTTGCGGCTGACCTTCGACGGTCGCCGGACGGTCGACTCGCCGGTCGGTGAGTTCTTCGGAACGGGCCTCGGCGCGTACTCCGTGAAGTCGCTGATGTTCGCCGCCGATCCGGCGGCCGGGGGCTGGTTCACCACCTGGTGGCCGATGCCGTACCGCGAATCTGCTGCCGTCTCGTTGGTGAACTCGACCGGCGCGACCGTGGGAAATGTCGAGCTTCAGTTGACGAGTGCGCCGGACACAAAGTGGAGCACTGATCTCCTTCCGGGCGGCCCCGCGGCGTACTTCACGACCGATTCACACCGAGATAAGACGACCTTCGGCGACGACTGGATGGTCGCTGACCAGACCGGTCGCGGCAAGCTGGTCGGGGTTGCGCAGACTGCGTCGGGCGTCAACCGCGGCTACCTCGAAGGTGACGAGCGCGTTCACATTGACGGCTCGCTGTCCCCGCAGCAGCACGGCACCGGCACTGAGGACTTCTACGAAGCCGGGTGGTACTTCTATGGCGGCACCTACAGTGCGGCCTTCACCGGCAACACCGCGCATGAGGTCAACGGCGCCGGGTGCGCGCAGGAGTGCGACGCGGTCTACCGCCTGATGCTGACCGAGGCGATCTCCTACGACTCCCAGCTCCGCTTCGGTATCGAGCACGGCTTCCAGAACGACTATCTCGGCGGCTACGGGTCGACCGCGTTCCTCTACACGCAGCCCACGGTCAGCACCCGCGAGACCGACGCCGTCGATCTCGGTGATTCGGCGTCGCAGACCGCACACCAGTACGCCGATAGCGGCACCTCGTCGAGTCTGACCAGTGTGGCCGAGGGGGATCGCGACTATCTTCCGCTCACCGATCAGGTCCGTTCCGGGACAGCGCCGATCAGCTTCCGGCTGGCCGTGGACTCGGCGAACCGTGGCGTGCTGCTGCGCCGGATTTCGGACCAAGCGCAGAAGTACCAGGAGGCCACGGTCAGCGTCGATGATGTTGCCGTCGGCACCTGGCGGCAGCCGCTCGGCAACAGTGGAATGCGTTGGCTGTCGGACCAGTTCCCCTTGCCTGCTTCAGCAACGGCGGGCAAGACGAGCATCAAGGTGACGCTGACCCCGGTCACGGCTTGGACTGCGGCCAGCTACCTCGCCGCGAGCATCGTCGACCCGTACGCCGTCACCGGAGCGCCGGTCGCACCGACCGGGCTCACCGCGACACCGCGGAAGCACTCGGCGCTGCTCAACTGGAGTCCGGTGCTCGGGGCAACGTCGTACCGGGTCTACTCGGCGACGACAACCGACGTACCGGTGACGCAGGCCAATCTGGTTGGGACCTCGCCGGTCACGGGCTTCCTGCACAAGGCGCTCAAGGGCGGTCAGCAACGGTTCTACAAGGTCGTCGCGATCGATGCCGCAGGCAACGCTGGATCCGCAAGCACAGCAGTGAATGCAGCGCCAAAGGTCGCGACGGTCTCCGATGTCGATGCCGATGGCAAGGACGACATCGTGACGTTCACCCGGGGTGACGCGGCCGACGTGTACGTCGCGAAGTCCACCGGGACCAAGTTCGGCGCCGGCACATTGTGGCAGCCGTTCTTCGCGCCCGGCAGCGAGATTCCTGCGACGGGTGACTTCAACGGCGACGGCCGCGACGACATCATCACCTTCACCCGAGGCTCGGCCGCGGATGTCTACGTGGCGCTGTCGAACGGCGTGGACGGCTACCTCCCCGCCACGAAGTGGCACGACAGCTTCGCGCTCAACGGCGAGACGCCGATGGTCGGCGACTTCAACGGCGACGGCAAGGACGACATCGTCACCTTCACGCTCGGCTCGGCCCACGACGTGTACGTGTCGCTGTCCGACGGCACCAAGTTCGTGCAGAACGCCTGGATGTGGCACGGCGACTTCGGCTGGCCCGGCGAGCTCCTCGACATCGGCGACTTCGACGGTGACGGCCGCGACGACATCGTCACCTTCACCCGCGGTACGACGGCCAGCGTGTTCGTCGCTCTGTCCGACGGGAAGTCGTTCCTCGGTACGACGTGGAAGTGGCACGGGCACTTCGCCGTTGGCTCCGAGATCCCCGATGTCGGCGACTACAACGGTGACGGCCGCGACGACATCGCGACGTTCAACCGCGGGACGTTGGGGGACGTGTACGTCTCGACGTCGACCGGCACCGGGTTCATCGGCGACAGCGACGTATGGCACAACTACTTCGCGCCGAACGCCGAGATCCCCGGCTCAGGTGACTTCGACGGCGACGGCTTGTCCGACATCGTCACGTTCACCCGCGGGACGGCAGGCAAGGTTTACGTCGCCCCGGTCCAACGGCCAGGACTTCGTGCCAGACCCGGTCGCCGAGCTGTGGCACGACTTCTTCGCCCCGAACGGCGAGTGGCCGGCTCCCTCTACGTTGCGTCCGTAAAACCGTCACGGTCGTGGAAGAAGTCCACGAGCAGCCGGGCCGTTGCGGCCGGCTGCTCGATGGCGGGGGAGTGGCCGGCATCCGGAACCATCTCCGGCGTGATCCCGAGCCGCTCGGCCACGTCGTTCTGAACCGGCAACGGCCAGCCGTCGTCCGTCTCGCCGTACACGAGTTGGGTGCGGACGCCGGCCTTCGCCAGCCGATCCGTCTTGTCCACCGCATCAGTCAGGTGCCGCGTGATCGCCGCCAGACTCGCCGGAGCGTTGCTGACGAACCGTTTCCGTACGAACGCCGCGATCTCCTCCGGCGGCTCGACGTACCCGGGGTGCTTGGCGTCGTGCTCCAGCTTCAGGTCATAGACCTGCTCGATCGGCAGGTTGTCGAGCCCAGAGGCGAGCGTCTGCAGCCCCTGCACGGTCTGCTCATCAGTGAACCCAGCCGGCCCGGTGCAGAGCAGTGTGAGCGTCGAGAACACTGACGGATCGATCAGTACGGCCTCCCGCGCAACCAGCCCGCCGAACGAGTGCCCCACGAGTTGGCTGTAGCCGCCGAGCGCCACACTCATCGCCACCACGTCAGCGCCGAACTCCTCCAACGTGTACGCCGACGCGTCGGCCGGACCTGGGGTCTCGAACTGCCCCCGCTGGTCCACAGCCACCGCGATCCACCCATACCGAGCCAGGTGATGGAGCAGCGGCGTGAAGTCCTCCTTGCTCCCCGTCCATCCCGGGACGAGCAGCACGGTCCCCAGCGGCGTACCGATCTCTGGCACCGCCCGCAGCGTCGCGAAAGAGCCGCGGTCGGTCTCCAGCGTGGCTGGGTGAACCCCGCCCGGCAGCGTCATCGTTCGTGGCGTACTCACAAGTCAAGAGGGTAGCCGCTCTGTCCGTGCGGGCCGGCCTGGCTCACACACCATGGTGTGACGAGGGGGACACGGACAGATGCGACCCGACGTTCCGCAGTGCGGCACAATGGCCGGGTGCCTCCTCGCACTCTCGCGGTTGCGAACCAGAAAGGCGGCGTGGCCAAAACGACCACTGTCGCCACACTCGGTGCTGCCCTCGCCGAGCTCGGCCAGCGAGTGTTGCTCGTCGACATCGATCCGCAGGCGTGCCTGACCTTCTCGGTCGGTGTCGACCCCGAGGACCTGGACAAATCGATCCACCACGTCCTGCTCGGCGGAGTGCAGGCGCGCGATGTGCTGATCGAGTTCGAGGAGGGGCCGGATCTGCTGCCCGCGACGATCGAGCTCGCCACCGCCGAGGTGCAGTTGGCGCGCGAGAGCGGCCCGGAGCAGGTGCTGCGCACCGCCTTGCGATCCGTTCGTTCGTCGTACGACTGGATCATCGTCGACTGCCCACCGACGCTCGGGTTGCTGACGGTGAACGGGTTGTCGGCGGCATCCGAGGTACTGATTCCCTTGCAGTGCGAGACATTGGCACATCGTGGCGTTGGGCAACTACTTGACACCGTGCACGACGTGCAGCAGCTGACGAACCCGGGCCTGCAGGTACTGGGCGTGCTGCCGACGCTGTACGACGGCCGGACGACGCATGCTCGCGCTGTCCTCGAGACGATCGCCGAGACGTATTCGCTGACCGTGCTCGCCCCGGCGATCCCGAAGTCGATCCGGTTCGCCGAGGCGCCCGCGGTCGGCGAGACGATCCTCACCACCTCGCCAACCTCAGCCGGTGCCAAGGCCTACCGCGCGCTCGCGGCCGCCTTGCTCTAGGCGGGACCGCTTTCGGCCGGCGCTGCCGGAGTTGCCGTCCGACGCAGGCGGCGACGGTACCGCCAGACCGGTACGGCGATCAGTGCGATCAGGACCGCGAACGGGAGAACTGCGCCGAGCGCGGTCGCGAGCGCGGAGAACGTGGCGGTGAAGGCATGCCAGCCACCCTTGAGGCCGCCGACGAAGCCGCGGTCCGGGGCGGTGACGACCGGCGGGGTGTCTTTGCTGGTCAGCGTCAGGTTCAGGGTCGCCAGCTCGGTCTGGAGAGCGAGGTTCTTCTGCTTGGCGAGCAGCGACTCGAGATCCGCCTCGCGACGGGTCAGCTCCGACTCGACCGAGACGATCTCACCGATCGTGTTCGCTTTGGCGAGGAGTGCGCGCATGCGGTCGAGACTCGCCCGCTGCGTGCGGATCCTGCTGTCCACATCGACGACCTGCTCGGTGACGTCGGTCGACTCCTGGTGAATCTGCAGCCGCTTCCCGAGCTTCGACAAGACGTCGATAGCTGCGTCGTACGACGTACTGGGCACCTTCAGCACGAGATTCGCCGAACTGATGTTGCCGTGGGCGTCGTCGCCGGTGTTCTCCGAGGCGACCTGGCCCTTGAGGCCGATGATCGCCGTGATGGCCTCTTGCCGCTTCGCGTTGACGTCGTCGGCTTCGACGGTGAGCGATCCGGTCCTGATGATCGCGCGCGTCACCGTCGGTTGATCTGCGACCGGAGCCTTCGGCTGGCCGCTGGCCGCCTTGCCCCCGCTGTCGCTGGCGACGCCTTCCGGCTTCGCCGCCGCGCCGACGCTCGAAGCGTCCCGCGCGGAGCTACTTTCGGGGTTGCTCGCCCCGCAACCGGCCAGCAGCACCAGTCCTACGGCGGCGAGCACCGCCATCCCACCCTTGCGCCCCATCACCCAGCCCCTCTCTTGTGGTTACGTCGCAAGGACGCTCCACGAGGGGCTGGGTGTTGCAGCGCGAAATTACAGCTTGGTCACTTCCGAGCGGTCTTCTTCGCCGGTGCCTTCTTGGCCACCGACTTCTTTGCCACGCTCTTGGTGGTCACCGCCTTCTTGGCCGGTGCCTTCTTCGCCGTGCTCTTCACCGCAACCGTCTTCTTCGCGGGTGCGGTGGCCTTCACAGCAGTCTTCTTGGCCGGCGCCTTCTTGGTCGCGACCGCCTTGACGGGTGCAGCCTTCTTGGTCGCAACGGGTTTCGCAGGTGCCTTCTTGGCCGGAGCCGCCTTCTTGACGACCGCAGCCTTCTTGGCAGCGGCCTTCACGGGCGCCGCCTTCTTGGCCGGAGCGACCTTCTTGGCAGCGGCCTTCACCGGTGCAGCCTTCTTGGCCGGCGCCGCGCTCTTGACTGCGGTCGCCTTCTTGGCGGGCGCAACCTTCTTCGCGGGAGCCTTCTTGGCCGGAGCCGCCGCAACCTTCTTCGCGGTGGTCTTCTTGGCCGGTACGGCGGTGACCTTCTTGGCTGCGGTCTTCTTGACCGGTGCTGCCTTTTTGGCCGGTGCCGGTGCGGCCGCAACCTTCTTGGCGGGTGCTGCCTTCTTGGCGGGTGCCGAGCTGGCCGCGACCTTCTTGGCCGGAGCCTTCTTGGTCGGCGCCGCCGTGACCTTCTTGGCTGCGGTCTTCTTGACCGGTGCTGCCTTCTTGGCCGGTGCCGGTGCGGCCGCAACCTTCTTGGCAGCGACCTTCTTGGCGGGTGCTGCCTTCTTGGCCGGAGCCGCGCTGACCGCAACCTTCTTCGCAGCGGTCTTCTTGGCCGGAGCCTGCTTCACCGGAGCCGGTGCCGCGGCGACCTTCTTGGCAGCGGTCTTCTTGACCGGCGCAGCCTTTTTGGCCGGAGCCGCCGCGACCGCAACCTTCTTGGCCGGTGCAGTCTTCTTCGCCGGAGCCTGAGCAACCGCCGTCTTCTTGGCGGGAGCCTTCTGCACCGGAGCCTCGACAGCAGCCGTCTTCTTGGCCGGAGCCTTCTTGACGGGCGCCTGCTTGGCTGCAGCCTGCTTAGCCGGAGCCTGCTTGGCCGGTGCCTCGGCAACGGCCGCCTTCTTGGCGGGTGCCTCGACAACCGGTGCCTGCTTCGCGGGAGCCTCGACGACCGGGGCCGGAGCTGCAGCCTCGTTCACCGGAGCAACCGCGTTCTCGTTGGACGAGCGGCGGTTGCGGTTGCGGCTACGACGCGACGGACGGTCGCCGGCATCGTGCTCAGCAGCCGGAGCAGCCTCGACCGGCGCAGCCTGAACCGGAGCCGCCGCAACAGCAGCCGCGGTCTCAACCACGGCAGCCGGCTCAGACGAATCGCCCGCAGCAGCCGCGAAGATCGGCGTACCGGTCTGTGCGTTTGTCTCGACCGGAGCGTCCGAACGACGGTTGCGCTTGCGATTGCGCTTGCGGGGTTTGCGCTCACGCGGCGCCTCGGCACCATCACCAACGACGCCATTGCTAGCGGCAGTGACAGCAGCGGGAGCCGACTCGGCCAGCTGCGGCTGAGTCAGTGTGGTGACGTCCGCGCCTTCCTCGAGCGGCTGACCCGAACGGGTGCGCTTGCGCGTCCGGTTCCGGTTCTTCTTGCGACCGGCCGACTCGCCGCTCTCGTCGCGGCGGCCCTCGGGACGGCCCTCGGGACGACTGTCGCGGCGACCCTCCGGACGACCCTCGGCACGGTGCCGCGCCGGGCGCTCCTCGCGGGGCTCGGCCGGCTTGATCCGGCCCTTGGCCTCGCTCGGGATTCCCATGTCGTGGTAGAGCTCGGGCGACGTGGAGTAGATCTCCTGCGGGTCCTCGTACGGAAGGTCGAGGGCCTTGTTGATCGTCTTCCAGCGAACGATGTCCGCCCAGTCGACGAAGGTGACCGCGATCCCGCTCGCCCCGGCGCGGCCGGTGCGGCCGATCCGGTGCACGTAGGCCTTCTCGTCCTCGGGGCAGGTGTTGTTGATGACGTGCGTGACGCCCTCGACATCGATCCCGCGGGCCGCGACGTCGGTGCACACCAGTACGTCGACCTTGTCGCCCCGGAACCGGGTCAGCGCCCGCTCGCGGGCGACCTGGTTCAGGTCACCGTGGATCGCGGCGGCCTTGAAGCCGCGCTCGACCAGGTCATCGGTGAGCCGGCCTGCCTCGCGCTTGGTCCGGCAGAAGATCATCACCCGGCCGCGGTCGTCGGCCTGCAGGATCCGGGACACGACCTCGGGCTTGTCGAGGTCGTGGGCGCGGTAGACGAACTGTGCGGTGGCCGGAACCATCTGCGAGTCGTCACCGGACTCGGCGCGGATGTTCAGCGGGTGCCGCATGTGCGTGCGCGCCAACGTGATGACGGCCGACGGCATCGTTGCCGAGAACAACATTGTCTGCCGGAACTCAGGCGTCTTGCGCAGAATGCGTTCGACGTCGGGCAGGAAGCCCAGGTCGAGCATCTCGTCGGCCTCGTCGAGGACCAGAACCTTGACGTGGCTGAGGTCCAGCACACCGCGGTTGGCCAGGTCCAGCAGGCGTCCCGGGGTCCCGACGACGACGTCGACGCCGGTCTTCAGGGCGTCCAGCTGGGGCTCGTAGGCCACGCCGCCGTAGATGGTCAGGATCCGCACGGAGCGGACAGTGGAAGCCGTCACCAGGTCCTTGGCGACCTGAATGGTCAGCTCACGGGTGGGGGTGACGACCAGGGCCTGGGGCTTACCAGGGGCAGCGAGCTGGTTGTAGTCGGCTTCACCGGGGGAGATCGTCCGCTGCAGCAACGGAATACCGAAGCCGAGCGTCTTGCCGGTCCCGGTCCGGGCCTGGCCGATCAGGTCGGTGCCCAGCAGGGCTACGGGGAGCGTCATTTCCTGGATCGGGAAGGGCTCCACGATGTTGACGCGGTCGAGCGCGTCGCAGATCTCGGGCAGCACGCCGAGCTCTCGGAAGGTGGTCAGGCTGATCGCCTCTCACATGCTTGAACGGACAGTGGCCGGGCGCCAGAGGCGAATAAAGCCTCGTCAGAAGAGGCGCGGGGACACTGTGCAAGCACCACGCACCAGCGTGCCCATGTGGGCGCGTCACCGGCGAATCACTGACCAGTGTAACCGCAACCCGCGTCAACGCTGTTTTGTGTGCTTTGCGCCACGCAGTTTTTCCGGCCCCGTTCAGCCCGGGCCGGATCACGGATAAGGTGCCGGGCATGGAACAGACGGCCTTCGACGATCCCGCCTACCGGGCCGCGGCGGTGGACCTGCTGGGAGTCCTCGCGTACGGCGAGCTGACCGCCTTCGAGCGGATGGCCGAGGACGCCAAGCTGGCACCGACCCTCAACGACAAGGCGGAGCTCGCCGCACTGGCGACCACCGAGTTCGGGCATTTCCAGCAACTGCGTGACCGGCTCGTCGTCCTCGGGGTGGACGCGATGGACGCGATGCAGCCGTTCGTCACCCCGCTGGACGCCTTCCACGACCACACCGCGCCCTCGGACTGGCTGGAAGGCCTCGTCAAGGCGTACGTCGGGGACGGCCTGGCCAACGACTTCTACCGCGAGATCGCGTCGTTCGTGGACGCGGAGACCCGGGCCCTGGTGCTCGAGGTGTTCGCCGACTCCGGGCAGGCCGAGTTCATCGTGGAGCGGGTCCGCGCCGCCATCGAGGCGGACCCGAAGCTCGGCGGCCGGCTCGCCCTCTGGGGCCGCAGACTGGTCGGCGAAGCCCTCAGTCAGGCGCAGCGAATCGCCGCCGACCGAGACTCACTGGCCGCCCTGCTGGCCGGCAGCGTCGACCGCCCCGGGCTCGATTTGGCGGCCATTGGCCGGATGTTCACCCGACTGACCGAAGCTCATACGGCAAGGATGACTGCGCTCGGCCTGCAAGCCTGATTGGATGGCTTGCGTTCGCTGTTGACGGGGGTCGACGCCGGAGAGCCTGCCTGCATGACACTGTCCTATCGCCCGGTCCGCCTGGGCATCTACTCCGACACCCTGGTCCCGCGGGCCGACGGCGTGGCCGTCTCGATGGAGGCCGCCGGACGCGCACTGTGCGAGCTCGGTGTGCAGCTCGAGGTTGTCGCGCCGTACAAGTCCAAGAGCCACCAGAGTACGCTGCCGATCCGGTCGGTGCCGGGCGCTGACGCCTGGGGCCGGGACTACCGGCTGGGCATGCTCCGGCCGACGCGGAACAAGCCGGAGTACGACGTAGTCCACGTGCACACGCTTGGTCCGGTCGGGGTGGCCGGTCTGTACACCGCCTGGCGCCGGGACCTCCCGGTCGTGCTGACGTGGCACACCGACCTCGAGGTCTACCGCCAGCACTACGCGGAGATCCGGCTGGCGATGTGGCTTGCGGGCAAGGCCTGGCGGGCAGGTCTCGGTGCGCCGCGCGGCTACCAGAACGGGTGCACCGAGGTGCAGAACCTGTTGCGGGCGGTCGACCTGGTCATCGCACCGACCGCCAAGGTCGAGCAGCAGTTGGACGACCTCGGTTGCGAGGCGCCGACTGTCGTCCTGCCCAGTCCGACGCTTCCGATGCCCGCACCGTCCGTCTCTGTCGCCGAGATTCGGCGGCAGCTCAACCTCGGCGTACAGGACCCGATTCTGTTGTCGGTGGGCCGGTTGAGCGGTGAGAAGAACGACGAGTTGCTGCTGCAGTCGTTCGCTGAGCTGTTGAAGATCCGGCCGGACGCCTGTCTGGTCATGGTCGGCGGGTACGGCGATCGGCGGCGGGTCACGCAGCTTGTCGACCGGCTCGGCATCGGCCCGCGGGTGCGGATGCCCGGCGTACTGCCGCGGGCGGAGCTGGCTGGGTACTACCTGGCTGCGGACGCCGTGGTGATCTGCTCGATCTCGGAGACCCAGTCGCTGGTTGCGCACGAGGCTGAGGCGGCGGGCTGTCCGCTGGTGGTTGTTGACCCGTGGCTGTACCGCGGCCACGAGCGGACCCGCACGTTCGCTCCGGCCGAGCCGGTTGGGCTGGCCGCTGTCATCGGTAAGACGCTGCGGGCGCCGGACTCCACCCGGCGCTGGGCGCCGCGGTACCGGCCCGCGCCGCTGGAGCACGCGGAGAAGCTGTTGGCCCTCTACGAGGGCCTCGCATCACAACGGCCGCCTGCCCCTGGTGGGGTGGCGGCCGTCGGGTGAAGCTGTTGCTGTCAGGCAGACCTGGGCTTGCGGGCTGCGATGACGGCGATGACGATCGCGGCACAGACGATCTGGATCAAGTACTGGATCCAGTCCGGGCCGTTGGTGTCCTTGACGCCGGCGAAGTGTGCGATCAGACCACCGATGAAGGCGCCGATACCGCCGCCGAGGATGGTCCAGCCGAGGCTGATGTTCTGCTTGCCCGGAAGTACGAGCCGCGCCAGCGGCCCGAAGATCACGCCTGCGAGCAGGCTGACGACGATCATCCAGATCCAGTAACCCACGATTCCTCCTTGTGAGGTGACTGACCTGCGTCTGGGGGTGGCTCCCCGTAGCTACCAGACCACTGCGACGCAGGTCCCACCGCACATGGTGCCCAGGAACCCCGATTCCGGAACCCGGACACGCAGAGACGTGTCCGGAACGCGATCAGATCGCGCCGAAACCGACCTTACGCACCGATGGCTCACCGATCTCGACATAGGCGAGCCGGTCGGCCGGGACCAGCACCTTGCGGCCCTTGTCGTCGGTCAGCTCCAGCAGGTTGCTCTTGCCGCTGAGCGCGTTCGCCACCTGCTCCTGTACCTCGTCCGGGCTCTGCTCACTTTCGAGCACCAACTCGCGATTGACGTGTTGCACGCCGATCTTGACCTCCACGAAACCCTCCGGGCACGCTCCGACCGGCGGCTCTCGCCGGTGACACTTCGAGCCTATCCGCTGGCGGCCGTGAGCTCTCACCCGTCCGCCCAAAGCAGAACCGTGGCGGAGTGGACTACACGTCGGTGCGCGGGAACCCTCGGATGCCGCGCCAGGCCAGCGAGGCGACCAGGTCGGCGGCCTGCTCCTGCGGCAGCGAGCTCTGGTCCGACGAGGCCAGCCAGTAACGGGCGCTCACCTGTGCCTGACCGACCAGGCTGACGGCCAGCACCATCGACTGCTCCCGGTTCAGCCCGGCGTCCGCGCTGATCACCTCGGAGACCGCCTCGGCGCAGGCGATGGTGACGCGGTCGACGCGCTCGCGGACGGCCGGCTCGTTGGTCAGATCCGACTCGAAGACCAGCCGGAAGGCGCCCTGGGCGTTCGCCACGTACTCGTAGAACGCATGCACGGTCGCCGCAACCCGCAGCTTGTTGTCGTCCGTCGACTTCAGTGCTTCGTGCACCGAGGCGACGATCGCTTCGCAGGAGGTGTCCAGCAGCGCGAGGTACAGCTCCAGCTTGCCCGGGAAGTGCTGGTACAGGACGGGCTTGGAGACGCCTGCGCGCTCGGCGATGTCATCCATCGCGGCGGCGTGGTACCCGTTCGCGACGAAGACCTCCTGAGCCGCCTCGAGCAGTTGCGCGCGGCGGGCCAGCCGGGGCAGGCGGCTGCCGCGTTTCGGTGCGGTCTCCGGTGTCGTCGACACGTCGGCTCCTTCGGTGGTGCGGCACCGGCGGCAGGTCGCGCCGCCGGGTCGTAGCCCGAATCCTACCCACCGGTCCTCCCGGTCAGTAGCTTCCCCGCCGCCGGAGCGCTGATTACGACGGCAGTGGGCGCGGATCGTCGTACAGGTCGGCCAGCACGTCGCCGTACTCCTCGATGCGGGCCAGGACCTCGTGCGGGAGGAACTTGAGCTCCTCCGGACTGGTTGTCGCGGCCACCTCGTCCCAGTCGATCGGGGTGGACACCCGCGGCTCCTCGGCGCCCCGCAGCGAGTACGGCGCCAGCGTGGTCTTCGCACTGGCGTTCTGGCTCCAGTCGATGAACACCTTGTTCGGCCGGAGCGCCTTGGTCATGTTCGCCGTCACGTCCTCAGGCAGTGCGGCAGCCAGCTGCTCCGCCAACTGCTTGGCGAAGTCACTGGTACGGCGTGACGACGTCGGCTCGATCGGCACATACAGATGCATGCCCTTGTTGCCAGAGGTCTTCGGCCACCCCTCCAGCCGGTAGTGCCCCAGTAGCTCCCGCAACGCCAGCGCGACATCGCAGCACTCCACTATGGTCGCGCCAGGCCCCGGATCGAGGTCGAAAACGATCAGATCCGCCTGCGGATCGCTCCCGTGCTCCGACAACCCAATCCGCCACTGCGGCACATGCAGCTCCAGCGCAGCCAGATTCGCAAGCCACACCACAGTCTGTACGTCGTCCGCCACCACGAACTCGGCCTCATCGCGCCCCGTCGAACTACCCGGCGTCGGCAAAGTCTCGGTCCGCACCCAATCCGGCGTACCGCGAGGTGCGTTCTTCTCGAAGAAGTACGCCGCCTCAGTGCCGTCCGGCCACCGCTTCCGAGTCAACGGCCGATCCGACAAATGCGGCAGCAGCAGTGCGGCCACCTGGTGGTAGTAGTCGATCACCTCGGCCTTCGTGAACCCGCTCTGCGGATACAACACCTTGCTGAGGTTCGTGAGCTTCAACGTCTGCCCGTCGACCTCGGTAGTCACCTGCTGCGCGCCGGCTGCCATGCCTCCCAGTCTCCACCCAATGTGTGTGGAAACGCCTGGTTGCTCGCCGCACCGGACAGGCCGGACACGTTGCTTGTGGCTGGTCGCCGCGGCGGCCGCGTTACATAAAGAGCTTGGCTGGGGCCAGTGGCTGGTTGAGGTACTGGCGAGGACGGCGGCCGCGTGCCCGCTGCTTGAGGTGCCCGCTATGGCTGAGGCCCAAAATCTCCGCTGAGTGGAAACTCCTGTGCGCCATTTGCAAAGAATGTTCCACCCAACGGCCCCGGGCGCCGCGGGGTGAGCCGACAACCGGGGGCTTGAACAAGAAACGGTGGGCGGGAACAGGTAATTACTTGTTCAAGCCCACCACCCAGCCCACAAGCCCCCGACAAGTGGACGGGCAGGCGGCGAAAAGCACCCCCAACAAGGTGGACCGGTCAGCCGGGCGCGGCAGGACCCCAGCCCTCCTTGCCAGCGCTTTTCACCACAGCGGCGGGTCACTTTCCAGGCCTGCCCGCTACCGGCCGCAACCATAGCGAGCACCTCAATCGGCGGTCACGCGATCGCTGACCTCGCCAGTACCTCAGCCACCCACCGGCCCCAGCCAAGCTCTTTATGTAACGCGGCCGCCGCGGCGACCAGCCACAAGCAACGTGTCCGGCTTGTCCGGAGCGGCGATCAACCACTCACCCGCCGTACCGCAGCGAAGCCATCCACCCCCTTGCCCCCTGAGTCGGGGGGTTGCCCACTGAGATTCTCAGTGGGCAACCCCCCAGCTGAAGGGATATCCCCTGAGCTGGCGGCCTGGGGAGGGGGTCAGGGCAGATGCGTGCAGCTGGCGCTGAGGCCGGTCCCGGGCGCCGACTCCGAGCTCTCGACAAGCGCACCGTCCAGCCAGATCTCGCAGCGGACCGAGCCATCGTCTTCGAGTTGCTGGAGAGCGCTGACCGACAGCACCTGCGCACTGCCCTTTGTCTTGAGCTTGGAGCTTTCCCACGGCAGCGATGCGTACTTCAGCTCGACGGAGTCGCGGTGGCCGTCGCGGACATACCGGATGTCGGGGCGATCCGCCGTACCGGTGATTTTGTAGACGACCTCGTGGGTCTCCTGGCCGGCCACGAGCATCCGGACACCGGTGTAGCCGAGGAGGAAGAGCTGGAACGCCGGGTAGGCGAGGACCACCACGAGCAGCACGATCAGTAGTGGTTTGGGGACCCTGCGCTTCATGGGTCGCCAGTGTTCCGGCCGACGGGGTCCTACCATGGGATTTGTGGAGAGTTACGGGGCAGTAACCGGCGCTGACGTGCCGTTGGCGACACAGGAATGGCCGGCCCGTCAGGTGCCGGTCGCAGGCGTGGACCTGCTGGTCAGAGACGTGCCGGCGGCGGCGGAGCTTCCGCCTGCGCTGTATGTGCACGGTCTGGGCGGCTCGTCGTTGAACTGGACTGCGCTGGGACTACTGCTGAACGACACCGTGCGGGGGATCGCTCCTGATCTCCCCGGGTTCGGGCGGACCCCGCTGGCCGGACCGGCCGGTATCTCGGAACAGGCCGACGTACTGGTCGAGTTGTTGGAGGGGCAGTTCGATCAGCCGGCGCACGTCTTCGGTAACTCGATGGGTGGCGCCGCATCGGTCGCACTGGCGGCCAGGCGCCCTGATCTAGTCGCATCACTGACGCTGGTGTCACCTGCGCTCCCGCATCCGCGGATGTCGGCCAGTGCCTTGTGGTTCGCCGCGCTGGCGACGCCGCGACTCGGACCGGTGGTGCTGCAGCGGACTCAGCGGCTGCCGTTCGACCGGCGCTTCCAGGCGTCGCTGTCGATGGTTTTCGGGGACCCGCTGACACTGCCGCCGGAGGTGCGCGCCAACTACGAGGCTGAGCTGCACCGGCGGGACACTGATCCCTGGAACATGCAGGCGACCACAGACGCGGCCAAGAGCATCCTGCGCTCGTCGCTGACCCCGCCGCGCCGGTCACTCTGGGCGGACGCCGCAAGCGTCAAGTGCCCAGTGCTCCTCGTGTACGGCGGCCGCGACCGACTGGTTGATGCGCGGATCCGGACGAAGGCGCAGCGCACGTTCCCGGATGCCCGGTTGCTCTACCTGCCGAAGTCCGGTCATGTGGCTCAGATGGAACACCCGGAACAAGTGGCTGCCGCCTTCCGCGATCTCATCGCGTAACTGAGTCAATTCTGAAATCTGAACGAGCGCAGTAAATGACTCAACCTTTCGTTCGGCCGGGCTATCTCATGGAGAGCTGGTCCGTCGACGAGAGGAAGACCTGTGCGGGTTCGCGGCAGTTTGGTTCTGGGCATGGCTGTGCTGCTGGCGGTCGCCCCGCTGACGGCACAGGCCGCCACTCCGGAGGTCCCATCGGTTGCGACAAGCAACAAGTGGGACGTGCGGCAGGTGCCGGCCGGCTACCGGGTCACACTCCGGCTGGACGAGCCGGTGCCGGTCCGCGCGGCCATGCCGCTGCTGGCAGTGAACGGGATACCGGTCGGTGTCGCCCGGCAGTCTGCGGACGGACGGACGCTGACACTCATCACCAGCGACAGGACCGCTGCCAGCGCGCACGACGTCCAGCTGGTCTGGCCGGGCGACGTCAGCAACGCCGGTGTGAGCGCCCGCGCGCAGGCCGGCGGGCCGACGGACGCCTACTGGCTGAAGGCGCGTAAGGGCCCACTGCTCAAGGAGGACCCGGGCAAGTCCGGCAAGTACAAGGTCGAGACCTCTGAGTACAACCTGGGTGACGAGGCTGTCTTCCTGCCCGGCCTCGGCCAGAAGTCCGAAGTGCTCGGCAAGGTGTACGCACCGGTCGGTGCGGTCGGCCAGCGACCGCTGGTGGTCTTCCTGCACGGCCGCCACGAGTCCTGCTACGGCGAGGGCGTCGGCGACAAGCCATGGCCGTGCCCGAAGGGCGCCAAGCCGGTCCCCAGCTACCGCGGCTACGACGGCCCGGCCAAGGCACTCGCGAGCAACGGCTACCAGGTCGTCTCGATCAGCTCGAACTCCATCAACGCCTACGACTACGACGCGAGCGACGGCGGTGCGCAAGCGCGGGCCGAGCTGATCCTGCACCACCTGTCCTTGTGGAAGAAGTGGTCGACGGCCGGCGGGGGACCGTTCGGCACCAAGTACGTCGGCAAGGTGGACCTGCAGAACGTCGGTCTGATGGGTCACTCCCGTGGAGGCGAGGGTGTCGCCCGAGCCGCAGTGGTGAACGCGGACCGCGGTGGCCAGTACGGCATCCGCGCCGTGCTGCCGCTCGCACCAGTCGACTTCGCCCGCTCGTCGGTCCCGGGCGTCGCCATGAGCGTCCTGCTCCCGTACTGCGACGGTGACGTGTCCGACCTGCAGGGCCAGAAGTTCTACGACGACACGAGGCTCTCCGTCACTGGTGACGGCGCAGCCCGCTCCACCGTCACCGTGCTTGGGGCGAACCACAACTTCTTCAACACCGAGTGGACGCCGGGGCAGTCCGTAGCGCCGTCCGCCGACGACTGGGGTGGCGAGGGCAACACTGCGCCGTGCAGCTCCGGCTACGCGGGCCGGTTGAAGGCCAAGGAGCAGCAGGCGGTCGGAACGGCCTACGTGGCGGGGTTCTTCCGGCTGCAGCTCGGCCACGAGAAGCAGCTCCTGCCGCTGTTCGACGGCTCTGACGCGCGCGCGGCTTCTGCTGGGAAGGCTGTGGTGCGTGTGGTCGCCCAGGCGCCACTGGCCTCGCGGCGAGACGTCACTGCCTTCGACAAGGCGCTAGCGAAGGGCGCTGTCACAGGCAAGGCCACTGCGGCGGTCTGCATCGGCGAGACCGGCAAGGGCGCATGTCTGACGACCGATGGCTCCGGAGACGCACCGCACTGGGACGGCGCGGCGTACGTATCGGCCGCACCGACGCTTGCGGTCACCAGGCTCTCCTGGACCGGCAAGACCGGAGCAGTGCGACTCAACCTGCCGGCCGCTCAGCGTGACGTCCGCCGGTACGCCGCTCTGTCGTTCCGTGCGGCTCCGGACCCGGCCAGTACGCCGACCACCGACCTGACGGTTCGCGTGCTCGACGGTCGCGGGCGAGCGGCCGCCGTACCGGTGTCTGCTGTGAGCGATGCCCTGGTGCGGATGCCCGGCAACAAGTCCGCGGGGCTGCCGAAGAACCTGCTGCGGACAGTGCGGATCCCTCTGTCGTCGCTCAAGGGCGTCAACCTGCGTGATGTTCGGGCGATCGAGCTGCGGACAGACCGGGTCGCGAAGGGTGCGGCGTACGTGAGTGACCTGGCCTTCTCGTCGCCGGGCGTTGGTTCGTCGGCGCCAGCCGTGACGCTGCCGAAGGTGTCCGTGGCCGACGTCACAACGAAGGAAGGCAACAAGGGCACCAACTACGCAGACTTCGTGGTGCGGCTGTCCCGGCCGGCCACTCGGCCCGTGACGGTCTTCGCCCAGACGACCCTGCCGTACGAGGACGTGATGCTGGTGCAGGATGTCGCGCAGGCCGTGGTCTTCAAGCCCGGACAGGTCCGGCAGCTCGTCCGGGTACCGATCAAGTCGAACACCCGGGACACCTTCGACACTAAGTTCTCGCTGGCGATCGCCGTACCGAAGGAGGCCTTGCTGGCCAGGTCCTTCGCCCAAGGCCTGGTGCTCGACGACGATCCGTCGCCGAAGCTCATCCTCGGAAACCTCACCACGACCGAGGGCAAGGGGGAGGTCACCTTCCCGGTCCGGCTGTCGGCGCTCAGCGACAAACACATCGGTTTCGGCGGTGTCTGGAAGGACGGGACGGCGATCCTCGGTCCTGACTACCGCGGCCAGTACGACCCGCCGGAGCACACGCTGGTGGGTGGTATCGAGTCCGGCAAGCTCGCCGGTGAGCTGATCGTCCAGGCGATCGACGACAAGGTCAAGGAACCTACCGAGACCTTCACCGCGGTGCTCGACGAGGTCGTCGGGATCGACGGGATCAAGCTGCCGGTGACCGCGACCGGGACCGTCCTAGACAACGACTGAGTCGAAGCTGTCGCAGGACTGAGATGTGATCGAGCGGCTGGTCAGGTCAACTTTCCTCTCGGCCATGAAGTCATCTTTGTGGTCTGTTTCATCGAACCGAGAGGACAACTGTGCGGGATATCGGCAGATTGAGGCACCTGTCGCTGGGGATGGTCGCACTACTGGGGTTGGGATTGACGACGGCGCCGCTCGCGTCCGCCGCGCCGCCTGCCCCTTCTATTGCCCAAGGCAACAATTGGAGCATCCGGCCGGTCGCGGCCGGCTACGAGCTCACACTGCGGCTGGGAGCGCCGGCGCCGATGCGTGCGTCGCTACCGCTGCTGGCCGTGGACGGCGAGCCGATCGGGGTGGCCAAGCAGTCGAACGACCTGCGGTCGCTGACGCTCGTCACGACCGATCCGGCCGTACTGAAGGCCAAGGACGTCAAGCTGGTGTGGTCGGGGGACCTCGGCCAGGACGGCAAGAAGATCGAGAGCCGCGCGGCGGCCAAGGGCGGCCCGAACGACGCCTACTGGCTGAAGCCGAAGCTGGGCGCGCTGCTCAAGGACGACCCGGCCAAGGCGGGCAAGTTCAAGGTCGAGACGTCGGAGTACAACCTCGGTGACGAGGCGGTTTTCCTGCCCGGACTGGGGCAGAAGTCCGAGGTCGTCGGCAAGGTCTACACGCCGGTCGGTGCGACCGGCAAGCGGCCGTTCGTGCTGTTCCTGCACGGCCGGCACAGCTACTGCTACGGCGATGCAACGACGCCGCAGGACAAGCCCTGGCCGTGCGCCAAGGGTGAGAAGCCGGTGCCGAGCTACCGCGGGTACGACGGCGCGGCGCAGGCCCTGGCGAGCAACGGCTACCAGGTCGTGTCGATCAGCTCGAACGCGGTCAACGCCTACGACGGCGGCGCGTACGACGCCGGTGCGCAGGCGCGGGCCGAGCTGATCCTGGACCACCTGAAGCTGTGGAAGCAGTGGTCGACCACCGGTGGGGGACCGTTCGGCGCCAAGTACGTCGGCAAGGTCGACCTGCAGAACGTCGGTCTGATGGGTCACTCGCGCGGTGGCGAAGGCGTCGCCCGCGCAGCAGTCGTGAACGCCGACCGTGGTGGTGAGTTCGGGATCCGTGCGGTGCTGCCGCTGGCTCCGGTCGACTTCGCCCGGATGACGGTCCCGGGGGTCGCGATGAGCGTCATCCTGCCGACCTGTGACGGTGACGTCTCCGACCTGCAGGGCCAGAAGTTCTACGACGACACCCGCTACTCGGTCACCGGTGACGCGGCGACGCGCTCCACGGTGACGGTGCTCGGGGCGAACCACAACTTCTTCAACACCGAGTGGACCCCGGGCCAGTCCGAGGCGCCGTCCAACGACGACTGGGGCGGCGAGCCGAAGGCTTCCCCGTGTGGCGAGAAGTACGCCGGGCGGCTGAAGGCGAAAGAGCAGCAGGCCGTCGGTACGGCGTACCTGTCGGGCTTCTTCCGGCTGCACCTGGGTAACGAGAAGCAGTTCCTGCCGCTGTTCGACGGTTCGGACGCGCGGGCGGCGTCGGCCGGACGGGCCGTCGTACGGGTGGTTTCGCAGGCGCCGCTGGCGTCGCGGCGAGATGTGAACCGTTTCGACTCGGCACTGCCGAAGGGTGCGCTGACCGGCAAGGCTTCTGCGGTCGTGTGCTCTGGTGCCAAGCTGACATCGGCGCGGGCGGCCACTCCGACCTGCCTGTCGACCGATGGCTCCGGTGACTCACCCCACTGGGATGCAGCCTGGTTTGCAGCCCATACGCCGACCATGGCCGCGACGAGACTGTCGTGGCGCGACAAGACCGGCGTACTGAAGTTGAACCTGCCGGCTGCGCAGCGCGACGTGCGTAAGTACGCCGCACTGTCGTTCCGGGCCGCTCCGGACCCGGTCGGCGCTCCGAAGGTCGATCTGAGCGTTCGGGTGGTCGATGGTCGCGGTAAGGCAGTTTCGGTGCCGGTGTCCAAGGTCAGTGACGCATTGACGCGGCTGCCGGGCGCGAAGGAGAACGGCCTGCCGAAGAACCTGCTGCGGACGGTCCGGATCCCGCTGTCCTCGCTGAAGGGTGTCGACCTCAGGGACGTGCGCTCGGTCGAGCTGCGGACCGACAAGGTCGCCAAGGGCACGGTCTACCTGAGCGACCTGTCGTTCTCGTCGCCTGGCGTCGGCATCTCCGCACCGGCGACCAAGCTGGTGAAGGTGTCCGCATCGGACGTCAAGGTCAAGGAAGGCGACAAGGGCACGCAGATCGTCGACTTCTTCGTGCGGCTGAACCGCGCGAGCACCCGGCCGGTCAAGGTGTACGCCGAGACCACTGGTGACCTGGGGGCGACTGTTGGCAGCGTGGCTCGCGTAGTGAACTTCAAGCCGGGCCAGGTGAAGCAGAAGATCAGTCTGCCGGTGAAGTCGAACACCCGGGACAGCTACGACCTGAAGTTCCAGCTGGTGCTCTCGGTGCCGCAGGACGCGCTCCTGGACCGCTCCTTCGGGCAGGGAGAGGTTATCGACGACGACCCGACCCCGACGCTGACGGTCGGCAACCTCACCACCGTGGAGAAGAACGGCGAGGCGGGCTTCCCGCTGAAGCTGTCCGCGGCGAGCGACAAGTACGTCGGCCTGCGCGGCAAGCTGACGGACGGCACTGCGGTCCTCAAGCAGGACTTCGTGAGCCAGTACGACGAGTGGGATCCCGGCGCCCGGGACATCGAGGGTGCCGTCGAGCCCGGGCAGCTGAAGGGTGAGCTGGTCGTCAAGATCGTCGACGACAAGGTGAAGGAGCCGGCCGAGACCTTCTCGGCGGTCCTCGACCAGGGCGACGGCGGTGAGATCAAGCTCCCGGTGACCGTGACCGGGACCATCACCGACAACGACTGACAGTTGCCGTACACCGTGCCGGGCGCCCTGGGGGAGCCCGGCACGGTCATGTCCGGATGTTCGCAGGCTGAGACGAAAGTCTCGGCAGGCGGACCCTCCGGTGGGGTCCCGGGAATTGTGCGGGAACATGGAGAGCAGGTTGATGGTTGCTTATTCATTGAAGTACAGCCGGACAGCCTGATTCGAACCCTTCATCGAGGAGCCGACACGTGCTACTGCCACCGCTGGTCGAACCGGCCGCCGAGCTGACCATCGACGAGGTCCGCCGGTACTCGCGGCACCTGATCATTCCCGAGGTCGGGATGGCCGGCCAGAAGCGGCTGAAGAACGCCAAGGTCCTGGTGATCGGGGCCGGCGGTCTGGGCAGCCCCGCGCTGCTCTACCTGGCCGCCGCCGGCGTCGGCACACTCGGCATCGTCGAGTTCGACACCGTCGACGAGTCGAACCTGCAGCGCCAGATCATTCACGGTCAGTCCGACGTCGGGAAGTCCAAGGCCCAGTCGGCCAAGGAGTCGATCCTCGAGACGAACCCGAACACCAACGTCGTGCTGCACGAGGTGCGCCTCGACAACGACAACGTGTTCGAGATCTTCGAGCAGTACGACCTGATCGTCGACGGCACCGACAACTTCGCCACCCGGTACCTGGTGAACGACGCCGCGGTTCTGCTCGGCAAGCCGTACGTCTGGGGCTCGATCTTCCGCTTCGACGGCCAGATCAGCGTCTTCTGGGCCGAGCACGGCCCCTGCTACCGCTGCCTCTACCCGGAGCCGCCGCCTCCCGGCATGGTCCCGTCCTGCGCCGAGGGCGGCGTACTGGGCGTGCTCTGCGCGTCCGTGGGCGCAGCCCAGGTCACCGAGGCGATCAAGCTGCTCACCGGCATCGGCGACCCGTCGCTGGGCCGGCTGAACATCTACGAGGCCCTCGACCTGAACTGGCGCTCGCTGAAGGTCCGCAAGGACCCGAACTGCGCGATCTGCGGCGAGAACCCGACCGTCACCGAGCTGATCGACTACGACAGCTTCTGCGGCGCGATCACCGAGGAGGCCGCCGACGCAGCCGTCGGTTCGACCATCTCGGTCAAGCAGCTCAGCGAGTGGATCAAGCTCAAGGACAACGGCGAGAAGGACTTCGTCCTGATCGACGTCCGGGAGCCGAACGAGTACGAGATCAACAAGATCCCGGGCTCGGTGCTGATCCCGAAGGACCAGTTCCTGACCGGTGTCGCGCTGGCGGATCTTCCGCAGGACAAGCAGCTGGTCTTCCACTGCAAGTCCGGCGTCCGCTCCGCCGAGGTGCTCGCCATCGTCAAGGGTGCCGGCTTCTCCGACGCAGTCCACGTGGGTGGCGGTGTCGTCGCCTGGGTCGACCAGATCGACCCGAGCCAGCCCTCGTACTGAAAACCAGCACAGCCTAGAACGGCATCCGGCACCCGGCGACTGCTTCGACAGCCGCCGGGTCGCCGGACACCACCGGTACGTCGTCCCGGCCCGACAGGGTGCGCATGTAGCCGACCGCATCGACAGCGGCTCGGCCGACCGGCTCTCCCCTCCCCAGCCGGTAGGTTCCACCGCCCTGGCCAGTGAGCTCCACATCGACGGCGGGCCGATCGCCCCAGAACGGTCCGTCCAGTACGTCGCGCATCACCTGCGCGACCAGCTCCGCGCCGTACGGGCCTGCGTCGAACGGGCGGTCGAGCGCCTGGCAGACGTCATCGCGGTGCATCCACAGGTCGCGCGCGAGCAGGATGTCCTGGATGTAGCCGAGGTTCAGCGAGAAGTCCGGGAACTCGTCCATGGCCATGCTGATCCGGCGGATGAGCGCCGGGTTGCTCGTGATGCGCTTGGTGGCCTTGCTCCAAGTGCGGTCGAACGTGCTGCGCAGTACGGCGGGTGGTGTGCCGCGGTGCTCGTCGGCCTGCACCATCATGTGTGCGTCGAACTTCGGTGTGCTCGGGTAGGTGCGCTTGGCCTTGCGCAGTCGCCGTGGGAACGACAGCGGCCGGATGACGTCCTCGGCCTGGCCGATCAGGTGCCCGGCGATGTCGGCGACATCCCACTCGTCGCAGACGGTACGGCGCTGCCACTCGGTGCCGTGGATAGCTGCCAGCAGGTCATGCCAGGCGCTGAGTTCTGCCTCGCGGTGCAGTGCGCACCTAGGCCGGTCTGCCCGGCCGATCTCCGTTGCCAGTACTGCGGTCATCTTTCCCCCTGGTTGGTGCGTAGTGCTGGTAGAACATGTCGAGCACAGTGGGCAGCAGCCGGACATAGCGGCCGTCCTCGAAGGTCGCATCCGGCTCGTTGGCCATCTGTTGTGAGACCAGTCCAGCCGTCATCGACGTGTAGAGAGCAACGCCCTCCTCGGTCGCGGCCTCTGGTCGTAGCTGCCCCCGGTCGACCCCTGCCTGCAGGTGCTGCCGGAGGTCCTCGAGGGCTTCTTGCGCTGGAGCGAATGCCTCCGGGGTCGGTTCGAAACCGGGGACCGTCCGCCAGAACAGCAGCTGTGAGTACACGGGGTTCTCCAGGCACCAGCGGCTGAAGGCCTGCACCGACAGCAGATCGAGCTCACGGACGTCGTCGGTGTCCGCTGCCGCGTGCGCCGCTCGGCGGGCATCGCGGAAGAACTCCGCGCCGCGCTGGAAAAGGGCATCGTAGATCGCCATCTTGGAGGCGAAGTACTGGTAGATCGACGGTGGCTGGATGCCAAGTTTCCGGGCCACTGCCGACAGACTGAGCGAAGCGACACCCTCGGCCTCCATCAGTTCGATGGCGGCCGTCAGGATCTCTTCGATCGTCTCTTGCCGGCGGCGGGCCCGGCGATCCAGTCCAGTGGTGCTCATGGTCTGAGGAAACCCTAATGGTCTTAGGGGAGTCAATACCCTGTAGGTCTCCGGAATTTGTCCCTGCCGGAACGTAGTGTCGGGACATGTGCCGAAACATCACTGTGCTCCGGGGACTGGAGCCCGCCGCGACCTCTGAGGAGATCTACGCGGCCGCGCTGCAATACGTACGCAAGGTGACCGGCGTCGGTTCGCTCAGTGCGACCACGCGGGGGCCGATCGAGCGCGCGGCGGCCGAGGTCGCCCGCATCACCGAAGAGCTACTCGCCGAGATGCCGGACCGCCGGGTCCCGCCGCAGACAGTCCCGCCGTTGCGTCGGCCCGAGGTGCGCGCACGCCTCGGGCTCGACTAGGAGGACGGCCATGGCCGAGGTGCTGTAGGAGCCGGCAGTCCACAGTTGCGCTCACCGCGATCCCGTCCGACCCGGCGACTTCGAGCGTTTCCGTGGCGGATCCCCAGCACCCCGACCCCTCTTCGTTGCCGTTCCTGTACTCAGTGTCGCGAGCCCGTGCGAGAGCCGCCTCCGCTGTTCGGCGCGGCGGAGTAATGTCCGTGCCGGAAGGCGCATACCCCGACGGAAGGCCGCCGATGCGATTCGCTGTCAAGACCAGGCCGGAACACACCACGTGGCAGCAGATGCGGGATGTGTGGGTCGCCGCGGACCAGCTGGAGATCTTCGAGTCCGCGTGGCACTGGGACCATTTCTATCCGTTGTCCGGTGACATGGCCGGGCCGAACCTCGAGGCCTGGACGACGCTGGCCGCGCTCGCGCAGGCGACCTCGCGGATCCGCGTGGGCTGCCAGGTGACGGGCATGATCTACCGGCACCCGGCGGTGCTGGCGAACATGGCGGCGACGACCGACATCATCTCCGAGGGCCGCCTCGAGCTCGGCATCGGCGCGGGCTGGAACGAGATGGAGACCGCCGCCTACGGCATCGAGCTGTACCCGTTGAAGGAGCGCTTCGACCGCTTCGACGAAGGGGTGCAGGCGATCATCGCGCTGCTCACCGAGAAGTCGGCGAACTTCGATGGGCAGTACATCAAGCTTACCGACGCGTACTGCGAACCGAAGGCCGTCCAGACCCCGCACCCGCCGATCGCCATCGGTGGCAAGGGCCCGAAGCGGACGCTGCGCGCGGTCGCGAAATGGGCGCAGCACTGGAACGTCATCGTCGCGAGCCCGGAGGAGTGGAAGCCCCTCAAGGACATCCTCGTGCAGCATTGCGAGGACGTCGGCCGGGACGTCAACGAGATCACCTGCTCGGTCAACGTGCGGATCGACCCGGCCGAGTCACTCGACGTGGCGGTCGCGACAGCAGCGGCGTACGGCGAAGCTGGCGTTGACCTCGCGGTGATGAACCTGCCACTCGATGCGTCGCCGTCCGTCCTCGAGCCGCTCGCGAAGGCCTTGGCCCCGCTGGCCTAGGTGGGTGGATCGTGGACAGGGACGAATATGTCGAGGCGGTGCTGCGGGCGGTGGAGTCGATCCCACCGGGCAGCGTCGCGACGTACGGAGACATCGCTGAGTACGTCGGCCAGGGCGGACCGCGCCAGGTCGGAGCGATCATGCGCGAGTACGGCGGCGGTGTGCCTTGGTGGCGAGTGATTCGCGCGTCTGGCGTGCCGGCTGATGAGGTGGGCGACGAGCAGTTGCACAACCTGCGGTCGGATGGCGTGCGGGTGACGAACGGCAAGGTGAATCTGCGCGAGGTGCGCTGGGATCCAGAACACCCGGTCGACTGACCGGAGAACACCGGCAGTGCGCAGCTCCGCCCCGAGCCTGCACTGCCGGTGTTGCCGCGACCAGGCCGATCGTTGAGGTGATCGGGCGGTGCGTTCGTGATCGCCGGACTACTGACCTTGAAGATGCACAGACCGGCCGAAAAGTTGCAGCGTCCGATTTCCGGGCCGCGACCAGGATTGTCGGTGGGGTCTGGTGGGATGGGGCGATGGTCAGCAGACAGGGTTCCCGGTATCGGCTCGTTCGGGCCGAGGGACGTGCTGCGCAGGCGCCGGTCCTGGACGCCGACCAGCAGGCCGTCGTCGATCATCCGGGCGGGCCGCTGCTGGTGCTCGCCGGGCCGGGGACCGGGAAGACGACGACGTTGGTCGAGGCCGTCGTCGACCGGGTGCGGAATCGGGGGCTGAATCCGGACGAGGTGCTCGTGCTGACCTTCGGGCGGAAGGCGGCCACCGAGCTCCGCGACCGGATCACCGGCCGGCTCGGCAAAACCACCCGCGTGATGCCGTCGATGACCTTCCACTCCTTCTGCTACGCGCTGCTGCGTCGGTTCACGCCGGCCGATGCCTTCGACGTGCCGCTGCGGTTGCCGTCCGGTCCGGAGCAGTCGTTGCGGTTGAGCGAGGCCTTGTCCGGGAGCCGTGAGGTCGGTGCGGTGCAGTGGCCGCGCAGTCTCCATCCGGCGCTGAAGACGCGCGGTTTCACCGACGAGGTTCAGGCCGTGATCGGCAAGGCGCGGCAGCTCGGGCTCGACCCGGAGGACCTGACCTCGATCGGGCGGTCGGCCGAGCGGGCCGAGTGGGTCGCGGTCGGGGACTTCTTCGAGGAGTATCTGCAGATCCTCGACGCCGAGCAGGTCCTCGACTACTCCGAGCTGATCCATCGCGCGGTGATCCTGGCCCAGCAGCCGGCGGTGCAGGACAAACTGCGCGCGGAGTTCAAGGCCGTGTTCGTCGATGAGTATCAGGACACCGATCCCGGGCAGACGATGCTGCTGCAGGCGATCGCAGGTCACGGACGCGATCTAGTCGTGGTTGGTGACCCGGACCAGTCGATCTACACCTTCCGTGGTGCGGATGTGCGCGGGTTGTTGCGGTTCACCGAAGAGTTCCCGACCGTGTCGGGTCAGCCGGCGGCGCAGATTGCGCTCGCGACCACCCGCCGCTTCGGTACGACGCTGCAGCGGGTCTCGCGCAATGTCGTGAACCGGCTGGGAGTGCCGGGGACGCTGGATCGGGACACCTTCGACCGCTTCCGGAACCCGGATGCTTCGTCGTGTGTTTACGGCGCTGGGAAGGTCGAGGCGAATCTGTACTCGACCAGCGGTGCGGAGCTCGAGCACATCGCCGACCTGCTGCGCCGAGCGCACGTGCAGGATGGTGTCGGGTGGCACGAGATGGCGGTGCTGGTCCGATCTGGGAGCCGGTCGATTCCACCGTTGCGAAGGGCATTGGCGGCCGCTGGGATTCCGGTCGACGTTGCCGGTGACGAGCTTCCGCTGTCGCGCGAGCCTGCCGTGCGGCCGATGTTGCTGGCGCTGCGCGCAGTTGCGGATCCGGTCACGCTGACGGTTGATGTCGTGCGGGCGTTGGCGCTGTCGCCGTTGGGCGCGATGGATGCTGGTCAGTTGCGACGGCTGGCGCGTGTGTTGCGGAAGCGCGATCGGGAGGCCGCTGATGGGCAACGGCTGCCAAAATCGTCGGATGAGCTGTTGCGCGACGCGTTGCTGGATCCGTTGCTGCTCGACGAGCAGGCGTCCCCGGCCGAGGCGCGGTTCGCGGCGCTGGGGGAGCGGTTGCTCAAGGCAAGGAATATCGTGAATGCCGGTGCCGCGCCGGACGAGGTGATGTGGTCGCTGTGGTCGGAGTCGCCGTGGTTGCGACGGCTGCGCGGTCAAGCGCACTCCGGCGGCGAGACCGCGCGGGCGGCGAACCGGGATCTGGATTCGCTGTGTGCTCTGTTCGACGCGGCCGGTCGGGCCGAGGAGCAGATCGGGTTCAAGGGTGTCTCGGCATTCTTGAGCGAGCTCGAGTCGCTGGACATCGCAGGGGACAACCGCTTCGACGGGACGTATCGCGAGGCGGGTGTGCAGCTGATGACCGCGCACCGGTCGAAGGGTCTGCAGTGGCGGCTCGTCGTGGTCGCGGGTGTGCAAGAGGGGCAGTGGCCCGACCTGCGCCGCCGGGGCTCGTTGTTACAGCCGGACCGGCTTGGGCGGGACGGGTTGGTGGAGCCGATGTCCGCCGGTGCGTTGCTGGCCGAGGAGCGGCGATTGTTCTACGTCGCGATCACCCGGGCGCGCGAGCGGTTGATCGTGACTGCCGTCCAGGCGCCAGAGGCTGATGGGGATCAGCCGTCGCGGTTCTTGGCCGAGTTGGACATTCCGTTGAAGATCGTGGCGGGGCGGCCGCGGCGGCCGTTGTCGCTGCCGGGTCTGGTCGCTGATCTGCGGTGTGTGCTGGCCGATCCGGCCTCGTCGCCGGCGTTGAAGCGGGTCGCGGCCGATCGGTTGGCGGAGCTGGCCGACGCGGTCGACGACCGTGAGTACGCGCTGGTGCCGACTGCCGATCCCGGGCGCTGGTGGGGTGTGCGCGAGCGGACCAAGTCGGAGCGGCCGATCGCCGATCCCGAGCTGCCGGTGCCGCTGTCGGGCAGCGCCCTGACGACGATCGTGGACTGTTCCCTGCGCTGGTTCCTGACCCGGCGTGCGGGTGGAGAAACCCCCAGTACGTCGGCCATCGGGTTCGGCCAGGTGTTGCACACACTCGCCGACGCCGTGGCCACTGGGACCCTGCCGCCGTCGACCGACGAGCTCAACGGCTGGCTCGACAAGGTGTGGACCCAGCTGGACTTCGAGTCCGCCTGGATCTCCGACCGCGAGCGTGTCGAGGCCGAGCAGGCGCTCCGCCGTTTCGTCGCCTGGCATCAGGGTCGCCCGGAGCGAACGATGGTCGGCAGCGAGGTCGAATTCGACGTGCTGCTTCCGGATGCGGAGCAACCCGCCGTACGGGTGAAGGGGCGGATGGACCGCGTCGAAACCGACGGCGAAGGCACCATCCGCGTTGTCGACCTCAAGACTGGTCGCAACCTGCCCACGAAGCCCGCGCTGGCCCGGCACGTCCAGCTGGCCATCTACCAACGCGCCATCGCTTCCCGCCAGGTTGAGGCGGCCGGAGCTGACGCGGTCGCCGGCGGCGCCGAACTCGTCCAGCTCCGTCACGACGACAGTGGCTTTCCCAAAGTCCAGCACCAAGGCCCCCTCGAGCCAGACGAGGACGGCAAAACCTGGCTCGACGAAGCAGTGGAAGACGCCGAACAGATGGTCCGCACCGAACACTTCGTCGCCCAACGCAACGACGGCTGCTCCCGCTGCGAAGCGAGAGCGCTGTGCCCCATCCAGCCGGAAGGCCGGGAGATCGTCTGATGACCGCCGTGAAACTGCAGACGACTGCTGAGCTGTGCGACCTGCTGGGGATTCCGTTCAGTGACCAGCAACTGGCCGCAATTACTGCTCCGCTGGCGCCGGGGGTGATCGTGGCCGGAGCCGGGTCGGGGAAGACGACGGCGATGGCGGCTCGGGTGGTTTGGCTGATCTGCACAGGGCAGGTGAAGCCGGAGGAAGTGCTGGGGCTGACGTTCACGAAGAAGGCTGCGAACGAACTGGATGTGCGGATTCGCGAGGATCTGACCAAGGCCGGCGTGCTGGGGTCGACGTTGCCGCCGGATCAGCATCCGATTCTGGCGGCGCACCTGCGCAGCAACGTGCCGAACTGGGAGCCCGAGGAGCCGGGCGAGCCGGTGGTTTCGACGTACCACGCGTTCGCGGGGACCTTGATTGCTGAGCACGGGTTGCGGCTGGGGTTGGAGCCGGATGCTCGGGTGTTGGCCGACGCTACGAGATTTCAGTTGGCGGGCCGCGTTGTGCGGCGGTCGGCCGGTCCGATCCGGTTTGCCTCGCATCACGTGCCGACGCTGGTCAACAGCTTGCTCTCACTCGACGGTGAGCTGGCCGACCACCTGCTGCGGGCCGACGTCGTGCGGGATCATGACGAGGCTGTGCGGCAGGAGGTTGCGGCGGCGCGGAAGCAGACGGTGGAGGTGAAGAAGCTCGCCGAGACTGCCTTGAAGCGCGGCGAGATCTTGCAGCTGGTCGAGGAATATCAGGCCTACAAGGGCGAGCGCGGTGTGGTCGACTTCGCTGATCAGATGGCGCTGGGTGCGCGGCTGGCTGAGGAGTGCCCGGAGGTCGCGGTTGCCGAGCGGGCGCGGTACAAGGTCGTGCTGCTCGACGAATACCAGGACACCTCGGTCTCGCAGCGCCGGATGCTGACCGCGCTCTTCGCCGGGCCCGCCGGCCGAGGGCACCCTGTCACCGCGGTCGGCGACCCGTGCCAGGCGATCTACGGCTGGCGGGGAGCGTCCGTCGCCAACCTGGACGAGTTCCCTGAACACTTCCCGAACGGCGACGGTTCGCCGGCCCATCGCTACGTGCTCAGCGTCAACCGCCGTTGTGGCAGCCGCATCCTCGCCGCGGCCAACCAGCACGCCGCAGAGCTGTACGAGGCACACCCGGGTGTCATTCCGCTCGAAGCGCCGGAGAACGCGCCGGAGGGGGCGATCACCGTTGGGCTGTTCGAGACGCGGTCGCAGGAGATCGAATGGGTCGCCGACGCCATCGTCGCCGCGCACAAGACGCCGAACCGCCGGTGGAAAGACATCGGCATCCTGATGCGGACGAATGTCGACCTGAGCGCGGTCCACGAAGCGCTGATCTCCCGCAAGGTCCCCGTTGAGGTCGTCGGGCTCGGTGGTCTGCTGGCATTGCCCGAGGTCGTCGACGTGGTCGCCACGCTGCAGGCCGTCAACGACCTCACCGCGAACGCCGCGATGCTCCGCATCCTGACCGGACCGCGCTATCGCATCGGCCACCGCGACCTTGCCCTGCTGGCGAATCGCTCCCGTTCTCTCGCCGACACCGGTGCGCGACCGGGTGCTGACGATCTGGTCGCCGCGCTCGATGCCGCAGTGGCCGGGATGGACTCCACCGAGGTCATCTCACTGGCCGAGGCCGTCGACGATCCGGGGACGGAGGCGTGGGGGTACTCGGCTGAGGCGCTCGTCCGCTTCAAGGAGCTGTCGACCGAGCTGCGGGAATTGCGCGCGCATGCCGGCGAGCCGCTGCTGGACATCGTCCGGCGAGTGATCGCGACGATCGGCCTTGATGTCGAGCTGACCGCGACCCCGGATCACCTCGACTCCGGCCGCCGTGATCACCTGGCCGCGTTCCTCGATGCCGTCGGCAACTTCGTCTCGACCGAGTCGGACGGTTCGCTCGACGGTCTGCTCGCTTACCTCGCTGCCGAGGAGGAATACGCCGCCGGCCTGGACCTCGCCGTACCGAGTGAGGCCGATTCGGTGAAGCTGCTGACCACGCACCGCTCCAAGGGATTGGAGTGGCCGATCGTGTTCGTGCCGACGCTCGTGCAGAAGGTGTTCCCATCGGATCGCGGCCGGGACAAGTGGACGACCAACGCGAAGGTCCTCCCGTGGCCGTTGCGCGGTGACGCCGAGACCCTGCCCACCTTCCACGACCTGTCGAACGCAGGGCTGAAGGCGTTTGCCGATGAGTGCAAGGAGGTCAACGCGCTAGAGGAACGGCGGCTCGGGTACGTCGCTTTCACCCGCGCGAAGGACATCCTGGTCGCGACCGGACACTGGTGGGGCCCGACGCAGAAACGCCCGCGCGGCCCCTCGTCGTACCTGGAGACATTGAAGAAACACGCCGGTGAGCGAGTAGTCTCCTGGGCCGAACAGCCCGACCTCGAGCAAGAGAACCCCGAGCTCGCCGAGGCAACCACAGCAGCCTGGCCGGCGGCGTACGACGCTGAGGCCTACCGACTGCGGTTGGAGGCAGCCGGGCTGGTGCAGCAGGCCCGCGCCGAAGGCCCGTCGACCGAGGCCGAGGATTCACTGCTGCTCGATGAGCAGGCACTTGTCGCACGCTGGGATTCCGAGATCGAGAGATTGTTGTCAGAGGCAAGGGAAAGCCGCAGCCGCAAGGCGTACGACGTGACGCTCCCGACCGCGCTGTCCGCGACCCAGGTGATGCGCCTGGCCAAGGACCCCGACGGCCTCGCCTCCGAGCTCGCCCGCCCGATGCCCCGCAAACCCAACCGCGCCGCCCGCTTCGGCACCCGCTTCCACGCCTGGGTCGAGTCCTACTTCGGCCAGCAACTCCTGATCGACCCCGACGACCTCCCCGGCGCAGCCGACGAAGACATCGTCGACGACACCGACCTCACCGACCTGATGGAAGCCTTCCGCACCGGCCCCTACGGCGAAACCTCTCCCTACGAAATCGAAGCCCCCTTCGCCCTGGCCCTGGGCGGCCGCACCATCCGAGGCCGAATCGACGCCGTCTACCGGGTCGTCCGCCCCGACGGCTCCCGCGGCTACGACGTAGTCGACTGGAAAACCAGCCGCTCCGAGACGGCGGATCCGCTCCAGCTGGCCATCTATCGAATCGCCTGGGCAGAGCTCATGAACATCCCCCTGGACGCAGTAGGAGCAGCCTTCTACTACGTCCGCACCGCCGACGTCATCCGCCCGGAATCCCTGCCAGACAAACAAAAACTCATCGACCTACTGAACGGCTGAGCTCTGAGGGAACCATCCGCACCGGAAACGGAACACTCGTCTCGAACACCGCAGCACCTTCGATCGTGCGCCAAAAGCGCTGCCCATCCCTCGATTCCCGCACACTCAGCACCGCGTGCCGAGGCTCGAAGGTCCAAAACGCTGCAACGCCGAGCTCGGCATACGCGTGACACCTCTGCAGCCAGTCCGTCGCCAGAGTCGACGGCCGTGCGATCTCAACAGCCAGGAGCATAGGACTGCTCCGCTTGACCTCCTGCCGATGCCTGACCATGAGGTCGGGGTTCAACTCCCCTTGAGTCCGCAGCCGATACCTGAACGCTGCCCGAACAACCTCCATCTCCCCCGGACACGCGGCGGCAAGACACGACTGGATCCGGTCGCCGACCTCCCGATGAAGTGCGGCCGTCATGTGCGACGCGAGCGGGTCAGTTCGGCGGGAACGATCTGGACGGGGAAGGGCAGTGTCGCCTCGAAGACCTTTTCGCCGACCACGACATCGCGCTCGACGTACAGGCCGTCGACCAGTTCGAGAACAGTCAGCGTCTCCTCGTCCGGCTCAACAATCCAGTACGAGTGCACGCCGGCCTGCTCGTAGGCGCTCCGCTTCAAGCGGGCGACAAGGTGGGTACGCGGTGACAGGACTTCGACCGCCAGCAGCAACGGCTTCTCTGCATGCGCGGGATTCGTCTCGTCGGAGCCCAGTACCAGGACGTCGGGCTGCAACGAGCGCTCTGCCGTCGGCCGGTAGTCGTACGGTGCGATGACGACCTCAAACTCGGCCGGGCAGACGGAGTCGAGTGCGGCTGCGATTCGTAAGGCTGCTCGTTGGTGGATCAGTGCCGGCGCTGGGGTCACGAGCAGGACACCGTCGATGAGTTCGCGTCGGGTGCCGTCGTCGGGTGCGGCATCGAGGTCGGCGAAGGTGAAAGGCCCCGCGCGGTGGGGCTCCAGCCGGTCAGGTTCGGGGTTGAGGGGTTCCACGGACACAATCGCGCCTCCTTCTTGGGCATACGACCAGCATGGCGTGCTCCGTGGGGTGGGCTCGACCATTTCGGCGATCTGCCCCAGGTTGCCCCGCGATCTGCCCGGATCGTCGCGCAACGGGCAGGTTAAGCGCATAAATCGCGTCGAGTCGTGCCCCGAGATGCCCCGGGATGCCCCGCTGGACGAAGGCGGGAAAGGGGTCGAGGCCGACGCATGTCCCGCGTAACGTCCGAACAGTCGGAGGGCGTGGTCTCCGGTTTTTCGGACGTTGTGGAGTTTCGTCGGCGCGGCCACGGCGGTCAACGACACCACTACTGCAGGTGGACCTGGTAGGTAGTCCGCGCGGCGGATGTGAGTGACCCACCGGGTTGCTTACGTTGAGCACATGCTGATTGCCGAGGACCTGCTGCTCCTGCTGTACAACGACGAGACCGGCAAGCCGATCGTCGGGCAGCCAAAACTGGACTACGCGCTCGGTGGTGCGCTCCTGATCGAGCTGACCACGCTGGGCAAGGTGGACATCACCAGTCGCGCCAACGGCGAGCGGGCCGGACGGTTGAAGGTGCTGGACCCCTCGTCGACCGGTGACGCGATCCTGGACGACCGCCTCGCGTATGTGGTCAGCAAGGCCGGGAAGAAGCCGAAGGACATCCTGCGGGGTCTGTCCAAGCAGGTGCGCGATCAACTGCTGGCTCGCCTGGCGGAGCGCGGCATTCTGGAGGCGGACCGGGACAAGGTGCTGGGGCTGTTCCCCGTCACGCGCTGGCCGGCCAAGGACGCGCAGCACGAGGGTGAGGTGCGGGCCGCGCTGGAGAGCGTGCTGAAGGTCGGTACGGCGCCCGACCAGCGCACCGGCGCCCTCATTGCGTTGCTGAGCGCGCTGGACGTCGTACCGAAGGTGATCACGGATGCGGTCGACAAGCGGCAGCTGCGAGCGCGGGCGAAGGTCATCGCCGACTCCGACTGGGCGGCGGCCGCAGTGAAGAAGGCGGTTGCTGAGATGCAGGCCGCGATGACAGCCAGCATCGTGGCCGCGTCCGCCGCTGGTGCGTCCAGCAGTTAGGGCTTGTCGAGCTGGGCTTTGATGTCCGGCTTGAGGACCTTGCCGACCTTCGATCGCGGCAGGTCCGTCCAGACGAGCACCTCTTTGGGCGCTTTGACGCTGCCGATCCGTGCCTTCGCGAACGCGATCAGCTCAGCCGGATCGGCAGCGGCGCCTGCCTGGAGCTGGACGACGGCGACGACCCGCTCGCCCCACTTCTCGTCCGGGCGGCCGATCACTGCACAGTCCTGGACTGCTTCATGGGCCATCAATGCTTGCTCAACCTCAGTCGAGTACACATTGAATCCACCAGTGATGATCATGTCCTTGGCTCGATCAACTATGTACAAGTAGTTGTCACCGTCGAGGTAGCCGATGTCGCCGGTGTGGTGCCACCCGTACGCCGATGCTGCTGCCGTCGCCTCGGCGTCCTGGTAGTACCCACGCATCACCAGCGACCCCCGGACCACGATCTCGCCGCGCTCGCCGGCCGGGAGCAATTCGCCGTCCGGCCCCATGATCCGGGTGGTCACCAAGGCGGACGGCCTGCCGGCCGAGGCGAGTCGATCGTGCGCAATGTTGCCGGAGGCATCGAAATGGTCGGCCGGGGGCAGGATGGAGATCATCATCGGCGCCTCGGTCTGGCCGAACAGCTGCGCCATCACCGGGCCGATCCGCCGCAACGCCTCTTCCAGCCGGGTCACCGACATCGGTGCGGCGCCGTACCAGAAGCACCGCAGCGAAGAGAGGTCTGTGCTGTCCAGCTCTTCCGCTGCGAGCACCATGTAGATCAGCGTCGGCGGCAGGAACGTGTGGGTCACCCCGTGCTGTGGGATGAGCTTGAGAAACGCATGGACGTCAGGGGTGCGCATGATGACGATTTCGCCGCCAGATGCGAGCACTGGAAAGCAGAGCACGCCGGCTGCGTGAGTGAGCGGTGCCAGCGCCAGGTAGACCGGGCGGACGCCGAAGGGATAGCCCATCAGCGTGAGAGCCGTCATGGTCTCCAGGTTGGTCGTCGTGAGCATGACGCCCTTGGGTTTACCGGTGGTGCCGCCGGTGCCGACGATCAGCGCCAACTGCTCCGGATCGTGCAGGTCCGGAGCCAGCTGGGACGGGCCCCCGCAGAACCCGTCCCAGCCGACGGTCCGGTCACCGTGGGGGCCGGTGCCGGAGTCCGGATCGGCATCCAGGCACACGAAGGTGTGGACCTTCGGTAGCGCATCCCGGATCCGATCCACCAGCGGCGCGAACGCCGACTGGTAGATCAGTACTTCACAGTCGAACCGGTCGAGGAGCTCCCGGTTCTCGGCCGCCTCGTTACGCGGATTGATCGGGCACCAGACCGCACCGGCCCGGCTGATCCCGAACACGCAACTGAAGGCGACCGGGTCGTTCGCGGCCAGGATGGCGACCTTGCCACCTGGCCGCACACCGCTTGCGATCAGTCCGCTAGCGATCCGGTACGACAGGTCCTGGACGTCGGCGTACGACAGCGTCTCGCCGTCAGTGGTCAGGCAGGGCCTGTCCGGTCCGAGTGACGCGCCCTTGTCCAGGTAGTCGACCAGTCGCATGACAACTCCTCCTAATGCACCACAGTGAGCTGGGGCTCGGCGACCAGGCCGAAGCTGCGCAGGACGCCGAGCAGCTCCCGGTGGCCGAACGCCTGACAACCACTAGCGAACCCGACGCGCTTCGGCGGCGTCTGCAGCAGTGAGTACGCCGCATAGGCCTGTAGAAGACCGGTCTGCTGGTAGTTGCTGTTCCCGTGGATCACGCAGTGCGCCCGGCCGAGCGGACCGGAGGCGTGTACCGAGTCGAGGGACTTGTTGACGCGCGGGTTCTCCCGCGGCGGCATCTGGTCCATCACCTGCCGTGCGGTCGCAGTGAGCGCCGCGTCGCGGTCGTCCGGGGCCATGTCTTTCGTGGCTTCCAGTGCGGCCGCCACGATCTGCGGTACGCCGTTCATCAGCGCAGCGTTGAACACACCGCCCTGCGCCTTGACGTTGGCAACCCGTGGGTCGCGCTTGAACCAGACCGGGTGTGACGTGCCACCCCACGGCAGTGACAGCGCCAACTCGTGCTGCCCCGGTACGACGAGCGGAACCAGCCCCTGCTCGGGGAATTCGACGTACTGGTTCTGCTCCAGGAAGTGAGCCTTCGACGTCGCAGCGTTCACCAGAATCGTGCGTGTCGAAGCGATAGTCGGGCTGCCACCCCAGAACACCGCAATGTCCAACGTGTCGAGCCCTGGCTGCTCCAAGCAGAGCTGTGCGGCGATCTCACCGGTCGTGTACATCTGTGCGATACCAGGGGCGAGCAGGAGACCGGCCTCGGCGAACTGAGGGCCGTACTTCTCGTCGCAGGTGATCAGCCAGTCCTGCTCACCAGTGGTGTCGGTGTAGTGCGCGCCTGCTGCCAGCGCTGCCTCTACTGCGGCAGGGCCGAGCTCACTGAACGGTCCGACGGTGTTGAGCACTACGGACGCGCCCTTGAACAGATCGGTGAGTGCTGCCACGTCATGGTCGACAGTGGCGATCTCGTAGTCGGCCGTCTCGATGCCGGCCACGTTGGAGGCCATGGAGGCCGTGAGCTTGTCCTCGCTGCGACCGGCGGCCACGAACGGGACGCCGTACTGGCGGAGGTACTCACAGACCAGGCGGCCGGTGTAACCGGAGGCGCCGTAGACGACGACAGGTTTCGCAGTCATGGTCACATCCCCATTCCGCCGTCGACCGGCAGACCGATGCCGGTGATGAACCGGGCCTCGTTCGATGCCAGGAAGACAACTGCGTCGGCCATGTCGGTGACCTCGCCGAGGCGTCCGGCCGGGGTCAGTCCGATGACTGCACCAACCGCCTCCTCCGGCGACCCGAACAGTCCGAGCTCTGCCACGTCGTTCGCCAGACCGGCGCCCATGGCGGTCGGAACGAGACCGGGGTAGATGCAGTTGACGCGGACGCCGTACCCGAGCTTGCCGGACTCCATCGCGGCGACGCGGGTGAGGCGGTCGACCGCGGACTTGGTGGCCGAGTAGATCGCGATCCCGGGGAAGGCGATGGTCGCGGCGACTGACGAGATGTTGATGATCGCGCCGCCCTGACCGGCCAGGCCGTCCGGCCGCATCGTGCGCAGGCCGTACTTGATCCCCAGTGCGGTGCCGAGGATGTTCACGTCGAGCATCTTGCGGATCTGGTCCGCGGTGACCTCGGTGAGCAGGCTGGTGATCTCGATCCCGGCGTTGTTGACCAGGATGTCCAGACCGCCGAGAACGTCGGTGGCCGCGACGACAGCGTTCTCCCAGCTGCCTTCGTCGGTGACGTCGTGCGCTACGAAGCCGTTACCGGCGCCGTACTCGCTGTCGAGTGCGTCGGCGACCGCTGCGCCGGCGTCCTTCTGCAGGTCGGCGACGACGACCTTGGCGCCCGCTGCGGCGAGGGCCTTGGCCATCCCTTCGCCCAGTCCCTGGGCCCCGCCGGTGACAAGGGCCTTACGCCCGGAGAGATCGAGTCCGCCCATCGGGGAGCTCCTTTGCTCAAGTGGCTGCGGAGGGTGATTTCGGCACCACTCTGGACCGTCCTTTGACACTCGTCAAGACTTTGTTGGACACTTGTCAAGAAGTCGACCCGGCACGGGGCGCGCCTGGCCGGTGCCGGGTAGGCTGACGCATCAACCCCACGACAGGAGTGGCGATGAGCTCGGCAGCAGACGTCACGCCGGACGAGCGACCGGTGCGGATCTCCGGCATCGACAAGATCGAGCGCCGCCGGATCGCGCTGGCCGAGTCCGCGCTCAAGACGCTCGGTGAGCTCGGCTACGCCCGCACCAGCCTGCGCGAGATCGCGAACAACTCCGAGTTCACGCACGGCGTCGTGCACTACTACTTCCGCGACAAGATCGACCTGATCAGCTACTGCGTGCGCTACTACAAGACCAAGTGCGCCCAGCGGTACGACGAGGTCGTGGAGTCCGCGACGACCGCCGACGAGCTCGCAGTGGGCTTCCTGGCGAAGATGACGCAGACGCTGGTCGACGAGACCCCCATGCACCGCCTCTGGTACGACCTGCGCGCCCAGAGCATGTTCGAGGAGCAGCTGCGCCCGGACGTCGTGGCGATCGACCAGCTGCTGGAAGCGATGATCTGGCGGATCCTCAGCCGGTACGCCGAACTGGTCGGCGGCGAGGTGGCAGTCGACGCACCCACGGCGTACGCGCTGGTTGACGGGCTGTTCGAGCAGGCCGTGGTCGGTTACGCGGACGACCCGGCCGGAGTGGCGGAGCGCTTGGTAGGACGCGTCCAGCGCGTCCTACCAAAGCTCATCCAGTAGGGGCTACTCCGCCTGACAGGCGGTCTTGCAGAGCTTGTCGGTGACGGTCAGGTGCACACCGGGCTCTTCGGTGTCCGCCTCGGCCGCGTAGTTGATCACCCAGTCACCTGCGGTCATCGACGAAGGCTTGCCCTTCTGCTCGCCGTACCAGGTGGTGATGTCCTGGGGCTGGCTGATGTGGGCGACCTCGAGCACCTTCGGCAGCACCTTGGCGATCTCGGCCGCTGCGGTGTCCTCCGCTCCGGTGGCGTTCACCGACACCACTGGTGGGCGCGGGTGGTCGCCGAGGAGAATCGACACCGAGGCGGCTCCCGACGTGCAGAGGGCGTACGCCTCGTCGGTGCCGCACTTGAAGCCGGCAGCGGTCAGTCCGGCGACCACTGCGGTCGCCTTGACCGGAGTCAGTGCTTCGGGGGCAGTGGTCGGCACCGAAGCGGAGGTGCTCGTGCTCGACGAGGGCGGGTTCCCCGGGCTCTCCGGGCTCTTGGCGGAGTCGTCCTTCGACGATGAGCAGGCGGTCAGCAGCAGGAGGGCAGCGATGGCGGTGGCGGCGCTCCTGGTGCGGTTCAGACCGGCACCTCGATCGCAGCATCGAGGGCGATGGTGATCATCTCGGAGAACGTCGTCTGCCGCTCTTCGGCGGAGGTCTCCTCCTTGGTGATCAGGTGGTCGGACACTGTCATGATGCCGAGCGCCCGGCGGCCGAACTTGGCGGCCAGCGTGTAGAGCGCCGAGGCCTCCATCTCGATCCCCAGGACGCCGTACTCCGCGGTCCGCGAGACCAGGTCGGCGCGGTCGTTGTAGAACAGGTCACCGGAGAACACCTGGCCGACGTGCACGTTCAGGCCGGCTGCCTCGGCAGCGTCCACAGCGGCGCGCAGCAGCTTGTAGTCGGCGGTCGGCGCGTAGTCGATGCCGTGGAAGCGCAGGCGGTTCATCTGCGAGTCGGTGCTCGCCGACATCGCGATGATCACGTCCCGGACCCGCACGTCCTCGGTCAGCGCCCCGCACGTCCCGACCCGGATCAGGGTCTGTACGTCGTACTCCGCGAACAGCTCGTTCGCGTAGATGGAGGCGGATGCCTGGCCCATTCCGGAGCCCTGGACGGAGATCCGCTCACCCTTGTAGGTGCCGGTGAACCCGAACATGTTCCGGATCTCGGTGTAGCAGGTCACGTCGGACAGGTAGGTCTCCGCGATCCACTTGGCCCGTAGCGGATCACCGGGGAACAGGACCCGCGGTGCGATCTGCCCAGGTTCGGCGGCGATGTGAATACTCATGCCGGGATGCTCTCATGCGGCCGGGATATGTTGAGTTACGTGGCCTACTCGATAGCTTCTGGTTCGTTGACTCTGTCTCGCTCCGTTCTGGACCGCGCTGCCGACCGGCGCCGCGACGAGGACTGGCTGGAGAAGGCGTGGGCCGCGCCGGACACGCAGGTGGTGGTGGCGGTCGGTGACAAGCTGCAAGCGACTGCTGACCGGTCCGCACTGAACCTGGTCGCCCCCGCTGAGGCTCCCGAGGGCATCCGGATCTTCCTGGGCATCGACCGCGAGTCAGGTGCTGGTCAGACCGCTGACGGCCGCGCAGTGTTCGCCGTACTGGTCGCAGGTGAGGCAGACGAGTCGTACGCCGGTCTGCGCGAGCTGGGCGTGGTTCTGAGTGACCGCGAGGCCGGTATCGCCGTGCACGTGGTCGGACTGGCCAACTGGCACGCTGTGAACACCCACTGCGCCAACTGCGGTGAGCACACCGTGGTGGTGGAGGCAGGCAGCGTCCGGGACTGCCCCAACTGCGGCATACACCACTTCCCGCGGACCGATCCGGCGATCATCGTCATGGTCACCGACGACCAGGACCGGGCGCTGCTCGGGCGCAACGGCGCCTGGCCCGAGGGCCGGTACTCGACACTGGCCGGGTTCGTTGAGCCGGGGGAGTCGCTGGAGGCCGCCGTACGGCGGGAGGTCCTGGAGGAGTCCGGGGTCATCGTCGGACCTGAGGTCCTGTACGCCGGAAGCCAGCCGTGGCCGCTGCCGTCGAGCCTGATGCTCGGGTTCTACGCCAAGGCGATCGGCACGGAGATCGAAGTGGACGGCGACGAGATCTCGGACGCCCGCTGGTTCAGCCGGGAGGACCTTCGTGCGCTGGTGGAAGCCGGCACGATGGCCATCCCGGGCAATATCTCGATCTCTCGCCGCCTGATCGAGGGCTGGTACGGCGAGGAGCTCACCGGAAGCTGGTGAGCCCCCGCACCGGTTACCGACCCACGTTGGAGACTGCCGCCGCGAAGCGGATCAGGATGCCTTCCCAGTACTCCACCTGGCCAGAGCGCTCGAGTGTCCGGAGCTTCCGGTCCACTGCGACCACGTAGGCGCCGTGGTTGGGCCACTGCGCTTTGGCGTCCGGCAGTACGTCGGTGAGCGTGCAGCCGTACTCCAGATTCCGGTTCAGCACGTGGCTGTTGATGTTGCCGGTCCAGACGTTCGTCCGGAGGTCGGACTTGGGACACGGGTCGGTCGGCGGCTGGTACGACGCCAGATTGGTCGGAATGGTCCAGCCGTCCAGACGCAGCAGCGAGTAGTACTTGCCGTCGGGTCCCTCGGTGAGCCGGTTGAGACCGTGGTCGCGCAGGATCGTCGCCGTCCCGCTCAGACCGTCCAGGACGAACAGGCGGCCGCCGGAGACGCCGTACAGGTAGCCGTCGCGCCAGGAGAGCGCGCCGTCGTGCCCGCTGATCCGTCCGGAGAAGACGGTGTAGGTGCGCAGGATCGCGCCGGTCGTCTTGTTGGCCACGAACACGTTGCCGTCTGCCAGACCCCAGATGTTGCCGTCCGGTCCGATGGTCATCTCGTTGATGCTGGCCGCGCCCGGTACCGGTACGACGTCTGCCGACACTGTGCCGGTGGTTGGGTCGACCTTGACCAGGTGCGCCTCGGTGGCCTTGGGCTCGGTGCCCTGACCGCCTTCGATGGCTGACCCGGCCCACAGGCTGTCGCCGACCGGCAGCAGTGCGGCGATCGACTGGTCGGTCACCAGGTTCCGGTAGACCTTGAACGTGTTGGTCGGTACGTCGTACACGGTGATCGCGCCGCCGTATTCGCCGTACCCGGGTGTGGTCCCGACGTACACGCTGTTGCCGGCCGGTACGACGGCGAACGGGCGGTTCTGGTGATCACTGTCGACCAGGCTGAAGAGGACCTTCGGATTGGTCGTGCTCTCCGGCAGTGCGGTATCCCAGAGCTGCAACCGGCCGTATGGGTAGATGCCAACCCACATCTTGCTGCCGGCGCCCCACGACCACCCCTCGACTTGGCCTTGGCGCGCAGTGACTGTCGCCTTGCCGGTGGCAGGGTCGTAGTACGACGTGGAGCCGTTGAGGTACGCGTTGACGTACACCCGTCCGGTCGCTGGGTCAGCGATCGCGTGTTGCAGAGCCACCGGCACGTACTTCAACGGCGAGCTCCACTGCGCGAGGGTGCGCGCCACAGGGTCGTAGCGGAACGTCCCCCCGGAGTAGTTGCCGGTGAGGCCGTAGAGGATCTGGTTGCCGTTCTCGGTAATCCAGCCGTAGCCGATGGCGGCACCACGCGTCATCCGGGTCGGTGGCGTGGTCACTGTGCTGACGGTGTTGGCGTCGAGGTCGTAGCGCATCAGATTGAGCGTGGTCGCGGTGGTGAAGTACACACCACCCGGGCCAGCGCCAGAGACGCCACGTGCTGCGAGCGGATAGGTCAGCACCAGTCCGCCGGTTGCAGCGTCGGTGAACTTGACCTGCTCGAAGGTGACCGCGTCGACGACCGCCAGCTTGCCGCTGGCGTTGGCGAACACCCGTCCGCCGGCGTAGTCGAGGTCGATGATGTCTGCGGCGACCAGGCTTGCCGGAGTCACGTTCTGGACCGTTCCGGTGGCCAGGTCGATGCGGAGCAGCTTGCCGACCGGTGTGGAGATGCCGACGAACAGTGCGTTGTGGTCGGGGTCGTAGACAGTCGACCGCGCGTACTGCTCCACCGCGTCGAGTGAGCCGTAGTCGGTGACCTGTCCGGAGCCCGCGTCGTACTTGAAGGCGTGAGCGTTCGGATAGGTGCCGCCGTAGACGTTGCCGTTCTGGTCGGCGGTGAGGCCGTAGATGAACGACTCTCCGGCGATCGGCCGGCCCAGATCGGTGAGCACGGCCGTCACCGGGTCGAAGCGATAGAGGTGTGCGTTCGGATACGTGCCGACGTACAGGCGGCCGTCGCTCGCGACGACGATCCCCCAAGCACCGGCCGCACCAGGCAGCGGCACGGTGTTGAGGAGCTGCCGGCTGTGGATGTCGACGACATTCAGATTGGCGTTCTCACCAGCTGGTACGGCGTACAGGAGGTCACGCCCGTCCGGAGCGCGACCGACGGTGCCCTCCATAACGGTGAGCGAGCTGATCGGGGCACCGAGATCGGTGATCGGATCCGGTACGAGTTGGCGGCCGATGGCATCGGGGCGTTCCGGTCCGACCTCGGACGGAAACGGGTCCGGTCTGCCGGTAGGTGGAGCGGCTTGGGCCGGGATGAACAAACCACTGATTGCGGCCAGGACCGCTAAGAACAGGACAGGTCGAAAGAGACGACGCGGAATCATGGCGGATCTCCCTGCGGCGTAGTTCCTTCGAAGGTAAAACGGCCATGACCGTAAGTCCATGGCTCGGGAACCATCGGACCCGCAAGGGCAGAAAATAGAACGCGGCGCCTACCCCGAGGGGCAGGCGCCGCGTGTCAGCGGTGGGACGGGCTAGACGATCAGCTTCTCCGCGACCTGGGCCACCGACGGGTTCGTCAGGGCACTGCCGTCGGCGAAGACCAGGGTCGGGACCGTCTGGTTCCCGTTGTTGACCTTCTCGACGATCTTCGCGGCCGCCGGGACCTGCTCGATGTCGACCTCGACGAACTCGATCCCAGCCCGCTTGAGCTGGCCCTTGAGGCGGTGGCAGTAGCCACACCAGGGCGTCGAGTACATCGTTACTGCCGCCATCGGTCGTCTCCTTGAAGAATCTGTCCGGTGAGCCGTCTAGGGTGGCTCTCGACCAATCTCAACCACGCCGTAGGCGGTGCTGTTCCCGTATGACCCAGTCCGTGAGTGACCTCACACGCTCCGGTTCGCCCGATGATCTGCTGGCGGCGCTCGATCCGGAGCAGCGCGCGGTCGCGTCCACCTTGCACGGGCCGGTCGTCGTACTGGCCGGGGCGGGGACGGGGAAGACGCGGGCGGTAACGCACCGGATTGCTTATGGGGTGCGGACCGGGACTTTTGACCCGGTGAGGGTGCTTGCGGTGACCTTCACCCAGCGCGCGGCCGGGGAGATGCGCGGCCGGCTCGCGCAGCTCGGCGTCGAGGGCGTCCAAGCACGGACGTTCCACTCCGCGGCGTTGCGCCAGGCGCGCTGGTTCTGGCCCAAGGTATACGGCGGTGAGCTGCCTCCGATCGTGGACCGGAAGTTCCCGCTGCTCACCGAGGCCGCGTCCCGCTGCCGGATCCGGGTGGACACTCCGGCCCTGCGTGACCTCGCCGGTGAGGTCGAGTGGGCCAAGGTGAGCAATGTGCGGCCGGACGACTACGCGCGGCTCGCGCCGAAGTCGGGCCGGGCCCTGGCTGCGTTCGACCCGGCCACGATCGGCAAGATCTTCGCGTCGTACGAGGATGTGAAGCTCGAGCGCGGGCGGATTGACCTCGAGGACGTGCTGCTCTGCGCGGTCGCGCTGTTGGCCGAGGACGAGCGGGTCGCCGCTGAGATCCGACGGCAGTACCGGACCTTCGTAGTGGACGAGTACCAGGACGTCAGCCCGCTGCAGCAGAGCCTGCTCGACCTGTGGCTCGGCGGCCGCGAGGACGTCTGCGTGGTCGGCGACCCGGCCCAGACCATCTACTCATGGGCCGGTGCAGAGCCGGAGAACCTGGTCCGCTTCGCCTCCCGGCATCCGAACGCGACAGTGATCAAGCTGGTCCGCGACTACCGCTCCACGCCGCAGATCGTCGACGTGGCGAACAAGATCCTCGATGCGGCCGGTCCGGCCGGACTGCCCGGCCGGGTGACCCTGCGGTCGCAGCTCGAGCCTGGTCCGCTGCCGGTCTACCGCGAGTACTCCGACGAGGTCGCCGAGGCGGATGCGGTCGCGCGAGCGGTGATGCGGCTGAAGGACGAGGGCGTGCTGCTGCGGGACATCGCCGTACTGTTCCGGACCAACGCCCAGTCCGAGAACTTCGAGCAGGCTCTCGCCGAGCGGAAGATCCCGACCGTGCTGAAGGGCGCCGAGCGGTTCTTCGAGCGCCCCGAGATCCGGAAGGCCGCCGTACTGCTGCGTGGTCAGGCCAAGGCGGGCGACCTGTCGGACGATCTGGTCGAGACGGTCACCGGTGTGCTGGGCGGTGCCGGGTGGACGCAGGAGGCGCCGAGCGGCGTGGGCTCCGTCCGCGACCGCTGGGAGTCGTTGAGCGCACTGGTCACCATGACCTCGGACTTCGCCAAAGCGAACCCGGAGGCCGGGCTGAACGAGCTGATGGCCGAGCTGGACCGCCGCGCGGCGATCCAGCATGCGCCGGTCGCTGAGGGCGTCACGATGGCGACGCTGCACGCAGCCAAGGGCCTGGAGTGGGAGTGCGTCTTCATCGTCGGCGCCCACGAGGGGACGCTGCCGATCAGCTACGCCCAGACGCCGGGGCAGGTGGAGGAGGAGCGCCGCCTGTTCTACGTCGGGGTGACGCGCGCCAAGCAGCAACTGTTCGTCAGCTGGTCGACCTCACGTTCGCCTGGTGGCCGGGGGACCCGTGGTCCGACCCGGTTCCTGGATGCGATCGGTGTGCAGACCTCGCGGCAGCGGCAGCCCGCGTGGGAGCCGACGACCGACCGTGCGGACCGCGCCGAGCGGGCAGCGCGGGCGGGCCGGCCGATCCCGAAGTGCCGGGTCTGCGGCCGTGGCCTGATCGACCCGGGCGCGCGCAAGCTCGGACGCTGCGAGACCTGCCCGTCCAGCATCGACCAGAAGCTGTACGACGCCTTGTTCGAGTGGCGGGCCGAGCAGGCCGCGTCCGAGAAGATGCCGGCCTTCGTCATCCTCACCGACGCGACGCTGACCGCGATCGCCGAGACGCGGCCCGCCGACGAGTTGGCGCTCCGCAAGATCCCGGGCATCGGCCACACCAAACTCACCAAGTACGGCGAGCAGATCCTGGTGCTCTGCACGCGCTAAGTACCCTAAGCCGACAGCCGTTCGGCGTCCCGGCTAGGCGGTACGCCGAACTGTCGCCGGTACTCACGGCTGAACTGGGACGCGCTGTCGTAGCCGACCCGGTGTGCGACGGTCGCGATGTCGCGCGGATGCGAGGCGAGCAGCAACCGCGCCTCCTGCAGGCGGACCTGCTTCTGGAACTGGATCGGGCTCAGCGCGGTGACGGTCTGGAAGTGCCGGTAGAAGCCGGAGGGGCTCATCCCGCTGAGCTTGGCCAGGTCCTCGACCCGGAACGGCTCGGCGTAGTTGTCGCGGATCCAGCGCGCTGCCTTGGTGATGTGGTTCATGCTGCTGTCGGCCAGACCGAGCTGCCGGACGGCCGCGCCCTGCTCGCCGGTGATCAGATGCCAGTGGATCTCTCGCTTGAGCATCGGCGCCAGGACCGCCTGGTCCCGCGGCCGCTCGATCAGCCGGACGAGCCGGGTCAGGCTGTCCAGCAGGTCGTCGGTGAGCTTGCCGACGGCGATTCCCGGCACCGGTCCGGCCGGCGGCCGGGGGAGGTCACCCGGCCCGGCGTGCAGCAGCAGATCGGCGACCAGCGCTGGGTCGAGCACGAGCGCCATGCCGAGCGCCGGCTGCTCGATGGTGGCATCGACGAAGTGACCGCCGACGGGCAGATCGACTGAGGCGATCAGATAGTCGCCCGGACGGTACAGATGCACGCGGTCGCCGACGGTGAGCCGCTTGGCGCCTTCGACCAGCACGGCCAGCACAACTCCCGACATCGATAGCTCCGCAGGCGGGCCCGGGGTCTCGATCTTCGCGATGTGCAGCCCGTCGATCGCGGTCGTCGCGTCCGGCCGGACATGGCGACTGAGCAGCGACTGGAGTTCATCCATGCACCGATTCCATCGCAGTTTGGAGGATCGTGCAAGGAACGTGCAGGTTCTCCCTAGGGCCTTCGCTGTTTCGGCGATCGAATAAGAGCATGACAACAACGGCGAACTACGGTTTCACTTCCACTCTCACTGCTCAGGCCGGCCGCGGCGACGAGCTCGTCAAGGTGCTGCTGAGTGCTCTCGAGGCGGGCAATCCCGGCTCATCCGAGTACTGCGTGACGTTCCTGATCTCGCAGTCGGCCGCGAATCCCGATCTGATCCATGTTGCCGAGGGCTGGACCTCGGAGGACGATCACCATCGCATCTTCGCCGGGCCCGCGGCCCAGGCGATCGTCGCCCGGACCCAGGAGCTGGTGGCGGACGCTACGCCGTACACGGACTTCGTCCCGCGCGGGGGCAAGGTGGACTTCAATGCTTGATCCCGAACTGCAAGAACTCATCAGCGGCTTCCCGCTCGTCACCGAGGTCACCGCGGAGATGCTTCCGATCATGCGGGCAGGAGCGGCATCGGATGCGGACGCGCTGCTGGCCGGTCGCGCGATCTCGCGGCGCGAGGTGACCGCCACCGCCTCCGACGGAACCGCGATCCCGATGACCGTCATCACCCCGGCCGAGTCAACGCCTGGCGCAGCGTGCGTCTACTGGCTGCACGGGGGCGGGATGATCCTCGGCGACCGCTTCTCCCAACTCGACATCCAACTCGAATGGGTGGAGCGTCTGGGCGTCGTCGTGGTCACCGCCGAGTATCGGCTCGCTCCCGAGGCCACCGGCTCCACTCCGGTCGAGGATGCCTTCCAAGGTCTGCGGTGGGTCTCGGAGCACGCCGACGAACTCGGCATCGATCCGAACCGCCTCGTCGTCGCCGGGATCTCCGCCGGTGGCGGGCTCGCGGCCGGCGTCACGCTGATGGCCCGCGACCTCGGCGGACCGGCAATCGCCGCCCAGCTCCTGATCTGCCCGATGCTCGATCACCGCAACGACACCGCGTCCAGCCGCCAGTACGCCGGTCAGCCGGGCATCTGGACGCATGAGACCAATCGGTTCGCTTGGAACGCCGTACTGGGGGATATGCCTGCTGAGCTGGTCCCGTCGTACGTGTCTCCGGCGCGGGCCGACGACCTTAGTGGTCTACCGGCGACGTACGTCGATGCGGGGAGTGCCGAGGTCTTCCGCGACGAGGACGTGGCGTACGCGAGCCGCATCTGGGCGGCCGGCGGTCAGGCCGAACTCCACGTGTGGGCCGGCGGATTCCACGGCTTCGACGCAGTGTTCCCTGAGGCTGCACTGTCTGTCGCGGCCCGAGCCGCCCGCACCCGCTGGCTAACCGGAGTCATCACACGCTCTGCTTGATTCCTTCCCCGCCCCACCGCTCCGGTCATTGCCTGTTCGTGCAACTTGCCTTAATTGTGTTGCCACGCTGGTCCGCCGGGGCGCATCCTGGAGCCTGTACGTCGGCAGATAGATGTCCGAGGCAACTGGTTCCGGCCACCACGGCGGCAACTTCCGGCCAAGTTCAGAAACTTGCCAATAAATAGTTTGCGGGGTTCGCGGACCTCAGCGTACTGTTCTTTCTGCGGTCGAAGGCTGGCCGAAAACTTCAAACAACCATAGCGATCGAGCCAACGCTTGCTTCGCCACAACGAGAGGAGGTGCCTGGAGAAATGGTCAACATCATCAAGAAGCCGAACAGCAACTCTGCTGCCGCGCTGACGTGCGCCCCGATCCCGGGTGCCTCGCTGCGCCTTCACGGCATGTCTGTTGTGGTCCTCGCTGTCGGCACTGCCCAGTTCACGGGCGGAGCTGTCGGCGATGTGAAGTACGGCAATTCGGGTTCTCGAGCATGGAGTCCACCGGTCTGACAGGACGTCAGACCCGGCACCTCCAGGCCGCGGAACCCATCAAAGGGTCCCGCGGCCCTTTTGTTTGTCCAGGAGCGTCATTGAGTAACCAAGTTTGGCGGCCAGCACCCGCTGACCGTCTCCGACGACAAAAGCCCAGCACCACTGAAAGTCACTGGGAGGTGACCGGAATGAGCGTGAGCTTCCTCGACATCTTCAACGAGGTGGCCTCGTCGCAGGACCTGCCCTGTCGGTCCTACGCACCTGAACTCTTCTTCGCCGAATCGCCGGCCGACGTCGAGTACGCCAAGTCTCTTTGTTCCACCTGCCCGCTCCAGGCCGAGTGCCTGGCCGGAGCGCTCGAGCGCTCGGAGCCGTGGGGTGTGTGGGGCGGACAGCTGTTCGTCCAGGGCGTGGTTGTTGCCCGCAAGCGTCCCCGTGGACGCCCTCGCAAGAGCGACACCGTTACCGCAGCCTGATCCGACGACCCAGATCCGAATCGAGACAACCAGACCATGAAGCACCAGATTTCACACAGGAGCCTTGAAATGCATTTACTTCACGAAGATCTCGCCCGTGCTCATCAACAGTCGGCACTGAACAACGCGGAGCAGAACCGGCGCTTCCGCCTGGCTCAGAAGATCGAGCGGGCGCAGAAGACGGCCGAGCGGGCCAGCTTGCGAGCGGAGAGGGCCAGCGCACGCGCGCGCCTCGCACTCGCTCGCCTCGTCTGAAACACCACTACTGAAAGCTCGCCCGGCCGGTCCGTAGGGAGGACCGGCTCGGCAGGCAGCACGACAGCCTGACCAGCTGAACTGTTCGAAGGGCGGCACCCCAGGGGAGGGGTGCCGCCCTTCGGCATGTCTACGGCAGTTGCAGCAACGCCTGCTGGAGGCCTACCAGCGTGATGCCGCTGACGATCTCGCCGTTCGCGATCATCGCCGGTACATCGGTCAGGGGGATCCACTCGATCCGGTCGGACTCGTTGCGTTCGGTCGGCGCACCGATCCGGGTGGCCGTCGTTGCGCGGAAGACGTGGTGGACGGCATCCATGATCCCGGCACCCGGCTGAGAGCGGATCAGGTGCGTCAGCGGCCCGGGCCGCCAGCCGGTCTCCTCCTCGACCTCGCGGGCCGCGGCATCGATCGGAGCCTCACCGGCCTCGACGATGCCCATCGGGAGTTCCCAGGCCCAGGTGTCGGTGAGGAAGCGGTGCCGCCACATCAGCAGCACCCGGTCCTCGGGGTCCGTGACCACGGCTGCAGCGACGTCAGCCAGCCGTACAGCGTGATAGTCGACCCGCTGGCCGTCGGGCTGCTCGACGTCCAGGCGCCGGACGCTCAGCCAGGGATTCGCCCAGACTTCTTGTTCCTCGTGGATCCGCCAGCGCACGGGGTGCACACTACTGCCATGGCAAGTGCTACCTGTGCCCTGTGCGGTCGTCAGGCCGAGTCCGAAGACGTCCCGTTGACCTGGGCCACGTCGATGGAGAACGGCCGTCAGCTGCTCTACTGCGACGTGTGCGCCCGCGAGAATGTTCGCGGGATCGAGGGAAAGCTCGACTCCGTCTACTGGTGATCGGTACTGCGTTTACTGGTGATCAGAAAAGCCAGGCAGCAGCTCCTCGAGCACTGACCGGAACGGCGCCTCCGCCTCCAGTTGCGACAGGACCGCCATACCGCCGATCCACACGCGGTGGATCAGCATGTAGGACGGCGGCAGGTTGAGCTTGAAGGCCAGGGTCGCGTTGGGAGAGCGGAAGTCGCTGGTCCGGTTCGCCTGCGCGCGCATCCAGGCCCGGTTGAACTGGAAGCTCTTGTCGCGAGCCGGCTCCGCGAACGGCGCCAGATAGTCCATCAGCTGCTCGGGATCGATCTCCATCCGCTGCTTGATGAACCCTTCGGCCACCAGCCCGTCGTGGATCGCCGGGCCGTCGCCGGTCAGCGAGATCCGCAGCAGCCGCCCGACCGCCGGTGGCAGGCCGTCGGGCAGTCGCGCACAGAGACCGAAATCGACGACCCCGAGTCGTCCGTCCGGCATCACGCGGAAGTTGCCGGGATGCGGGTCCGAGTGCAACAGGCCGGCGTACTTGGGGCCGCTGAAGAGGAACCGCGCGTACTTCAGGCCGATCTCGTCACGCTCTTGTTTGGTGCCGTCGGTGATGAACGACGACAGCGGCCGGCCTTCGATCCATTCGGACACGATGACGGTCGGGGAGTGCTTGATGACCCGCGGTACGACGAACTCCGGGTGATCCTTGAAAGCGTCGGCGTACTGCTGCTGGGCCTGGGACTCGCGGTCGTAGTCGAGCTCCTCGCCGATCCGCTCCTGTATCTCGGCGATCAGCGGCTTCACGTCCATCCCGGGGACCAGCGCACCGAACGAGCGGGCGAAGCGGCCGAGCTGCTTCAGGTCGGCCCGCAGCGCCTCGGCGGCGCCCGGATACTGCAGCTTGACCGCGACCTCGCGGCCGTCCTTCAGCGTGCCCCGGTGCACCTGGCCGATCGATGCGGCAGCGGCCGGTTTGTCGCTGAACTCCGTGAACCGGTCCCGCCAGCGCTTGCCGAGCTCGCGGGACAGAATCGTGTCCACGGTCGCGATCGGCATCGGGGGAGCGGAGTCCTGCAGCTTGGTCAGCGTGGCCCGGTACGGCGCCGCCAGCTCCTCGGGCATGGCCGCTTCCATCAGGCTCAGCATCTGCCCGAACTTCATCGCGCCGCCCTTGAGCTCACCCAGGACGGAGAAGAGTTGTTCAGCGGTCCGGCGCTGGAACTCGGCCATCACGGCCTCGGCCGGTGCACCGCCGATCCGCTTGCCGAGGCCTACCGTGGCCCGGCCCGCAGCGCCCAGGGGCAGGCTCGCGAGTTTCGCAGTCCGGCTCAGCGCTTTGCGGGGGAGGTCCGACACACTCCCATTCTGTCGGGTCGCCCAAGCCGGGCGGTCCCGGGGGGCCGTTCAGGGGTGTTGCAGGTCGTCATCGAACGGCGTCGGGGCGGTGACGGACCGTGTTCGGCCAGTCACCGCCCCGCAGGTACGTCAGGCCTTGCCGAGGATCCGGTTCAGGTTCGTACCGCACTCGGGGCACTTGGCCTTCGCCATGCGCGTGCCCTTGTCGTTGACCTTGACCTCGCCGTCGGCGGTGCGCTTGGCCTTGCACTTGACGCAGTAGAACTCGCCGCTCCAGGTCTCTGCCATGAGGGCCCTCTCCTTGGTTCTGAAATCAGCCCGGGGTTGTCACCGGACCGGTCGTGTGGATGCTAACGACAGAGGTTCCTGCCGTAGGCCGTTCGGCCCAATCGGGATTCACCCTACGGCCTTCTGAGCCGTGCTCAAGCCCATCGGTGCGCTGGGGCCCGCCTGGGAAAACCCTTTCCAGATTTTCGGGGCCAACGGAACAGGCTCCCGGGAGTCCTCCTCCGAAACCGCTCGGCTTCCCCTCCGGGCGGCTCTGGAAGAGATCCGGGAGCCTGTTGAGGACGACGCTAGGAGACGCGGGCTCCGACCACAAGTCCGCGTTGTCCACCCCTGTGGATAACTCTGTGAGCAAGCTGTGGGACGCGCCGCCCGGCACTGTGGACGGGTGGGGGAACAAGGTGTGAACAACACGAATCCCCGGACCCCGGAACTGGTGCCTGACCTGCGAAAACGTCTGTGCACAGGGTGTGGACCGAAAAAACTTGCCGGAATCTGGGAGTAGTTTCTGACCCATGGCCGATTCCCCGCCGCGCCCAATCCCGCCGTACGTCGACATCCGCCGCAGCAAGCGGCGCAAGCGGACCGTCAGCGCGTATCGGGACGGCGAGCGGGTGATCGTGCTGATGCCGGACCGGCTCTCGGCCGCCGAGGAGGCGCGCTGGGTGGAGACGATGCTCGCGCGCCTCGACAAGCAGCGCAGCCGCTCCCGCGTGTCGGACGAAAAATTGTTGGCCAGAGCACACGAACTCGCGTGTCGCCACCTCCCCGAAGTGCCCGAACCTGCGTCCGTGAGGTGGGTTTCGAACCAAAACAGACGCTGGGGATCCTGCACTCCGGCGGACAAATCGATCCGTTTGTCGACCCGTCTGCAGTCGATGCCCGCCTGGGTGGTCGACTACGTCCTGGTCCACGAACTGGCCCATCTCGTCGAGCCGGCCCACAACGCCGCCTTCTGGAAGCTCGTCCACCGCTACCCCAAGGCTGAGCGTGCCGAGGGCTACCTCGAAGGCGTCTCGGCCGCCTCCTCGCTGGACCTCGAAGACTTCTGAATCACCCCTCCATGCCGTGATCGTTCGATCACGCTGAGTAATTCTCTGGTTAACCCCAGGGCCAGGGTGGGGTTTCCCCCAGGGTCGGTTCGGTGGCTTCCTGCATATCGCCGAGCGGCTGCGCCGACCAGGCTTGGTGCCCGTAGCCAGCGCCGCGTCAGGTGCGCTGGGTGGGGCGCCTGAGGGGGCGCAGAGGGTGAGGAGCGATATGGCCAGGGGACAGATCACGGTCCGGGCGGCGCGCTGGAGCGCCACCCATCCGTGGCGGGCGATAGCGATGTGGGTGGCGGTGGTGATCGCATGTTTCGCGATCGGCTCGGTGACCGGCACGAAGAAGTCCGAGGGGGACGGCGACATCGGTGAGGTGACCCGGTCGGAGCAGATCGTCAAGGACGGCAACTTCGCCGACCCGGACGTGGAGAGCGTGCTGATCACCGCGCCTTCGGGAACACTCGACCAGGCGGAGGCCGCGAAGGTGGCCGGCGTCGTGATCCAGCGGATGCGCGCCCTCGGTGGGGTCGCGGACGTCTCGCAGCCGACGCCTTCGCCGAACAAGGACGCGCTGATCGTCCGGGTGACCCTGAAGGATGGTGAGGAGGATGCGCGGGTCCAGCCGCTGCTCGACACCACGGCACAGATCCAGCAGGAGAACCCACAGCTCCGGATCGAGGAGGTCGGCGGGCTGTCCATCGGGCAGGCGCTCGAGAAGACTCTCGGTGAGGACTTCAAGCGTGCCGAGATCTTCAGTCTGCCGGTGACACTGGCGATCCTGCTGGTCGCGTTCGGTGCGCTGATCGCGGCATCGGTTCCGCTCTTGCTCGCGCTGTCGGCGGTGGCCGCCGCGATCGGGCTCTCCGCGGCAGCGTCGCAGTTGGTGCCCGCGGTCGACGCGGTCAACAGCGTGATCCTGCTGATCGGGATGGCGGTCGGCGTCGACTACTCGTTGTTCTACCTCCGCCGTGAACGCGAGGAGCGTGCGAAGGGCCGCAGTCACGTCGACGCGGTCGAGATCGCGGCCGCAACCTCCGGGCACGCTGTCGTGGTCTCCGGTACGGCGGTGATCATCTCGATGGCCGGGCTGTTCCTGGCGCGGGACGTGGTGTTCTCCTCGTTCGCAGTCGGCTCGATCCTGGTGGTAGCGGTTGCCGTCATCGGTTCGCTGACCGTGCTGCCCGCCGTACTGGCGAAGCTCGGCCGGTGGGTGGACAAGCCGCGGATCCCGCTCGTGTGGCGGCTGACTGCGAGCAAGGCGAAGCCGCGGTTCTGGCCGGCCGTGCTCAAGCCGGCCCTGAAGTATCCGGTAGCCACGCTGCTGGTCGCAGTGACCGCACTGCTCGCCGTCTCAGCGCCGGCGTTGGGGATGACGCTGAAGTTCCCCGGCACTGAGGACCTGCCGCGGACAACGCCGGTGATGCAGGCCTACGACCGGCTGACTGCGGCCTTCCCGAGCACCGGGACCAGTCACGAGGTTGCGATCAAGGCTCCGGCCAACCAGGCGCCTGCCGTGCAGGCCGCCCTGGCTGAGTTGGTGCAGCGAACGAAGAGCGACAAGCTGTATGCGCAGGACGGTCTGGAGGAGCCGCGGGTCTCCAAGGACGGCACAGTGACGGTCCTTGAGATCGCCACACCGTTCGAGGGCGGTAGTCAGCAAGCGCGTGACTCGCTGACCAAACTGCGCACGGAGCTGATGCCGCAGACGATCGGCAAGGTGCCTGGTGCCGCGTACGCCGTCGGTGGGTTCGTGGCCGCGGATGTCGATTACGCCGCGCACACCAAGGCGAAACTGCCATTGGTGATCGGGTTCGTCTTGCTGCTGACGATGATCGTCATGATGGTGACCTTCCGGTCCGTGGTGGTCGCGATCACGGCCATCGTGCTCAACCTGCTCAGCGCAGGCGCGGCGTACGGGGTGGTCACGGCGGTCTTCCAGAACACCTGGGCCGAGGGGATTCTCGACTTCCGGTCGAACGGCGCAGTGGTCTCCTGGCTGCCGTTGTTCCTCTTCGTGGTGCTGTTCGGTCTGTCGATGGACTACCACGTCTTCGTCGTCAGCCGGATCCGCGAAGCAGTCCTCCGTGGCGTCCCCACCAAACAGGCGGTTGCCGAAGGCATCACCGGTTCGGCCGGTGTCGTCACCAGTGCAGCGGCGGTGATGATCGGAGTCTTCGCCGTCTTCGCCACCCTCAGCACCCTGGACATGAAGCAACTGGGCGTCGGCCTGGCGGTGGCAATCCTGATCGACGCCACCATCATTCGAGCTGTCGTCCTCCCCAGCATCATGACCCTGCTGGGCGACGCGAACTGGTGGGCTCCGCGCTGGCTCCGCCCCCGCACCGCCAAGCACGCCACTCCGCCGGCCGCAGAACCCGAGCGCGAACTAACCCCAGTCGGCTAACTGCCACAGGGGGTCCGCGCCCCCGGGTGGCGTCACACTTCTGGTGTGGCGCTACCCGAGATCCTTTCCGAACTGGCTGACCTCGTGCTCGCTGTCGATCGCCCGCACCCGGTGCGCGTTGCGATCGACGGGCCGTCTGCGGCGGGCAAGACCACGCTGGCCGACGAATTGGCCGCCGTACTGGGAGATCGGACCGAGCGTGAGGTGATTCGGGTCGGCCTCGACTACTTCAAGAAGGATCCGGCGTTGCGGACGGCGTATCCGATCGAGTCGCCGGAGAGCTACTACTACGACTCCTGGGACCTGGAAGCGATGCGCGCTCAGCTCCTCCTGCCGCTCGGACCGGGCAGCGATCGGCGCTACGCCACCGGCCTGCGGTCGCTGAATGCGCAGGCGGCGCTTGCTCCAGCCACCGAGACGGCTGCTGCGGACGCGATCCTGGTGGCTGACGGGTGCTTTTTGCAACGCCCCGAGCTCGTTGGCCACTGGGATCTACGGATCTACGTGCACGTCCCATTCGACGTCGTACTGGAGCGGGGGACTGCTCGCGATCAGGCCTGGATGGACTCCGCGGCCGCCGCAGCGGAGCGCTACCGCACCCGCTACATCCCCGGTGAGCGCCTGTACGTCGACCAGGTGGATCCGGCGGCGTTGGCCGATCTCGTCGTCGACAACACGGACTTCGGTAACCCGGTACTTCGTCAGAGGTCGTAGTGCATGTCGTAGTTGGGGATGATCACGCCGGTGCGGGTCTGGTTCGTGGGGTTCTCGCGGTCGACGACGAAGCCGAAGGACTCGAAGGCCGGGCGGGCTGTGCGGCTTGCGTGGGTGACCAGGCGGGTCAGGCCGCGTTTGCCGGCTTCGTCTTGGACCTTCTTGACGAGCATCCGGGCGATGCCTTGGCCGGAGTGGTCCGGGTGGACGAAGAGCATGTCCAGCAGGCCGTCGTCGGTGAAGTCGCTGAACCCGGCGACGATGTCGTCCACGCAGACCACGTAGGTGTGCGCTGCTGCCCGCCGATCCGCCCAGGCCTGGTGATCCACCTCGTCGGGAGCCCAGGCTTGCACCTGCTTCTCGGTGTAGTCGCGAATGGCCGTCCGGCGGATCGCGGCGTAGTAGACCTGCCAGGTCGGGACGGCATCCTCGGGGGAGTAAGCGCGCAAGGTGATCGGCATGCCCGAAACCTTAAGGCGCCTGGCGGGCGCGGTGGGCCGCTGCTTTCACTCGGCTCTGGCATTGCGGCGAGCAGAAGCGGCGTTGGCCGTTCTTGGAGGTGTCGACGAAGACCCGGTCGCACTGTGCTGCATCGCAGACGCCGAGCCGGCCGGCCAAGTCGCTGCCGAGTGCTAGCGCGAGACCGGCCGCGCAGCCGGCGGCCCAGCCGTTGACGAGGGTGTCGTCGGGTCCGTGGAAGTGCAGCCCCCAGCCCTTCTCGCGCTTGTCGAGCTTCGGCCGGGCGTTCGTGTCGACGAGCAGGGCGTTGATCTCGTCGGCGGCTCGATCGAGGTCGCCGCTGTGGGCCGCCTCGAACACGATCCGCATCCGCACGGCCAACGCGGTCAGCCGCTGCGCATCCTCCGGTCGCACGGTTGGTTGCGGATAGCCGATCGCCATCAGTGACTCCGCGACCGCCTGGGTTGCGTCGCCAGGACCGGCGTACGGGGAGCCTCCGGAGAAGCCGGGGGTCAGCCGGTTCACGTACTCGACCGACGCCGCCAGCACATTCCGCGCATGACTATCAAAAGACACTTGACCAGTCACGACTCTCCTTCGTAGGCTCAGGGCTGCGTGACCGATCATATCCATTTAGATAGTCATGAGGTAGCTGATGAGTGCAGTGCTCGCACCGTGGCGCGGGGTGTCCCGGACGGTCTGGATTCTGGCGGCCGCCCGCGCCATCAACCGGATCGGTGCCTTCTCGATGGGGTTCCTCGGCGTCGTGCTCACCGTCGAGTTCGGGGCCTCGCTGGCCACGACCGGTCTGGTGGTAGCCCTGTTCGGTCTGGCGACGATCCCGTCCCGGCTGCTCGGCGGCCGGCTCGCTGACCGGTTCGGCCGCCGGCGCACGATCGTCCTCGGCCTGACCGCCTGTGCTGTGGCGCAATTCTGGATCGCAGCCAGTACGACGTTGTGGTCCGCGATCGTCGGCGCCGTTCTGCTCGGCCTCGCCTTCGAGATCTACGAACCGCCGACCCAGGCGACCGTCGCCGATGTGACCGAGCCCGCCGACCGCCCAGCGGCGTACGGGCTGATCGGGGCCGCGATGGCGGTGGCGGGTGTCCTCGCCGGGCTCCTCGCGGCGGCCGTTAGCCACTGGGATCTGCGCTGGCTGTTCGTCGCGGACGCGATCACGTGTCTGGCGTGTGCGGTCCTGATCATCCGTGCGCTTCCTGCCGACAGCCCGCGTGTGGAGCAGCCGGCCAGAGGCATGACGGTATGGCGCGATCGGCGGCTGCTGTTGCTCCTGGCAAGCGGCACCGTGTTCGCGACTCTTTATATGGAGCTGCTGATTGGAGTCCCACTGACCCTGCTCGATCAAGGCCTGCCGCAATCCGGGACGGGCATCATCCTTGCCGTCTCGGCCGTCACCTTCATTGCAGGTCAACGTTTGCAGCCTCTCCGGCTCGACGACTTCCGCGCGATGAGCATCGGGCTCACCCTGCTCGCCGCCGGCCTGATCGTCTGCGCCTTCGCTCACACGCTCGTGGTGTTCGTGCTCGCGACAATTCTGTGGAGTCTCGGCGAGATGTTCCTGCTGACCCGCTACCTGACGCAGGCCGCGGGGCTCGCGCCCGACGGCTCCCGCGCCGGCTACCTTGCCGTCTTCGGCCTGAGCTGGGGAGTCGCCACCACGGTCGCCCCACTCGTCGTCACCCGGCTGCTGGAAACGACCGGCCCCGAAGGACTGTGGCTCATCAACGCTGCGGCGGCCATCATGCTGGCCGCCGTGCAACCGTTGCTCAGGAGGCGACTGGCTCGAGCCTGACAGTCAGGCCCTTCGCGACCGGAGTGTTGCTGCCCTTGGCCAGGTCATCGGCCGACATCAGCACATTCGTCTCCGGGTAGTACGCCGCGACGCAGCCGCGAGCGGTCGGATACGACACCAGGCGGAACCCGGACGCACGCCGCTCAACCCCCTGGAATTCGCTGACAATATCGACGTACGCGCCATCATTGAGACCGAGCTCGGCCAGGTCCTCCGGGTTCACGAAGATCACCTCGCGCCCGCCGTGAATGCCGCGGTAGCGGTCCTCGAGACCGTAGATCGTGGTGTTGAACTGGTCGTGGCTGCGCAGTGTCTGCAGCAGCAGTTTGCCCGGTGCCGTCGGCAACCAACTCAGATCGTTCGCACTGAACTGCGCCTTGGCGTCGGAGGTTTTGAAGACCCGCTGGTCCCGCGCCGCATGCGCGAGCAGGAAGCCGCCCTCGTTCGCGCGCAGCCGATCCTCGAAGTTCTCGTACCCGTCGGCGACCCGGCCGATCCGCTGCCGGATCAGGCTGTAGTCGTCGGCGAAATCGGCCCATGGAATCTGCCCGACGGCCTGTGCGATGCCGGCGACGATGCCGATCTCGGACTTGAGTTCCGGCGCGGGCGGTGTGAGGTTGCCGGTGGAGAGGTGGACGGCGCCCTGCGAGTCCTCGACGGTCACCGACTGCGGACCCTTGGCGGTGTGGTCGTGATCGGTCCGCCCGAGGGTCGGCAGAATCAACGCCTCGCGACCAGTGACCGTGTGGGAGCGGTTCAGCTTGGTGGAGACATGCACGGTCAGGTCGCACTCACGCAGCCCGCGGTGCACGACCTCGGTGTCCGGCGTTGCGGAGGCGAAGTTCCCGCCCATGGCGAAGAAGACCCGCACGGATCCGTCCCGCAGCCGCTTCACGGTGTCCGCCGCGTCGATCCCGTGCGCACGCGGTGACGTGAACGCGAACTCGTTGTCCAGCCGGTCGAGGAAGGCGTCCGGCACCTTCTCCCAGATGCCCATACTGCGATCGCCCTGGACGTTGGAGTGCCCGCGGACCGGGCACGGCCCGGCACCGGGCTTGCCGATGTTTCCCTGCAGCAGCAGCACGTTGACGATCTCGCTGATCGTCGCGACCGCCTCGCGGTGCTGGGTCAGGCCCATCGCCCAGCAGATGACCGTGGCCTTGGACTTGAGGAACCGCTGGGTCAGCTCCTCGATCTCGGCCCGCTGCAGGCCGGTGGCCAGCTCGACCGCCTCCCAGTCCAGCTCGGCGTTGTGCTTGGCGTAGAGCTCGAAGCCGCTGGTGTAGTCCTCGACGAACGCCTTGTCCAGCACGGTCCCCGGGTTGTCCGCCTCGGCCTGGAGCAACAAGTGGCCGATGGCAAGGAACAGTGCCTGGTCGCCGCCGATCCGGATCTGCAGGTGCTGGTCGGCCAGCTCCGTCCCCTTGCCGACCCAGCCGCGAGCCTTCTGCGGGTTCTTGAAGTTCATCAGGCCGGGCTCGGGCAGCGGGTTCACCGAGACGATCTCGCCGCCGTTGCGCTTGGCGATCTCGAGGTGACTGAGCATCCGGGGCGCGTTGGTGCCCGGGTTCTGGCCGACGACCACGATCAGCTCGGACTCCTCGAGCATCTCCAGGGTGACCGCGCCCTTGCCACTGCCGATCACCCGGGTGAGCGCCGTACCGGAGGATTCGTGGCACATGTTCGAGCAGTCGGGGAGGTTGTTGGTGCCGTAGGCGCGGACGAACAACTGGTAGAGGAACGCGGCCTCATTGCTGGTCCGGCCGGAGGTGTAGAAGACGGCGTCATTGGGATCGGGCAGCGCCTTCAGATGCCGGGCGACGACCTGGAACGCCTCGTCCCAGCCGACCGGCTCGTAGTGCGTCGCGCCGGCCCGCAGCAGCATCGGCTCGGTGATCCGGCCGAGTTTGCCGAGGTCGAACTCGGAGATCGCGTCGATCTGCTCGACCGAGTTCTCCGCGAAGAAGGCACGGGGCACCCGTTTGCGGGTCGCCTCCCAGGCCACTGCCTTGGCGCCGTTCTCGCAGAACTCGGCCGCGTGTTTGCGTTTGTGGTCGGGATCCGGCCAGGCGCAGGACGGGCAGTCGAACCCGCCGTCCTGGTTCATCTTCAGGAACACCTTGCCGGTCCGGGCCGGACCCATCTCGCGGAAACCGAACTTGAACGACGACAATACTGCCGGAACGCCCGCGGCTGTTGTCTTCGGCTTCTTCGGCTGCTCGATATCGACCATGTCCTAACGATAGATCCACCTATCAGCCCAGACGGCCCTGATAGCTGAACTCGGGGATGTGTAGTTCCGGAAACCATGATTTCGGCCCACTCTGTGTGCCCGCATCCCATAGTGCGGAACGCTTGGGCTTCCTACAGTCATCGGCCATGGAGACCCGTCGCGCCCTTGTCACCGGAGCCGCATCCGGGATCGGTGCCGCCTGTGTCGAACGGCTCGTCGCGGACGGCGTCCACGTCGTAGCCGTCGATCGCGTCCCCGTCCGCGGGTCGTCGCGGGTCGAGCCGGTGGTGGCCGACCTGTCCGACTGGGACGCGGTGAGCCGGCTGCCGACCGATGTGGACATCCTGGTGAACAATGCCGGGGTTCAGCACGTGGCACCGGTCGAGGAGTTTCCGCCGGAGCGCTTCAGCTATCTGCTGCGGCTGATGCTCGAGGCTCCGTTCCGGCTGATCCGCCAGACGCTCCCACACATGTACGACGCCGGCTGGGGGCGCGTAGTCAACATCAGCTCGGTTCACGGACTCCGTGCCAGCCCGTTCAAGTCGGCGTACGTCGCTGCGAAGCACGGTCTCGAAGGACTCAGCAAAGTTGTCGCACTGGAGGGCGGAGCCCGCGGTGTGACCAGCAACTGCATCAATCCGGCCTATGTCCGTACGCCGCTCGTCACGGCTCAGCTTGCGGACCAGGCCAAGGCACACGGGCTGTCTGAGCCCGAGGTCATGCACAAAGTCATGCTCGAACCAGTCGCGGTGAAACGACTGGTCGAGCCGGCTGAGGTGGCGGAGCTGGTCGCACTGCTGTGCGGTCCGGCCTCGGCCTCCATCACGGGGAGCTCATTCGTACTCGACGGCGGCTGGACCGCCCACTAGGAGGTCTCTCCATGACAGCACCAGACCCTGTTCGCACCAAGCCGTCGATCGTCCGCGTGGTGGGTGCGAGCCTCGTCGGTACGACCGTCGAGTGGTACGACTTCTTCCTGTACGGCGTCGCAGCGTCGGTCGTGTTCGGCGATCTGTTCTTCCCGAAGGGCGAACAGCTGACCGGGACACTCCTGAGCTTCGCCACCTTCGCAGTCGGCTTCTTTGCCCGTCCGATCGGCGGCGTGGTGTTCGGGCACTTCGGCGACCGACTGGGCCGTAAGAACCTGCTGGTGCTGTCCCTGCTGATGATGGGGGTGGCCACGTTCGCCATCGGCCTGCTGCCGACCTATGCGCAGGTTGGAGCGCTCGCTCCGATCCTGCTCACCGTGCTGCGGCTCATCCAGGGCTTCGCGCTCGGTGGTGAGTGGGGAGGCGCCGTACTGATTGTGTCGGAGCATGGTGATCCGGCACGACGAGGCTTCTGGGCGTCCTGGCCGCAGGCGGGCGCTCCGGCCGGACAGCTGATCGCGAACGGCGTACTGGCTGGGCTGGCGGCTTTTCAATCAGAAGCCGCGTTCAACGCGTGGGGCTGGCGGATTCCGTTCCTGCTGTCCGCAGTGCTGGTGCTGGTCGGGCTGTGGGTGCGGCTGAAGATCGAGGAGTCGCCTGTCTTCAAGGAGGCGCGTACCCGGCAGGAGCCATCCGATCGGATGCCGCTGGTCGAGGTGCTCACGCGCTACCCGCGGGAGGTGCTGACCGCGATGGGTGCACGGATGGCGGAGAACGTCAGCTACTACATCTTCACGATCGTCATTGCGACCTATGCGAAGGAGCATCTGGGCCTGGGGAAGTCCTTTGCCCTCAACGCCGTTCTGATCGCCGCAGCGATTCACTTCTGCGCCATCCCGCTCTGGGGTGCACTGTCGGACCGCATCGGCCGCAAGCCGGTCTATCTGATCGGTGCGGTCGGAGTGGGCATCTGGGCCTTCGTCTTCATCGCACTGGTCGACACGAAGAACTTCGGGCTGGCCACGCTGGCCGTGACGGTCGGACTGGTGCTGCACGGCGCCATGTACGGCCCGCAGGCAGCGTTCTTCACCGAGCTGTTCGGGACCCGCGTGCGCTACTCAGGTGTGTCCGTCGGCTACCAGTTGGCGTCGATCATCGCCGGTGGCCTCGCGCCGTTCATCGCCATCGCCCTGCTGAAGGCCTACGACTCCGGCTACGCGATCTCGGTCTACGTCGCGATCTGTGCGGTGATCTCGATTCTCGCGGTCACCCTGTACTCCGAAACCAGCAAGCGGGACCTGACTGAGCTGTAGGTGGCATCATCGCGAGGATGAGGGAGCTGCTGCGGCTACTGGCGGAGGACGCGTCCGGTAGTGAGCTGGCCCGGGTGGCAGGGGAGGATGCGGTCGCCCGGGACCTCGCTCTGCGCATCCGGGCCGGTATCGACGCCAGCAAGAAGCGTGAGGCCGAGCTGACCGCACTGGTGGAGGTAGCTCGCGAACTGGCCTCGGCCAGCGACCCGAGCGGCGTACTGGACACCATCGTGCACCGGGCGCGCACGCTGATCGGTGCGGACGTCTCATACCTGACTCTGTACGACGAGTCGCGCGCCGACACGTATATGCGCGCGACCGATGGCTCGCTGTCCGCTGCGTTCCAGCAGCTCAGGGTGCCACTCGGCGCGGGACTGGGTGGGCTGGTCGCCTCCACCCGTCGGCCGTACTGGACGACCGACTATCCGTCGGACCAGCGTTTCAATCACACCAATCCGATTGACCACGCCGTCGGAGACGAGGGTCTGGTCGCCATCTGCGGCACGCCGCTGCTCGTGGACGACGCTTTCGTGGGCGTGCTGTTCGCATCGAACCGGACCGCGCGCCCGTTCAGCCGGGAAGAGGTGCTGCTGCTCGGATCGCTGGCAGCCCTGGCCGCAGTCACCATAGTGCAGGTGCGTGCGGCCGCTGAGACCGCAGCGGCTCTCGACGCGCTCTCCTTGGCCCATGCCGGCGTTGAGCACGCAGCAGCAGCGCACGATCGGTTCGCCGACCTCGTGCTGTCGGGCGGCGATGTGGATGCGGTTGCTGCCGCGCTGGCCGAGTTACTCGGAGTCTGGGTCGTCCTGGTCGATGCTGTCGGCAACGAACTCGCATCCGCCGGCCGAGTTCCCCGTACGGCGGTGCCGTGGCGGGAGTCGTCTTCCGGCCGACTGACCCGGGCTGCCGGGTGCTGGGTGGTCGCGGCCACCGCCAAGGGCGAGCGGCTCGGGGCACTGGTGATCGGCGGAGTCGACGACCTGTCCGGCGCCGACCAACGCATCGTCGAACGCGCAGCAGTGGTGACGGCGCTCGTGCTGTTGTTCCGCCGCCAGGCCGCAGAACAGTCGCAGCGAGCACAGGCCGATCTGCTGACCGATGTGCTCAGCGGGAGCGGCGATATGCGAGCGCTGACCGAACGACTCCGATTGCTGGCGCCCGGGCGCGTGCACGACCAGTTCGTGGTGGCGGTCTGCCGGGGCGACCACAGCGCCGTACGGGCTCGGCTGTCAGCTCCACTTGAGGACAAGCTAGTGCTATCCGGTCCGTACGGCGGGGACTTGGTGCTCCTGCTCGCTCAGACCGATGCTGTGCGGGAGCTCTCCGAGGTGGCTCGCCGTGCTGCGGTCACCATTGCGGTCGTCGGCCCGGTCGGTTGGGGAGACGCTCTCGTCGACGCGCACCGGCAGGCGACGCGGTTGGTGACAACGATGGTTCGACTCGGCCGGTGCAACGAAGCTGCGACGCCGGATGACCTGGGTGTCGTGGGACTGGTCGGTGCGTCGGAGGTCGACGTACAGGTTCATGTTCTGCACGTCCTCGGCGCAGTGCTCGAGTACGACGCGCAGCGGGGGACCGATCTGGTCGGCACACTGCACGCCTACTTCGCAGCTGGGCAGAGCCCGACTAGAGCAGCTACTGAGCTGCACATCCATCCCAACACCGTCCAGCAGCGACTGGAGCGAGTGGGCGCTCTGCTCGGCTCCGACTGGCAGTCGCCGGAGCGCAGCCTGAACATCCAGGTCGCACTCCGGCTCCACCAAGCGCTCCAGTGATAGTTCGCAGGCCCTGTCGGTCATTTGGCTGACACCTGTCGGCCGGGTGGTGACCGGCGTCGGGCGTTCACCCGCTGTGACACAGGTCCCTGAGCGATCAGGCTGTGACCGGCAGCAGTGACATCCGGGGGGATGAGAGCCGGGCTCAGCTGGATTTACAGGGGTCGAGCTGAGTCGGGTCGTCGCGCTGTCGCGCCTGGTAGACCCCGTCTCCGTCGCCTGCGGAGCATCTGTGAAGGAAGCACCAATGAACCACCGCCTTCGGGCCGTCCTCGCACGCATCCATCGCCCTGACCGGACTCGTAGCCAGTCCGGATTCACCCTGATCGAGCTGCTCGTCGTCATCGTCATCCTGGGCGTCCTGTCCGGGATCGTCGTTTTCGCCGTCTCCGGCATCCAGGACCGCGGGAACGCCGCCGCGTGCAAGACCGACAAGAAGAGCGTCGAGGTCGCCGTCGAGGCGTACTTCGCCAAGAACGGTGCGTACCCGCCGGCAGGCGACCCCGGCTGGCTGGAGCTGACCTCGGGGGTCAACCAGCTGCTGCGCGGCCGTCCGACCGGCTCCGGCTACACCATTGGATTGGGCATCAACGGCAGCGTCACAGCCACCGGCGCCTGCACCTGAGCTCCCCCCAAGAGGTGGACCGGTTCTGAGGAGGGCCGGTCCACCTCCAGGCCGTCATGCCGTTCATGCCGAAGGGACCTCATGCGCATCCCCTTGCCCGGTAGCCGGGTCGACCTGTTGCTCGAAGAACTCTGGAACGCCGGTGGTACCGATCTGCTCCTCACCGTCGGCATGGCACCGCAGCTCCGCATCCACGGTGTCCTGCGGCCGGTGGCCGACCGGACACCACTCACCCGGCGAGACACCGACGACATGCTCGCCGAGATCCTCAATCCCCACCGCTCGAACGTCTGGCAGACGACGTACGAGCACGACTTCTCGTTCTCGTGGCGGGACAACGCCCGGATCCGCGCGAACGCCTTCACCCAGCGCGGGGACACTGCGGTCGCGCTGCGGGTCATTCCGCGCAGCATCCCGACCATGTCGGAGCTAGGACTGCCGCCTGTACTCGGCACGTTCGTCCGCTCGCTTCAGGGCCTCGTGCTGGTCACTGGGCCCACTGGCTCAGGGAAGTCGACCACGCTGGCGTCGATCATCCATCAGATCAACACCGAGCGGGCCTGCCACATCATCACCATCGAGGACCCGATCGAGTACGTGCACGAGCACCGCAAGTCGGCGGTGAACCAACGGGAGGTCGGCAGCGACACAGCGTCGTTCCCGGACGCGCTGCGGGCCGCACTACGCGAGGACCCCGACGTACTGCTGGTGGGGGAGATGCGGGACCTGGAGTCGATCAGGTTCGCGCTCACCATCGCAGAGACAGGCCATCTGGTCTTTGCGACCCTGCACACCAACGACACCGCACAGTCACTCGCGCGGATCATCGACGTCTTCCCGCCGGAGCAGCAGTCCCAGGTGCGTGTGCAACTGGCCGCCGCACTGAGTGGTGTGGTCCACCAACGACTCGTACCGCGCACCGGCGGCGGACTGGTCGCAGCGTTCGAGGTCATGGTCGCCAACGCCGGTATCCGCAACCTGATCAAGGAGGGCAAGACGCATCAGCTGCGCAATGCGCTCGTCACTGGCCGGCGCGAAGGGATGATCACGCTGGAGCAGTCGCTGTCAGCACTGGTGCAGGCCGGTGACATCACGCCGGAGGACGCGTATGCGCGGAGCTCGCATCCCAAGGAGATCGAGATCCGGCCGCGCACGAAGGCCGTCTCGTGAAGCACAGTGGAGAGCGTCCCGCAGCGCAGGAAGACGTGTCTGTGGTGCAGGTCGTGCAGCGCATCATCAATGAGGGCTTGCGGGAGCGCGCATCGGACATCCACCTCGAGCCACACGACGATGTCGTCCGCGTGCGGCTCCGCGTCGACGGTGCGTTACGTGAGCTCGTCGAACTGCCCGGTGCAATCGGGCCGGGGCTGGTCAGCCGGATCAAGGTGCTGGCCGACCTGGACATCATCGAGCGCCGGCGTTCCCAGGACGGTCAGATCCGGATGAAGGTGGCCGACCGTGACGTCGACATCCGCGTCTCCACTGCGGCCGTGGTCGGTGGCGAGAAGGTGGTGCTGCGGCTGCTCGACAAGAGCCGCGCGCTGCTTGAGCTGGAACAGCTGGGCATGTCACCGGAGCTGACCGAGCGCTACTCCGCGCTGCTGCATGCGCCGTACGGGATGGTCATGTGCGCAGGGCCGACCGGAAGTGGCAAGACCACCACGCTGTACGGGTCGCTCGGCGAGATCGACAGCCCGGAACGCAACGTGATGACGATCGAGGACCCGGTCGAGTACAGCTACGCATCCGTCAACCAGATCCAGATCAACGAGGCGGCCGGGATCACCTTCGCGACCGGACTGCGCGCGATCCTGCGGCAGGACCCCGATGTGATCCTGGTGGGCGAGATCCGGGACTCCGAGACGGCGCGGATCGCCGTACAGGCTGCGTTGACCGGGCATCTGGTGTTGTCTTCGGTGCACGCCACCGACACCGCGACCGCACTGCATCGCTTGCTGGACATGGGGATCGAGAACTTCCTGGTTGCCTCGTCGGTGAGCGCAGTGATCGCGCAGCGGCTGATCCGCAAGGTCTGCGAGAGCTGTCGCTCGTACTACGAACCTCCCGCTGCCGAGGTGGCATTTCTGCAGAGCTCGGGAATCGACGTGCCGCAGCGTGGGCTAGTCCGTGGCACTGGCTGCACGTTCTGTTCGCAGACCGGTTACCACGAGCGGACCGGTGTGTATGAGCTGCTGCCGGTGACCGATCCGATCCGAGAGCTCGTGGTAGATCGCGCACCGCTGGCGGAGGTACGCAAGGTCGCCAGCTACGAAGGCATGCGCACGCTGCAGGAAGAGGGCGCTCGGCTGGCGGCAACAGGGGTCACGACTGTCGCTGAGGTACTCCGCTCGATCTACACGGTAGGGATGCGATGACCAGGTACGCGTACGTCGCGGTCGAGGCCGACGGAAGCACCAAGCGCGGTACGACGCGTGCCGAGAGCCGTGAGGACGCAGAGCTGGCCCTTTACGAGCGGGAGCTCCGCAATATCCGGCTGACCGAGAAGCCCAGCCTGCTGAAGTTGGAGATCACCGCTCGCCGAGTGAAACGGGAGGAGGTCATGCATCTGACCAGGCAGCTCGGGGCCTTCGTTGCTGCGGGACTGCCGCTGACGGAGTCGGTGCACAGCCTGGCGCGTGAGGCTGAGAACTCCACCGTGCGCCGGATGATGCTGGAGGTCGAGGATGGACTGCGAGATGGCGAGCGGCTGTCGGACTGCTTCGACCGGCACCCGCGGATCTTTCCGGAGTTCTATCGCGGCATCCTGCGTTCTGCGGAGCTGACCGGCCGCCTCGACACCGTGCTCGCTCAGCTCGCACGCTACCTGGAGCGCGACCTCGAAGCGCGTCGGCGGATCAAGCAGGCAACCATCTATCCAGCAGTCGTGGCAGCGATGTCGGTGGTCACTCTGATCGTGCTGGCCGGCTTTGTGCTGCCACGCTTCCGTACGTTCTTCGACAGCCTCGGTGCGACGCTGCCGCTGCCCACCCGCATCCTGCTCGGCATCACCAACTTCCTGAGCAGTTGGTGGTGGGCGCTGATGATCGGCGCCGGCATCCTCATCCTGGCGCTCCTCTACGCAACCAGTACGACGGCCGGTCGCTACCTGCGCGATCGGATCGTGCTCGCGCTGCCAGTGATCGGCCCGACCGTCCAGTACGCGCTGGTCGAGCGGTTCTGCCGGATCTTGTCGTCCATGGTCAGTGCTGGCGTCCAACTGCCGCAGGCGTTGCGCGTTGCGACCGGATCGCTGCCCAACCGGGTCTACCGGCGGTCTCTCGGCCGCGTGATGGAGTCAATGCTGCAGGGTGAGGGCCTGGCTCGGCCGCTGGCTGCCAGTGGGCTCTTCCCCGCAACGGCTGCGCAGATGCTGCGCGTGGGCGAGGACACCGGCACACTCGACGCCCAGCTCGAGGTCACCGCGCAGTACTACGAGGGGGAGCTCGACTACAAGCTGAAGAAGCTGATCGGGCTGTTCGAGCCGGCGGTGATCCTGGTCATGGGCGGAGTGGTCGGCTTTGTGGCCATCGCGCTGGTGTCGGCGATGTACGGCATCTTCCAGCAGGTGCAGGGCTGATGCGAGAACGGGGTGAGAGCCTGCTGGAGCTGGTCGTCGCTATCGCGCTGATGGGTGTAGCGATCGTCGCAGTGATGGCCGGACTGACGACAACCGTGCTGATGTCGGATATCCAGCGCAAGGAGGCGACTGCGGTCTCGACGGTTCGCAACTACGCCGAGGCGCTGCAAAGCTACGTTGCCAATGGCCACTACGTCTCGTGCGCCACGACGTACGCCGTACCGGGCTTTGCTGTGCCGGAGGGGTTCACAGCGAAGGTGGTCAGCGGTTCTGTCCAGTACTGGACCGGTGCGTTGTGGCTGCCGCTGTGTCTGCCGGACCGTGGGCTGCAGCGGGTGCGAGTGTCCGTGGCGAGTACGGACGGGCGTGCAGGGCAGACACTGGACGTCATACTGCGGAAGCCTTGCCGGGTTGAGGATCCACCGTGCACATGAAGCGGACCGAGCGTGGTTTCACGCTGGTCGAGCTTGTGATCACCATGACGTTGATGGGAGTCGTGACGCTGGCTCTCGCGGACCTGGTGACCACAGCGCTCCGGCAGATCAGTGCGACCTCCGACCGGATGGATATGGCTCAGGACGAGCAGTTGGGAGCGACGTACTTCGCACGTGATGTCGCGGCGGTGGGGCTGCGCGACTACGGCACAGTCGGGGTGGGCGGCGCGCAGCCGTTCAAACAGTCGGTGCAACTAGCCGCGCCTTTTACTGCAGGCGGAGTCACCTGCGGGCCGCTGCCCGATGCAGCCGTCCGGCTGCTGTCAGATCACTGGGACACCTCGGTCATTCCGGCTGTTCGGCGTACCGCGGTGGTTGCGTACTACCTTCAGGGAGGTGAACTGCACCGGGCGAGCTGCGTTGGCCCCGGCACGGCGCCCGCGTCTGATGTTCGAGTAGCAGCGAACATCAAGCCGGGCAGCCTGACGGTGAGCTGCTCAACCGTCTGTACGTCGACCTCCGTCCCGCTCGGCGTCACGCTGCGCTTCGTGCTGTCGAAGCCGGCCGCGGGTGAGTACCCGGTCGTGCTGAGTGGACTGCGGAGACAGTCGTGAGACGGCGGGACGAGCGCGGGTCCTCGTTGCTGCTGGTCCTGGTGGTGATCACGGTGATCGCCACCGCGCTGTCTGCACTGTTGTCTCGCGCTGACACCGCACAGCGGGTGTCGAAGAGCCTCCGCGACCAGACTGTCGCGTCGTACGCCGCTGACGGAGCCATGGAGGCGGCGATCAACAACCTGCGCAACAGCTCCTACAACGGAGAGTCCGGACAGAAGTGCTTCGGGCTGTCCGACTCGTTGTCGCTGGTGCTGTTCAACGGACTGGACTCAGCAGCGGTGACGTGCCGGCCGGACCCGAAGCAGGTGGTGATCAACTGTTGTAATCGGCCGGCCAACGCGGTGCTGGCGCTCGGGCAGATCCCGGGGGAGAGCGGTGTGGTGGTCGACCAGCCCGCAGACTCCACGCTGCAGGTCCATGGCAATGTCGTCTCCAACTCGCCGCTGTCTGTGGCCGGAAAGTTCGATCCGAGTGGCTTGCTGACCCTGAACAGCGGCGCTCGTGATCCGGAGTACCCGACGATCACGACGGCGCCTCCGCATCAGTCCCTGCCTGGCTGCAGCGCGCCCAATGCGGTTGTCACCTTCCTGCCCGGCTACTACGACGACGCTGTCGGGCTGTCCGAGCTCATGCGGAGCGACAGTCCTTGCCGGGGCAGCACCTGGTGGTTCAAGCCCGGCACGTACTACTTCGACTTCCACAACAGTGAGAACCCGTTGCTGGACGGCGGCTCACACGCCTGGACGATCGACAGCGGCACTTTGGTTGGCGGCACACGGACCGGTACGACGTTCCCAGGTGCGTGCGCGAGTCCGCTGGATGGTGCGGCCGACGGCGTCCGGTTCGTGTTCGGCGGTGACAGCCGCCTGGTGATCAAGGGCGGCAAAGCGGAACTGTGTGGCACCTACTCCGCGAGTCAGCCGCCGATCGCCGTACAGGGGCTGACCAGTGGGGCTGCGGAGGTCACCGCTCAGGAGCGTCGGCCGACCACGGTGTCGCTGCTGAGCAAGTTCGGCTTGAGTGCGACTCCTGCGCGGCTGTCTACGGTCGACGGGGTTGCGGCTAGCTGGAAGAGCAGTGTGGCCGGTGACAGCGCTCCACTCACGCTGGGTGGCTACAACCAGGGCAGTGCGATTCCACCGGGCTCGGTGCTGGAGTCGGCCGCGCTGAAGATCTCCCACCGCCACAGCGACCCCGGTACGACGGATCGGCTGGACCTGTCCGTCGATGTCGGCGCCGGTGCACCGATCGCCGCGACAATCACTGGCGGTCCGGGCGGAACGGCGTACCGGACTGAGAGTGTTCCACTCGACCCGGAGCGAACAGGTGCACTGGCTCAGGCCGTGTACGACGGGAGCTTCGACAGCGCGAGTGTGTCGCTGACAACGCGGCTGGCAGCGAAGGACGACACCGAGGACATCGATGCGGTGCGGTTGGAGCTCCGCTACACCGCACCGGCGTTGCGCGCGGCAGACGGGTGCGTCACTGCGGGGCCGTATCCCAGTAATACAAGCGCTTGTGCCGTAATCGAAGCCTCTGGGCGCCTTTTCGTGCAGGGCACGGTCGATGTGCCGAAAGGTGTTCTCGATTTGTCGATTGCTCCGGGTATACCGCCGACGGTGTCAGGTGGTGTTGTGGTTCGTGCACTGCACCTCGCTGCGACGGGAAGGTTGTCGGGAGTGGCGATTGCTCGGCCGGATGATTCTCCGGGCTTCACCTTCGGCGTCCAGCTGACGGCGTACATCTGTCCGGGCGCCCTGCTGTGTGCCGCGAGTGGCAAGCCCGCACTGCAGGCACGGATCGGTCTGGTCGATGCAGACCCGGCCCATCCGGATGCAGGCCGCCGTGCGGTGACCGTCCTCGGTTGGTGGCGCGCCGGCTGATGGTGTCGTGTCGAGTCACACCGCGTGCTCCGGCCTCTATCGCTACGGCATCACGCTGCGTAGTTTGGTCGGCGGGGGGAACCATGAACGAGTTGGTCAAGGTCGTCGTTATCGACGGTCACACACTGGTCCGCTACGGCCTGATCGGCCTCGTGGGCACCGAGCCGGACCTGGAGGTCATTGGAGACAGCGGCCGGCGCGCAGAGGTGTTCGGAATGGTCCTGTCCGAGCGCCCCAACGTCGTCGTCCTCGACGTCTCACCACCCGACCTTGCCGGACTGCGGGTTGCCCGCGACCTCCGGCACCAGTACGCCGAGCTTGGCATTGTCCTGCTCGCTCCAGAAGGTCAGGACGACCTCCTGTTCTCGGCACTTGAGTCAGGCGTCTCCGCCTTCGTCGCGAAGAGCGCACCGACCGATGAGATCCTCGCCGCGATCCGCCACGCCGCTGTGGCTCCCACCTCTTTCACCGCGACCGGCCTCGGCCCAGCAATGTCCCGCCGCGACCACTCCACCACGCAGACACTCCTAAGCCCCCGCGAAGCCCAAGTCCTCGACCTGCTCGGCCAGGGCCTCTCAGTGCGCGACATCGCGGTGGCTCTTTCGGTCAGCATCTCTACCGCCAAGACCTACGTAGCGCGCCTGTACGAGAAGCTCGAAGTCTCCAACCGAGCCCAAGCCATCATGACCGCCCTGCAACGCGGACTGCTGGCCCCCAAAGTGTGACCGCTACGCTCTACGACCATGGCGACCAGCCGCTCCACCTCCTCCAGTGACCGCCGCGTGGTTGTCCTGGTCGTCCCCGCCACCCCCACCTGGGCCCCGCCAGGCCGCACTCCCGCCGCTTGGCACCACGCCCTCACCGAAGACACCTACGAACTCCTGGCCGACCTGGCTCAGGTAGACGTAGCAGTCGCGGTAGCCACTGACCTTCCGGACGATGACTCTGCGGTGGCCGCGATTCGGGACCTGACCTGGCCTGGTACGCCGGTCTATGCGGTGCCGGGGGACAACGCCGTGCTGCGGGCGATCGAGCTCGCCGGCCCTGCAGCCGCGGTTGTGGCGGTCAGCTTCGACGTACCGGACCTTCCGGGGCTGCTGATCGGCAAGCTGTTTCGCGCACTCGGCTCGGCGGATCTCGCCGTGACGCCGGCGACCGACGGTTCACTGGCTGCGATCGGGGTGAACCTTCCGATCGCTTCCTGGGTTCAGGATGCGGCGCCGATTTTCGACACCACACTCGCGGAGCTCGAGGCGCTGAAGCCTCGCCGGCATGCACTCGCCGTCGGCCCCGGATGGCACCGAATGCGATCGGCTGCTGACATAGCGCAACTGGATCCGGGCCTTGAGGGCTGGGAAGCGACAAGATCTCAACTTCGTCGTCCGTGACCCGTCACCTTCGCCGCGATGGCTCGTTCACCATGCAGCGAGGGCTTCGGGGGGAGGCCACAGCACCGACTGCCGATCCCGTTCAGGGGCGGTGATCGACAACCGGTGCCGACTCGCCGCGACAAGCCCGCTCGGGGGAGCGGGCCCGCATCCGAGGCCACCCCTGAGTTGCCGAGGATGCAGTGGGCACGGGGAACAAGCGGGGGGATCCACGGGGGATCGCAGTACACACGGGGATCGCAACACCAGCGGGGGGAAACGCACTACCGCCAGGTGGGGGGAACGCAGTACAGCGGGGGAATCACG
>NZ_SMKX01000290.1 GCF_004349055.1 Kribbella antibiotica
GGTGCTGGTCGATTGTGATGGCCTGGGCGTCCGGTAGCGCCGGGTGGTGTACCGCCGGACGGGTAGTGGTTCGTCCAGCGGTGAGTCGCGCCGCGTGCTGACGCCTTCGGTGACGGAATTCTGCGGGGCACTACCCGTTGGTCGGTACGCCGGATCTGCGCCACTGATCAAGCTGGCTCCGGGCAGTCGGCCGGTGCTCGGCTCAGCGTGCCGGACGATCCGGAGAACAAGCTTGGTCAGTGCTGGCGATCCGCGGTCGGGCCGGGGCTAGGGCCTGGCGTGCGGTTCGGCCATGTTCGCCTCAGGCACTAATCCAAATGACCGAAGTCAGGCCGGCTGCCCACCAGGGTCCGTACGGCGCTCGTAGGTGTGCAGCAGGTGGACCCGGAGCCGGCCTTCAGCTCGGTCGTACTCATCTGCCGATTGCCCGCCCTGCCGGGCTCCGGTCAGGCACCGCACCCGGCCTTCTCAGGAACCTTCACGTTGCTGTCCTCGGGGTCGACCAGCACCGGCACGGCCTCGCCGATACGCAGTTGGGTTGCGGCTGCTTGGGTCTGGTTGATCTCGCCGCTGTCGTTGAGCGTGCTCTGCCAGGTGATTTCCCACTGAGCAGTTGCAGTGACGGGGTACTTGCAGTCTTTGAGCTTGCTGGAGGTTTTCGTGTAGCGGTGGCCGCAGTCGGGGGAGTCTTTGATGCCCATGGACTTCGCGTACGGCGTGCCGGCGGTCTTGCAGCGGACTGTCTTGCCGTCGCCCATGGTCCAGTCGATCGATGTGACCTGCGCGGTCACGTTCACGGTCAGACCGGGCACGGTGGCGGATCGTTTGATTGGTCCCCAGGTGTTCTCGGATTTGGTAACCCACATCCAAACTGGCATGTTCACCAGGCCCACTTGGCCAACCCCAGGCGCGGACTTCACCAACGGCGGTGCAAGCTGCATCGACGCGATCGCCTGATTGACTAACGTCAGCGGGTCGATTACCTCCGTGTCCGGCGCACCCGGCAACCACACCCACTCGGTCACGATGTGCCGTCCATCGTCGTACCCCTGTTCCCGAAGACATGCCCAAACGATGCCGTCGGTATGGCCCTGCCATCGTGGATCGCTGAACGGGGGTTGCGGGTCCTCGCGCCGCATATAGCACTGGTGGCTGTTCGACCAGTTGCCTAGATCTGGATCTGAACAGGCCTGAGCGGCGCCCTTGAACTGACAGGTCTGCTTGACCTGCTTGCCTTTGGTCGGCGGCGTTCCTTCTGACCCGTCGTCGCCGTCCCCGTCGGTATACGAGCTGAGGATCCAGTTGCACACAGGTTCGGTCTTCAAGCAGACGAGTGTGTAGCCCGGACCTGGCTTCGGCGGAATGACCGGACCGGCAAAACTCGGCACCGCTGAACCCATCGCGATCAGCACCACAGTGAGGGCGACGCCGAGACGTTTCAGCATTTTCCGATCGCTTTCTCCTCGACAACAAGCCAGGCCTTGGCAGTGGTACCGACTCGCGGCGCGTAGACGACCTTGGCGGTGAAGGAGTTTCGCCGACTTGTGCCAGGACCGACCGGGACGACCTTCCGATCCTTCTGGAAGTGAAGGGTCGTTGCTGAGGAGTCGACGCAGGTTGCGAGTGTTACCTCGGGCTGTGGTGCGTCCAGGTCGACCATCTCAGGTTTCACCGAGCGAACCTCTACTCCTCCGGCGCGATACCAGCCGTTCGTCCGCAGGGAGCGGGCGTCGTCGATCGCCGCGGTGACCCACGTGCCAGCCAGGCCCGCAGCCTCGAGCGGTTTTCTACTTGGCTTTGTCGGATCGTTCAACGCCTTGTCGATGGCGGCTCTGGCTGCCCGATAACGCTGCTCAGCCGCGGTGATCGCGGCCTGCTCTTCTGCTGTCCAAGTAGGTGTGGACGGGCCCGTCGGGGTCGGAGAGGTTGTCGTCGACGGTGGGGCCGTGTTTGGGCGGCCGGCTTCGGGGGAGCCTTGGCAGGCGGTTAGCGCTAGGAGGGCGCAGAGGGCTGCGGCGGCTGGGCCGAGGGTGGGCCGGCGGGGCA
>NZ_SMKX01000291.1 GCF_004349055.1 Kribbella antibiotica
GTGCACCACCCAGTAAGTGCTCTGCGGACGGCATCGCGAGGGGTTGTCAGGCGGGGGCGTGTCGGCGCGGGCGAGGTTGGTGGGTGATGGCAGTCCGCCAGGCCATCGCAATTGGCCGCCGCGCGGTCAGCCACGCGGGGCAGGCGGGCGTGGCGGGGAAATGTGATGGCCCTGGGGTCGGTCTTGCGCGGTCTCGGCCTAGGTGCGCTCGGCGCCGGCTTTGGGCGAACGGAGATTGGGGTGGTCCGGAGGTCGGGCGGGCGACTGAGCTTTGGAAGGCGTCGGTTCGGGCGGCGCATGACTTCGTGACCGAGGCGGATATCGCGGTCTTCCGGCCGTTGGTGCGGGGTGCGTTCGGGGAGCTCGAGCACCTGGCGTGTGGCGAAGGGAACGTGGAGATGTCCGGCGTATCGCGGGCACGGCGGGGGACGCTGCTGCTTGACCATGCCTGCAAGGAGTTTGCGGCGACGGCGGTCGACGTGAATGAGCAGAACCCCAGGCTGCCCGGTTCCATGGGTTCAAGGTCGTCGGGCGGAGTGAGCGGGACTCGACGAACAAGCCACACCCGATCCTGCACCTGACGCTTTAACCCGCGATCTCGAGGATGTCGATCTCGGTGTAGGGGTCGGCCTCGGCGAAGCGGAGGGCCCAGCGGACCGCGTCCTCCTTGGAGTCGACGCGGATGATCGAGAGACCCGCGACGAGCTCCTTGGTCTCGGCGAACGGGCCGTCGATGACGCGCGCCGGTCCGGGCTCGGCGACCGAGATGCGAGCGGCGTGGGAGCTCGGCATCAGGCCCTCGGCGACCAGCAGGACGCCTGCCTGCCGCATCTCCTCGAGGACCGCGTCGGCGCGCTCGAGAATCTCGGCGGACGGCGGGTTACCCGCTTCGAGTGAGTCATTGGTCTTGTGGAGCAGCATGAACCGCATGCCGCCGACTTTAGTAGTTGACCAGCTCTGACCAGAACGCTTCGGGGATGGCGTGTTCCAGCAAATCGGCCACCTCGCTGATCTCCCGCGGGCTGCGCGCCCCGACAACCACAGCCGGTACGACGGGATGCCGCAGGGGGTACTGAACCGCAGCAGCAAGCACCGGTACGTCGTACCGGCGGCACAACTCGCGGAGTCGGTCGATCCGCGCGAGCAGCTCGGCCGGAACCCGCGCGTAGCCGTGCGGAGCGCCGTCTGCGGTGTCGGCGAGGACTCCGCCTTGGAAGACTCCAGCCGCGAGTACGGCGACGCCGAGTTTCGAGCAGAGCGGGAGGAGTTCGTCGGTCGCGGACTGGTCGAGCAGGGTGTAGCGGCCGGCCAGCAGGATGCAGTCGGGGCCGTCGGTCCCGGTCTCGCGGAGGAAGCGAGCGGCGACATCGGCATGGTTGACACCGAGCGAGATCGCTCGGATCGCGCCGCGCCCACGTAGTTCCTTGAGCGCTCGGAGAGTTTCGGTGGAGGCGGTCGCGAAATCGAGGTCCGGGTCGTGGATGTGCAGTACATCGATCCGGTCGATGCCCATCCGGTCGAGACTCGCCTCGAACGAGCGGATCACCGCACCGTACGAGTAGTCGAGCCGTGGTCCAATCCCGGCGGGCGGCTCGGCCCAGATCGGCTGGAGGTCCTGCCCGCCCGGCTCGATCAGCCGGCCGACCTTGGTCGTGAGGACGAAGTGGTTCCGTGGCCGGCCGCGGAGCGCCAACCCGGCGCGCTGCTCGGACAGCCCATAGCCATACACCGGAGCCGTATCGAACAACCGCACCCCGAGCTCCCACGCCCGATCGATCGTCGCAATCGCCTGCGCCTCTGGCACCGCCGAAAACATCCCCCCAACGGACGCAAGCCCCAAACCCAACTTGCTGACCCGCAACCCCGTCCGCCCCAACTCCACACCTGTCTC
>NZ_SMKX01000292.1 GCF_004349055.1 Kribbella antibiotica
ACGTCGCCCAAGAACTCAACGCCCGACCACGCAAAACACTCGACTGGGACACCCCAGCCGAACGCCTGCGTGATCTACTCACCACCTAGAAACCACCACGGTGTTGCAACCACCCCTAGAAACCGCCTATACGGCTAGCCCACCCACAACCGCATGGGCGGGCCCACCAAATGCGAGCGGGCTGGGGTTAGAGGGCGCGGGCGGCGTACCGGCCGTCTTCGTGGGTGAGGGAGAGGGCGATGTCGAAGGTGTTGCTGAGGTTTTCGGCGGTGAGGGCCTGGCCGATGGGACCTGCGGCGACGACCTTGCCCTGCTTGAGGAGGAGGGCATGGGTGAAGCCGGGCGGAATCTCCTCGACGTGGTGGGTCACGAGAATCATCGCGGGAGCGCCGACGGCGGTCGCGATCGAGCTGAGCGAACGAACCAGCCCTTCGCGACCGGTCAGGTCGAGGCCGGCGGCGGGCTCGTCCATCAACATCAGCTCGGGATCGGTCATCAGGGCGCGGGCGATCTGGACGCGCTTGCGCTCGCCCTCGGACAGCGTGCCGAACGTACGGTCGCTGAGGTGCGCGATACCGAGCTCGGTCAGCAACTCCTTCGCGCGCTGGTGGTCCATTTCGTCGTACTCCTCGCGCCAGCGCCCGAGGACGGCGTACGAGGCAGAGACGACGACATCGGACACTCGCTCGCTCTTCGGCAAGCGGTCGGCCAGAGCCGCGCTGGTGAGACCGATCCGCGGGCGCAACTCGAAGACGTCGATCGCGCCGAGTACCTCACCGAGCAGACCGACCACACCCGAGGACGGGTGGATCTGCGCGGCCAGGATCTGCAGCAGCGTGGTCTTTCCGGCACCGTTCGGCCCGATCACAACCCAACGATCGGCCTCGTCGACCGACCAGTCGACACCGTCCAGCAGCCGAGCCCCGCCGCGCACGACCGAGACATCTGCCAGCTCCACCACAGCAGTCATGCGGGCAAACCTACGTGGTGCCCAGCGGCCGCCGTACGCCGGGTGAGACACTTGCATGCGTGCTGACCACCTCCGCCTCGGTCCGGTTCACCGTGTGGACGAACGCAATGCTCACCGGCGCCTGCGATCCCGACACTGCCGCGCAGAAAATCCTCGGTGAGGACGTCGGCCACCACGTCGCCGGCCTGCCCGGGCATCCCTCCCCCGCGACCCTGCCCGTTGCCCTCAATCTGCTGCGCGCCGCCGGCGCCAAGCAAGCGCATCTCGCGCTACCCGTCCCCGGCGACCCGATCGGTTTGGCCGGTCCGCCGTCGTTCAACGAGGTAGCGCTGGAGTCCGGCGAGGCCGTCCTCTTCACCGGGCCTGAACTGGGGCTAGTCCCCGCGTACGTCGGTCCTGCCGTCCAATGGACCGCGTTGCCGGCCGCCAGCCCCCAACCCGCCGATTTCGGCGAAGCCGACCGAGCGCTGCGACTCGCGATGATCGAAGCCGCTGATTCCTTGGCCGCCCTCGATGTCGCCAAGTGGAAGCCCGAAGTCGCCGATGCGCTGATCGACATCCGCCGCATCGGTTCCGGACGTGGTGATGACCTCGCCCCCGGCTATCCGTCCCGCGCCGTCAAGTCCGCCGCCACGGCCCGTCGGCTGCTCGCGATTGCCGATGCCGCGCTGGAGGACGACGGCGCCGCGATCACCACCATCGACGCCGACCTCCGTCGCCGTACCCTCGTCAGGCTCTCAACCGCCGCCCGCCGAGCCCTAGTAGCCGCCTGCGCTCCGCCTACGGCCGACTAACCTCCCCCGCCCGCCAGCACGACCGACTGCAGGTAGTCCCGCCGCAGCACGACCACCCGCCGTAC
>NZ_SMKX01000293.1 GCF_004349055.1 Kribbella antibiotica
GCGGCACCAACGAGAACACCAACGGGCTCCTGCGCCAGTACTTCCCCAAAGGCACCGACCTGTCCATCCACGGCCCCGAAGACCTCGAACACGTCGCCCAAGAACTCAACGCCCGACCACGCAAAACCCTCGACTGGGACACCCCAGCCGAACGCCTGCGTGATCTACTCACCACCTAGAAACCCAGCACGGTGTTGCAACCACCCCTAGAAACCGCCATGCGGGTCCAGAACCCACAAGCGCATGGGGGAACCCATGAGTTGCGGGTGGGGCTGCGGCGCTGCGGCTGAGGGGTCAGTCTCATTTCGCGCGGTGAGGCTTGTTGTGCGCTTAGGCTCGCGGGCATGCAGCTGCTCTCGGATGTTGTTGTGGTGGACCTGACTCGGGCGTTGGCCGGGCCGCATGCGGGCATGATGCTGGGGGACCTTGGGGCGCGGGTGATCAAGGTCGAGACGCCGGTGGGTGGCGACGACAGCCGGGGGTGGGGGCCGCCGTTCGTCGAGGGTGAGTCGACGTACTTCCTGTCCGCGAATCGGAACAAGGAGTCGGTGACTGCTGACCTCAAGTCCGACGAGGGCAAGGCGTTCCTGACCAAGCTGGTGCAGAAGGCCGACATCCTGCTGGAGAACTTCCGGTCCGGTGTGCTGGATCGGCTCGGGTTCTCGGTTGAGCGGCTGCATGAGCTGAACCCGGGGCTGATCGTGGTGTCGATCACCGGGTTCGGGCATGACGGGCCCGAGGGTGGCCGGGCTGGGTACGACCAGATCGCGCAGGGCGAGGGCGGCCTGATGAGCGTCACCGGCGAAGCCGAGCCGACGAAGGTCGGTGTGCCGATCGCTGACCTGCTGGCCGGCATGTACGGCGCTTATGGCGCGCTGGCCGCGTTGCACGAGCGGTCGGTGACCGGGAAGGGCCGCGTGGTGCGGACGAGTCTGCTCGCCGCGATGGTCGGAGTGCACGCGTTCCACGGGACAAAATGGACGGTCGCCGGAGAGGTGCCGGGGCGGATCGGCAATCACCATGCGCAGATCGCGCCGTACGGGATGTTCGCGACGGCCGACGACAAGGTGCAGGTGGCGGTCGGCAGCGAGGGGCAGTGGCGGATGTTCGCGCCGATCGTCGGGCTGGATCCGGCGGATCCGCGGTTCGCGACGAATGCGGAGCGGGTGGGGAATCGTGCCGAGCTGATCGCGGTGATCGAGACGGCGTTCGCGGCCGCATCGGCGGACAAGTGGCTGGAAACGCTTGCTGAGCAGGGGATTCCGGCCGGCAAGGTGCGCGACATCCAGCAGGTCTACGAGTGGGAGCAGACGCTGTCGCAGGGCCTGCTGATCGACGTCGACCACCCGACCCTCGGCAACATCCAGCTCCCTGGCCCGCCGCTGCGCTTCGACAACCAGCCCTATGCCGGCGCCCGCGAAACCAACATCGCGCCGCCGCGGCTGGGCGAGCACAACGACTCCGTCCGCGCCTGGCTCGAGGAATAGCGGACCGCCCCCACTCATCAAGTCGAGGAGCGCGGGCGATCGCACGCTCAGCGGCACTCCGCTGAGTGCCACTTGACGCAGTTGGATGCTCCTATGGATGTCAAGCAGCGGTTGGCTTGGGGTTTGGTTGGCGTAGGAGGTAGTAGATCTCGCGGGCGATGAGGCGTTTGAGGCAGCGGATGATGTCTTTCTTTGACAGGCCTTCGGTGGTGCGTTTCGCTGCGTAGGCCTGGGTGCGTGGATCGTGGCGGAGTCGGCTGATGACGATCACGTAGAGCGCTTTGTTGGCTTGCCGGTCGCCGCCTCGGTTGAGGCGGTGGCGGTGGGTCTGGCCA
>NZ_SMKX01000294.1 GCF_004349055.1 Kribbella antibiotica
AAGAGACAGGTTGTGCGGGCGGCGGTGGTTTTCGACGGTGGGGTCTTCGGAGCCTGGCGCCGGCTCGTCGAGGGTGTCGTCGTCGGGCTGGCCGCTCCACCACTGGCCGACTGCGGGCTTCCCGGTGGTCGGTACTTCGATGGTGGGCTCGTTGACGGGTTCGTCGGGGTGCCCGGACCGGTGGGCGCGTTGTTCGGCGATGCTCGTGGTGAGGATGGTCCGCGTCGTACCGGTGTCCGGTGGTTTGGGGGACCGCGGGCCGGCGGGCTTGGGGGAGCGGCCGCCGACACCGGGGACACCGGACGGTTTCATCCGCAGGACCAGGAAGACCACGACCAGCAGAACCGCGGCGAGGAAGCCGAATCCGAGCCGGGGGATGAGCGGCAACACGATGCCGAAGCCGCCGCCGATCACCCAGGACAGTTGCAGAACGGTCTCCGAGCGCGCGAAGACCGACGTACGGACGGTCTCCGGTACGTCGCGCTGGATCATCGCGTCCAGCGACAGCTTGCCGAGTGAGCTGCAGGACCCCGCGATCAGACCGAGCGCGATCAGGATCGGGAACCCGTAGAACACCGCCACCAGGACGGCGATGACCGCGTCGGCGAGCAGAACCACCAGTACGACGGACTCCGGTTTTCGGGCCCTGAGCAACGAGCCGGCCAGGGTGCCGAGGCTGTTGCCGATGCCGGCCGCGGCGACCACCGCACCGGCTGCGACGGTCCCGTTGATCCCGGCGAGCGGCTGATCGCGGAGCAGGAAGGCTAGATACATCGTCAGGAAACCGGAGACGAACCGCAGTCCCAGGTTGCAGCGGATACCGCGCGACACGGCCTCGGTGATCGCCTTCCGCCGCATCTCGCGACCCGCCGCGCCGGTGACCTCCTCGCCGGCCGGTGAGTCGACCGCGGAAGGTAGCCGGATCGCGAGGATCAGACCGACCAGGTACACCAGCGCGGCCCAGCGCAACGACCACTGCGGACCGATCGCCGCGAACGCGCCCGCGATGCCGGCGCCGATGGTCGCACCCGCGACCCCGGCGAGCGAGATGCGCGAGTTGGCTGTGACGAGGGTGATCTCCTTCGGGAGCAGCCTCGGTACGGCGGATGCTCGGGTCACGCCGTACGCCTTGGAAGCGACGAGACAACCGAGCGCGGCCGGATACAACCAGACCGAACTGCTATCCGTGATTGAGCCAGCCAGACCCCAGACGAGGAACCCGCGCGCGCCGAGCGTCGCGCCGATCGCCCACCGACGGCCGTGGCGGAACCGGTCCAGGATCGGACCGATCAGCGGAGCCATCAGCGCGAACGGCGCCATCGTCAGCAGCAGGAACAGTGCGACGCGATCCCGCGCCTGGTCGCTCGGGACGGTGAAGAACACCGTCCCCGCGAGTGACACCGCGAACGCCGTGTCACCGGCCGCGTTGACGGCGCCCAGCTCGATCAACCGCTGCAGCCCCGACTCGCGGGCGCCTTGCGCACCGGTCAGCCCGCTGATCCGCCGACCTGTCCAGCGGCCGACGTTCCCGCCGACATTGGCCGTCTTCTTGGAGGCCGCGGCGACTCCGGTCGCGCCGACCTTCGAGGCCCGGCCGAACTTTCGTCCCGCCGTCCCCAACCGCTCCCGCGCCGCGCCGACCCGCTCACCGGCCGACTTCTTCGCGGCCTTGTCCGTACGGCGTTCGCTCCCGGCGCCACGCGATCCGGAACCGCTCGATCCGCGACCGCTCGCCGGACCGCGACCGGCGTCGCCGGAGGGCGCCGTACGGCCCTCTCGGGCGGCACCGGGCGGCGGGGTGCCGGAGGGTGTCGGCC
>NZ_SMKX01000295.1 GCF_004349055.1 Kribbella antibiotica
CGGCCCCACGGATCCATCCAAGACCTGACACCAATCCAGGCCGAGCAGACTCACTACACTCACCGAACCCGTCTCGCCGAGGCCGGTTAACACCTAACGAAGCCTCCGGACACGCCGGGGCGGCTCAGAACCCTTCGAGCACGCCTGGCGGCTGTGGGCTGTGTGGGCTGGTGTGGGCTGGTGTGGGCTGGTGTGGGCTGGTGTGGGCTGGTGTGGGCTGGTGTGGGCTGGTGTGGGCTGACAAAGTAGCCCACAGAAAACCTTGCAGATAAGGGCTTTCCGGCCAAAAAGTGTCGGCGGGCGTGGCTATGCTTTTGGGTATGGAGATGTTGACGATGCCCCCAGTGTGGTCCTTGAGTGTCGCCGAATTGGTGACCTCGCTGGACACTGCGCACGCTGTCAAAGCAGCACTCGACACCTTCATCCTGCAAGCTGGCGGGCGGCTCGACGAGATGGGTGCTGCGGCCGAGCTCGGTGCTCGTGACACTGTCGATTTCTTGTCCGAGCGGTACCGGGAGGCCCCTGCGGAGGTTCGTAAGGCTCTCGCGTTCATGGCTGCTTTGCGTAAGTACCCGCTCGTGGCCGAGGCGTTGCCGGATCCGACAGACCCGGCCCGGCCGTGGACGGTGCGGCCGGCGCAGGGAATGGTGATCGTCGAGACGCTGGAGAAGGTTCCCTCGACTGTTCCGGTCGAGACACTCGAGTTCACCGAAAACCAGATGGTCGGCGTCGCCAAGGACCAGGACCCTCGTCGGCTCGCCAAGTTCGGCAACGATGTCCTCGCACGCCTCGACACCGACGGCGCGGAACCTTCCGAAGAAGAGGCGCAGGCGAAAAGGTCGCTGCGGCTGCGTGAGGTCGCCGGCGGGGTGAAGTTCAACGGGTTCCTGCCCGGCGCGATGGGCGTCCAGTTCAAGACCCAGATCCACACCCTTGCCAAGCCGCACAAGACGATCGATGGTGAGCGTGACCCGCGGTCGCTGGACGAGCGTCAGGCCGATGCCGTGGGTGTGATCCTGCATGCTGCCGCGGGCAACACGGACTTTCCGGGTGTGCCGCATGTGACGGTCACGATTGATTTCGAGGACTTGAAGAACGCGACCGGTGGTGCGGTGGGTGAGTTGGTGTTCGGCGACAACTTGTCAGCCGCCGCGGTACGGCTGCTGGCCTGTGACGCCGCGATCCTCCCGATCGTCTTGGGTGGCGATTCGCAACCCCTGGACGTCGGGACTGAGCAACGCTTCGTGAACAGGTACATTCGGCGCGCGTTGGACAAGCGCGACAAGGGCTGCGTGGTGTGTAAAGCACCGCCGTGGATGTGCCATGCGCACCACGTCGTTCATTGGGCGAATGGTGGTCCGACCAGCATGCAGAACCTGGTGTTGCTGTGTGCGTCGCATCACCGGGCTGTTCACGCGGATCAGTGGGCGGTGTCGATCACCGGCGGCATCGTGAACGTGACCCGGCCGAGCTGGGCGGATCCATTGCCTGTGACGGATCCGGCTGTGCTGGCCGCTGCTCGCAGCTGGGCCAACCCCACCCACAGCGACACCAGCAGCACTCCGATGCACGGACAACCAGACGGGCGCCCCGCCGCCAGCGCCATGACCAACCCGCAACTGGCAGCCAAACGCGAGGCCTTCCGCGCCCGACTACTCGCGCACGTGCCCAACTACACCGATCCCTGGGCAACCAACGCCAACCCAACCTCCGGGCCGTAAGCCCCGCGCGCCCCACCC
>NZ_SMKX01000296.1 GCF_004349055.1 Kribbella antibiotica
GATCGGGGGATGCGACTTGCGTTTCGGGAGTGGGGACGGCCGGGTGGGCCGGGGATGGTCTTGCTGCATGGATTGACGTCAGACGGGTCGTCGTTTGATGGCGTGGTGCCGGCGCTGGCGGAGCGATGGCGGGTGCTGGTGCCGGATCAGCGGGGGCATGGGGTGACGGGGCCGGCGGACGAGTATTCGTTTGAGTTGTTGGCGGAGGACTTGGGGGAGTTCGTCGAGGCCCAAGGGCTGGTGAGGCCTGTGGTGGTTGGGCATTCGATGGGGGCGGTCGCGGCGTATCTGTACGCCGCTAGGCGGCCGGAGCGCATCGGGGCGTTGGTGCTGGTTGAGTCGCCGCCGCCGTTTGCGCAGCAGCGGCCGGTGCCGGAGCGCCCGGAGGGGGCGCTGGGTTATGACTGGCGAGCCAGGGTTGAGCTGGTTGGCCAGGTGAATGCACCGGGCCAGGGGTGGTTCGAGGAGCTCGCGAAGATTCGGGTGCCGACCCTCGTCATTGGCGGCGGGCCGACGAGTCCGTTTCCACAGGGGCAGATGCGGGCTATGGCTGGGCAGGTACCTGGTGGGCGCTTCTGCGAAATCGCTGTAGGGCATGGCGTTCATCGGGAGGCGCCGCATGAGTTTGTGGCGCTGCTGACTGAGTTTCTAGCGGGTGGCGACGATGGTGAGGTTGCCGGTGGTGCTGACGTCCGCGGGGGCGAAGCCGGCTAGTTGGAGCATCCAGAGGAGCTCGTTGCGGAAGTACCAGCGCCCTTGGCCGGTGCGGGTTTCGGCGTGCAGGAGGGCGGCGTCGTCGTACAGGTGGTAGCGGCGTTGTTCGTGCCAGGTTTGTTCGGTGCGGTCGAGGGCGGTCCAGCGGGTGGAGACCTCTAGGCGATTGCCGTTGGGGAGGGCGATCGGGGCGCCGGTTTGCCAGGGGGTCGGGAAGTCGTCGGCGGGTGGTTCGGTGTAGTTGATCGGCACCGGGAACACGTTGAAGGCGAGGATCCCGCCGGGCTCCAGGTGTTCGCGGCAGCGGCGGAGAGTTTCGAGGGCGGCCTGCCGATCCATCACCAGTACGAAGCTGCCGCAGGGGATGTAGATCGTGCGGAACTTCCCCGGTACGGCGAGCTCCTGCATCGGCTGTTCGTACAGGGTCGGTGTCAGTCCACCGGCGTCGCGGCGGCACCAGGCCAGCATGTCGGCGGAGATGTCACACCCTTCGACCTCCAGCCCCTCGGCCAGGAAGGTCAACAGCAATCGACCGGTCCCGCACCCGACCTCCAGCGCGCGTCCACCCTGCGAGCGGATGAGTTCGCGATAGAACGCTGCGTCCAGTCGCGCATCGGTCCGCGAGCTGACAGCCCACTGCTCGGCAGCCAACCCCGCGAACAACGCTCCCTCGTCGTACCAGCTCACTCCTGAAGTCTCGCCGCACAGCCACCCGCCCGCACCCCCTTTTCCCGAAGGGGCACCACAGTCGACCGCCCCGCACCCCGGCTCATTTGATGGGTGAGCCCACCAGATTGTGGGAGAGCCCACTGCATGCGGTTAGCCCACCCACAACCCGATGGGCGGGCCCACCAAATGGGGCTCTTCTGACGCATCTGTGGGTTCTGCGCGGGTCGGAAATGGGTGCACGCCGTTCTCTGTCTAGGTTTCTGGCTTGTCGAGAGTCAGGAACTTTAGAGCGGAGAACGGCGTGCGTTGGGTCA
>NZ_SMKX01000297.1 GCF_004349055.1 Kribbella antibiotica
CTCACCGGCAAGCCGCCCGGCCCCGATCCAGCACCACCTGCAGTGCTTCGTGCCGCCGACGGCAGACGACCGGCCAGCCGACCCGAGCGAATGGGGTTCTCCCGCGCGAGGAGCACGAAGAACTGTAGGTAATCGGGAGGACATGCTCGGCGCGCGCCTGCGGGCCGGGCCGGCTGCCGGATTCGGCGACTACCTGCAGTTGCTCATGCCGGGATCGGCGGACCGATTGCGGATTACGGCCGGGCGCTCGTCGCGTACGTCGTACTGCGTGGTTCGGCGACTTCGGAGGAGGTCAGCACGCAGGTGCGCGAGCTCCCCGACCGCTGGTTCGAGGAGCTGGAGCGCCGCGGGATCGATCCGTCGAACGACGACGTACCCGCCGACTTCGAAAACGCCCGCCGGCTCGACCCGAACAACTGCAGGTAGTCGGCGACCCGCCCGCACCACACGCTCACTAGCAAGCCGACCCGCCCCGATCCAGCACCACCTGCAGTTCTTCGTGCCGCCGACGGCAGGCGACCGGCCCGCCGAACCGAGGAAATGCGACAACTCGCGCCAGGTGCACGAGGAACTGCAGGTAGTCGGGGCGCATCCCCGGCACGCGCTCACGGGTCAGGCGCCAGATACGGATCCGGTATCTACCTGCAGTCGGTCGTGCCGCGGCCGACTGGCGTGGGATTCGGCCGACGGGCTCAGCCGACACACGGCACCGCGCGGAGCACGAAGAACTGTAGGTAGTCGGGAGGACGTGCTCGGCGCGCGCCTGCGGGCCGGGCCGGCGGCCGGATTCGGGGACTACCTGCAGTTGCTCATGCTGGGGTCGGCGGCCCGAATGTGGATGACGGCCGGCAGCTCGGCACGTACGTCGTACTGCGTGGTTCGGCGACTTCGGAGGAACTGACTGGCGCGCTACAAACCCCATGCGAGATCGCCATCGTCGACGAGTTCCCGCGCAACGCAACCGGCAAAGTCCTCCGCAATAAACTCGGCGGGTGACGAGTTTCTGCTGCGAGACGATGGACCGCCAGGTGAATCTGACCTGCGATCTGCACGACGACCCGTTCGAATGCGGGGATGCGGTGGTGACCTTCAGCCCGAAGTTCCAGGAGTACGGGCTGATCATCCACGACGGCGGTGCGTCGTTCCTCGAGATCACCTTCTGTCCGTGGTGCGGACGGCGGCTGCCCGAGTCGCAGCGCGACCGCTGGTTCGAGGAGCTGGAGCGCCGCGGGATCGATCCGTGGAATGACGACGTACCCGCCGAGTTCGAAGACGCCCGCTGGCTCGACCCGAAGAACTGCACGTAGTCGCCTCGGCATCCCCACCGCGCTCCGGGCCCAGGCGGCCTGTCCCCGGATCCGGTGCGTACCTACAGTCACTCGTGCCGACCGGGAACGCCGCCAGCCTGAGCTCCGCCGACCGCCCGACTCCGCTCGCGCACCAGGTTGAACCTGGCAAGAGCTGCACGAGCGACTGCAGGACCTCCGCGTACGGCGTCGCCGCGGTGCCGCGCGAGCAATTGCCGGGCGGGATCACCGGACTACCTGCAGTCGGTCGTGTCGGCTATGAGCGCGGGAACACGAAGAACTGCAGGACCTCCGCGTACGGCGTCGCCGCGGTGCCGCGCGGGCGACTGCTGGGCGGGGTGGCGGGGACTACCTGCAGTCGGTCGTGTCGGGG
>NZ_SMKX01000298.1 GCF_004349055.1 Kribbella antibiotica
TGAACAAGTAATTACCTAATAAGAGTTATCGGGTCGCCCGTCGGGCAGACTCGGACTGGTAAGCCGCTGGTGGGTGAGCACTTCTATTACCTGGACCTGTGAGTCTTGGGGACAGAGCGTGCCCCTGCTGGTGACCGGGAGAGTAGATCGCTGCTGGGATGTCGTGCCCGACCGTGCTGTGCAGGGGGTCGTGAGCACTGATTTATTAGGTCGCTGATGGTTCTCCCGACCGGCTTGCTGGTTACTGGCCTCGAGTGTGGGGAGAAGCAGGTTGAAGTTCTTCGTGGGTGATGACTGGGCCGAAGCGCATCACGATGTGGAGGTGATGGACGCGGCGGGCCGGGTGCTGGCCACGGCGCGGCTGCCCGAGGGCGTGGCCGGGATGGCCCGGCTGCATGCGTTGGTGGCTAAGCAGTTCGGTGATGCCGATCCTGACGAGGTGCAGGTGGTGGTCGGGATCGAGACCGACCGGGGTCCGTGGGTGGCAGCGCTGGTCGCGGCGGGCTATCTGGTGTTCGCGGTCAACCCGTTGCAGGCCTCGCAATACCGCAAACGGTATGTGGTGTCGGGCGCCAAGAGCGACGCGGCCGACGCGCACGTGCTGGCCGACATGGTCCGCACCGATTCCCATCAGCTGCGCACCGTGGCCGGTGACAGCGCCCAGGTCGAAGCGGTCAAGGTCGTGACCCGGATCCACAAGACGATGATCTGGGAACGGACCCGCACCGGTCAGCGGTTGCGGCACGCGCTGCGGGAGTACTTCCCGGCCGCGCTCGTTGCCTTCGACGACTTGCACGCTGCCGACACCCTGGAACTGCTGGCCAAGGCCCCCGATCCGGTCGCGGCGGCCGGGCTGAGCACCGTCCAGATCAGCGCGGCACTCAAACGCGCCCGCCGCCGCGGCATCGGCGAGAAAACCGAGCAGATCCGCTCGGCGCTGCGCGCCGACCACCTCGGCCAACCCGCCGTGGTGACCGCCGCTTACGCCGCCTCGACCCGCGCGCTGGTCGCGGTCCTGGTCGTGCTCAACGAGCAGATCAAAACCCTCGAGAAGGAGGTCGAGGCCAATTTTGGCCGGCACCCGGACGTTGAGATCGTGCTGTCCCAGCCCGGTCTGGGAACGATCTACGGCGCCCGGGTGCTCGCAGAGTTCGGCGACGACCCCCACCGCTACGCCAACGCCAAAGCCCGCAAGAACTACGCCGCCACCTCCCCGATCACCCGCGCCTCGGGCAAGAAGAAAGTCGCCCTGGCCCGGTTCGTGCACAACGACCGGCTCATCGACGCGCTCATGGGCCAAGCCTTCGCCGCACTCAACACATCACCCGGAGCCCGCGCCTACTACGACAAACAACGAGCCCGCGGAGCCGAACACAACCCCGCCCTGCGCCAACTCGCCAACCGCCTCGTCGGCATCCTCCACGGCTGCCTCAAAACCAGCACCCCCTACAACGAAGAAACCGCCTGGCAACACCACACCGAACCACTCGCAGCTTGACACCCTTAGCTCCTGGGATGTCTGTCCC
>NZ_SMKX01000299.1 GCF_004349055.1 Kribbella antibiotica
CACCAGCACCCGCCCCGCCCGGCAAAAAGTGCCCAACCCCAGGTCCCGCAGGCTCCTTCGTGGGCTCAGTTCCAGGCCCCGGCTGATCAGCCATGTCTCTCTTCTCTCCCCAAATACCAGTCCCCAGTCCGCCCCCAGACCGGCGGCTGATCCTAAACCTCAACCAGCTCACAAACCCACTTAATTGCACCTATTGACATTACTCACGGGTAAGTTACTGCTCGCCTGAGGCTCTTAATCGGGTCGTAAGGTGGGGGCATGAGCTGGGCTGTGTATGCGGTGCGAGGACCAGGGGGCGTACGGCGCCTCGAGGACATGCCGGATGGGTATGAGCCGCCTTCGGTGGGGATGGCTGCTGAGGTGATCGAGGTCGTCCGCGAGGTCGTGCCGGGGCTGGATGTCACCAAGCCGTCCTGGCTGACGTTGCGCAGTGACGAGTACGACGTCGAGATGACGATCGGCAAAGGTGTGCAGGTTCGCGACATCACCTTCTATCTGAACGACGGGCACCGGTCGATCCCGATCGTGATGGAGATCAGCCGCCGGCTCGGAGTGACGCCGTACGACACAGAGTCCGGGGACTTTCTCACCGAGGAGTCGCGGCCGCCGGTGCCGCCGCCGTTGACGGATGACGAGATCCGCGCCAACAAGCCGAAGTGGTGGAAGTTCGGCCGGAAGTAGGTCAGGCCGAACGGGTCGCAACGAGGGTGGCGATCTTGTTGATGCGGTGTTCGGGGTTGCCGAGGGCGTCGCGCCAATAGTTGCCTGCGGCATTGTCTTCAGGGGTGGCGCAGGTCGAGATCGTCAGCATGGCTTGGGTTGCGGTCACCCCAGGACGGCCCGGTACGGCGGCATTCTGCGCAGCCTTCTCGGCCGCCTTGCGGAATGAGATGGTCATCGTCTGCGAGACCACGTAGTCGTAGACGGTCCCGCCTGTGGTGATCAGGATGTGCGTGCCGTTCGCCAAGTCAGGCACGCGTTCCAGCGGCCGTCCGTGCGACACGCGATGCCCGGTGATGATGAAGTTGCCGACCTCGCCGGCCCCGACACCGCCGCCCGGCCCTCGCGGGCTCGCGGCGACACCGCGGTCTTGGATCGTCGTACCGGGCCGGTCGTCCGCGGTTCCTTCGTAGGCGACCACGCGGAGATTCCGTACGCCGATCGACGGGATGCTCATCGTCACCACGCTGCTCGTGGGTCGGGAGGTCGGGGCAGTCGGTGTGGGCTTCGGCGTGAGGCTCGGAGTGGCCGGCGCGGAGGGTGTCGCGCTGACACTCGGGCCCGGTACGTCGGCAGTCGTGTCGAGCGGCGGCGTGTCGGTACACCCGACCAGCACCACCAGCAGCATCGCGAAAACCCCAGCCAGCCTCACCCATCGAAAGTAGGCCGACCGACCGAAAACCCTCCGAAAGCTAGTCCAGCAACTCGAACTCGGCCGGCCCCACCCGCAGAACCCCCGAGGTCAGCGGCGTACTCCGCACACCCCCATGCCTGTCTCTTATACACGTCTGATGCTG
>NZ_SMKX01000029.1 GCF_004349055.1 Kribbella antibiotica
GGGCGGGCTGGCCGGCTTCGGCGATGACCCAGTCGACGCCGGCGTCGCGGGCGGCGGCGATGCGGGCGGCGATGACGGCTGACTGGGCGCCACGATTCCGGTACGTCGGGAGGGTGGCGCCGGCGTTGACGACGCCGGCCGACTGGTGGAGGTAGAGGTTGCCACCGGCCACCAGCTGATCGCCGTCCCAGGCTGCGAAGGGGCGGAATCCGGGGTGGGTCACGCTGGCGGCCAGCATCGCGTCCAGGCCGCCCAGGGGCATCCCGAAGGTGCTGACGATCAGGCGTCCCCACTCGGCCGCGTCTTCCGGCGTGACGGGCCCGACGCGTAGGTCGGTCTTGGCGTCTTCGATCTGGACGTCCGCGATCGGCGCCATCACCTTGACGATCTTGCCGCCCTCGGTCAGGCCGTGCTTGGCGGCGATCTCGGCCCAGTCTCCCGGGAGCAGCTCGGGGGCAAGTTGCAGCGCAGCGATGGGCGCCTGCTCGGCGCGGTAGATGTCGAGGATCTGCCCGATCAATTTGTCCGTGATGGCGGTGAAACCGAGCGCCTTGTTCCAGTAGCCGGTCACGTCGTTGCGCATGACGGTGACCACGCCGTCCCCGAGGCGGTGGGTGCTGATGCCCAGGGCGGTCGCCGCCTCGGCCGGAGCGCCACTCTCGTACTGAAACATGAACTCGGCCTCACTTTGTTCGGCCAGAGCGGTCAGCTGTGCACGGTTCAGGTCAGATGTCATGCCTGCAGGATGCAGCAGGCCGTCGCAGAGTTCGATTCTGCTACCGGATATTTTTGCCAACCGGTAATTTGGAGGGGTGGTAAGCCCTCTCCTGCTCGAATCGGCGCCTGACCAGGCGACCGATGCGGAGCTGGTGCGGGCTGCCCAGCGCGGCGAGGTCGAGGCGCTCGGCCTGCTGCTGACCCGGCATCAGGCGCCGATGCGTGCGGTTGCGCTGGCCTTCCACGGGCACCGGCCGGCGGCTGAGGACGCTGTCCAGGAGGCGTGTCTGACAGCCCTGCGCCAGATCGGGACGGTCCGCGATCCCGAGGCGATCGGTCCCTGGCTGCGGATGCTGGTCCGCAATATTTGCCGGATGCAACTACGCGGCCGGTCCGCGATCCCGGTCGACGACCCCGGCGTCTTCGCTCCCCCGTCGACGGAGGCCGACCCGGCCCAGGTCATCGATGCGCATGCCAGCCGCGACTGGATCTGGACCGCCATCGGCCAGCTCTCCCCCACCCTGCAACTGCCCGTCATGCTGCGGTACTTCACCGAGGCCACGACCTACGAGACGATCGCGAAACTTTGCGGCGTACCGGTCGGGACCATCCGTAGCCGCCTGAGCCAGGCGCGCACCAAACTCTCCGAAGCGCTCCTGGCCACCGCCACCCAGCCCCACGACGACATCGCCGACCTGACCGCCCGGCGCCGTCAGGAAGCGCTCGACATCCTGAAGGCGCCGTACTCCGGTGAGATGGGCTCCGTCCTGGGCGCCTTCTGGCTACCCACCGTCGAGACGTTCTGGCCGACCGGCCGCCACACCGTCGGCTATCACGACATGATCGCCGCCATGGACCGTGACCTCACCGCGGGCGTCCGGCACGAGCTCACCTCGGTTGTTGCCAGCCGCAACCACGTCGTCTGGGAAGCCAATTTGATCAACCCACCCGACGATCCTGAGCACTGCCCGCCCTCGGTTGTCTGGGTTCTCGGGCTCGAATCCGGGCGCGTCTCCACTCTCCGCCTGCACCACCAACCCCGCCCCAACTGACTCGCCACAAACCGTTTCGGCGGTGGCTTTTTGTGGGTAGGTTGACGCGACAGGGGAGGTCTTCGGATGAAGATTATTGCGTTGTCCTGCACGCAAAAACGCTTGCCGTCGATGACGGATGCACTGCTCGAGGCAGCGATCAATGGGGTTGTCAGAGAGGTCGGCAACGCGGAGGTGCAGCGGATTCGGCTAATCGATCATCGCATCCAGATGTGTGAGGGCGAGGACACGTGTCTTGACCCTGCGGTCGGGCGGTGCACGATCGAGGACGATTTCGAGCGGGTGGTCGCGATGGCCGATGGCGCCCAGGCGATGCTGCTCGCAATGCCTGTGTATGCAGGGAATGTGCCTGCGATCCTGAAGATCTTCCAGGAGCGCTTGAAGAGCTTCATGAATGCCAGCCACCGCCCTTTCGGCGATCTCCTCGTGGGCACGATCGTGCATTCGCGAACGATGCTGACTGAGCCTGCCCTCGGGTCGTTGTTCCCGTGGTACCTCCGGCTGAAGAACAAGAACGTCGCCTCCGCATGCTTCACCCAAGGCGATCACCCCGATCTCACGCAGACCGCGGCGTACGACATGTGTGTCGCCGTCGGTCGCCAGCTCGGCATGACGCTTGAGGCTCGAGACCGAGCGCTGCTACCGCTTGCACAATCAGCCGACCGCCCCCGCTGCGGGGCCTGAAGACTCCGCACGCCAAGTGCACCCGTCGCCCGACTGCTCGCAGGACACCGTCACTTCGGGTTCTACATAGCGGTCGGCGATGGCGGTGTTGAGTTCCTGGCAATAAGGACATGGCGAAGAGAACGTCAATACGACGCCCGCCCGCGCAGCGCGTTTGCGATACCGCAGGATCCCGCAGTCGGCGTTGCGCAGAACCGTTCCGGTCGGCTCTGGCTCGCTCGTCACGGCCGAGTCGTACAGCAACAATTGTCGTTGCAGCCGGCCCATAAAGTGATCGGTGGCGGACTCCCCCGCCGGCCGTTGCGCCTGCAGTAGCTGCGCCGTGATGCGCGAGTTCGCGTCGATCCAGCCGGTCAGGCCTTCCTCGCCGTGCTCCCCCAGGATGAATTCCTCGGCCGCAGCCTGCGCTTCGAAGTACCGCTGCCGCCACAGGTCGACCTTCTCCGCCGGGTCGAGTGGCGCCGGTTCAGTCGTCATGTTCGGCATCCAGTTCGGCGAAGACCTCTTGGGCGACCCGCAGTCCGTTGTTGGCGACCGGCCAACCGCCGTAGTAGGCGAGCTGAATGATGACCTCGACAACCTTCTCGCGTGACATCCCCATATGCAGCGCGGCGCCGATGTGACCGCGCAACTCCCAGTCGGTACGTGCCAGCGTGACCGCGGTCAGCGCGACCAGTTCGCGCTCCTCGACGCTCAGGTGCGGGCGGGTCCAGATCTCGCCGAACAGGTGGTCGACGGTGATGTCCAGGAAGTCCGGGTAGTTGCCCGGGCGTGGCTCGCGGCCGAAGACCTGCTGGAACATGGCCTTGCCCTGCTCGTGCCGATTCATCGTTCACTCCCTCGTGATGGGCGGATTCTTGCCAACGTCAACGACGCCACGAAGGCGCCGATCAGCAGTACGGCGCCGCTGCCGAAGGCGGCCGCGATACTCGCGCGCTCGGCGATGAGTCCGACCACGACCGGTCCGACGACAGCGCCGATGTCGGTGCACATCGAGAAGACAGCGACGCCGCTCCCGGCCCGGCCGGCCACGACATCACCGATCAGCGCAGCCGGTGCGGCATTCAGCAGCGCCGACCCGGCGGCGTACAGGCTGAGCAGTACGACGAGCCAGGCGTAACTGTCGATGACCACCAACCCCGTGATCGCGGCGGCAGCGATCCCGGTGCCGGCGATCATCGCGGGACGACGGCCGGCCCGATCGACGATCCGCCCAGCCGGCAGGATCAGCGCCGCCTGGACAAGAGCAGAGATCGTGAACGCCCAGCCGACCAACGTCACATCGTGGGACCACGCGACCACCACTGTCGGGACCAACGCACTGCGCAGCCCGAACAGCACCCAGCCTTGCGACAACGCCGCGAAGCAGGCCACCACATAGCGCCGGTCCTGGAACAGCACCGGCAGACCGACCACCTCTCGGCCTGCCTCCGCACCAGCAGTCCGACTCGTGCGTAGTACAGCCAGCGTCAGTACGGCGGCCGCCAGCAACAGGACGGCGTACACGAGGAAGGGCGTGGACAAGGCGACGAGCGCCAGGAGCCCGCCCAGCGCCGGCCCGCAGACTCCACCGAGCAGGAAGCCCGCCTCGAAGACAGCACTGGCGCGGCCGCGCTGATCGGCCGGGGCGATCGCCAGGAGCATCGCCAGTGCGGACACCGAGAAGAGCACCGAGCCGATGCCACCGAGACTGCGGAAGAGCAGCAACTGCTCGTAGGAACCGGCAAAGGCCATCAGCGCAGACGAAACTGCGCACAGCAGCAGGCCGACGACCAGGACCCGCCGCTCGCCGAAGCGACGCCCGAGCTGACCACAGAACGGACTCGTTGCCAATCGCATCAAAGCGAACAGCGCAACAAGCACTCCGATCTGGGTAGGCCCGGCGCCGAACGTCGCGGCGTACACCGGAAGCACTGGGAGCACGAGCCCCAGCCCGAGCATGACGCAGCCGCCGACAACGCTGAGAACATAGATCTCGCGCGGAAGCCGGGAGACCTCGGCAGAGACGCTCACAGGATGATGCTGAGCTTCCCGTGCTCGTACAAAGTCTCATGATCCAGTACGACGACCCGTTGCCGAATCCGGAACGAGTTGCCGTCGGCAACGAGCTCGAACCGGCATTTCCCGACGTACGCATCGGAGCGGCCATGCCCGAACCGGTGCACGATCAGGTTCGCCGCCACGTCGAGATGCGTGCCGCGATCGGTCAGGATCTCCACATTGCTGAGCATCCGATTCGTCCGCGACCGCGGATTCTCACACCACACCTCGTCGTTGAGGAGCTGCTCGATCCGCTGCCGCAACCGGGCCGCGTCGTCCTCGATGAGTCCGAGCGCACCGGCGACCTCACCGCGTACATCGGTAGCCGGCACCGCGTAGCGAATGTCCTCGGTCAGCATCTCGTCGTACCACTCGAGTAAGCGCCACTCGTCGAGCAGCCGCGCCTCTCGGAACAGAAACTGACTCACCTGATCCCACAACCGCACGTCGATCGTCAGCTCGGTCGTCATCGTGACTCCTCATCGCGCATCAACCGATCCCATTGCCGCCAGAACTCGCGGGCGGGCAGCTCGTCGGTCGTCTCCGGCACCTCTTTGTTCATGCCGCGGGACAGATCCGAGTAGCGAACCGTGCGGTTGAGATAGCCGCGCTGGCACGACTCGACGATCTCGATGTCATCGGGCGTCGCGAAGCCGGCCGGGCCGAGGAACGTCAGGTAGTGACTCTTGCGGAGCTCCCGGATGTCCGGGTCCTCGTCCTTCGGCGCCAGCGCCACCGAAGTGATCGCCATCTGGCCCGCGCCGACCGGATCGATCTTGCGGATGGTGATTGCGATCGCGTCGATGATCATCAGGTTGGGAAAGATCAGTACGGCGCGGTTGGTGCCGGTGATCCGTTCGGCGCGCTCGGCGCCGAAGCGCTCGACGAACCGGGCGGCCGTCGCCTCGATCCGCGGCCGGACCTCCTCCCCGAACATCGGCGTCCAGTAGGCCAGCGGCCGGGCCGCCGCCGGTGGCAGCTCGTTGGCGCCGTGCCCCAGACCGAGTGCGCTGCCGAAGCCACCGCGTCGTCGGGGCGGGGTCGATCCCAGCGACTCCATATAGCTGACATAGCGCTTGTGCAGCGCCCGGAAGTGGTAGATGTCGACGCTGTTCTCCATCATCAGCTTCCAGTTGGCGCGGGCGCCGTGTAGCTGCGCGCCTTGGATCACCTCCATCCCGACCTCGGACTGGTCATCGATCAGGTCGAGGTAGTCCGTCGCGCCCGCCAGGTACTCCGGCAGCGTGCGCTGCTGCTCCGGATCGAAGGTGACGAAGACGAAACCGCGGTAGGTTTCGCTCTGGTGCTGCGCGAGGCCGAAGTCCGCCTTCCGGAAGCTCGGCCCGTACCCGTCCGGGATCGGTACGCCGACAAGGTCGCCCTGATTGGAGAACGTCCAGTCGTGGTACGGGCAGCGGAACGACTTGGCCTGCCCCGACGGCTGTGAACAGATCAGCGCGCCGCGGTGTGTGCAGCTGTTCGCGAATACCCGGATCTTCCCGTCGGATCCGCGCGACATCACGACCGGCCGGCTGCCGACATCGCGGGACACGTAGGAGCCCAACTCGGGCACCTCCGACTCATGGCCGACGTACAGCCAGCAGCGGTCGAAGATCTTGGTCATCTCCGCGGCGGCCACCGCGTCGTCGGTGTAGGCGCGGCGATCCACCCGGAACGAAAGCTGCTCGAGGTCCTCGACCACGATCCGGTCGTCCACCGGCCGCTGCAATTCGATCGTCACTGCTCCCCCTTGACCGTGGCGAGAACCAGCTCGGCAATCCGTACGGCGGAGTCGCCGCACTCCGGCTGAGCAGCCTGCAACCGCTCCCCGTACGCCGGATCCAGCAGGCCGGTGACCGCAGCGGCGACTGCCACCTCGGTCACCTCGGCCGGATCGAGCGCCGTACCGAAGCCTGCGCTGGTCACGAAGGTCGCCTGGATCGGCTGGTCAACAGCCAACGGAATCACCAGCATCGGCGTCGCGGCCCGAATCGACTCCGCGACCGAGTTGTAGCCGCCATGGGTGATGAAGACATCGGCGCGCTCAAGCACCTCACGCTGCGGCACGTACGGCGCGGTGATCACCTCGTCAGGCAGTTTCAGCTCCGCGGCGAGATCGCCCACCGCCGCGATCACCTGGGCACCGGTCGCCACCGCCCCGAGAATCACCGAACGCAACAGCTCCGGCCGCCGGTAGAAGATCGTGCCGAAGGAGACGAACACGACCGGCCGATCGGGGTCGAGCTCGGCCAGCCCCGCGAAGGCGACCTCGTCGCCGCGGGTCCCCGGCGCGCCCGGCAGCCCGACCAGCTGAACGCCGTCGTCGGTCACCCCGGCATCCCCGACGAGCGCGGGAATCGTCGGCATCAGGTTGAGAAGCGGCGATCGCGCTGAATGCGTCTTGGTCGACCACAACACCCCGTGCTCGGTCAGATAACTGCCGACCTGTTCGTCGTACGCCCAACGACCGCGCCGATGCTCAGCCGGGCAAACTCCCCCGAGGTTGGCCCAGATCATCCCGTACGGCGTGCCTGACGCCTCCACACCGGCCATTGCCGCGGCGGTGACCGGCAACGAGTCGACGAGCACGAAGTCCAGGGCAAGCTCGCGCAGAACCTCAGCTGTCCGGCCGGCCACTGGCGACTTCCGGAGCATCGGGCCGATCGCAGCCGGCTCACCGCTCCACGGCGCCATCGCGACCTCGCCGATTGCATGCACTTCCGCTTTGCCCAAGGCCTCGCGGCGTTGGTCGTCAAGCGCGCCGCCGTCAGCCGAGAGCAACAGCAGCGCCACCTCGCTCCCGGCTGCCTGCAGTGCATTGATCACCGGAATATAGGGATTCAGATGACCATGCTGGGTCGTGGTCAGGAGGGCAACGCGCATCAGATCTCCGATCCATCACAAGCAGAAGGACCAGGCATGCAGGCGAAAGCAGCCGACGACGCCCGGCACCAGGACATGGCTCCAGACATCCCCCACCCACCAAAGGGGGAACACAACGATCGACGTAGCCGATCGGGTTCACCACCTGTCCCCAGACAGGTTTGGCAAAGCCTGCCGGGATGTTCCATCGTTGTCAACGTTTCGCCGGGTACCGGTCATCGCCGTAATCCCTGCCAAACAGCGACTTCAAACGGTAATGACAGCTAAGCATTGAGTAACCAACCTCTTGTCAGGCGGCCGCTCCGGCGTCACAGTGCTCCTCACGATTCCCGTCCCAATCGTGAGGAGCAGTGCTGTGAAAAGACGTCTGATGGCTGTGGGTGCAGTCGGGGGGCTACTGGTGTCTGGGCTGGCCGTCGTACCGGCGGCTGGAGTGGCCGCGGCGGGTGAGGCGCGGCAGGTGCGTGATGTCGTGCGCGACGCCGACGGCGGCGAGTTCGTCCGGTACGAGCGCACGTTCGATGGACTGCGGGTCGTCGGTGGTGACCTGATTGTCCAGCGGGGTAAGGCGAAAGCGGAGCTGACCACCTACAACCGCGGGGTGAGTTCAGTTGCGGTGGAGTCGACGAAGCCGAAGCTCAAGTCGGCGAACGGCGAGCTGATCGTCTACGTGACGGCGACCAAACCAGTGCTCGCGTACGACGTGGTGACCCGCAGCGTGAAGCCCGACCAGACCCCGTCCGTGCTGCACACATACACCGACGCGAACACAGGCGCCGTACTGGGCAGCGATGACGAGATCAAGGCAGGCGAAGGCAATTCGACGTACGCCGGGATCGTGTCGCTCGGAACGTCGTACGTCGCCCCCAACTATCTGCTGAAGGACCCGAGCCGGGGCAACGGCTACACCGTCCACGCGGCGACGAACGCGATCTTCACCGACGCCGACGACATCTGGGGTAACAGCCTGCCGACCAACGTGCAGACGGCCGCGGTCGACGCGCACTTCGGCGCCCAGGTCACCTGGGACTACTACAAGTTCGTGCACGGCCGGCTCGGCATCTTCAACAACGGCGTCGGCGCCAAGTCGCGCGTCCACTACGGCAGCAACTACGCCAACGCCTTCTGGGACGGCACCCAGATGACGTACGGCGACGGCGCGGGCAACGTCCATCCGCTGACCTCGCTCGACGTCGCCGGTCACGAGATGAGCCACGGCGTCACGCAGGCCACGGCGAACCTGAACTACTCGAACGAGGCCGGCGGCCTGAACGAGTCGACCTCGGACATCTTCGGCACGATGGTCGAGTGGTACGCCAACAACGCCACCGACCTCGGCGACTATCTGATCGGCGAGAAGGTCGACATCTTCGGCACCGGCGCTCCGCTACGCCGTATGGACAAGCCGTCGTCCGACGGCTCCAGCGCCGACTGCTGGAGCACAAGCGTCGGCGGCCTCGACCCGCACTACTCGTCCGGACCGCTGAACCACTGGTTCTACCTGGCCGCCGAAGGCACCGGCGCCAAGTCGATCAACGGCGTTGCCTACAACAGCACCTCCTGCAACGGTACGACGTTCGCCGGCATCGGCCGCAATGTCGCCGCGAAGGTCTGGTACCGCACCTTGACCACCAAACTGACGTCGTCGAGCAACTACCTCGCCGCCCGCAACGGCGCAATCCTCAGCGCCAAGGAACTGTACGGCGCCGGGTCGGCGCAATGCCTCGGCATCCAGCGCGCGTTCGCCGGCATCAACGTTCCTGCCGGCGCCCAGGTCTGCTAGCCCCGCTAACGTCCGAACGATCGGAGGGCACGGTCTCCGGTTCTTCGGACGTTAAATCACTGCCGCGCTAACGTCCGAACGATCGGAGGGCACGGTCTCCGGTTCTTCGGACGTTAGCTGCGGCGGTGGGGCTGGGGTGGATGGCGAGGTCGGCGACCGGGCTCGTTGAGGTTCTGAGCTTCGGCGGGGTCAGTGCAAGGGCCCGGATTGGTGACCGTTTACCGGAGGGTCGGGGAGTATTACCTGTCGATTCCGGTACGTAGCGCTCCCCAGCCCCCCGCCAGACAGCAGCGCACAGCACTCCTAGGGGATAACCCCTCACATAGGGGGTTGCCCACTCAGATTCTCAGTGGGCAACCCCCCATCTCAGGGGGCAACCACAGCCCAGCAACCCCCAGCAACGAGCCACGCGACCGCAGACCTCGCCAAGCAGCCCAACCACCGCGACGACCAGCCACGCCGCCGTTAATCGGCCGCAGCGGCGACCCGCCATCCCCAGACGCCACCGGCCGAGCCGCTCGCCAACCCACCGCTGACCGCAACATTCCCCGCCGACCGCAACCCACGGACTACCGACCAACCGCGAACCACCCGGAGACAATCCGCCGTACCGGCACCAACTCGGGACCGAAGACACCTCACCACATGTCCACGGTCCCCAGGTGTACACAGTCGCCGCAAATGTCCCGGCACAAGAAAGCGCCCGTCCTGGAGATCCAGGACGGGCGCTTCACCAGAAGAGTGTTACTGCTTGCCCCGTGTTACTTGGTGAGGGCCGACAGCTTCGGGTCGTTCGCGTAGGCCTCGGCCGCGTTGGCCTTGGTCACGATGACCGGCGGCAGCAGGAACGACGGGACGACCTTGGAACCGTTGTTGTACGACTTGGTGTCGTTGACGGTCGGGGTCCCACCGGTCTGCAGCGCCTTGACCATGTTGATGGTCTCGGACACCAGCTTGCGGGTGTCCTTGTTGATGGTGGAGTACTGCTCGCCGGCCATGATCGACTTGACCGACTCGACCTCGGAGTCCTGACCGGTGACGACCGGGAGCGGCTTGCCGGCGCCCTTGACCGAGGTCAGGATCGCGCGGGCCAGGGTGTCGTTCGGGGACAGCACGCCGTCGAGGGTCTTGCCACTGGTGTAGGTCGAGGTCAGCAGGGAGTCCATCCGCTGCTGGGCGCCCTCGGCCTTCCAGCCCTGGATGGCGGTCTGCTTGACGTCGGTCTGCTTCGAGCCGACGATGACGTCACCCTTGTCGATGAGGGGCTTGAGGACCTCCATCGCACCGTTGAAGAAGACCCCGGCGTTGTTGTCGTCCGGCGAGCCGGAGAACAGCTCGATGGTCCACGGGCCGGTCGCCTTCTTGGCCTTCATGCCGTCCAGCAGGGCCTGGCCCTGGAGCTGGCCGACCTTGAAGTTGTCGAACGCGATGTAGTAGTCCAGGTCCGGCGTGTTGGTGATCAGGCGGTCGTAGGCGATGACGGTGACGCCCGCCTCCTTGGCCTGCTTGACCTGGGTGGACAGCTGCGCCGCGTCGGTCGCACCGATGACGATGACCTTCGCGCCCTTGGTGACCATGGACGAGATCTGGCCCTGCTGGTCGGCGACGGTCGTCGACGCACCGGCGTACTGGACGTCGCCCTTGAAGCCGGCTTCCTTGAGGCCGTTGGTGAACAGGTCGCCCGCGAGCACCCAGTTCTCCGAGGTCTTCGACGGCAGTGCGACGCCGATCAGGGAGTCGGCCGCGAAGCCCTTGGCCGCCGGCGCGTCGCCGGGCTTGTTCTCGCCCTCGCGGGAGTTCCCGCAGGAGGCTGCGCCGAGTGCGAGTACGGCGACGGCACCGACCGCGACCGCCTTGGTGATGATCTTGTACATCGTGGATACCTTTCGTGGGTTCCCACCGGACGAAGTCCGGCAGGAGTGTCCGCTTTCGCGGGCGTTGGAAACCTCAGCTGGCGGCCGGGGTCTTGTCGTTCTGCCGGGGCGCGTCTGCCGCAGGCACCGCAGCCGGTACCTCCGCACGACGGAACGGACGAGTGAGCGAGTCGATGATCGAGAACCGGCCCTGACTCTTGTTGTAGACGTCGATCGCGACGGCGAGCAGCAGTACCAGGCCCTTGATCATCTGGACCAGGTCGACACCGACACCCATCAGCTGCAGACCGTTGTTGAGCAGCGCCATCACCAGACCACCGACGATCGAGCCGCTGACGGTACCGAGACCACCCGAGACCGCGGCGCCACCGATGAAGACGGCGGCGATCGCGTCGAGCTCCCAGCTCAGGCCGTCCTGCGGACCGGAGGCCGCGGATCGAGCCACGAAGATCATTCCGGCCAGGGCGGCCAGGATCCCCATGTTGCACATGACGAAGAAGTTGACCCGCTGCAGCTTCACCCCGGACAGCTCGGCGGCGCGGGCGTTGCCGCCGACCGCGTAGATGCGCCGGCCGGAGACCGTGTTGCGGGTGTAGAAGGAGTAGATCAGCACCAGGCCGATCAGGATGATGCCCGAGACCGGCAGGCTGGTGCCGACCCGGCCACCGGCGAACCGCAGGGTGGCGAAGACGATGACGCCGACCATCACGGCCAGCCGCAGACCCGAGATCCACAGCGGAGCGGGCGCGGCGCCCATCTCCTGCCGGGTCTTCCGGGACTGCCACTCACGCCACGCCACTGCGAGACAACCGATCAGGCCGAGCAGCAGCGTCAGGTTGTTGTAGCCGGTGGCGGGCCCGACCTCAGGCAGGTAGCCCGCGCCGATCGTGCGGAAGCCCTCCGGGACCGGAACGGTGTCGGCGTTGCCGATGAACTGGTTGCCACCACGGAACAGCAGCATGCCGGCCAGCGTCACGATGAACGCCGGGACGCCGACATAGGCGACCCAGAAACCCTGCCAGGCACCGATGAGCGCGCCGACCACCAGGCCCAGCACGATCCCGAGCGGCCACGGGATGCCGAAGTGCGCGATCGACTTGGCGACCACGATCCCGACGAACGCGGCCACCGAGCCCACCGACAGATCGATGTGTCCGGCAACGATCACCATCAGCATCCCGATCGCCAGGATGAGGATGTAGGAGTATTGGCTGACGACCGCGATCAGGTTGCCCGATGTCAGCGTGAGGCCGTCGGTCAGGACCTCGAACAGCAGGACGATCGCCACCAGGGTGAAGATCATGCCGAACTGGCGGCCGACAGTGGTGGTACCTCCGAAGAGGTTCTTCTTGAGGTCTTGGAGTCCGCTCATCACGCCGTCTTCTTCGTAGTGGTCATCTGCTTCATCAGACGTTCGGGGTCGGCCTCCGCGCGCACGACCTCACCGGTGATTGTGCCCTCGAACACGGTGTAGATCCGGTCACACAGGCCGATCAGCTCCGGCAGTTCCGAGGAGATCACCACGACACCCTTACCTTCCTCGGCAAGCTTGTGGATGATCCCGTAGATCTCGAACTTCGCCCCGACATCGATCCCGCGGGTCGGCTCGTCGAGGATCAGCAGGTCCGGGTCGCTGAACATCCACTTGGCCAGCACCACCTTCTGCTGATTGCCGCCGGACAGCTTCGAGACACCCTCGTCGACCGACGGCGTCTTGATCCGGAGCTCCTGGCGGTACGACTCGGCAGCCTGGTGCTCGGCCACCTCGTCGATGACACCGTGATGTGCGACCTTGGCCGGCTTGGCTGCCACGATCGAGGTCTTGATGTCGTCGAGCAGGTTCAGGCCGATCGCCTTGCGGTCCTCGCTGACGTAGGCCAGGCCGTGCTCGATGGCCTCCGACACCGTCCGCAGCCGGATCTCCCGGCCGTCCTTGAAGACCTGGCCACCCAGCCAGGTGCCGTAGGAGCGGCCGAACAGGCTCATCGCCAGCTCGGTCCGCCCGGCGCCCATCAGGCCGGCGAATCCGACGACCTCACCCCGCCGTACGGAGAAGTTGGCGTGCTTGGTGACGAGGCGGTCGGTGATCGGGTGCCGCACGGTCCAGTCGCGGACCTCGAAGAAGACCTCGCCGATATTCGGCGTGTAGTCGGGGAAGCGGCTGCTCATGTCGCGGCCGACCATCCCGCGGACGATCCGGTCCTCGTTCACACCGTCGGCCAAGACATCGAGGGTCTCGATCGTCTTGCCGTCGCGCAGGATCGTGATCTGGTCGGCGACCGCCTCGATCTCGTTCAGCTTGTGCGAGATGATGATCGAGGTGATGCCCTGGGTCCGGAAGTCGCGCAGCAGGTCGAGCAGCTGCCGGGAGTCGGACTCGTTCAGCGCGGCGGTCGGCTCGTCGAGGATGAGCAGCTTGACGTCCTTCGCGAACGCCTTGGCGATCTCGATCAGCTGCTGCTTGCCGACGCCGATGTCCTTGATGAGCGTGTCCGGGTCCTCCTTGAGGCCGACCAGCTTCATCAGCTCCAGCGCGCGGCGCTGAGCGGTCTTCCAGTCGATGGCCAGACCCGTCCGCGGCTCGTTGCCGAGGAAGATGTTCTCGGTGATCGACATCCCCGGGATCAGTGCCAGCTCCTGGTGGATGATCACGATCCCGGCGTTCTCACTGGCCCGGATGTCGGCGAACCGCGCCTCAACACCTCGGTAACGGATCTCACCGCTGTAGTCACCGTACGGATAGACGCCGCTGAGCACCTTCATCAGCGTTGATTTTCCAGCACCGTTCTCCCCGCAGATCGCGTGGATCTCGCCCTCGTTCACCACCAGGTTGACGTCGGCGAGCGCCTTCACACCAGGAAACGTCTTGGTGATATCGCGCATTTCGAGCAGAACCGGAGCGTCCCGGTCTGGCATTGGCATCACTGATCCCCGCAAGTCCTGTCGATCACTGCCTGTGGCGAGGACTGTAAATCCAATTGATTTACTTAGTCAACGGTCTGAGGGAGACTGGCGTCGATCAGTGATCTGGAGGGTCAACGGGTGCGTCAAGCAGGAACGAATCTCCCCAAGGTCGGCCGCTACAACCAAGCGGTCGTGCTGGAGCGGATCCAGCGTGCCGACGGCGTCACCCGACAGGAGATCGCCCAGCACACCGGCCTAACCCCGCAAGCGGTTTCCGGCATCGTCAGGCGTTTGATTGACGAAGGCATCGTGCGCGAGGACGGGGCCAGCCGGGAGTACAGCGCGGGCAAGCCGCGGACCATTCTGCGGGTCAACGCCGACGCCGGCCGGGCCATCGGGCTGCACTTCGATCCGGCCGAGCTGACCTGTGTCGTGGTGGATCTGCTCGGTCAACCCTTGGTTACTCAGCGTATGCTGATCGCGCCGGGGACAGCTCCGAATCAGGTCATCGCAGCGATGGCGAAGCTGGTCGAGGAGGTCCTCAGGCTCGCCGAGGTCTCCCCCGACAGCGTCCTCGGTCTCGGTCTGGCGACCCCAGGTCCACTCGACCGCAAAGAGGGCGTCGTGGTCTCGCCGGCTCAGCTGCAGCACTGGGGCCGGGTCCCGATGGCCCGGCTGCTGAGCGAGGCCACCGGTCTGGCGGTGACGCTGGACAACGACGCGTCGGCCGCCGCGGTCGGCGAGCGCTGGGCCGGATCGGGTCGCGGCGTCGCCAACTTCGCCTACTTCTTCTTCGGTACCGGCATCGGTGGCGGCCTGATCCTCAACCAGCAGGTCTACCGGGGTGGCTCGGGCAACAGCGGCGAGTTCGGCCACATGTCCGTCGTACAGGACGGTCTGCCGTGCACCTGCGGCAACCGGGGCTGCCTGGAGACGGTCGCCCGGCCCGCCGCGATCGTCTCCGAGACCCATCGCCGGCTGCAGGCAGGCAGCGCGAGTTCACTGGACCGGCGGTTCCGCGCGGTCCCCGAGTCGGTCGACCTGCGGGCGATCGACTCCGCCGCGATTGCCGGCGACCCACTGGCGGCCAGTGTGCTGGCCCAAGCCGCCGACTACGTCGCAACCGCGGTCGTCAACGTCGTCAACATCACCGACGTCGATCTCGTCATCCTCGGCGGCCCCAGCATCCGCGAGCTCGGGCAGCGCTACACCGACGCCGCTGCCCGGGCCGTCGCCGCGCGCGTGATGTCGAGAACCATCCGCCCGGTCGAGGTCATCCTGTCGCCGCTCGGTGCCGACGCCGCCGCGGTCGGCGGCGCGGCCCTCGTCCTGCACCGCGCCTACTCCCCCCAGCTGTCCGAGCTCCTCTCAGACTGAGCGGGGTTAATCGAGCGCTCGGCACACGTGCGAGCCGGCTGGGCGGGACCCGCGCGAGAGGCTCAGATCCCGTACGGCGAAGGAACGGCGCAGCCAACGGTCGTTGCCGTCGTACCGGGGTACGAACGAGGTGCGTCCGTGGACGGCCTTGCGGTTGTCGACGACCATCAGGTCACCGGCCACGAGGACCATCCCGACCATGACCGAGAGTCGGCGATCGCGTGCAGCGTTGCCTGGGGTTGCTGGGCTGTGGTTGCGGCCGGAGATGAGGAGGCCTGAAAACTGACCCGCCGCGGTGGCTTTCAACGACAGGTCAGCTTGTTCCGGGGTGCTGCGCGCTGTTGTCCGGCGGGGGCGGGGAGCGCTACGCACCGGAATCGACAGGCAGAACTCCCCAACTCCCGAACAATCAGCGAGAACCTACTGCCCCACAGCGGCAGCAGAAACTCGCAAAGGCGGCCCCGCCCACCGTCACCCCAGCTAACGTCCGAAGAACCGGAGCCGGGCCCTCCGATCGTTCGGACGTTGGCGTGAGGGCCGTGCGGTCGGACCCGACCTCTTAGGTGAGCGGCATTGGACTCCACCCACCCGGACTGACTCGCGGCCGAGACGTCAGGACTGTTTGTAGACGCCCACCTCGGCAATCGAAAGCGGTCCACTCTGATTTTCGAGCTGAACGCGGACATAGCGGCCGGCGGCGCCACCAAAATTGAGAGTGGTGGGCGAGCCGGCGGGACCGGCCTGGCGTTTGGCGGTGACCCCGGGTGCGGTGCGGGCGGTAGCCAGGTCCGGCGCGGTAATGGGTGCGGCGGAGACGAGCACCCAGAAGTTGCTCAGGCGGGAGCCGAAATCACCGTCGGTACGGTTGTAGATCTCGACGTCACCGATCGCGGCCGAAGCGCCGAGATCGACCTGCCACCAGGCTTCCTTGGCATCGACGGTGGTGTGCGTGACGGAGTTGTTGAAGTAGCTGCCGTCGGTGTTGCCGTCGACGGCTCGGCCTGCGTCGCCGTTGTAGTCGGTGGAGATCTGGGTGGCCTGCTTGTTCAGCGCCAGGTTGCCCGGGCGGACGGGGTCGGCGATCAGCTCGGCGCCGAGGTACTCGTGCGACAGCGGGTCGCGGTACTTCACGTGCAGCAACTCGACCGGCCCGGCGACGAGATCGAGACCGGCCAGGTTGAGGTCGACCCGGCCGTCACCCCTGACCGTGAACGGAACGGACTTACCCTTGGGCGTCTTCACCCCGACGACCTGGTTGTTCAGGTTGGGCACGGTCAGGAGGTTCGGCTCTCTGGCCGGACGCCGGAAGAGGAACACGTTCATCGTCGAGTCCTGGAACGTGGTCGCCGCGATCGGGCTGGGGCGGATCGGGCCGCCGCGGGTGCCGTAGATCGCCGTACCGTAGGACTTCATCCACTGGCCGACCTCGGCCAGCCGGTCACGCTGCGGTTTGTCCACTTCACCGGACGGCTTGGGACCCACGTTGAACAAGAGGTTCCCGTCACCGGTCGCCGTCGAGATGATCGTCTTGACGATGGTCGCGAGCGACTTCACCTTCTCATTGGGCCGCCAGGACCACTGGTCTCCGATCGTGATGCACGACTCCCAAGCGCGCGCCACGTCGAAGGCCCCGACACGCTGCTCTGGCGTCGAATAGTCACCGGCCAGTGTCGGCTGCGGATCCGCCCAGCCCATCGCGTAGCCGCGGTTGTTGATCAGGATCCCGGGCTGCAGGTTGCGCGGAACCGAGTGGAACGTCGGCGGGCGGTAGTCGCTCAGTTCGGTCGGCGCGATGCCGTCGTACCAGAGGAAGGAGATGTCGCCGTAGTCGCTCATCAGCTGCCGCAGATGGTTCATCATGTAGCCGTAGTACTCGTCGTTCTTGCCCGCGACGATCAGGGGATGCGTCCAGTCCCAGCCGGAGTAGTAGAGGCCGAACTCGATCCCGCGGCGGCGGCAGGCGATCGCGACCTCGTCGACCAGATCCCGCTTCGACTTGCCTAGCGGGGTGGACGCGAGGTCTGGGTAGAACGAGTCCGCAGCGTTCCTGGCCCGGAACATCGGGAAGCCGTCGTGGTGCTTGCTGGTCAGGACCAGATACTTCATCCCGGCCGACACGGCGACGTCGGCCAGTTGCTCGGCCCATCCCTTGGCCGGGAGGAACGACTTGTAGGCCACGTCGTACACGGGGTCGAACAGCTTGGTCGGATCGTTGTACGGCGATGACGTCTCGTCCTTCTTGCCGGCTCGATAGGCCTCTCGCCCCCAGCCGGTTTCGCGGCCGGTCAGGCTGGCCGGGCCGAAATGGACGAACAGGCCGAACCGCAGCCGGGCCAGTGCCTCCTGGGCGTCGACCCGTTGGCCGGTCGCGATCGGCCGGCGCATGGCCGGGGCGGCTTCGGCCTGCGTAGTGCCGCCAAATACGGCGGCGGCCGCGCCGGCCGCGGGCACGCTCAGCAGGATCGACCGGCGGCGGACGCCCTCGGCGGGAGAATCGGATTGCGGCATCGGAATGGCCTTTCGGAGCGCTGGGCGGCGAGGCAACCGAAAATCGGATACGATATTGGAAATTAGAAGCTGCGCAGGCTGCTGTCAATGGCCAGGCGGAGAGGCGACCGTGGATCAAACTCAGGCACCGAGGCTGCAGCCCGCTGCCCGGCTGATGCTGCGCGAGAGCGTCTACGAGTCACTCAAACGGCTCCTCATGGACAACGCGCTGGAGCCCGGCTCACGCCTGTCGATCGACGGCCTCGCCCGCGAACTGGAGGTCTCCCAGACCCCGGTCCGCGAAGCCCTCTTCCGCTGCGAAGCCGAAGGTTTGGTGGTCCGCCGCCCGAACGCCGGCTACCTCGTTGCGCCGCTGATCACCCGCGACGCCCTGCTGGATCTCTACGATCTCCGGCTGCTCCTCGAGCCAACGGCCGCGGCCCGCGCCGCCACCAACGCGACCGACCGCGATCGCCGAGACATCAAGGACGCCGTACGGGCGATGGGCCCTGCCGTCCACGGCGACAGCTACCAGGCGTATCGCGAGTTCGCCGAAGAAGACGCCAAGCTCCACACCACCATCGCCACCGCCGCCGGCAACCCGCTGATCGCGGAGACGCTCGACCGTCTCCGCGCTCACGTCCACTCCTACCGCCTCTACTTCCGCCACGGCATCGCCGAAGTCACCACCACCGAACACCAAGCCATCAGCGACCGCATCCAGGCGCACGACCCGCCCGGCGCCGAACAGGCCATGCGCGCCCACCTGGAAAACTCCCGGACCCGCCTGCTCGCCGCGTACGACGAGACCTTCTAGACGTCTCGGCGGTGGATGGCGACGACCGCGCCAGCCATCAAGGCGACGACCCAGCCGATGAGGACCGCGGCGCCCGCTCCAGCACTAAGGGTGCTGCCACCTGCCATGCCCACCTCGGTGAACGAGGCAGCTGCCGAGCTGGGCAGGAGCTGCAGAACCTTGTCCCAGCTGTCGGGGAGCAGGGCCGAAGCAAGCGCCGGAACGATCAGGAGTCCGCCGACCACCGTGCCGATGCTGCCTGCGACACTGCGCAGCAAGCTGCCGAGGCAAAGCCCCAGTACGGCGACCGCCACGAGGTAGCCGACCATGCCGAGCAGCGAGGACAGTACGCCGTCATCGGTGAGGGCGACGGTCGCATTGCCGTTGGCGCCCAGGATGCCCATGGCAACTCCGTAGGCCCCCATGACCGCGATCACGGCGGTCGGGATCATCACCGCTGCCAGCGCCGCGGACTTCGCGACGATGACCTGCCAGCGCCGCGGCATCGTCGTGACCGTGGCGGTGATCATGCGGGAGCCGTATTCCCGGGCGCCGGCCAAGCTGCCGAGCACTCCGACCAGCAGGACCGCGAGGTTCGCGCCCGACAGCGCGGTCCCCAGCGGGCCGGCGCCGGCGAACGGCGGGCCGCCGTCACCGCCCGGGTCGGTCACCGAACCAGTGGCCATCGCCGCCGCGAGGGCGCCGAAGCCGATCATGATGACCACGACTGTCGCCAGGCCGATCCAGGTACTGCGGAGCGTGCGGACCTTGATCCACTCCGAATGGATGCCTCGGGCGAGGCTCTGGGCGTGGGTGCTGACTGGACGTTCGAGTGCGATGGTCATCAGGCGGCCTTCCGCGTCGTACCGGCGTACTCGACGCTGTCCTGGGTGAGTTGGAGATAGGCAGTTTCGAGCGACGCCTGGGTCGGGGTCAGTTCGTGGATGCGGAGGCTGTGCCCGCTGGCGATGTCGCCGATCTCCGGGGCGGTGCGGCCGCGAACCTCGAAGCGGCCCGGCTCGCGGGTGGTCAGCGTGACGCCGTCGCCGGCCAGCAGCGGCGCCAGCAGGCCGGCGTCGGGAGAAACGACAACGACTGCGCTCCCGCCGCCCGACTCCTCGATGAAGTCCTGGATCGACGAGTCGGCGAGGATCCGGCCCTGGCCGATGACGATCAGGTGATCGGCGACGAGCTGCATCTCGGTCATCAGGTGCGACGACAGCAGCACAGTGCGGCCGTCGGCAGCGAGCTCGCCGAGCAGTTCGCGAATCCATTGGATGCCGTCGATGTCGAGACCGTTGACGGGCTCGTCGAGCAGCAGGACGTCGGGCTCGGCCAGCAGCGCGGCGGCGATGCCGAGGCGCTGTCCCATGCCGAGCGAGAACGACTTCGCCGGGCGGTGGGCTACGTCGGTCAGTCCAACCGAGGCGAGGACGTCCTCAACGCGGCGTTTGCCGATACCGACGGTGGCGCCGAGGGCCAGGAGATGATTGCGCGCGCTGCGGCCGCCGTCGACCGCCTTGGCATCGAGCAACGCGCCGACCTCGGCCAGCGGTGCGCGAGTGGCGGCGTACCGGTTGCCGTTGACGAGTGCGGTGCCAGAGGTGGGGCGGTCCAGGCCGACGATCATGCGCATCGTGGTGGACTTGCCGGCGCCGTTCGGCCCGAGGAACCCGGTGATGATGCCGGGCTTGATGGTGGCGGAGATTCCGTCCACGGCCGTCTTGGCGCCGTACTTCTTGGTGAGTCGTTCCAGCTCGATCATGTTTCCAACCTTGCTGGAGACCTGGGGCGGTTCGCGTCCTCCAGTTGCGGACACTTCGGCAGCCCGGGCTACCACATCCGCGGTAGGACGCCGTAACCAAGTACTACGGCCGGTCGACGACTCGGGCTGCGGTGAGCGTCTACCGTGGCGGGTATGGAACGGTCGGGGATCGGACGGTGGTTTGCGCAGCACCAGATGATCGTGGATGTCGTGCTGGGGCTGTTTGTCGGGACCGCCGCAATCATGGCCGAGCTCCACGGGATGCACGGCAAGAGCGACGGAGTCATCGGATTCAGTGACGTCGCAGCGGTCGTGATCGCGTTCGCTGCCCTGCTGGTCCGTCACAGGTGGCCGCGGCACACGCTGGTGGCGGTGGCCGTTGCCGAGTCGGTGCTGCTGGCAACGACCGGTACCACGCAGCCTGCACTGTTCGTGGCCACCGTGCTGGTCACCCTCACGATGGCGACTCACACTGAGCGCCGCGCCGCGATCCTGCTGGCCGCTCCGGTCGCGATCGGCCTGTACTTCGTCATTGCGTTCTCGACTACCGGTTCTGCGTGGTCGCCGCCGAGCGTCGGGTTGTTGGCGTGGATGGGGATGGCCACTGCCGCCGGTGACGCCATCAGTAGCCGCCGCGCTTACGTCCTCGCAGTAGAGGAGCGGGCCCGGCGCGCTGAGCAGACCCGCGAGGAGGAGGCGGCACGCCGCGTCGTCCAGGAGCGGGTGCGGATCGCGCGGGAGCTGCATGATGTGGTTGCCCACCACATCGCAGTCATCAACGTGCAGGCCGGTGCCGCCAGTCATGTCCTGCACCGCAACCCCCAACAGGCCGACCAGGCGCTCGGCCACATCCGCGCCGCCTGCGAGACCGTGCTCACCGAACTCGCCTCGATCGTCGGCGTCCTCCGGGCGAGCGACGAGTCCGATTCGGCTGCCGAACCCGTGCGGGGGCTGGCCCGGCTCACCGACATGCTGGACGCATTGGCGGCGGCAGGGCTCACCGTCGAGCGCACCCAGGTCGGCGAAGCCCGCGAACTCCCCGCCGTGGCCGACCTCGCGGCGTACCGGATTCTGCAAGAGGCGCTCACCAACGCCCATAAATACGGCACCGGTACGGCGCGCGTGACCATCACCTACTCCCCCGACACCATCGCCCTCGACGTGGTCAACCCGGTCACCACCGAGTCCGTCCCGCCCCGGTCCGGCTACGGGATCCTCGGTATGAAGGAACGCGCCACCAGCGCCGGCGGGACCATCGACGTCCAGCGCCGGCCCGACGGAAGGTTCACCGTGCACGCCGAGCTCCCTGCGCCCACACTGAAAGCAACGGTATGACGATCCGCGTGCTGCTGGCCGACGACCAGGCCCTGATCCGGGCCGGGTACAAGATGATCCTCGACAGCGAGGCCGATCTCGAGGTTGTCGGCGAAGCGGTCAACGGGCGTGAAGCAGTCCTGATGGCGCGCGCCACCCGCGCCGATCTCGTGCTGATGGACATCCGGATGCCGGAAGTCGACGGTATCGAGGCGACCCGGCGCATCGTGGCCGACGAGGATCTGGCCGGCGTACGGATCCTGGTGCTGACCACCTTTGAGAACGACGAGAACGTGCTGCACGCCGTCCGGGCTGGTGCTAGTGGGTTCCTCGGCAAGAACGTCGGTCCGGACGAACTTCTGAACGCCGTACGGGTTGTTGCTTCGGGCGACACCCTGCTGTCGGCCAAAGCCACGCGATCGCTTGTCCAGCATGTGCTTGCCCAGCCGGAACCTGTGCGCGAGGCGAGCACCACGCTCGACCAGCTCACCGACCGCGAACGCGAGGTCGTTGTGCTGGTCGCGCATGGTCTCTCCAACGAGGGCATTGCCGAGCGGCTGCATCTGTCGCCCTCCACCGCCAAGACCCACGTCAATCGTGCAATGACCAAGCTGGGTGTCCGCGATCGGGCCCAGCTGGTCGTGATCGTCTACCAAAACGGCCTGATCCAGCCAGGCCGTCCGCTGTTATAGCTGGTGCTCTAAGGCAACAGCGCTCAGGTGAGCGGCCGGCCCGCCCGAAGGCGACGACGTAGGTCCCAGAGACAGGCGTTGAACGGGAATCGTCGTACCGGGCCTGGAAGACGCCGTACGACGAAGCCGATGGCGCGGAGGGTGGCGTCGAAACGGCGCTGATCTTTTGGTGCCCAGGGCAACTGCATTTCGGTGCGGAGGTGGTCGGGCAGGAAGCCGGTGGTCATGAAGCGGTGGAAGCGGCGGCCGATCAACGCGAGCCAGGAGGGCAGGAACTCCAGGTCGACGAGGGAGGTCAGGTAACGGCGGATGTCTTGGTCGATGCGAATCTCTTGGAGGGTGGTACTCCAGTAGGCCTCGAAGGCCTGTCGGTCTGGCGGCCACATGTCCGGGCGGACTTGGAGCATCGTGCCGAAGACGGCGGCTTCTTGGTAGTGGGGTGCGGCGTCCACCCCGAGGAAGGCGTGCTGGGTGTCCTCGAAACCCTTGTAGAGACAGGCCGCAACCCATAGTTGGAGCTCGGGGTCGAAGGCGTTATAGGCGACCGGGCTTGTTGCGGTAGAGCGGACCTGGGCGTGTGATTTGTTGACGGCATGGCGATACGCGGCGCGTTCGGCATCGGTGCCCATGGTGGCGACGGCGAGGTAGGTGAGCGTGGTGCGCGTTCGTTTCACCGGGTGACGGAAAAGGTTGCCGCTATCAACCTTGCTCTCCAGTACGCCGTACCCGACCGGCGCAAAGGAGAGTTGCATGATCACGTTCGCGGTGCCGGCCAGCAGCGAAACCCCCAGTGCTGTGTTATTCAAAGGTGGCCGCGACGACGTTGCGGTGGTACTCGAAGATGACGCTGGTGCGGGTGGAGGCCACGCTGCGCTCGCCGGAGAGGTGGTCGACGACGAAGCGTCGCAGCTCCGACGAGTCGGGGACGGCGACGTGGAGGAGGAAGTCGTCGGTGCCGCCGACGAAGAACAGCTGGACCACCTGCGGCAGGCCGCGAACGCCGCGCGTGAACTCACTGATGCTCTCCTGCCGGAGGCCGGCCCGGAGCGTGACTCCGATCATTGCCTGCAGCCCATTGCCGATCGCGGACTGATCCACCGCGGCATGGAAACCGGCGATCACGCCATGGTCCAGCAGCGAGCGCACTCGTCCGTGCGCTGTCGACGCGGCGATGCCCGCGGCCTGCGACAACTCGCTGTTGGTCGCTCGCCCGTCGACGGCCAGCCGCGCCAGTAGTTGCTCGTCCACCGAATCAAGCGCTGGAGTCGGAAGATTCTTCGGCCGGGAGGCCGAGTGTGCGCCGGTCGTCGAACGCATGAGCAGATATCTCCGTTTCGATCGGAAAATATTCAGCATCAGGCTAACAAGCCCGAACCTCATGCGACAGTTTCGGGGAATCCGCGAACGGCAAAGGAGAGCAACGATGCGCGTCGGCATCCCTACCGAGATCAAGAACAACGAGAACCGGGTGGCAATCACCCCCGCCGGGGTCGACGCCCTGGTGGCCCGGGGCCACCAAGTGCGCGTTCAGCAAGGAGCCGGTCTCGGCTCCCGGATCTCGGATGCCACGTACGCCGAGGCCGGTGCCCTCATCGTCGACACGGCCGAGGAGGTCTGGGGCGAGTCCGAGCTGGTGACCAAGGTCAAGGAGCCGATCGCCAGCGAGTACGGCTTCCTCCGCCCCGACCAGGTGGTGTTCACCTACCTGCACCTCGCCGCCGACCGCCGGCTGACCGACGCACTGGTTTCTGCCGGTACGACGTCGATCGCCTACGAGACGGTCCAGCTTCCGGACCGGTCGCTGCCGCTGCTCTCCCCCATGAGCGAGGTCGCCGGACGCCTGTCCGTCTCGGCGGGCTCCTACTTTCTCCTGAGCGCATCGGGCGGGCGCGGAACGCTGCTTGGCGGTGTCGCCGGCACGCAGCGAGCCAAGGTTGTCGTGATCGGCGGCGGTGTCGCCGGTGAGCACGCGGCGGCGAACGCCATCGGCCTCGGAGCCGACGTCACCGTCATCGACCTGTCCCTGGCCAGGTTGCGCGAGCTCGAGCACCGCTACTCCGGCCGTATCCGGACCGCTGCCTCCAGCCGCTGGGAGATTGCCGAGCAGGTCGAGACGGCAGACCTGGTCATCGGTTCGGTCCTGATTCCGGGCGCCGCGGCACCCAAGCTCGTCACCGACGAGATGGTCTCCACCATGAAGCCTGGCTCGGTTCTCGTCGACATTGCCATCGACCAGGGCGGCTGCTTCGAAGGCTCCAAGCCGACCACGCACGACGCCCCCACCTTCCCGGTGCACCAGTCGCTGTATTACTGCGTCGCGAACATGCCAGGCGCCGTACCGGAGACCTCAACACGAGCCCTCACCAACGCGACCCTCCCCTACCTCACGACGCTGGCCGACCAGGGCTGGGAAGCAGCAACTCAGCAAGACCCGGCCCTGGCGAAAGGCCTGAACACCGTCGCCGGCCGCATCACCAACGCCGGAGTCGCCGAGGCCTTCGGCCTGGAGTTGGCCACCGTCTAGTTGCGGTAGAGGCCGCTGCTGGGTGGGGAAAGCTTCGCCGTGCGTGAGCGCCGGGCGCCGGGAACCTGTAGTCGTTCGTGCCGCGAAGCGGACGCCGTACGAGATGTCGGTCAGCTGCACGAGGGACTGCGGGTGCTGGCCGAAATCCCGGGCTGGTGGGCCGGGGTGAGCCCCATCCAGGCGTGCGCGGGCGCGGTGGTGCTGACCACCTGCAGTTGTTCGTGCCGCGAAGCGGGCGCCGTACTGGGTGTTGGTCAGCTGCGCGTAGGACTGCAGGTGGTGGTCGAATGCCCGGGCGGGTGAGGGCCGGGTGAGCCCGTCCAGGCGTGCGCGGGCGCGATGGCGTTGACCACCTGCAGTTGTTCGTGCCGCAAGCCCGACCCCGACCAAGGCGCCGACGAGCGACACGAAGGACCACAGGTAGTAGCCGAGATCTCAGGGGAGATCCCCTCAACTCGCCAAACCTCCCGCGATGAGTCTCAGCGGACGGACATTCGCCGTGACTGCGTCCGCCCCTTGTCCCGCGTAACGTCCGAAGGGTCGGAGGGCGTGGTCTCCGATTTTTCGGACGTTATGAGGTTTTGTTCGCGCGGAGCGGGGTTGGTGGTGCGGGCGGCTGGTTTGGGGAGCGTAATGCACCGGAAGTGGTCGGTTCGGCTCCCCGAAGCGGTTTAGGGAGTAGCCGTGCTGACCCGGCGTCCTTCCCTCAACCGGTTCGGGGAGCGCTACGCACCCTCCGCCGCTCCGGCACGCCCAAGCACCGCCAAACGCTCAACGGCTCCTCCGCCAGGTGCTCCTCCCCATCGAAAACCCCGCACCTGAGATCGACCGCGGCTGGCCTCCGGCCGACTCGGGTGGATTACCGTGTGTGGTCATGACCGGAGGTGAGCGGTGGCAGTGACGATGCGGGATGTCGCGCGGCATGCGGGCGTTTCGCCGAAGACCGTCTCCAACGTGATGAACGGGTATCCGTACATCCGTGAGGAGACTCGGGTGCGAGTGCTCGCGGCGATCGATTCGCTCGGGTACCGGGTCAACATCTCCGCCCGGACTCTCAAGTCCGGCCGGACCGGTGTGATCGCGCTGGTGCTGCCCGAGTTGAGCAACCCGTACTTCGCCGAACTCGCCGACGCGGCCATAGCCGCTGCGGGTGAGCACGGCCTGACGGTGATGATCGAGACCACCAACGCCGACCGCGAACGGGAGCTGACCGCGCTCGCGCGGCCCGGCGGCCACCTCGTCGACGGTCTGCTCTACAGCCCGCTCGGGCTGGGCCAGGAGGATGTGGGCGCGCTGCCGACGCGTAGCCCCATGGTGCTGCTCGGCGAGCGAATCTTTCACGGGCCGGTCGACCACGTGATGATCGACAACGTCGAAGGAACCAAGGCCGTGGTCCGGCATCTGCTCGAGCAGGGCCGGCGGCGGATCGCGGTGATCGGCAGCAAGCCCACCGAGCAGATCGGCACCGCCGCCATTCGGCACCGCGCCTACATCGACGCCCACCAGGAGTACGGCGTACCGGTCCCGAAGGATCTGGCCGTTTCGGGCGGGCAGTGGCACCGGTCGAGTGGGGTCGAGGCTGTAAACACCCTGCTCTCCCAAACCCGTGATTTCGACGCGGTTCTGGCGTTGAACGACACCCTTGCGCTCGGAGCGATCCGCGCGCTCACCGCCCACGGCTTCCGGATTCCGGACGACATCGCCGTGGCCGGCTTCGACAACATCGACGAGGCCGAGTACAGCACTCCGACGCTCACGACGGTCGATCCCAACCGGGTGCACATCGCGCGCACCGCGGTCGACCTGCTGGTCCGGCGGATGGGCGGTGACGAGTCCGAGCACGAGGAGCTCGTCGCGCCGTTCCAGCTGCACGTTCGGGAATCGACCTCCGACTGAGGTCTTGACCGGTCCGGGGATGGCAGGCATCCTCTCTTCTACACCGATGTAGTACACCGATGTAGAAGCCCGGAGGAACCCGCCATGACCGACGGCTCCGCCCCCTCGCGCCCGCGCCGCCGAGCAGTTCTTGGCGGGCTGCTCGGCACCGGCGCTCTCGCCCTCACCGGCTGCAGTACCGGACGGCAGAAGGCCCGGATCCGGGAATGGAACCTCTTCGGCGGCGGTGACGGCGCCCGCCTGCAACAGATTCACCAGCAGTACGTCGAACAGCACCCGGACGTGCGATTCGAGGCCCACACGCTCGCCTGGGGACCGCCGTTCTACACCAAGCTCGCGATGTCGGCGGCCGGTGGGCGTGCACCGGAGGTGGCGACCCTGCACCTGTCCCGGCTGAAGGGCTTCAGCCCGACGACCATGCTCGATCCGATCCCCCTCGACCTGCTGAACGAGGCCGGCGTCAGCGAGTCGGACTTCCTCCCGGAGATCTGGAAGCGATGCCACGTCGACGGCGTCCTGTACGCCGTTCCGCTCGACCAGCACCCGTTCGTTCTGTACTACAACACCGAGATCTGCGCGAAGGCCGGACTGCTCGCGGCCGATGGCCGGCTGAAACCGGTGACCGGCGTACCCGCATTCCTGGACATGCTCAAGGCGGTCAAGGAGACGACGGGCAAGTTCGCGGCCTCGGTGGAGACCACCAACCCCTGGCGGATGTGGTGGACGCTCTACGGGCAGCTCGAAGGCAAGTTCTTCGACGAGTCTGGTCAGCGCCTGATCCTCGATGACGACAAGGCGCTCGAAGCCCTGTCCCTGATGGCGAAACTCTCCGCCGACGGGCTGACGCCGCGCTCGGCCAACTACGCCGCGCTCGTGGCTCAGTTCAGCAACGGCGAGGCCGGCTTGAGCTTCAACGGCGAGTGGGAGGTGACGACGTACCAGACGGCGAAACTGCCGTTCAGTATGGCGCCGTTCCCCGTCCTGTACGACGTCCCGCAGTTCGCCGGTGATGCGCACACGTTCGTCCTTCCGCACCAGGCGAACCGCAACCGCGCCGACACGAAGGCGACGGTGGAGTACATCGCCTGGATGCTCAAGAACAGCACGGAATGGGCGGTCGGCGGCCACATCCCGGCGTACCAGCCAGTGATCAAGAGCAAGGAGTATCTGAGCCTCAAGCCGCAGGCTGAGTACCGCAGCGTCGCTCCGAACGTCCTGTTCGACCCCGACGCCTGGTTCAGCGGCTCAGGGGCGCAACTGCAGAACGAGGCCGGTGCGGCCTTCAGCGGCGTCTTCTCCGGTCAGACGACGCCCAAGGCTGCGCTCGCGCAGTTCAAGGCCGCAACCCAGAAGCTCCTCGACACTCCGTCCCCGGTCTAGGAGGCCAGCCATGTCTGTACAGATGCCTTCCCGGCAGTCTTGGCGTGAACGGTGGGCCGGCCTGTTCTTCGTCGGTCCGTTCCTGCTGTTGTTCGCTGTGTTCCTGCTGTGGCCGACGGTCTCCGGGCTGTGGAACAGTTTCTTCAACACGAGCCTGGCCGGTGTCGATCAGGAGTTCCTCGGCCTGCAGAACTGGCGTGAGATGTTCGCCGACTCCGCGGTCTGGTCGTCGCTGAAGAACACGCTGATCTTCACCGCGATGAGCACCCCACCGCTGGTCGTCATCGCGCTCGTGATGGCCTTGCTCGCCAACCGCACCGGTGTCCTCGGCTGGCTGTTGCGGTTCGCGTACTTCGCTCCGTTCGTCCTGCCGGCCACCGTCGTCACCCTGATCTGGGTCTGGATCTATGAACCCGGGTTCGGCCTCGTGAACGGCCTGCTGACGGCCGGCGGGTTCGCCGAGATCGACTGGTTGAACACCGAGAACCGGGCAATGCTCGCGGTGGTGATCACGACCGTCTGGTGGACGGTCGGGTTCAACTTCCTGCTCTATCTGGCTGCCCTGCAAGGGATTCCGGAACAGGTCTACGAGGCGGCCGACATCGACGGTGCGAGTGAGCGGCAGAAGCTGTTCCGGATCACGCTGCCGCTGCTGCGCCGGACGACCGCGCTGATCGCCGTACTGCAACTGGTGGCGTCGTTGAAGATCTTCGACCAGATCTATCTGATGACCAACGGCGGGCCGAACTACGCGACCCGGCCGATCATCCAGTACATCTACCAGAACGGTTTCACGAACTACCGGATCGGTTACGCCTCGGCGATCTCGTACATGTTCTTCGCGATCATCGTGGTCGTCGCCGTCCTGCAGTTCAAGCTGTTCTCCGGCTCGAAGGAGGACAGCGCATGAGGTCGACTTGGACGTTCCCGAAGGTCGCGACCGCCGTCGGCGCAGCGATCCTGGGCGTGATCTGGCTGATCCCGTTGCTCTGGGCGCTGTCCACCTCGCTCAAGCCGGAGCCGGAGACCACCCGGTCGCCGATCACCTGGTTGCCTGAGGCACCGACCGCGGACGCGTACCGCAGCATCCTCGAGCAGGGCGACCTGATCCGCTGGTTCGTCAACAGCAGCGTGGTTTCGGTGCTCGTCACCGTCCTGACACTGCTCGTCTCCGTCCTCGCCGCGTTCGGATTTTCCCGCACCGAGTTCCCCGGTCGCCGGTTGATCTTCGGCCTGGTCGTGGCCGGCATCCTGGTTCCCCCACAGGTTCTGATCGTGCCGCTGTTCCAGGAGATGACCGGCCTTGGCCTGGTCGACACCTACTGGGGCATTATGCTCCCCCAGGTCGTCGCGCCGGTGATGGTCTTCGTGCTGAAGAAGTTCTTCGACGGCATCTCCCGCGACTACGAAGACGCGGCCCGGGTCGACGGCGCCTCCCGTTGGCGGATCGTCTGGAGCGTGATGGTGCCGATGTCGCGGCCGATCCTCGTTGCCGTCGGCATCTTCACCTTCATCGGTGCCTGGAACAACTTTCTGTGGCCCTTCATCGTGACCACCGACCCGTCGATGATGACGATCCCGGTCGGACTCGCCAACGTCCAAGGTTCCTACGGCCTGCGTTACGCCCAGATCATGGCCTCGGCCTTGCTGGGTGGCCTGCCCTTGCTGATCGTCTACGCGCTGTTCCAGCGCCAGGTGGTCCGCGGGGTCGGCGACGCCGGCATCAAGGGATGACACAAAACCTCCACCATGACAGGAGCATTCTGGTGCCCACTGCCCACCTGACCATCGATCCCGCCTTCCCGATCGCCCCGGTGAACCGCCGGACGTTCGGCACGTTCGTCGAACACATGGGTCGCTGCGTCTACACCGGCATCTACGAACCCGACCACGCCACCGCCGACGAGGACGGCTTCCGCAAGGACGTCCTCGAACTGACGCGCGAGCTGGGTGTCTCGGTCGTTCGCTACCCCGGTGGCAACTTCGTCTCCGGCTACCGCTGGGAGGACGGCGTCGGCCCGCGTGAGGATCGGCCGCGGCGCCTCGACCTCGCCTGGCACAGCGTGGAGACTAACGAGTTCGGCCTCGACGAATTCATGCGCTGGTGTGCCAAGGCCGGGGTGGAGCCGATGATGGCGCTCAACCTGGGGACCCGTGGGGTTCAGGAGGCACTCGACCTGCTCGAGTACAGCAACCACCCCGGCGGTACGGCGCTCTCCGACCTGCGCGCTGAGCACGGAGCCTCGCCGTACGGGGTGAAGTTGTGGTGCCTCGGCAACGAACTCGACGGGCCGTGGCAAGTCGGGCACAAGACGCCGACGGAGTACGGACGGATCGCGGCCGAGACGGCCCGGGCGATGCGGATGGTCGAACCGGACCTGCAGCTCGTCGCGTGCGGCTCATCCTCGTCGAAGATGCCGCTGTTCGGAACCTGGGAGCGGGAGGTGCTGCGGGAGACCTACGAGTTCGTCGACTACATCTCCTGCCACGCCTACTACGGCAACGACGACGGCGACACCGCGTCGTTCCTGGCCTCTGCCGTCGACATGGACCACTTCGTCGACTCCGTCACCGCGACCGCCGACCATGTCGGCGCCGAGCTCAAGAGCCGCAAGCGGATCGACATCTCCTTCGACGAGTGGAACGTCTGGTACGGCGATCGCTCCACCCGTACCGACGGTCCGGGCGATCAGTGGGAGGTGGCGCCGCGGCGGATCGAGGACGAGTACAACGTCACCGATGCTGTTGTCCTCGGCAACCTGTTGATCTCACTGCTCCGGCACAGCGACCGAGTCGCGGTCGCCTGTCTCGCGCAGCTGGCCAACGTGATCGCCCCGATCATGACCGAGCCGGGTGGCGCAGCCTGGCGGCAACCGACCTTCCACCCGTTTGCCATCACCTCGCGGCTCGCGTCCGGCCAGGTGCTTCGGGTCGAGACCGACTCCCCCACAGTGACGACGGCCAAGCACGGTGAGGTGACCGCCATCGACGCGGTCGCGACGTACGACGATGGTCGGCTGGCACTGTTCGCCGTCAACCGCTCCACCGAGGGGCCGATCGAAATCACCGTCGATCTCGGCCGGGCCGGCGTGACCTCGATCGACGAGGCAGTCATCGTCCACGACATCGACCCGCTCGCCACCAACTCCGCGACCGCACCCGACCGCGTCTCCGCGCAGCACTTCGATTCAGCCCAGCTGAAGGACGGCAAGCTGACCCTCACCTTGCCCGCGATCAGCTGGTGCGCACTGAGCTTGTCTGCCTGACCCTCTTCAACACCCACCGTTGCCCGCCCGCACCACCAACGGAAAGAGATCACCATGCGTCGCTTGACGAAACAGCTAGCACTCCTGCTCGCCGGAGCCCTTGCGGTGACCACCGCATTGGCTCCGAATGCCTGGGCCGCTTATCCAGGGCCAGGCCGTGTCACCGGGGACATCGGCGTCCACGATCCAAGCTTCGTCAAGCGACCCGGCGGTGGGTACCTGGTGGCGCACACCGGCGACAACACGCTGAAGACCTCCACCGACCGGACCGCCTTCCGCAACGCCGGATCCGCCTTCCCCAACGGCGCATCCTGGACGACCGCCTACACCAACGGCGAGAAGAACCTGTGGGCGCCGGACATCTCCTACCGCAACGGCCAGTACTACATGTACTACTCCGCTTCGTCGTTCGGATCCAACCACTCGGCGATCTTCCTGGCGACCAGCCCGAGCGGTAACTCCGGCACCTGGACGCACCGCGGGCTGGTCATCGAATCCCGTACCTCCGACGACTTCAACGCCATCGACCCTGACCTCGTCGTCGACGACCAGGGCCGCTGGTGGCTCTCGTTCGGATCGTTCTGGTCGGGCATCAAGATGATCGCCCTCTCGTCGTCCACCGGACTGCGATCGGACTCGACCCTGCGCTCACTGGCCGGTCGCAATGGCGGCCCGATCGAAGCACCGAACATCGTCAAGCGCGGCAGCTACTACTACCTGTACGTCTCCTTCGACTACTGCTGCCGCGGCGCCCAGAGCACCTACCGCGTCATGGTCGGCCGCTCCACCTCGGTCACCGGTCCCTACCGCGACCGCAACGGCACTGCCATGACCTCCGGCGGAGGCACCGAGATCCTCGCCTCGCACGGCTCCATCCACGGGCCCGGTCACCAGGACGTCTTCAGTGACACCGACAGCGACATCCTCGTCTACCACTACTACGCAGACGACGGTACGTCGTTGCTCGGCATCAACTGGCTCACCTGGGACTCCGCCAACTGGCCCGTCGTCAGCTGACGCACACGCGTCAGTGGGCCTCAACCGGCTGGGTCCGGGAATCTGCAGTGCGGATCTGGGTGGTGCAAGCCGTGACCAGGAAGGCGAAGACGGCCACGGCGGCCATCCCCCACCGCAGGTCGGTGGCGTTGGTGAGGGCGCCGATGGCCGGTGGGCCGGCCAGTAGGCCCAGGGTGCCCATGGTCGAGACGAGGGTGAGGGCGTTCGAGCCTTCTTTGGCGGCGGCAGCGTAGAGACAGGGCGTGACAGCGGCCATGCCCAGTCCTACACAGGCGAAGCCGACGAGGGTCGGGACGAGGCCGCCGACCAGCAGGGCGGCGGTTAGGCCGGCGCCGGCAACGGTCGCTCCGGTGAGTACGACGAACCGGTCGCCCCAGGCAGCTCGGCGCGCATCGGCGAAGAGCCGGGTGATGAGCATGGTGGCGGAAACGACCGCGATGCCCAGCGGGAGGGCTGCAGTCGGAGCGCCGACGATGTCGCGCAGGTAGAGGGCGGACCAGTCGTTCATCGCGCCTTCGACCACGGTGCCGAAGACCATCGCCAGAGCGAGCCAGGCGATCACGAGGGAGGGCAGCGTCAGCTTGCCCTTGACCTTCACCGTCTCGGTAGCAGGCAGGTCGCTCCGCAGCATGCCTCTCGATGCGAACACGGTGAGGCTCACCAGGACCGCGGCGCCGATCACGAAATGGGTCAGCAGGTTCGTGCTGAACGCAGTGATGCCAGAGGCAAGCAGTGCGGCGGTGAAGATGCCACCGCTGAAGGTCGCATGCAGTTTGGCCATCGTGTTGCGCTCGGCCTGCACCTCCAGCGCCGTGCCCTGAGCATTCATCGCGACGTTGAGACAAGCAACCAGTACGCCGTCCACTAGCAGCACCGCGAATGCCACCGGCAGGTTCGGCACGACGGCCAGCGACAGCAGTACGGCGGTCAGTCCAGCGCAGGACACCAGCGCGAGCCCGCGGGAGCCGAGCCGTTTCATCCCGAACGTGACGACCGGGAACGCGAGCGCGGCACCGATACCAGCGGCCAGCAGGAGCAGACCCACTTCGGCGTCGGACAGGTCGAGCTTGCTCTTGAGCATCGGGATCCGGGCGGCCCAGGTGGAGTACTGGAAACCAAGAAACCCGAACAGTGCTGCGATCGACAGCTGTGAACGGCGGAAGGACATGGAGGGAGCCTTTTCTAGAGGACCTTGGTCAGGTAGCGAGCGTCATCGCCGTAGCCGACGGGGACTGCTGGGGCGGGGCCGAAACCCTGAGCGGACCAGAACGAGGAGGTGCCGGAGAGCGCAATCAAGGAGATCCGCCGGTACCCGGTCGCGACCGCGGTCAGGTGGCCGACCAACTGCTGCCCCAGACCAGTACGGCGAGACTCGGGCGCGACACAGAGATCGTGCAGGTGCAGGTTGTCCGAGCTCGCCGCCGATGGCTGCCCTAGGGCTGGATACTCGCCGTACGGGAAGGGCATCGCGAGCACATAAGCCTGGACAGGAAGGCCGACGACGAAGCACGTCTGGGGCGAGAGCGCTCCCCAGGCCTCCAAGGCGCTCCGGCCCTCCGCCAACCCGAGCGGCTCGTACGCCGCCTTCTCGAGCTCGGCGATGCGCTCCCAATCGTCGGCGGTGATCGGCCGCACAGTTGCTTCAGGCATGGATTCCGACCGGCAGCACGTTCACCGGGAGGGGATCGAAACCGTTGAAGCGCGTCGTGTAGCTGGTGGAGTAGGCGCCACAGGACAAGATCCAGACCGGGTCTCCAGAAACGATCGCCTCCGGCACCAGGGCCGGCTCCGGCTCCTGACCGAAGACATCGTCGCTGTCACACGTCGGTCCCGCGATCACAGCGGCCACCTGCCGACCACTCGGATGCGTCGGGAACACCATCCGGTACCGAACCTGGTCGACCTCGTACAGCCCGTTGAACTTCCCGCAGCTGAGGTACAACCAGCTCTCCCGCTCACCGTCGGGCTGTTGCCGCGTCGACAGCCGTACGACGTGCGCGCGGATCGCACCGTGATCGGCGACCAGGTGCCGCCCGGGCTCCATCACGAACTCGATCGGCCTACCGGCAATCTCCTGCAGCCGCCGCATCCCGGCCCGGATCGTCGCGAAAATCTCGGCCAGGACTGGATTGAGCGCCGTACCGGTCCGGTCGAGGTAGCCCAGGGCGGGCAGACCGCCACCCAGGTTGATCCGGTCGAGGTGGATGCCGACATCGGCCAGCTCCGTCATCGCGAAGGCCAGTTCGTCGAAGGCGTTCTGCCAAGCGGCCGTCGTCATCTGCTGCGAGCCGACATGCACGGACAGGCCCGACGGGACGAGTCCTTGCGCGCGAGCGATCGACAGCACGACGATCGCGTCCCGCACCGAACAGCCCGCCTTGCGATTGAGCCCCCACAACGCGCCCTCGCCCGTGGTCCCCAGCCGGCAGAACACCCGCGACCCCGGCGCGTTCGCAGCGATCGCGACCACATCGGGGACGCTGTCGGTGGCGAAATCGCGAATGCCGAGCTGGTAGGCGTCGGCGATGTTCCGGTCCGACTTCACCGTGTTCCCGTAGTGCACCAGCTCCGGCGCCACCCCGGTCGCCAGCGCCTGCGCGATCTCCTGCGGGCCGGCCGCATCGAAGCCCGAACCCCGCGCGGTCAGCGTCTCCAGTACGCCGTCCACCGGGCACGACTTGATGGCGAACCGGATCGCGATCCCGGGCAGCTCCGCAAGCAGAGCGCCGTACGCGTCCTCGATCCCACCCAGATCGAAGATGATCTGGTCCTCGGCCGCGTTCTCGAGCGCGGTTCGCAGCCGGTCGCTCACCAGGTGACCCGTCACATCAGACCAACGCTCGACGCGACCAGCGACTGCCAGACATCGATCAGTACGGCGAAGTCGTCCATGTCCTGGCGGGCTTCACGCAACAGCGTTTCCCGCTGACCGACGAGACCGTCCGCGAACTCCGCATGCCGGCCGCCCAGCTTCTGGTACGCCGCTCCAAGCCGATCGAGCCGATCGACGTTCTCGTCCACCGGCAGCTCGATGCTCCCCCGGACGAGCCCGGCGATCGCCGCGGCGGAAACGTTGCCCTCGGCATCGCGCACCGAGGGGCCCGCCAGTGCCAGCTGCTCGTAGACATGGTGCAGGTAGAGCATCGAGAGGAAGAACTTCGTCAGCGCCAGCTGGTACGACGCGAAACCGGCATCGGTCTTGCGGTGGCCGGTGTGCAGGTTCACGATGTGCCGGTTGTGCAGCACACCGGGCAGCCCCGCGTCGTGCACCACATGGAACAAGAAGTAGTCCGTGCCGATCGTGTCCGTGGCCGGAGGCAACGGAATCTGTTCCTGGATCCGGTGGAACGCGATGTTCGACATGTCCACCCGCATCGGATCGACGACGGTCAGCGTCGACCGGTCCGCCCGGAACGGTTCCGACCCGGCGCCGACGAAGGACTCCGCGACCAGCTCGCGCTTCTCGGCCTCGGTCGCGTCACCGCGCGCCCACAGGCTCACCACGTCGTAGTAGATCTCCGGATCACGCTGCCGGATGTCGTCGAGGTCGACAGTGGGATCACCGACGATCGACGCTCCCACCATGACCACCGGCAGGACGTCGCTCGCCGGGTCGAGATCGGAGTCCGACACTCGGCCCCGAGCGACACCGGCCGTCGTACCGATGGTCAGCTCGTGGTGGATCGGGAAGACCTTCACCCCGTCCAGCTCTTGGTAGGTGCAGTCCGAGTCGCGGCGGTGCACCGAGTCGCACCCCAGCGCGGCCGCGATCAGGAACGCGCGGTTCGTACAGGCGCCGTACGACCGGATGCCCGGAAGCATCAATCGGAGCACCCGCTCGGGATCGGCGACACCGGCCTTGTCGATCGTCTGCTCGAGGAACACCCGCTGCGCGTCCTCGTCGACATGGACGACGTCGACGCCCGGCGCCAGGACCAGCTCGGCGAGGACGCGAACGTGGTCGGCGTGATCGGCCGGCGCGCTGGAGTCCAGGATCAGCAGCGTCACCTCGACCTCGAAGTGCGAGACCGCGTACGCCGCCTCCTCCGCAAGCTCACGCAGCATCGGAGCGCAGGCCCGGTCGGTGGGCAGAGCCAGGCAGATTCGGCGCATATCAACTCACTCCTTCTCGGCCGGTCGCCCGAGGAGCAGGACAACGCGAGCCGAACCGGTTCAGTTCGGGCGGGTAAATCCGGTGACTTCGATTGCGGAGGGTTTTTTACTGAATTGCTCTCACTACACGACGGCCAGGAATAGCGGCGGAAACGGAGTGGCCACTCATCCAACCAGGCCGTGCAATACAACGCGGCCAGACCGTATCACGGGCCGCAGCGGCGGGAAATACATGATTCACCTGATGGAATCTGTCAATACTTTTTCGGGCCGAACGGCGCTTTTGCGCAATTGACAACGGTTCCGGAACTAATCCGGCGGTGTGCAACATCCGACTCAGCGGCAGGCCGAGGGTGGGCACAGGAGTTATGTCCACCATCACAGGGGCTCCAGTACCCGTGTCTGTCGTTGGTCTGATCGGGAGGCTGGACGGGTCGGAAGGGTGCGAGGCGAACAGGCCTTGTGGATGCGGTCGCGCCCTACCCGATCGACCCGTGTCTCACGTCCAGAAGGACTCCTCATGCCGCGAAATCCGCTCCTCCCGATCCGTGCTCGACACCTGTACCCTGCGCTGGCTCTGGCTGTCGCACTGACAGGTTCGCTGGCTGTCGCCGCGGGAGCGCAGGGCGCTCCGCACTCCCCCAGCGGGCTGCCCCGCCTGGTGACTGGCCAGGAAGCCACCTTGGCAAGGCTGGCCCAGGAGGTCGTGGACGCCAATGTTCCTGGCGTTGCCGTGCGGATCGACAAGGGCGGCGCGCGAGTGATCGAGATCGCCCGGCAGGCGCGCTGGACCAAGACCGACCACCGGCTCACGCCGGGGGACGAGGTCCGGATGGGCTCGAATACCAAGACCATGGTCGCCACCGTGGTACTTCAGTTGGTCGCCGAGCATCGGCTCGAACTGACCGACCCGGTCGGCAAATGGCTGCCTGGCCTCATCCCCAACGGTTCCGCGATCACCTTGCGGATGCTGCTCAATCACACCAGCGGCCTGTTCAACTACACCTACGACCCCGTCGTTCTGAAGGCATTCACCGGCCAAGATCGCCGGCAATGGACGCCGAAGCAACTGATTGCCGCTGCGGTGGCGTACGACCCGCTGTTCGCGCCCGGTACCGCGTACTCCTACAGCAACACCAACTACGTCGCACTCGGCCTGGTCGCCGAGAAGGCGACCGGCCGCCACTTGAACGAGCTGATCCAGAAGCGGATCGCCGCGCCGTTGCACTTGAAGAACACCTACTTGGTCACCAGTTCCGAAGCAACGCAAAACCGCCGTCTCGCTCACGGCTACGAACCCGACGCAGTCCACCTGGCCCCCGTCCTGCCCCCAGGGCTACCCGCCGATACCGCGTTCGCCGGCCCCACCCGGCCCGCCGGGTACGTCGACACCACTCAGATCAATATGAGCACAGAATGGGCCGCCGGCGGCATGGTCTCCACCCTGCAGGACTGGGCCCGGTTCGACACCGCACTGATGTCCGGCAAACTTCTGCCACCCACCCAGCTCAAGGAGATGAAAACCACTGTGGCCGAGGAGAGCGGCAACCCGAACCGCTACGGGCTCGGCCTGGAGAAGAAGGTCACCCCCTGTGGCACCGTCTGGGGTCACGACGGCCAGGTACCCGGCTACTCCAGTCGGGCCTACACAGATGACACCGGCAGGCGCACCGTCTCGGTCGTGACCACGACCATCTTCGGCATCGCGAACCCCAGAGCCGCAGCCGCCAACCAGGCCCTGCTGGATGCCGCGATCTGCACCATGCTCGACAAGGCGCCCCCATCCCTGTCGGCTGCTCAGGCCATCATCGCGCCGACCGCCTGAACCTGAGCACCAGGCGGCGATCCAGCTCCCGGTTGGCAGTCGCGTACGGCGTCGGTGTCAGTGGTTGTACATGGCTTCAAGTTTGGTGCGGCGGGTGGTGACGTCGTCATGATCGTCGCCGAAGACGATCAGATGCAGCGTGGTCTGGTTGATCGTGTTGTCGGTGCGGCGGGTGTCGTGGCCGCCGGTGACGATGAGCCCGCCGCGCTGCAGCGCGGGCCGCAGCTCGGCCAGCAGTGCGCCGATGGGCGCGGAGGTGATGAGTTTCGTCGACTCCGACGGACAGTCCAGGGCGTCGGGGCGGATGGTGTTCAGCGCCAGCAGCGGGATGGACCCGCCGGTGATGCGGAAGTTGAGGTCGAACATGAGGAGTCTGCCGTCGTTCGTCTGGGCGCAGTCGAGGCTGCACATGCCGCGGTAGCCGACGTCGGCGGCGCGCTGGGTGACCGCCAGGCATTCGGTGAGCAGGTCTGCGGGCAGGGGGACGAGCCCGAAGCGGCCGCCGGTGTAGACGCCGTCAGCGTCGATAAGCTGATCGGTCACGGCGAGCAGGCGGGCCTGGCCGTCGGCGGCGACGTAGAGCTGGACGCCCCAGTTGCGGTGGATGTTCAGGTATTCCTCGACGACCACCGCGGTGACGATGTCGGCGAACGCGGGCAGGATCACCGGGTCCCCTGCTCGGTGCAGGTAGACGGAGAGGCTGGCTCCGTGAGCGTCGTTGGTGGCGGCCTTGAGCACCCAGGACTTCTCGGCGGGGGTGGCTTCGGCGAGCTCGTCGACGGTGACGATCTGGCGGCGGGCCTGGAAGCGGGGGGCGACGAAGGTGCCGATGCTGGCTTTGTTGTTGAGGTAGCCGACAAGCTCGGCGCTTTTCACGGAGCGTTCGGCGGGATACAGGGCGGCGGGCTGCGGGTACTCCATGGACATGAGCAGGCCGTCGCTGAGGGCTTCGGTGACGCGGGCGGCGAACTCGGCCTCGGTGCGGAACTCGCGTGGATCGGTGCCGACGGGCAGGCCGCCGTCGCGGAGCGCGGCGAGGAGGTTGGGTTCGGTGCCGCCCGCGCTGGTGATGACGGGGGTGTCGGCGGCGATGGCGAGGGGGCGGGCGGAAATCCAGTCGCGGGTATTGCGGTCCCTGCTCCACAGCACGGTCGGTTCCTGGGCGGGGCGTGCGCAGACGGCGATACCGGGGCCGTAAATGTCGGTGAGGGTGCGAGGATCGGCCAGGATCGGCGTGAGCGCAGATGCTGTAATAGGAGATCTCCCTTGTGGGGGTGGTTCTTGTACCCGGTCCTGGGCGTGGAGTGTTGCGAAATGACCAGGAGTGGTGAAACGCGCCTGGATGAGGTTGCGTCCGCTCCGGGTGCAGGCGCGCCCGCAGGTGTGAACCCGGGGCGCGCGTATACCTCAACTGTCTCACGCGAGCGCAAGGCTCGGAGCTGTCTCCTCGGCCCCAAGCGCGACTCGCTCGGAGGTTACCCAGAGTCATCGACATCGAATCCTCGTTGCGCTGCGGCACGAGCCGGCTAGAGCGTCACCCTAGTGATGCCGCGGGCGATTCGGAGGTAGTCGTTGGCGTTCCCGGGGTCTGCGTGGGCTCCGGGCTCGGTGTGGGGGTCGGCTCTGGCGTGGGAGTTGGCTCTGGTGTGGGCGTGACCGGCGGCCTGACGGGCGTGACGGGAGGCTGGTACGGCGGTTTGGGCTGCTTCGGCGGTTCGGGCGTCTGCACCGGCGGCCGTACGACGATCGGCGGGGTGGCGGGCCGCGGCGGAATCGGCGTCGTCGGCGTCACCGGGACCGGCTGGGTCGGGGTATCGACCGGGTCGACGTTGCCCTGGTCGTCGGCCGGCGGCGTGATGACACCAACCCCGTCCGGAACCTGGACTGTCTGCTGACTGTAGGACTGCATCCAACGCAGCACCGTGGACACATACTCCATCGAGTGGTTGTAGCGCAGCACCGACTGCACCAGCCCCTGCGGATCACCCAGATTCGCACCGCCCCAGCACAGGTAGTTCCCGGCTGCGCGTGCCGCGTCGTACACGTTGTGCGGGTCCTTCAAGCCATCACCGTTGCCGTCGGCACCGAAACTCTTCCAGGTCCCGGGGATGAACTGCATCGGCCCGACAGCCCGGTCCCACTGCGCATTCCCGTCGTACCGGCCCTGATCGGTGTCGGCGATCGCCGCCATCCCTGGCCCGCCGTCCAGCACCGGCCCAAGAATCCGACCGCGAGTGTTGCCCTGAGCATCAACCCGGCCGGCGCCCGCGTGGTCCGACTCGACTTTCCCGATCCCGGCCAGCAGCGGCCAGGTCAGATGGCAGCCAGGCATCGACACACTCAGATCCTGCGCAACCCGCTGGTACGCCGCCAGCACGGTCCCCGGGATCCCGGACGTGTCCCCCACGTTCCCCGGAATCGGCTGCACTTTCCCATCGGTCGTCCCAGTCTCCGGTACGACGGTCTCGGGCAGCTGCTGCACCGGAAGCTGCCCATCCACCCCGGGCCCCGCCGGCAACTCGGCCGGCTGGTCGATGAACCCGCTCAACGCGGTCGAGTCCACCACCAGCTGGCTCGCCGTACTGCCTCCACCCGACGCCACGACCAGCGCCATCACGCCAAGCGGCGCAGCGCATGCCCAGCCCGCGATCAGCTTGATCCGCCAACTGTCACTCCGGCTGATCACCCGAACCGTCCTTCCACGTAGTCCGCCGTTCGTGGGTCCTCGGGGGTGGAGAAGATTTTCTTCGTCTCGCCGGCCTCGACGATGACGCCGGGAGTCCCCTGCTCGGCCAGGAAGAACGCACAGGTCTGCGACACCCGCGCCGCCTGCTGCATGTTGTGCGTGACGATCACGATCGTCACCTCGCGCCGCAGTTCGTGGATGGTCTCCTCGATCCGCCGGGTGGAGGTCGGGTCGAGGGCCGAGCACGGCTCGTCCATCAGCAGTACATCGGGCCGTACGGCGAGCGACCGCGCGATGCACAGCCGCTGCTGCTGGCCGCCGGACAACGCGCCGCCCGGCGAGTTCAGCCGGTCCTTGACCTCTTTCCACAACCCGGCCTTGGTCAGGCATTCCTCGATCAGCGCGGTCCGCTCACCGCCGCGGACCCGGGTGCCGGTGAGCTTGAGCCCAGCGGTGACGTTCTCCGCGATACTCATCGCCGGGAAGGGGTTCGGCTTCTGGAACACCATGCCGATCCGCTTGCGGGTGTCGGTGATCCGCCGTACGGGCTCGTAGATGTCGTCGTCGTCGAGCAGCACCCGCCCAGCCAGCGACGCACTCGGCACCAGTTCGTGCATCCGGTTGAGGATCCGCAGAAACGTCGACTTGCCACAGCCGGACGGACCGATCAACGCCGTCACCTGCCCGGCCTCCATCTTCAGCGAGATCCCGGCCAGGACCTTGTGGCTGCCGAACCACGCCGACACCTCGTCGCTCTCCAGCACGCTTCCGCCGATGATCGCCGGCAGTTCGGCGGTCTCCGCATCCGGGGCGGTCGGCACCACAGGCAATACGGACGTCATGCGCATCCTTCCGATCGGATCAGGAGCTCAGCCACGGCGACGGCCCCGGCGGAGCAGTCCGGCGAGCCCACGCCGTACGGGGTGACCGGGCTGGGCGATCAGGCGGATCCCCGGCGAGGCAACCCCAGCGGCGAGGCCCGCGACCAGCAGGGCGGGGAGGCCCCAGGCCAACCAGCCAAGGGAATCGCCTTGGGTGGTGGCCGCGACCGGCTTGATGCTGCCCTGCGCCTGCGGCTTGTTCGACGGGCCGCCACTCGGCGTTGGAGCGCCAGGCGTCGTCGGGGTCGCGGTCGGCTTGTTGCCGTTGTCGCCACCACCGTCCTGTCCCGGACCGTTGGTGTTGCCGGTCGGAGTTCCGGTGGGCTTCGGCGTCGGCTTCACCTCGGGCAGCGGACCGCCCGGCGGGATCGGCGGAGTGGCCGTCTGGTTCGCGACGGCGTCGGCCACCTTGTTCGCCTGGTCCCGCATCGGCTGGGTCAGCGCGAGATAGCCGTCCGGCAACTGGCCGGCCTCCTGCCCGTACTCCTGACCCTCATGCGTGAGCCAGCGCAGGTTGTCGGCGTACTGCCTGGCCAGACCCGACGGCAGCGACGAGGTCGGGACGGCCGCGTAGCTGATCATCGTGCCCGGGTAGCCGCGCTTGTCCATCGACTTGTAGTTGAGCGTCCAGACGCCGGACTTCTGGTCGGGGGTAGCACCGTCCAGCGCGTACCCCATCGACTCTGCGGTCGGAGCGATGTACTCGCCCTCGCTGTTGCGCAGGTTGGCGATCGGTACGCCGGTCTTCTGCAGCTCGGAAGTCGCGGACAACGTGAACATGTTGCGCGTGCCGAACTCCTGCGCAACCTCACGCTTCGGCACGATCGGAGCGTTCGGGTCGCTGGTGTTCGCGCTCTGCGGCGACTGGGTCAGCGGCCAGGCGGCCATCGTCACGTCCGCGCCGTTCGCCCACGAGTTGGTGTTCTGCGCCCACAGCGACTGCGGGGCGAAGCCGCTCCAGACACCGTTGTTCGTCGGTGCCTGCCAGCCGTCGCGCAGAGTGTAGTCGTCGGTCGGCAACTGCCAGCCGCGGTACGCCTTGTTCACCGTCATGCCCCACGGGTCGCGCTGGCCTTGCAGGAAGGCCCGCGCGGTCGGGTCCGCCCAGATCCAGCGGGTCACCGCAAGCAGGACGTCGGTACGGAACACCGGCATCGCCAGCTGGGTCCCCGGAGCGGCGTCGGCACCGGCGAAGCCCTGCGCGCCCGGATTGAGCTGCCGGAATTCCGGGTCCCGGAAGATGTTCGCCGGGTTGGTGCCGGTGTTCGGGTTCACCGCGAATCCGTTGAGCCCCTTGAACAGGCCGCCGTACGACTGCGTGAGCAGCTTGGCCACGAGCCGCTGGTTCAGGTTCAGGTCGGTGACCGTGCCCGCGACGTTGTCGACCTGCTTGTCGATCGTGTAACCGATCGCGAAGCCAGACACGGCAATCGGCGCGTACGCCGTCTTCCGATCGGTCGCTACCGGGTCATCCGCAGCGGCCGGCTCAGTGACGATCGCGCCGTCCGCGGCGTACTTCGACGGCGAGGCCGGGTCGCGCTGGCCGAGCTGACGCAGCGCGTCCGGCTCCCAAGCGCGGGTGAAGTCGAGTGCCGCCGAGCTGGACTTCTGGCAGCGGGCCGGAACCCAGCGCCGCATGACCTCGGCGGAAAGCTCGGAACCGAGGAACTTGGCCTCGTCGTTGCGGCCGGCGCAGTTCGGCAGGCTCGGGCTGAACGACAGCTTGAAGACATACCGCTCATACCAGTTGGCCAGCAATTGCCAGTTCGCGATACCGGCCTTACCCACCTGCGCCTTGCACGCGTTGACCGTCGCCGCCGGTACGCCGTCCTCGGCAGTCAGGCATGGCCGATCCTTGACCGGTACGACGACCAGCGAGCAATCCTTCGTCTCGGAGCAACCCAGCGACGGGTTCTCCGCGGCAGTGTTCACCCACGTCTGTACGGCGCCAGTGCCATCCGACTGCGTCAGCCCACGCCGGAAGTTTCGCGTGCCCGGCGTGAAGTCGTCGATCGGCACGATCAGACCGCCCGAGTCCGCAGCCGCCGCCATCGGCAAGGTTGCCCAGGTCCCGTTGGCATTGTGGATGGCGTGCGGATTGCCATCGGCCTTCTTGAACGGAATCCCCAGGAACCGGCCGGTCGGGTTGGCCGGGTTCTGCCACCACTCCGACGTCTCGGTCGGCGCGTAGTGCGTGGCCCGGGCTTGCAGCTTACTGAGGCCGGACGCGTCACCGTTGGCGTTCAGCGAACCCATCCAGCAGTCCTCACGCGACGGGTTGGCACCACGGCACTGCATCACCAGCACGGGTTTGGTCACTCCGGCGCCCGGATCCGTGGCCGACGGGTCGAGTCCCTTCCAGGACACCGTGATCGCCTGCCGGCTCAGGTCGTCGGTCCGGCTGACCGTGACATCACCGCCACCCCGGCTCAACGTCACCGGCGACTGCGACGGGTCGGCGAACAACGCCGTGTCCGTCGGCTGCGGCGATACTGCTGCCGCATCGCGCTCGTCGACGTTCCGGGCCACCGCAGTGACCGGCGCGATCGCCAGCAGTGCCAGCACAAAGGCACCGGCAAGCAGCGTGAGTTTCCTCAGCCTCACAGGAAAATCCCTCCCCAGGATTCGGACACGACGCGATTGGCGGCACGTGCGTGTCGACGGTGTCAGCGTGTCCAGGCGGCGGGTCGCGGTGGCAGCCGCAAGGTGAACTGGACATGAAACGACCCCGGTGGGCACGGAATGTCCGTGCCCACCGGGGCTTTGGTGCGCTAAGGCAGATGTCAGAGCACGCCGCAGGTGCCACCGTTGGCGGCGTCGCCCAGCGGCAGGAAGCCGTTGGCCTTGACGACGTCACCGGCGGTGGTGGTGGCCGGGTCGGTGTCGGCGTCCTCGCAGATGTACGGGGTGCCGCCGAGCGAGGAGAAGCCGAAGCCGTCGCCGAAGACGTCGGCCAGGTTGGCCGGAACCGAGCCGCCCACGGTCTTCACGACGTTGTAGAGGTTACGGTCGTAGCTGCTGGCGCCGGCGCCGATCGCGCCGAGGAACGTGCCGCTCTTGTCGGTCGCGGAGAGCAGGTTGTAGCGGCCGACGGAGAACGGCGCGATCGCACCGGCGTTGTTCTTGACCGGGGTCGGGCTGTGCTCCTGGACCGGGCTGCCGCCGACGTTGTCCTTGACGCAGGCCGGGAGGGTGGTGGCCGAGATGCCGACCTGGGTGGCCCAGAAGGTCCGGGTGCCCGATCCGGCCTGCGGGATCAGCGGCAGGATGGCCAGGTTCGGGCCACCGACCTGGTTCCAGTTGGTGATGGTGCACTTGTAGATGCCCTCGAGCTGCGCGTCGGTCAGCGTCGCGACACCGGTGACACCGGAGTGCGCGGCCCAGCGGACGCTGTCCTTGGCGAACGGCAGGAAGGCAAGGTTGGCGCAGTCGCCGGTCGCCGGGCCACGCGAGGAGCGGGCCGCGGAGATCGACGCGTTGCCGCACAGGGCGGTGATGCCCGCGCCCGAGCCGTTCGGCCGGGTGATGGCGGTCTGGCCCGAGCGAGTGACGATGGTCGACGAACCGGTCGCGTCGAAGGTCTGGAGCTTCGCCGACGGGGTCGGCGTCCGGCCGTTGTAGACGGCAGCGAGGTCGTTGAGCACGTTCTCGCTGGTGTCCGAGCCGACCAGGACGAGGTCGTTGCTGTCGGCGGTGAACGGCTGGTCCGCGTTGGCGGTCAGGGCGGAGGTGGCGACGAGGGCGACCGCGGCAGCGGCGATCGCGGTGACACGGGCGGTACGGGTGAAACGCATCAGGGGAATTCCCTTCCTCACAAGCGCTTTCGCGAGCCGGGTGGGGTCGCGGTGCCGGTTTGCGGTCACACCCCTAATTCATCCTGCCCGGATCACCAGCAGGTCGCTGTTCGGTTAACCGGACATGACCCGCTGGCTAGCCGGAAACGTTAACTACTCAGCAAGGACGGTGTTCAACAGGGATAGGAGATCCCCCACGAAATGGCATTCAGGGCGTTCTGGCTACCGGTCAGACCGGCTGCCGGGTTGAAGGTGTCGGTGCCGAAGTCGGTGTCCACGTCGTCCGCCGTACCGCCGAAGCCGTCCGGACCCACGCCGTACAGGCCGGGGAAGTTGCCGTCGGCATCGAGCAGGGTGGCGGTTGTGCTGGCCGGGTCGGCCGGGAAAGCGCCGTACAGGGCACCGAGTTCGCGGCTGGCGAGGTTGCCCAGCGCGCGGCCGATGAAGGTGATGCGGTCGGAGTTGGTGGTCAGGTAGGTGTTCAGGCTGAGCGGCCCGGCGGCTGCGCTGATCCGGTCGAGCTGGACCAGTGCGGTCTCCTCGTGGGCAAAGTTGCCCGGGTCGATCGACTGCGCGGTGCCGACCCGGCCGATGCCGGATTCGGAGGTCTTGCCACCGATCACTACACGGGTCACGTTCGGGGTGCCGAACGTGTCGGTGCTGTCGGCGCTGGTCTTGATGCGGAGGTTGACGTCGTACCCGGCGCGGACGGCGTCGGTCCGCAGGTTCTCGCGAACGGTCGCCGTCGCCTTGGCGATCACGGCCGCTTCATCAGTTGCGGTCAAACCCCAGTTGGGCAGGTACGACGCCAGTCCGGACAGCTGCCGGACTCCGGAGCCACCGAGCGGGGCGAGGTCGATCGCGCCACCGTCGAAGTCCAGGAACACGGTCTGCGGAGCGTTGTCCACGGCCGGACGGGCGATCCCCAGGTTCAGTTGGTACGGGCCGAAGCCGTCGGTGACCGAGACGGCGTACCAGCCGGCCTGATCGGCGACGACCGCCAGATCGACGGCACCCCGCGGGAGCGTGGACGCGGCCGGCAGCTTGCCGAGACTGTGCAGATCGGTGCCCACAGCAACCGATCCGTTCGGGCGGAGCACGGTGAGACGATCACCGGAGTTGGTCAGGGCAGCACCCAGGACGTCACCGGCGGCGAGCTTGACGGCGTAGAAGTCCTTGTCGATCGGGGCTGCGGCGATCAGCAGTTCGTACTCGCCGGTGTCGGCGCCACCGAGGCCGCTGCCGGAGTTCTGCGGGTCGGCCGGGAAATCGCCGACCGCACTCTTGCCCGCGACAACGACGTAGTAGGTGCCGCTTGCGGTCAACGGGTACTGGAGTTTGCTCAGCGCACCGGCGCCGCTGTCATCATCCGATGCCAGCAATTGCCCGGCAGCGTCGTACAGGCCGACGACGGTGTTGGTCGAGGCCGGCGAACCGTCAGTGCTGACGGTCAGGGTCTCACCGGCTTGGCCGGTCACCTGGTAGAAGTCGAAGTCGTTGGTCTTGTCGCCGAGCGGGCCATGCGGACCGTCGCCGAGGGTGCCGCTGGTCGTGACGGCTCCGCGCCCGCTGATACCGGTGGCTGTGGCCAGCGCGATCGAGCCGTTGTCCTCGCTACCGGCCGCGATCTCGGCCGGAGCCGGTGACAGCGTGCCGTTGACGGTGGTAGCGCCGTACAGGCGTTCTGCGGCGGTCCGGCTGTCGTTCTCCCCCGCTGCCGTGACCGCCTCTCGCTCTTGATGGTTGGTGGTGGTGACTTGCGCGGACGAGACCCCCGGGGTGGTGGCAAGCAGTGCGGCGACCAGCGCGGCACCTACCGCCATCCGGTGGATTCGTGCGTTCATCAGCTTTCCCCTCCAGGAACTGATCTGCTCAGATCAGATTCGGAAGCATGGCGGCGATCTGTTCGAACACCCGCCATGCGAGCGCGACGACAACCGGCGCGCCGATCAGGTAGGACTCCCAGCGGCCGATCCGGGACCGGAACCAGACGAAACCGGCGGCGACCGCGATCAGTGCCTCCAGCCACAGCACCAGCGTCAGTACGCCGGACAGGTCGGTCCCGAAGGCCTGCTGGGAGTCGGAGACCCGGGACAGTCGCCCGCCCGGGTCAGGTAGTGCCGTGCCTTCGGCCAGTTCGGCGTCGATGTACACGGTCGATGACGGCACCGGGCTGCCCTCGGCGGTGACCAGAGTCAGCCGAGATGCTCCGGCTGCCAAGACCGCGGGCAACGGGTCCCCTGCCCGACGCACGGCTTTCACGTCGTAGTTGAATCGGCCTTCGCCGGTGACGACCTCGAACCGGGTGCCAGGCACCAGCTTCGGCAAACTACGGAACGGCGCCCCAAAGGTCAGCCCGCGGCCATAGATCACCGAGACACCGGCCTGGCCGGGCAGCGGGGTGTCGGAGCGATGCCCCGGCCCGTCCCGCAGGACCGAGCCACTGGTTCCTTCGTTGATCACCTGACGCAGTTGCAACCCTGGGATGTCGAGGACCGCGACCGGCGCCCCGACGACCACGTCCGGACCCACCGGAGCGACAGCCTCGGCGAGCTGACCACGAATCTTGTCGTAGGCAACGTCCTGCGCCCGGTTGAACTGCAGTGCGCCGAGCAGCAGCACGTAGACCATGAAGGCGATGATTCCGAGCGCGAACAGCCGCGTCGCATCGGCCGCCAGCTGTGGCCGCAGGTCGAGCTCGGCCTGGACGCGGGCCTTCAACCGGGTGCTCGCGACCGCCACGCTCACTGACTGGCCCGCTTCTTCTGCAGATACCGCGAGACGAGCGTCGGCACCAGCAGGACGAGCAGGATCTCCACAGCGGTCAGTACGCCGAGGTTGCGCAACATGCCGTTGCCGCCCCGATCGCCGTTCAGCTCGGTGACATTGCCGGTCGGCTGGTAAGCACCGTTGGTGTTCCCGCCGGCGTTGATCACCTGGCCGGTCTCGGGATCGATCGCCGTACTGGGGCCGGTCGTCGGTTGCCCGGTCGTCGGCTGGTTCCCGTTCTGGTTCGGCTGACCGTTGTTGTCGCCGTTGCCGTTGCCGGTCCCGTTCCCCGTGTTGTTCCCGTTGTTGTCGCCGTTACCGTTGCCGTTGTTGTTCCCGTTGTTGTTGCCGTTGTTGTTGCCTGGGCTGTTCGGCTTGCCGCTGACGCACTTGCCGCCGACCGCCGGGCCCGCGCCGTCGCGATCACAGGCCAGCGGCTGCGGGGCGATATCGGCCAGCACGTTCCGGTTCAGGTTCTTCCCGTCGAACGTCGGGTTCCCGCATTTCTTGATGTCGGTCGCCGTCGACGGGCTGCCCGGCACTTTGGCCACCTGCTGGAACGCCGAGCGGACGAGGTTGAGCGGTAGCGGCGAATACCCGAGCGGCGCCGCCTTTTGTTGCCCTTGGCACAGGAAGTACGACGCGAAGTCCGCGAGCGTCTGGCCCTTCGACGGGCTGAGGTTCGACGTCGGCAGGATCATGTAGGAGTACGACGACAGCGGGTACGTCCGCGGGTCCGGGTTGTTGTAGACCCCGGGCAGTTTCTGCGTGAGGTAGTTCGGGCCGGGCGTGGTCTCGATCTGCGCCTTCGTGAGCGCCACGGCGGTGTTGTAGGCCGTCGGCGACGTGTAGTAGCCGGCGTTGTTGCGGACCTTGGCCACCGGGTACGACTTACCCAGCGCGTACGAGTACTCGACGTACCCGATCGCACCGTCGGCGTAGCTCGCGGAGATGTAGCCGGCCATCTGGCTCGACCCGCCCTGCGCCTTCACCCCGGCGAAGTTCTTGGTCGGGAAGTACGACGTCTGCCCACACGACCGGCCCTGCGTCGAGCGGCAGAACGCGTCCCACAACGGCTTGTGCTGAGTGTTCATCCAGATCGTGAACTGTGCCGTCGTACCGGAGCCGTCCGAGCGCACCACCGGGATGATCTTCTTACTGGGCAGGGCCTTCCCGTTGTTGTCCCGGGTGACCTGTGGGTCGCTCCAGTTGGTGATCTTGCCGGTGAAGATCTTCGTGATCGTGTCACCGGACAGCCGCAGGTCCTGGTACAGCTGACCCCGGATCCGGATCTGATACATGAACGCGGTGCCACCGGCAACGATCGGCATGTAGGCGAAGTCCCGGCCGGCGGAGGTGTCGGAGGCGCCGGTGAGCGGGTCGACACCCTGGTACGGGATCTCGCTGACCGCGAAGTCGACCAGCTTGTTGGCGAAGTCGAGCCGGCCCCGGGACGAGCCGCCCCCGCCGTACTCGACCCGCATCCCGCGCGGCTCGACGTCGCGGATCCACTGGTCCAGCGCGTTCTGCGACCAGGTCGACCCGGTGCCGTAGATCGGCGCGTACGCCGTACTGCCGGCGGCCGCGGGCAGGGCCGCGAACGCGATCGTCAGCAGCAGGGCGACCACGAAGGCGCTGAGCCGTCGCATCGACTGTCCTTTCATCGGTGCAGGCCTTTCATCGGGCGCCGGACCGGCCACGACCGGCCAACCAGCGGGAGAACGCGAACAGCAGCAGGACCAGCACCAGCAGCAGCGCGGCAGCGCCGAACGCCCGGCTGATGTAGTTGTTCTCCGGCGACTGCGACATCTTGAAGGTGAACAACGGCAGCGAGGTCATCGGGCCGGAGAACGGGTTGAGATTCAGGTACGTCGTATAGCCGGCGGTCAGCAGCACCGGCGAGGTTTCGCCGATCCCACGAGCCGTGCCGAGCACCAACGCGGTCGCGAGACCTGGCCGGGCGGTCGGCAGCACCACAGACCAGACCGTGCGCCACTGGGTCGCACCGAGCGCCAGCGACGCCTCCCGCAGTCCGCTCGGAACCAGCCGCAGGACGACCTCGGAGGAGCGCGCGATGATCGGCAGCATCATCACCGAGATCGCCATCGCGGCGACGAAGCCGGACAGCCGCATCCCGAAGCTGATCAGCAGGACGACGTACGCGAACAAGCCCGCCACGATCGACGGGAGCGCGGTCATCGCCTCGACCACCGACCGCACCAGCCGGGACGCGCGGCCACCGACCTCGGTGAGGTAGACCGCGCACAGGACGCCGAGCGGCAGCGTGACGGCGATCGCCATCGTGATCTGGATCAGGGTCCCGGCGAGCGCGTGCAGTGCACCACCGGTACTGAGCGGCTCGAGCGGGCCCGCCGTACGGAGATCTTGGGAGAAGAAGTTCCAGTGCATCAACGCGGGGGCGCCGCGGATCAGCGTGTAGCCGATCACGGTGGCGAGCGCGATGCCCACCAAAGCGGCTCCGCTGTGGGCCAGCAGGACGGCGAATCGGTCTGCAAGCACCACGCGTCCGCGCCGCAGGCCGGTCAGGAGCAGGTAGAACGCGGTGAAGCTCAGCCACCAGCAGACGATGAAACCGAGGGTGCCTTCGGTAGGCAGGATGCGGCTGTACAACACCCACGTCAGCGACAGCCCGGCCAGGGCCGCACCTCCGAGGCTCGCACGATCCTGTACGTCGACTACGCGGAGCTTGCGGCGTTCCGGCTCCGGCGGGGGCTCGACCTCGATCGGCTCCACCGGCTCGATCGGGTCCGGCGGGTCGATCGGCGTCCGGCTGGAGGGCAGGGGCGGCAGGAACGGACTTGCACCGTTGCTGCCGGGCCGCGGTGGTTCGTAGCGGGGACCCGTCGAGGGCAGTGTCCTCATGGTGGGTTCAGATCTCCGTTCCGGCGCCACTGCGGCTGCGGGCGACGACGAAGCCCGCGATCAGGTTGACGATGAGCGTGATGACGAACAGAACCAGCCCGGCCGCCATCAGGGCGTTCAGCTGGGATCCCTGGGCCTCGCCGTACCGGAGCGCGATCATCGACGAGATCGTGATCGAGCCGGACTGCAGGACGTGCCAGTTGATCTCGAACAACGGCGACACGATCATCACCACCGCGATTGTTTCGCCGAGCGCACGGCCGAGGCCGAGCATCGTGCCGCCGATGATGCCGCCGCGACCGAACGGCAGCACGACGGCCCGGACGACACCCCAACTGGTCGAGCCGAGGGCCAGCGCCGCCTCACGCTCGCCGCGCGGAGTCTGTTCGAAGACCTCCCGCATCACCGCGCAGGCGATCGGCATCACCATCATCGCGACCACGATTCCGGCGATGAACGCCGACGACGCGTACGTCGCACCGTCGAACACGGCCGCGTCCGGGTCAGTGTCGACCTTGAAGATCGGAATCCAGCCGAAGAAGTCGGTGATCCAGCGCGAGACGTGGATGATCCACGGCTGCAGCAGGAAGAACCCCCACAGGCCGTAGACGATCGAGGGCACCGCGACCATCAGGTCGATCACCGCTACCAAGCTCTTCTTCAACCCGCGCGGCGCCCATTCGGTGATGTAGAGCGACGTTGCGACCGCCAGCGGGAACGAGATGGCGATCGCGATCGTGGCGATCACCACCGTCCCGAACAGAATCGCCGCGACACCGATCTGGTTCGCCTCGGGCTGCCAGGACTGCTCGGTGAAGAACTTCCAGCCATACGTCTGCAGCGTCGGTTTTGCCTGGTATGCCAGGAAAATCCCGATCCCGCCGGTGATCAGCAGCACCAGCCCGCCACCTCCGCGGGCGATCAGCCGGAAGATCGTGTCGGACGGCGCGAGCGACGACCGCAGTTTGCGCGGTGGTGGCTCGACGGTCGAATCGCTCACCGCTGCTCCCGTTGCGTTCCCGAGGTGACCTCGGCCAGCTCAACCGCTTGTGTGAATCGATGGAACGCCCGGCGAGCGTCGATCTGCCGCGAGAACACCCCCGGACATCGAACATTCGGGCCGTCCTGCGCAGCCAGCTCCCACCGCCAACGCCCCTCCGGATCCCTGCGCAGGGCAGGCTCCGCCTCGCGCGCCAGGCGCCGTACCGCGGCCAGCTCTTCCTGCGGAGACCGTCGCCCACCGCTCCCCAGCGCGAGTGGGCGATTGTTGCCGGAAAGCAGTCGCCACAGCCGTTCACCTCCCCGCGGATCCTCGAGAAACTGCATCCGCACCACCACCTTGCTCCTCCAACCTCTCCCCCAGAGCAGTCAGTCAGGTGGAGCGTGGCCAGTACCGAACAACGCGTGGTGAACCGAACCGAAGCGGAGCATGAACACGCTTTTCGGTTCCGGCCAGGTCCGAAAGTCAGTCACGCAAAGCTATTTCAGTTCGGCGGAGGTCTTTCCGAGGAGGCGGCGGGCGACGATGAGTTGCTGGATCTGCTGGGTTCCTTCGAAAATGTCGAGAATCTTATGGGTACAGGCGGGGCGGATCGGCCCAACCCTCTGATTCGCCCTCTGACCTGCGGTTTCCTTGCTCAACGGTTGGCGTCACTGACCACCGCTTGCCAGTGGTTCCCGGAGCAGTGACGGAGCAGGCGGACACGGTTTGGCCACTCCAAGCACCGTCCTAGATGAAGTACCTGGTGGCCCCGGGGGCCAGCAGCCTCAGAGGAGCCGATCGAGGTCTTTCGAGAAGGCGTCGAGGAGTGCTGCCCGAGCTGCGGCAAGGTCAGCCATGGCACCGACGCGGTCCGGACTTGAGGCTGCCGAACGAGCCAGCGGGCCGGCCAAGCGTTCAGCAATACCCAGGACATCGTTGAGTTGCACGGCCGCGATCTCCCGCGACTGGAAGGCCACGGGAACAGCTGCTCTGTGGAGACCAGCCAGCGCGGTGACGAGCCCACCTGGGCCTTGGGCCTGGTCAACGGCACCCAGGAAGGCATCTAGCTGGAGCACCAGATTCGTGTAGATCTCGCTACGTACGTCGTAGCGACGCTCGGCCCGTCGCGCGTCCAGCTCCCGCCGCTCTCGCCTGCGCGCTTGAGTTCCGCCGAGGCCGACGCCCGCGATGACAAAAGAGCCGCTGATGATCGCTGAGGCAAGTGGGAGCCAGGTCGAGTTCATGGCGATCACCGTACTGGCGCCCGCTCGTTCCGACACGGTAGGCCACGAAGCACCGCGCACGTGTCGTGGCTACGATGCTCGTGTACAGCAACTACTTCAGGAGAAGGCACTTGTCGACCGCAGACCGGCTACTCGTCCCAGTCGGCCCGGATTCCGCACCATGGCGAACGATCTCGCCGCACCGGACCGTTCTGGTGATCGTTCACACGGTCACTGCGTGGAACAGGTTCGCGGACATTCTCCCGGTCTTCGACTCGGACCGTCGCGTGCAACTCGTCTTCACGTTCCCTGACGCGTCGGCGGTGTCTGCTGGTATCGAGGAACACCTCGTTGCCCAAGGCACACGAGTGATCCCCTGGGAACGTGCTCTGGCGGCCGACTTCGATCTCGCGCTGTCAGCACACCACAGCGGTGACCTGCACAAGGTCCGCGCGCCGCTCGCCGTCCTGTCACACGGTATGGGGTATACTAAATACTCGCACCGGGACACCGGGACACCGGGACACCGGGACACCTACGGCCTCAGCGCCAGGTGGCTTCTGCGTGGCGGGGAACTCACGCCGGCCTCGATCATCCTCACGCATCACGAGCAACTCGATCGGCTAGCCGCTGTCTCAGCGGAAGCTCTGTCGTCAGCATTCGTCGGCGGTGACCCATGCTTCGACCGCCTGATGGTCAGTGCACACCGTCGCGAGCACTATCGACGCGCGCTGGGTGTGCACGACGACCGCACGATTGTCGCAGTGACTTCAACCTGGGGTAGTCGGTCTCTTTTCGGCACCAACCCCGACCTCATCGCCACCCTGGCCGCCGAGCTCGAGCTCGATTCGTACGTCGTCGCTGTCATCCTCCATCCGAACACCTGGTACGCCCACAGCCCCGCCCAGATCCGCCTCTGGCTCGGCGATTGCCTCCGCTCGGGCGTCAGGCTGATCCCACCCGCCGAAGGATGGCAGCAAACGATCCTGGCCGCCGACATCACCATTGGCGACAACGGCTCGGTCAGCGGCTATTCCGCCGCTGCCGGACGACCAACCCTCCTGGCGACCTTTCCGGTCGCAGACGTCGTCCCCACATCAGCGATCGATGCCCTCGGCCAGTCATCAGCCAGACTGAACCTTCACGCAGCCTTCGAGCCGCAGATCATTGCGGCAGGCCCTCCAGACCCACGGATCCGCGCGCTGACCACCTCCGTACCCAGCGAGGCGAGTGCACGTCACCGCGCCGAGTTCTACCGCCTGATGCACCTACCCGAACCGCAGTCGCCCGCGATACTCCCCCAGTACGACGCCGATCAGCTGCGTCCGATGACCCAGCCTGTGAGTTCCTGGTGGGCCTCCACGTCGAAAGATGCCGACGGCAACTACACGGTACGGCGCTGGCCGGCCTCCGTGGTCGGACGCCCGGACTACTCCCCAGAGGACATGCCGCGACATCTGGTCGCTTCGGCCGATGAACCCCGCCGCGATCTCTTCGCCAACGCCGCAATCTGCGTCGTTAACGGACCGGCAGCAACGCCCAGCACGGTATTCCGGGAACGCCCTGCGTGCTCGATGGTTGCCGTGCGCACCGGACCGGCAACCTGCTCGCTAGTACACCGGACTGGCTGGACCGCCGATCTGGCGGTGTTCTCCGCCACCAACCATCCGGTCGATCCGGCAATCCCCACGTCAGTCATCCACGACCAACTAGCCGCCCAACGCACCCCACCCGAGACCTTCGAGATCCTCCTCGGCTCGACACAGATCACCGCTGCGCTGAGCCAGGTCTCCTCAAAGGCCGAGTGACTCGATCGCCCGCAACACCTCATCCGCCTCGGCAGCGCCGAGTTCGGTGTAGAGCTCGTGCGCACGCCGGTAAGCAACCAGCGCCTCATCGGCTCGACCTCGGCCAGCCAGCGCAATCCCCAAGCCGAAACGCGCGTCCGCCTCTCCTCGCCGCAGTCCATCCTCAGCGAAGAGCTCTGCCGCCTTCTCGAAACACTCGACTGGGTCCTCACCGACGGATAGGCTCTTCGCCGCAAATCCCAGCACCATCAGGCACTTCGCGCGGTTCTCGACTTCGGTCGAACCATCGAAGAAGCTCAGCGCTCCACCGGCCCATCGCGCCGACGCCTCAGGATCCGGCACGATCGCCGCCGTACGGGCCCGCTGAAGGCCCAGCAACGCGATCATCCGGGGCGGCTGATCAGCGGGCATCGTCTCGCCAGCAAACTGCACGACCTTCTCGGAGTCGTCGTAGTACCGGAACGCCTCATCAATCTTGGCCGCTGCGGCCTCGGAGTTCTCCTCCGCCATGGCGAGCTTGGCTTCGGCAGTAGCTACCTTGCCCAGCCACTCCAGGGCACTCTGCTCCCCCATCGCGTGCCCGATCTCGCGCGCGCACTTCAACGACTGCAAGAAGCTGGCCCGCGCCGCCTCGAACTCCTCTTTCGCAAGATGAGCAGACCCTCGATGCGAGGCGAGTTGCGTGATCGCAGCGGTGTTGTCAGTCAGCTCCGCAGATCTGAGCCCTGCTTGAAGACAGTCGAGCCAGAGATCGAGACGCCCCTGATGATGGGCATACTTGTACAACCCGAGACAGAGCCGCACCGCCACCTCATGCTGCCCGTTGCCTGCCGCGGCCGCCACGCAGGCCAACACCGACGCCTGCTCAGCCCTGAACCAGACCAGTGCCTCACCACGATCGACAGACACCAACGCCGACTCGGACAGCGCTCCGACCCTCCAACGGTTCGCCAAGGCGCCATCCCGCGGGTCCAGCTCGGACAGGTACCAATCCGTCACCCTAGCCACTACTGCGGCCCGGCCGTCTCGATCCTCGATCCGGCTCACAGCATCGGGCCGCAGGAGCCGGAAGTACGCATACCGTCCCGGGCTGGCCAGCCTCAGCATGTTGCCGTCCACCAGCTTGTCTATGAGCCCGGCAGCGACCTGCGCTTCGACATCGAGAGCCGCCGCGGCAGCTCGGGCACCGAAATCAGGCCCTGGAATGAGCACCAACAGCCGGTAGGCCCGACGCAGCTCGTCGTCCAATGCGGCATAGACCTGGTCCGCAAGCCACTTCGCCTCACTCTGCTCAAGCACACCACCACCTGAGTTCTCAGCATCTCCGATGATTCGTTGGGCGAGATCGGGGCGGCTGCCCACCCGCGCGGCGAGCCTCCGGATCAGCAACGGGTGACCCTCGCACAAGGCGACCAACTTCTGCAGCACGTCGGACTCAACAGTTGTCGCGGCATCACCAAGGCGCTCGACCATCAACTGCCATGCCGCATCCGGCGGGAGCTCATCCAACGCGACAGCCCGAAAGTCATATGCCGCCTGCAACTCCCACAGGTTCGACCGTGACGTCACAACCACCGTGACGCCTGGAGATGCCGGGATCAACAGCCGAACCTGCTCCGCCGACATCACATCCCGGATGACCATCAGATACGTCTGCGCCACCGACCGGCGCTGAAGCTCGTGAGCACGTGCATGGTCGGAAGCCGGCAGCTCGCTCTCCTGCGCACCAAGACCGATCAAAGCCTGCGCCAGCAGATCTCCCACCGCAACAGGCAACCCGTCGGCCTGGCGCGCCACCACCTCGACGTAGTTCCGCTTGAAGTCCTCCACGTTCTCGTGGAAGAACTGCGACGCCAGACTCCACCGCCCGGACTGCTCAATACCGTGGATGTAGAACCGACACGGCGCCTGCGTCTCCAGGCTCGCCTTCAAATGCCGCACCATCAACGCACGCTGAGGCACACGATCCACAAAAGACGCCACCCGCTCAGGCCACGGAGTCGCAGCAACCATCAGTCCATCCCCCAGCACATGATCAGTAGCGTTGCGTAATCATAGACCGCCTCCCAGGGGCAGATGGGCCCCGTCTCCAGACCCAACTCAGGCCACGATCTCGACGACCTAATAAGAGTTCATACTTGCATCTGACTCAAGGAGCTAGTAAGACTTCAGGCATGAGGATGACACTTCAGACCCAGCTGATCCTGCAGGCCCTCCTGCGCGAGCCGGCGAAGGAGTCCTGGGGTCGCAAGCTCGCCGACGAAACCGGCCTGATGCCCGGCACCGCCCAGCCGATCTTGATGCGCCTGGAGGCAGAGGGATGGCTAACCTCCCGCCGAGAGGACGAAGCGACCGCACACGGCGAAGGACGACCCCCTAGGCGCTACTTCGCCCTCACTGGAGTCGGCGCGACACTCGCGAGTGAAGCACTGACGACGGCCCGTCGTCCCCGGGGCAGCGCCCTTCGCGACTTGGCCACCGATCGCGGTGCAGGGTGCTGATATTCACCGTCATTACGACTGCGTCAGCACTCGCCGCGCTCACCGTCGCCGTTCTGCAGGCACTTACTGTCTGGCGCGCCCGTCAGGACATGCACGAGACCATGGTGGTCGTCTTGGACGTGGCGAGCGTCGAGGGTTGGGAGCAGGTCAGTGCTATCGGGTCCCTCGACCGGGAAGAGCTCAAGCGCCGGTTCAAATCCCTGGGCGTTCTCGCCACCAACTCTCAGGGGCCGCGGAGAAAATCCTCGATCCATCGTCGCCTGATCTCGGCCGCAACATACGCGATGCCTCCTGTCATGCGCCGTGAGTGGACCGCCGTCATTGCGGAGGCACTGCACGACTTCCCGCCCGATCAGCACGACCAGGTCTTGAAGAGTCTGCTTTTCAACGTGCCGACATGGATCGCGACCCACTGGCGCTCACAGCTTCGCCGAAGCTTCTCAACCGGTAGCACCGAACGGGCACGCGATGAGCGGTGACGATCCAGGACCCGTGCGACGGCGCTCGCTTCACCGAGCTCTCGGTCTAGGTGGAGCTGGCGGGATCGGCTTGCTTGTCTACCTCCAGCCACAAGTGGCATGGATAGCTGTCGCCGCGTTGGCGCTTCCCTCCTACCTGATCGTCTGCACCGCTTTGTTCGGCCGCAAGAAGCGAAGCGATCGGGCATTCCGCCTCCTACAACTGCTGAAGTGACCTGACTTTCCCTGCTTCATCGCTCGCCCCACTCTTCTGGTCGATGGGCTTGCTCGATGCCGCCGGGACCGCAGACTACTGCGGGTACGCCGAGTTCACTCACCAGTCCGGCTTCGGTGCCGTAAGCGACGTTGACCGACTCGTTGTGTACCCCAGCGCGTCGAGGAGCTCCTGCGACTGGTCGGTCGCGGAGCCCGGGGAAGTCTGCCAGTGCGACGCCATCGATGTGCCCGCTCGGGTCCTCGCGACGCATCTAGTGGTCCGTGTCCGAAGTTCCGTGACAGTAGGCGGTGTTCAGGTGCGTGCATCGTGGTGCCGGAGAAGCTGCCTCGATGCTCTTTATCGTGGCTGTTTCTCCGGTGCCGCGAGGTGCGTGCCTGGGCGCCGCATACGTTGCGGAACTTTGGACACGGACCACTAGGTCTCAAGGTTCCCGTAGGAAGGCCTCGAAGCGAGTCTGTACGTCGACATGGTGGCTCCCGGGAATGGCGCGCATCTCCCATTCGAACTCGCACAGCCCGGGTACGATGTTGGCGGCGAGCCCTCCCAGCACCGCGCCAACGTTGATCGTCGATCCCGGAACCGTCAACGCGTTCCTCCTTGCCCGAAGGTCGCCGGCCAACCTCCGCAGGACCGCAATGGCTCGCGGCGGCATATTCGATCGCACTGCATCCCTGATTGGTCAGCGACGAGCGCGAGGCGACACCGTGGAAACTTACTCGTGTCACCGTCCCCGACTTGTGGGCGCGGATCAGGTCCATCGCGGTCGGCTCACCGACAACACAGGGGCTGGAGCGGCCAGGAGCGGCGCCGCCGATTCGAATCAGTTGCCATCGCACGGATGCGAGGTGCCGAACTCGAGCCACAGGACCCGTACCCCGTCGCGCAGAAACCTTGGCGATGCAGATGTACTCGCTGCGGGCAGATCACGTCTCCGTCGTACGGAAACGTGAGCAGTGGTGACCGTGGCTGCGAGACCTGCCGTCGACGAGCGCAAGGGAATCCAAGCGGTTCAACAACTCCCTGCAAGCGGAGCAGCAGATCCGCTCGGCGGGCTATCAACCGATCGAGCCATATCCCGGTGCCGAGCACCGCTGGGCTTGCCTTTGTCGTTGTGGCGCCAAGACACGAGTACGAGTCGCTAACGTCGTCGCCGGCCAACGTGGATGCCGCGCATGTGCAAAATCGGGCTTCAACTCCAGCAAGCCTGCGATGGTCTACCTGCTTCATCATCCGGACCTGGCAGCGCTGAAGGTTGGAATTGCCAACGCAGGCTCAGTTCGACTCACTCGATTCCGCCAGCAGGGATGGAAACCACTCGCGATCGACACCGCCGGTCCAGGACTGGGATCGCTCCAGAACACCTATCCCACGATCGCGGGGCCTGATGCCTGGGGATTGCGCGCGCCCGAACTCGCCACGCTCGTCGAGAAGGACGAAATTGGTGGACTCGGAGCTGGGGTCTTCAAGCCACTACGTGCACAGAAGGGGTCTGGCGAGCTGCACGATCGAAGGTCGTTCCGCGCGGTCCATGTGCGGCGTCTACTTCGTGCCGATGCAGGTCCATGAGTCACTCCCACCCTGCGAAACCTGCGCAACACGCTTCGCCGGACTGGCCGAGCAACAAAAGCCCCGGCATTAGATGTTGAGGAGGGCGTTCGGGTGGTCTGTGAGGCGTTCGTGGCCTACGGCCTCTTGGGGGAGGCGTAGGCCGGTGATGAGGAGTTCTCGGGCGGAGCTTGCGAGTGGCCCTAGCCAGCGGGCTGCGTCGGCGGCGGAGTCAGCGGGTATTTCAGTGGTCGAGCGCCGGGGTGCGACGTCGAAGAGGAGTTCGTAGAGCGGCCAGGCCGGAGTGACGGGAGGCAGATTAGCTTGTTGTGCCGTGCGGTCTGCGGAGGCAGGGATCTGCAGTCCTTTGAGGTCTACGTCGCCGAAGTAGACGATGCGTTTCGGCCGAGGCTTGAGCAGTGGCACGGTCAGGACGGCCGAGGGGAACTGCGAACCCGTTCCGTAGCCGACATGTCTCTGCGGTCCGCCTTGGGCGGCTTGACTGCGGGTGATTTCGAGCAGCGATGTGTACGTGTGATGGTTCTCCGCGATGAGCAGCGCGACGCCACGGGGGTCAGGCTGGCCCTCGACCCACTGCGAAACGAAGGGAATCGGAACCGGGTGACAGCGCAGCAGGTCGAGTGTCAGCGCACCGGAAGTGAACAGTCTGGTCCGGGTCAGACTGTCGAGACGCTTCTCGTCACCGAACAACTGCAGCGACCGTTCTCTCGCCGGGACGCTGGGTCGCTGAGCTCCACCCGATCGCAAGAACGCGGAGACCGCCTCGAGAACATCAAGATCAGAGGTCTGTGTCGCGATCTGGCCGGCCGCCTCCAGGGCAGCAGGCCAGACACGCATCGACAGCCCTTCCCGGCCAGTCCGCCCGCGCGGTGGTCGTCGTACCCACAGGGGTAGCCGCGGTACCTCTCGTACGTCGAAATGCGCTGGTGACACCGGGAAGGTAAGCAGGCCGGCTGCGACCAGTTCATCGAGCGCGCCACGGATCTCTGCCCTCGCGGTGGGTGCTGAAGCGAGGCTGCGGTCGAAGGCGACGGCAGCGTCGTACAGCACGTCGAGGCTTACCTGCTGTGTCGAGGACGCTGCCACGCCGTCAGCGAGGCGTTGGGCGAGTGCGCTCCTCATTGTTCCTTGCCGTCTCCACTGCGATTCACTCGGACGCCGGTGATGCCCTCGTCTGGCTCGCCGATCCTGTCTTCGACGACGACATAGCGTCTGGCCCGCAGCGCGCCGGGGGAGTTTCGCATCCGCAGCACGTTCGGGAACTGGCCGACGGCGCCGAAGTCTTCCACGCCTGTGGTATAGACCAGCTGCACACCGTGTGCGGCGGCGACATCGCGTTGAAGCCGAAGCAGTGCGACATGGCTGGCAGTCCCGAGTGGATTGTCCAGAACCAGAGTCCCGCCAAGCACCCCGGATCGGCGACCACGATTGACCGCCCGCAATCGGGCCAAGGTGCAGTAGAGCGCGACACACACGGTCAGCTTCTCGCCACCCGAGAACTTACCGAGGTGCGTGACGTCGACCGCCTCAGGAACCCGGTCGGTGCTCGGCTTGAGCACCTTGACGGTGAAACCACGCGGCGCCACGGCCTCATGGACACAACGCTTCAGCAGCGCGAGACCGGCTGGTTTGCTGTTCTCTGCGACGACCCGGTCGACCACGGCATCGATCCGCGCCTGCAGATCGTCTTCGCTGCTGGGGTGGGTGAATTTGATCCGCAGAAAGTGCTCGTTGGCCCAACCGCCGAGCGTTCCCGGGAGTTTCGAATGCCGATGGGCAGACTCCAGCACCTTCAGCGCTTCGCGCACCAGTGCCGCCAGCTCGACCACCACCAAGGACTGGTCCCGCGTGATGTCCTGGAGCTGGCCGTCGATCGTCGCCCGTCGCAACCGCAGGTCCTCCGCGCGGCCTGCCGCCCGGTCGGACAGCACCTCGGCATCGTCGCCGGCGAAACGATCCCGAATGGCATCGGGGATCTTCACGAATCGATTCTCCGCAGCCACTCGACGGACCGTGCCGACCGCGCGGTCGACCTCGCTCTGCTGCGCCTGCGCAGCCTCGACCGCCGACCTGAGATTCGTCAGCGTCTCCGCCAACTCGGTCTCGGCGGCGGTTCCCTCGTACGGCGGAGCGTCGTCCACCGCATCGGCAGGGTTTGCGGCGTCCTGCAGCCGATTGGCCTGCTGCTGGAAGACCGCGGCCTCAGACGCAGCTTCGACACCCGCTGTGCGGAGCTCCTCGGCCTCCTTCGCCAAGTTGGTAGCTCGCGCGCTCATCTCGGTGGCCTGGGCTGCCTCTCCCTCGGCGAGCTGCCTCGCCTCGGCCTCATCGGCCGGTTCGACATCAAGCTGAACAGGCCTGGGCCTGCCGCGCGTTGCGCGCTCCTCGACCTCCAGCCGGGCCAGTTCGAGCTCGGACTTCATGCTGCTGAGAACCTGCAGGGCGACGTCCGCCGTGTCACGGGCACGAGTCCGGGCGTCGCCACGCCGGGCAATATCCTGTCCGTCACTCGTGGCGAGCAACTCTGCGGCACGCTCGCGCACCGGCAGTTCGTACTCGCCAAGTCTCTGGTGCGCGCGTTGAGCACGATCAACCTGGCTGGTCAGACGTTCGGCGAGCACGGACTGGGCGGCCGTCGTTCGCCACTGCAGGTCGAGGTCTTTGTAGCTGCCCCGTAGCACCGACAGAAGATCCGCCGGGTTCTCCTGTTCGGCGGTGTCCGCGGCGGAATCGATGAAGGTGATCCCCTCGAGATCCTGCACGTACCGAGCGTGGTTCGCCCCGTGCTGGGCCGCTCGCTTCTCGATCGCAGCGACAGCTTTCCGGAACTCGGCGGCACGCGCTGCTGCTGCCTTCGCCGCCGCGGTCTCGTCAGCCTGGTCCTTTTCCAGCTGTCCGATCCGGGCCCTCAGCGCCGGCAACTCGTGGACCTTCGGAGCAAGCGCCTCCAGGCGCTCGATCCGTCCGGCCAGGACTATTGACCGCTCGGACAGCTCCTGCTCCCGAGAGGCATCAGCCTCTTCGCGCCGAGCAAGTTCATCGACCTCCGCGACGATCGTCTGTGCGGCGGTCTGGTACTTCACGATCGCCTCGTCCGCGGATTCGATCAGCTTCTCGAGGGTCTCGAGGTGCCCGGCAGGACAGTCCTGCAGAAGATTCTCGAGTGCCAGCAGCAGTGCCCGATCCGCGACCGCCTGCTCCTTCAAGGCGACGATTCGCTCGTCCTGCCGCTGCCGCCGCACTTCACGCTCCGTCCGTGCGTTCTCGGCTGCAAGCGGATCGAAGAGCGCGCGATCGCTTGCAAGCACGAGCCACTCGGGACCCGCCGAACCCAATACCTCTTGCAGCTGCGTAGCAGTGCTGACGGACACATGAGCGACCGTTGCGAAGTCAAGAGTCGCGAGGCTCGCCCGCGCTGTGGCGGCGTCGCCGTCGGCGATCACGACGCCGGAGGCAAGTCCGGCGACATGTGGGTTCTTCAGGACCTGGTCCCGGTCGGATTCCGGCACCAGATCGCGCAGCAGCTTCCATCCGGGCTGAGCCCTGACGCCCTCGGCGGTGAGCCGGTCCACGGCGCGCTGGGCATCACGGGTGCCCGGCAAAAACTCTTCGGTGCGCAGTCCCTCGAGCGCTCGATCGTCGTCGGCGGCATCAACCCGGGTGTCGATGATCTCGGCTTCCGCCTCGGCCATCGCGTGCGTCAACGCGACGCGAAGATCACCCACCTCGGACCAGAGGTTCAACCGGCTGTCCGCACCGAGTTCCCTGAGCTCGCCCAGCCGAGCGTTCGTCGCCAACGCGTCGACCCGTCCGATGAGCTTCGCCCGTTCGGCGTGCACCAGATCCCGCTCGGATTCCTTCGCCAGCTGTTTCTTGGCGATGCGTTCAGCACGTTCGACCAGTGCACTACGCGCTGCTGGTCGGGCCCCGCGTCGCTCTCTGACGGCGCCGAGCTCCTCGCCGGCGGCACGACTTTCCTCAATGGCGCCCGCGAGCGCCTCGAGCGGGCTCGCCTTCGGATCATCGAGGTCACCGCGGCCGACGGCCGCCATCACTGCCTCGTCGATCTCGATCACCTGGCCGCGAACGCTCTCTGCGCGAACAGCTGCCTCGGTAGCCCGCCCACGATTCGTCTCCGCGGTCGCGGCCTCTGTCTCGGCGCTCGACCGTGCTTCATCAGCAGCTTCGGACTCGGCCTGCGCGGTCTCACTCTCCTCGCACGCCAACGTCCGATATCGCGCCTTCAGCGCCGCCGCGGCCCTATCCCGTGCGGAACGCAGTGGCTCGGTTTGCTTCTCCTCCTCAACCAACTGCGCGCGCACCGAATCGGCCTCGCGCTCAGCGTCGATCTGCTCGGCCAGCGGTTCAACCGCTTCCCAGGCACGACTCTCGCTTTTCGTCGCGGTTGCCTCGGTCTCCGCGTTCTCCACCGCGGCCCGCGCCGTGATGTGCCGGTAGTTCGCAGCGACCCGCCACAGCTCGTGCGCCGCGTCGTTACGCTTGCTGCGTTCGCTGTCCAGGCTGCTCGATTCCCCGCTCAACCGCTGGCTCTCCGCAACCAGTCGTTCGCGAGCTGACGTCTTTCCAGCCGCGGAGCTGCGAAATGCTCCTGCCAAGCGAGCCGCCGCAAGTCGCACCGCACCGGCCCGGCTGTGTGCAGAGCGCGCCCGAGAGTGCCGATCGGCCAGGATCTCGAGCCTGTCCGCCATCACCGAGCAAAAATCTCGATCGATGAGCAGATCCGGTTTGCGCCCCAGCACCTCGCCGACTTTCGCAAGGTTGTCCGCGACGAGCTCCGGTTGTGTCCTGTCGATCGTGAGATCGATGAGGAAGTCAATGAACTTGTCCGTCGACGGGAAGTTGAAGAGCTCCGCCACACCGCCCTCGGAGTGGTTCATCTGCTTCTGGTAGCCGAAGAGTGCAGGGTCCAGATCTCGCTTGATCAGGGTGTCGCGCCACTGGCTCTGCGTCTCGACGGGGGTGTAGAGGTACTCCTGTGCCCGTGGTGCCGTGATCTCCTTCAGGCAGCTCAGGTAGTCGGTTTTCCGGCGGCGCCGGCTCAGCTCGTCGTCCACCGGAAGCCGTTCCAGGTCGAGCGCACCCGGTACCACGAAGAAGGTGTAGTACGACGTCTTGAGCTTGTCGCGATCACGATCTGGATCGAGTGGTTTCCGGCGATCGATCCACTCATGCACCGCCCCGGTCACCAGGCGCTGTGGGAGCCGGCCGTCCTTGTGCTCGGCCACCCACTCGGCCACGACGTGACTGGTGTCGCCGGAAGCAACGTAGTCCTCGAGGTAACGCTTGACCGCCTTACCCATGAAGTCGTTGCGGTTCGGCAGCAGGAGGGCGAAGAACAACGACAACAGACTCGACTTGCCGCCTCCGTTGCGCAACCAAAGGATCGTGTCCGTCGGGTCGCCGAGGTCATCGGCACTCGACGATGTCAGATCGATCGTCACATCGGTGAAGCGTGCGGCTCGATCGCCGATACTGATCAGGCGAAGTCGTGCCAGTTGGTACGTCATCCGATCCCCTCTTCCCCACCGTCGCGGCGGATCGCCGACAGCACGTCGTACGTCGCATTGCCGGCCAGCTCGCGAGCCTGAATCCGAAACCGCTCAAGCAGCTGGAATGTCTCAGGCGCCGAGGCCAGCCCCGATGCAGGCCGCGCGAGACCTTGGTCGACCATCCACGTCAGCACACTCGCCACCCAGTAGACAGATGACGCCTTCGACCGGCGGGCCTTTCCTTCGCCCTTGTCCGCTTTGTAGCCAGGTGACAAGCGGTCGTACGTACGCCAGGCCTCTTCGAACATCTCCTCCTGCCGGGAGGCTGTCTCTGGCGATCGCTTGAGCCGGTCGCAGGTTGCCCGGAGAAAGCGCTCCACCTCGTAGACGGAGACGCGCCTGACCCGATCGTCGTCGAAGTCCCCCGGGGTCGGGAAAGTGAACGCCGCTATCGCGACGCTGACGAGTCCGACCAGCAACCGCTCCGTGACACCGCCGACATTGGACAGGTCCGAAATTCGGTAGGCGAAGACCGATTCCCGGCGTACGCCGAGCACCAGGCCGAGGTCGGAATCGGACAGCACACGGGTGTCCAGTCCGTCCAGAACGCTGTTCACAGCGTTGCGGAACTCGATATCCGCGCGATACCGGTCAAGGAGGCCCCGATAGTCGGAGTCCGCTCCTGCACGCAGCTTCGGGCGCAAACCACACCCGATCAGTACGCCGACGTCGGCCAGGTCTCGCTGGCTGAGTGTCATCTCTCCCCCTTGCTCACGGACAACGCCGCTTCGGCCCACGCGGCCAGCGACTCTTCGTCCTCAGCGACGATCAGGTCGTCACCCGACCAGCCATCGAGACGCAACGGAGTCCCGTCGGCGTCGATGGCAACGGTCGAGCCAAGGACCTGGGCTGCCGCGTCGACCGCCGCCGCGAAGTCCTCGACAGACTCTGGCGCATAGCTCCACAGCGCTGCGAGCGCGATAACCCGTAGTACGGATTTCCTGTCGACCTCGGCGGGCAGCACAGCGGACTCGGCCGCCGTCAGCAACACCGACAGTCTGGCCGGTAGCTGCACAGAGTCCACCACGGCGGCGGCCGCGATCAGGACCGCTACCGGGACCGCGGGCGGCTCCGGATCCCCCGGCTCCTCATCGGGATCCAGCGGTTCGTCGATGTCGCCGCTCCGCCGGGGAGCCATCAGGTCGTCGACCAGATCCGCCAGCCGGACAATTCTGGGCACCTGCGTGCCGGCTATCGCCACGGCGAAGGTCTCGGCGGGATCCACCGCGGCATCGACCGGCAGCCGTAACAGGGGCAGGAACACGTCGTCGGTTAGATCCGGGTTTCGCAGTCCGCCGAGTGGCCTGAACATCTGCCGGGTCTGCTCGTCGATGAAGGTCATGCGGGCGTTGACCAGCTTGCCGTGCAGCTCGGTGTGCCGCCGCCGGCACTCTTCGAGCAGACCGGCGATCCGGACGGCAGCACTTGTCACCGAGGGCTCTGACTCGGCGCCGTCCAGCGCACCGCGGACATGGTCGAGGAGTCTCGCCTCTGCGGCCAGCCGATCCTCGAGATGAACGCGGCTGCGCTCCAGCTGTTGCGGCACGTCTGACGACCACTGTCCGAGGACAGCGCGAATATCGCGTGAGGTATCGGCCATGAGCGCGCGCAACTCGTCCGCGTACCGAACCGACAATAGGCGCGACCGCTCTGCTGCCTTCTCCGCTTGGCCGAACGCGCCGCGCTCGAGTTGGCGCGCGAGCATCAACTCGACCGCGGCCTGCTCGTCCTCTACATCGAACTCGAGCCCACCGACGAGCGCATTGATCGCGTCGGGCGTGGCCCGCAACACATTGACGCCCCGGGCCGGCTCCTCGTGCTCCGTCAGAAGCCGGAACTCGACGGACAGCTCCCTGTGGGCGACCGTCCCGGTCTCGTCCCGGCTGAAGACCGAGACGTAATAGCGGTACGGCGCCTCGCGGTCCCGACGGTTCAGCAGCGCGTCGAGGACGTACCTCGCCACCGAGGCGTGTTCCTCGACCGAGCACTCTGGGTGAGTGGCCGCAGCAAGTTCCTCGAGCCCGGCCACGACCTCGTCGTACCCGACCTCGTCGTCGAGCCCTTGCCGGGCGATCACCGCGTCGATGCCTGCCAGAGCCATCGTCACTACGTCGTAGCGCCGATCGCCCCACGACTGCCGCCCTGTGTTGGCTGCAGCATCAGCCACCGGCCGGACCCGCAGCAACGCCCGGACACGCTCCCCGAACGAGCTGTCGAACACTGCTGGCCCCACCGACGGACCACTCACCCTGCCACCCCCTGTCGCGCAGGTCCCTCCCGAACTCCGCGACAGTACGATAACAATCTGTGACCAAACGTCAATGGTTCCGCAGCGATCACAGCCTTCTGACCACCCCGGTCTATTTGGCCTCGGTCAGTCTCACACCTTGGGAGAGACCTGGCGCGTCTGATGGTCCAGTAGCAATCGACCGGGAACGCCGCCGTCCGCAGACCGGGCTGTAGTCGGTCAGCGGGCGACTCCGGACAAGCCGGTCGTACAGTTGCTGCTGACCTCCCGGCCGCATCCATAGACTGGCCGGTGGCTGTCCGCGTAGGAGTTCTATCGCGCGGACTCGATTGAACACTCGGTGAGCTCTGCCAGCTGATCGGCGGCGCGGACTACGTTCTCGATCAGCAGGAGTGCCTTCTCGAAGCTGGCATGTACGGCGAGCACGCGCGCCTGCTGGCGGGAGAGCAGGCGGTCCAGGAGCGGGATTCCAGCCAGCACGGGCGTCGCGCCTCGCTGCAGCAGATCCCGTTGCTCCGCAATCCCAACCAGGATTTGGGACCGGCGGTGGATCTGGGTGTCCAGCGATGTCGCGTAGTACACGCCGTCGCTGCCCTGACGACGACCGACAAAGCCGATGACGGCCAGCCGATTCGTCCCGAGCGGGCAAGACCAGCTGGTCACGGAACCGATCGACCACGCGTCCGTCCGACTCTTCAAGTCCGAGACCGGCGCCGCGAACCGTCTCGAGGTCGAAACCCTGCGCCTTGAGTTGGCCGACAAGTCGCGAACCAGAGCCAGGCGCATAGCCGGCCAGCCAGTGCCAGTTCGGCTCCAGAACGTCTCGTGCGCGGCCACGCTCGAGGTACTCCTAAGCCCATCCGCTGAGCGTCCGGAAGAGCTCTCGCCGATAGAACCGGGCCGCGGCGTGACTCACCTCGAGCAGCCGACGCCCGTTGCGCGGGGCTCGGAACCGCCTTCGGGTCGAGGCCCGGTCGCCCCACACCTTTCTCCAGGCCGCCAAGTGATCCATACCTCGACGCTCGGCGCGAGGCACCCGAGGCGGAACCTAGATCAGGAGTTCCAGGACCCTTGCTCCAGGCAATCAATGCCGGTCCGTGGTCCCGCCTGGCCGACGGCTCAAGGCAGGAGCTCCGGCACGTCCTTGACGGCTTCGATCGCCTGCAACGTGTCACCGCCGACGAGGAAGACCCTGAAGGTCAGTCTCGCTGCTTTCCAGGCCTTGACGATGCCTGACGACTTCTCTTCCACAGCGTGATAGACAAATCCCAGGCGCTCGGCCGCGGCCAGCGCATCCTCAGGCCCGATGGTGTCAATCAAGTCTAGTGCGCGCAGAATGTCATGCAGCCTGGCGACAACCGCGGCCCGCACCCGCGGACCCAGATCCTGATCGTTCCGGGCGGCATCGAGCGCCTCCAGGATCCGGCTCCGCAGATCGGCCCGCACCCCGTCGGAGACCCGGACATTCACAACCCCGCTGCTCCGCAGTACGGTCGACAAGACCTTCAGGCTAGTCAGATGCTCGACCGGCACCTCAACGCTCGGGCCCTGCCCCATCTGGGTGCTGGCGTCCCTGGTCAACATCAACGTTCGCAGCAGATCAGGTGCGATGACGTCGTACATCTCGACGTACGCGGCTTCTTCGAGATCCTCCAGCTGCCACCGAACCTGCCGAAGGAGATCGACGACCGAAGCGGCCCTTCTCCGCGTCTCCGCCTCGTCGTCTGCCCCCAGGGTCGTGCCCCACAGTTGGAGAAGGCCGCCCGTGGGACTGTAGCTGGCTCGGTATCGGCTGAAGATCGTGAGCAACCGGCCGGCGGAGTTGTCTGTCTCGGGCATGCCGCAAGGCTAGCGGTGGTACCGCCGGAATCAGTTGAGCAGCGGCAACCGATACGCGGTTCTCGGCTCGGCGTTGTAGAGGACTTGCCGAAGGAAGGGCCGGTTCTCCAACGCGCGGAGGCCTTCGGCGATCAGAAGGTTGAGGTTGTCTTCGTCGGACTCTGTCCAATAGGAGCGTTCGGGCGGTGAGGTCGATGGTCTGCAGGTCGTCGGCCACCGCCGCGTCGTACTGCTTGAGCAAATCTTGCGGCTCACGGAAGGGCACATCGCCGGCCAGGTCGATGTACCCGAACAGTAGCTCCGTGGCGTTCGAGCCCGGAGGACCCAGGAACGGGCGGGTCTCGTCATCGTGGACCAGGATGACAATATCTCGATGCCCGAGGATGGCCGGGCGGGTTCTGCGAGGGGCGCCGGGGTTGACTGCGCTCTTCTTTGCCCAGCTTTCCTGCGCTGGACGCCCAGTACGGGCAGACGAACGCCGAGTAGAGCATGCAGGAAAGATGCCCTCCGAACCCGGTGTCAACGCTGAAGTACGGATCGTGCACGCGAGTCCTGGCCGCATCCCTCCTGGGCCAGCGTTCGCCAGACCAGGGGGCCCTGAGCCAGGACGAACCCGCACACGCAGCAGGCCCTCCGGATGGTGAGGCCCACGCTGCGATGTGGGTCGACGCCCGCAAGACGGGGCCTGTCATCCATCCACGGCGTCTCGGCCGGCGCCAGCTCCAGCGGCGACCCCGGGCAGTACGTCGCCAACCTCAGCGACCACACCATTTGGCGCGTCGGCACCGCGCGGGGCTGCAACGACGTCCACCTCACCGGCCCCTATGTCACCTGGATCAAACCTGGTTCCGACGGCAAATGCGGCGGCCAGATCCTCATCCACTGGCGCACACCCCGATGATTCACGCCTCCCGGGTCACAGCTCAGGAGATGGGCCTTGCTTCATGTCTGGCGAGATGTCATCGGTACGGCGCGTTGGAGCGCGGCGTGCTTGGCGGCGACTGCGATAGTCGACCAGCGGCCGGCTGAGAAGCAGTTCCTCATGAAGTTGTTGAAGGCCGCCGCGCGTAGTCCGCATGGCGGCTGGCGCGATGCCACGAGACAGGTCGACGGCCTGAACCCGCCGAAAGATCTTGGCGAGATCAGGGAGGCTTTCGATCGCCCGTTCGCGCGCTGAGTCATTGTCGGACACCATCACGACCACGGTGTCTGTTGCTGCATGTCCCCCGAGGATCCGCGCCTGTTCAGCGGACAGCAGTGCGCCACACAACGGGATGCCGGCCCATCGACCACGACCCAGGCGGCTGACGTTCTCGATCGCGAAGGCGTCCAGTGGATCGTCCACTAGAACTGGAAGCCCCTCCCCGCCAGGATCTCGAGTTGTTCAGCGATCCCGATGACACTTCCTGAACGGCGATAGATCTGCGTGTTCGGTGAACTGCTGTAGTAGATCCCGTCACCATTCCGCCGTACGCCAGTGAAGCCGACGATCTGCAGGCGGTCGTTCCTTGCCGGCAGCATCAATTGGTCGCGGAACCGGTCGACCAGTCTTCCGTCCGCGCCTACAACTCCTAGTCCGGCGTTCCGCATGGTCTTCAGGTCGAAGCCCAGAGTTCTCAGATGATCTACCAGCCGTGACCGCGAGGCCGGCGCGTATCCGACCATCCACCTCGACCCCTCGTCGAGCTGCGCCAGAGCACCACCCCGCTTGAGATAGTCACGTGACCACCCCTTCTTTTCCCTGAACAGTTCGCGGCGGTAGAACCGTGCCGCAGCCTGACTTGCCTCGAGCAACCGTCGCAGGTGCGCCGCAGTGGGAACTGCGTTCGGATCAGGGATCCGCGAATCTTGCGCCTTCCTCCACGCCGCCAAGTGGTCCATGCCTCGACGGTCGCGTCGATGACGACGATCCAGAACCCAGATCCGGCGATCCAGGAGCTCAAACCAGACAAGAGAATCCTCCTAAGCCAACCTGCAGCAGGGTTTGCTGCTTAGCTTCATTCGCCGAAGGAGAGCAGAGGAACGTCGTACAGGTTGGCGTTCCGCTTCCGCGAGAACGACGGACCCGTCACCTCAACGACATACATCTCGGTCAGGAACTGGATCTTGGCGCCGAGCAGGTGACTGGTGTGAGCGACAGCTGAATGAGCCTTCAGCCCGACCGACACATGGATGTGCGGTAGGACTGTCGCCGACTCTTCGTCGTAGGCGAGAGTTCCCCCGCCGACGGCTTCGACGTTCTCGAGGTGCACCGAGCTCCAGACTGGCGCGTCCGGGTTCTCCAGCTTCTCGCAAGTGCCCACGAGTTGGACCTCGCGCATGCCCGCGATGAACATCGGGATGAAGCCCTGACGGACGTTGTACTCGGCGCAGAACTCCGCCAAGGCAGTGTAGAAGTCGTCACCGTGGTCGAAGTGGACTGCAAAGGTCCGACCCATGGTCAGTTCAGCGGCGCGCAAAATCGTCTCCTTCGAGTACGTCGATGTAGGCAACGTAGCGAATCGCGGTGTTGAGGCCGCGGGTGGACAGCAGCCGACTGCGTGGATGAGCGATGTCGTCGACACCGACGGCGGCCAGCTCGACACATCGCCGCCGGAACCAGCCCCACGGCACATCCAGATAGCTTGCCAGCGCAGCGAGCCGCCTCGCCGGAGTCGCCTGAGACGTCAGAGAGTCGCTCACGACCTCCCCCGCGAGCCTTCGGTACGTGATCAAGCGCGATTGTGGCGCGCTCGCCTCGACACACCACAGCCCGGGGCTACCCAGCCAGTTGGCCACGATCGCTCGATCGGCCAGCACGAAGCCCTCGACCACGGAGTGCTCGGGCTGCGTGCTGAGTTCCACCCTGATACCGAACGCCTCCATCAGCGCCATCGCGAGCAGCAGCATGACCCGCTCGTACTGTGGAGATGCCGTGACCTCGCTCTCGGGGATGCAGAACCCGCGACGCATGTTCGTGAACCTTCGCGACGTACGTCGGAGATAGTCGAACTTGTGCGACCACAGCAGCCAGGCGGTGGCCTCCTCACCGCGTTGCTCCCGAGTCCAGAACAGCGGAGCATCCTCGATCTGATTCAGATGCCGTGCAATGTGACGTGAGCAGAATCGCGAGCCCAACCACTGGCTAGCGACCGGATTCAAGGTCGGAACCTCGTCGATCACACCGCGCGAAACCGCCGATTTCTCATGGTGCGCGACATACCCCTGACTGCGCACGAGTTGGGCATCATCGGCCAGCAGAGCCGTGTCTGCGTTCGCTGTCGCCCAAATGATGCCGACTGTCATGTCGTCGACGATGTTCGCCAACGACACTGCTTGCGGACCTAAACGACGACCGGCGCGGTCCGTGAATCGGCAGCCGTCTGCCACATAGTGCCGACTGTCCTCATCAACCGCAACAACAAGTGCACGTCGGTCCGGTCGGTTGAGGACGGACAGACTCTCGGCGTCGGGGGCAACCAACAGGACACCCCTGTCGATGCGATCGGCAGGCCAATAGTGAGCAGCCACCTCGGCCCCAAGGTACGACCGACCTGCAGGAATCTTCACACGTTCCGTCGGACTCGATGTGGTTCGTGGCTGCAACAGCGTCAGAAGATCGACCGGCTCCAGGCCGGCGGGAGCCCGCTTGATCGGCGGGCGAAAACCCAGGTCTTGTGCTCGTTCCACCCCGAAAACCTGACAGAACGCGTTTCGTACATCCGAGCGCGGCCAGTAGTACCAGCCGCGCTCGTAATCGGAGATCCGCCCCCACTTCGGACTGGAGAACAACGCGGCTGCATGGCCATCGGAACGAGGGTTGCGGGTCGGAGCGCAGCAGCTGAACAGGCGCCTGGCCGCCTACCGCGACGCCCTCGGCATGGACCCCGCACTGGACTTCCACTCTCTGCGCCGCTCCTACGTGACCCACCTGATCGAAGACGGCTGGGACCCGCGGTTCGTGCAAGAGCAGGTCGGCCACAACCACGCCTCGACCACCTCGATCTACACCTGCGTGTCCTCGGACTACCGCACCCGAACATTGCGCCGCGCCCTCGATTCGATGGTCACCGACGCCCTAACCCCAACAACAGGAGGCAAACGATGAGAGGCCAGAAACGCCAGGTCAGCTACCAGTGGCGGCTGCGAGACATCATGGCCGAGCACCAGATGTTCGCCACCACCGAGCTCGTCCCGCTCCTGCACGAACGCGGGATCGACCTGTCTGCATCGCAGGTCCACCGGCTCGTCACCGGCACACCCGAACGCCTCTCACTGGCCGTTCTCGCCGCGCTTTGCGACATCTTCGACACCGACCCCGGCGAGCTCATCCCCACCGACGCCGTCAACCTCGGCGTCCGCAAAACCGCCAGCGGCACCGCCGCACCCACCAAGGCCAGCGTCGCTGGCCTGCGCCCGAAACGGGCCCGCATCACCGACTAGATCCGGCCCCCGCACTTCTATGACATCGACACCTTCACGCTGCGCGCGCTGCCACCGGCCCCTGCGAGGCGCCACCACCGCGCAACCCGATAGCACTCCCCCGACTGAACGCGTGGTGGTGGCAGTCAAGCGGTGGCCCGAAGGCCCGATCTGCTCGGGATGCTTCGCCAAAGCCCGCGAAACCTACGGCCGTTGCAGCACCTGCGACACCGACCGGATGCTGCCCGGCATCAGCGCCAGCGGCCAAGGACTATGCACCGACTGCGCGGGCGGTCTCGGCGACTTCACCTGCACCCGCTGCGGCCAGGAAGGCTGGCTCCACTACGCCGGCATCTGCGGCCGCTGCGTCCTCACCGACCGACTCACCACGTTCCTCGACGACGGCACCAGCAGCATCCGGCCCGAACTCCAGCCGCTGTTCGCGTCGATCTGCGCGATGAGCAGACCCCGATCCGGGATCCTCTGGCTGTCCAAACCCCACGTCCCACCCATCCTGCAAGCCCTGGCCAAAGGCAATGTCCCGCTCACCCACGAAGGGCTCAGCAGACTCACGCCCTGGCGCTCAGTCGTGCACGTCCGCGACCTGCTCATCAGCTGCGGAATCCTCCCACCCATCGACCGATACCTGTTCTTGTTCGAGCAATGGCTCCCGACCTGGCTCGACACCATCACCGACCCCGAGCACCGCAAACTGCTCCACCGCTTCAGCACCTGGCACATCCTGCGACGCCTCAGAACTACCGCCCAAACAGGACCCATCGGGCACTACCGCAACCAAAACGCCCGCTGCCAACTCCGAGCAGCAGCCGCCTTCCTCGCCCACCTCTCCACCCGCGGACACGACGCACAGCAATGCACCCAAACCGACCTGGACAGCTGGTTCGCCACCGCCAACAGCACCGGCCGACAAGACGTCCGATCGTTCCTGCGCTGGGCAACCGAACACCACACCATGGCGCGCCTGACCGTTCCCGCCAGCTTCACCGACAATCCCGCACCCATCAGCAACCAGCAACGCATCGACCTCATCCGGCGCATCCACACCGACCCCGCCATCGCCCCGATCGACCGCGTCATCGCCCTGCTGATCCTGCTCTACGCCCAACCACTGCCGCGGATCGTCCGGCTCACTCTCGCCGACATCAGCCGCGACGGCGAACAGCTCCTGATCCGCCTCGGTGACCCGCCCGTCCCCGTCCCCGAACCTTTCGCCGAGCACATCACCACCTACGTCGCCAGCCGCCCGAACCTCACCACCGCAACCAACCCCGACAGCCAACTACTGTTCCCCGGCCGCCGCGCGGGCCAACCCATCCACCCCACCAGCGTCCGGCTCCGCCTTCAGAACCTCGGCATCCCCAATCTCAACGCCAGAACCAGAGCCATCCGCGAACTGTTGCTCCAAGCACCAGCACCCGTCGTGGCAACAATGCTCAACTACACAAGCCAACGAGCAGAACGAATCGCCGCCGAAGCCGGCAATACCTGGAAGACCTACGCCGCCGGCGACCACACCCGCCGCCCAAACCCAACCCCCGATCGACGCTGACAGACCAAACTCACGCGCGCTCAACCGTTGAGCCCACATGATTGGCGACAGACGAACAGGACGCCCTACCGGTAAAAGGCCGCGAATCAACTCAGATGCGATCTCGTAGCCCGCTGCGCGTTGAGCTGGCATGCACCAAATGCAGCGCGGGTTTGAGGCCCGTTCCGGAGGCGGGCCGGCATGCTGAGCATCCACAGGCTGACGGCTGGTGACGGCTACAAATACCTGCTCCGTCACATCGCTTCCGCCGACATCGACGGTCGTATGGCCACACCGCTGACTGCGTATTACGCAGCGACCGGCTACCCGCCTGGTCGTTGGTTAGGTTCCGGGCTCGTCGGCCTCGGCGATGGGCAACTGGTTGCTGGAAGCGAGGTCTCCGAGGCACAGATGGAGGCACTTTACGGGCGCGCCGAGGATCCCTTGACCGACCGTACGCTCGGACAGCCATACCGGGTCTATAAGAGTCCGACGAGCCGCATCGACGAGCAGACCCGCGTGCTCGATCCAGGCCTGAACGATGACGATCGGCATGCCGCGATCGACCGAATCCGCAAGACCGAGATGCGGAGAAAGTCGCGGCAAGCTGTCGCCGGCTTCGACTTGACGTTCTCCCCCGCAAAGTCAGTTTCCGCGCTCTGGGCGACTGCGGACGTCGGAGTACAGGAGCAGATCGTTGCCGCACATCACGAGGCAGTCCAACAAGTCCTTGACCTCATCGAGCAGCACGCTGCATTCACCCGAAGCGGCCACGACGGGATCGCCCAGCTCGATACTCGCGGCGTCATCACGGCCGCCTTCGACCACTGGGACACCCGCGCCGGTGATCCGCAGCTGCACACCCACGTCGTTGTCGCCAACCGCATACAAGGCCCCGACGGCAACTGGCGAACACTGGACGGGCGTGTTCTGTTCCAGTCGGCAGCAATGTCCGAGATCCACAACGTCCTCCTTGCCGACAACCTCAGCCGCCGCCTCGGAGTGACCTGGGAACTCCGCGAACGGGGCCCCCGCCGGAATCCGGCATTCGAGATCGACGCAATCCCCGACGATCTGATCAGAGAGTTCTCGGCAAGGACGGAGCAGATCGAGACCAACCTTGCACTCCTCCTGGACGAGCGCGGAGACGATCTCCACCCACCCAACCGTCGCGAGATGTATGTCCTCAGGCAACAGGCAACCCTTCTGAACCGGCCACCAAAACACCTCGCGCGACCACTCGCAGAACTGCTGGCCAGCTGGAAGCGACGTGCTAACCAAGCGGTCGGAAGCACCGTCATCGCGAGCATTCAGCAGTCGCTCGCGCACGGGCCCGAACGACCGTTGGCTGCCGACGACCTGAGTCCGGAGACCATCGACGCGTACGGCGCCGCAACGGTTCTGACCCTGCAGAACAAGCGAGCCACGTGGACCCGGTGGAACCTCATGGCCGAGGCAGCGCGGCAGACCCGCCTGATCCGAATCGTCTCCTCCGACCAGCGCTTCGCCGTACTCCAGTTAATCGTCGAGGCCGCCGAGCGGCACTCAATCAGCCTCACCGCGCCAGACCTCGTCGCCCTCCCGGTGACCCGTGCCAGCGGCGAGAGCGTCTTCACCATCCACAACGGCCAGATCTACACCTCGCCAGTCATCCTTGGCGCCGAATCAGTACTCCTCGACCTGGCCCGCGACCCGTCCGGGCCAAAGGTCAGCCACGAACACATGCCGACAACCGACCTCAGCGCCGACAAGGTCCACGCCATCCAACGGATCACCACCAGCGGACAGAAAGTAGAAGCTCTGATCGGCCCAGCCGGCACGGGCAAGACCAGCCTCCTGTCCGTACTCGCCACCACCTGGCAGGCGACACACGGTCCCGGCTCAATCATCGCCCTCGCCCCATCATCAGCCGCCTCACAAATCCTGTCCGACGCCATCGGTTCCCCCACCGAGAACATCGCCAAATGGATCTACGAATCAACCGGGCTCGGCGCCGAAACCCGTCGGCAACGCCTCCAACAGACCGAGTACGCCGCCCAGCTAGCCCACCGCAGCCGCCGCAAAGTCCGCCACCAACGGCTGGCGACCCAACTCGCCGGTCTCCGCGCCGAGGAGGACCGTTGGACCTTCCACAAGAACCAGCTCGTCATCGTCGACGAAGCCTCCATGGCCAGCACCATGGAACTCGCCATCCTTGCCCGCGCAACCAACGCCGCCGGAGCCAAACTCCTCCTCGTCGGCGACGACGCCCAGCTCGGAGCCGCCGACACCGGCGGCGCCTTCCGCCTCATCGCCAAAGACACCCAAGCAGCCGAACTCACCGATGTCTGGCGCTTCACCAACCCCTGGGAACGCGACGCCAGCCTCGCCCTCCGAACCGGCAACCTCACCGTCATCGACACCTACGACGACCACAACCGCCTCACCGCCGGCCCCACCGACGAAATGGAAACCGCCGCCTACCAAGCCTGGCGAACCGACACCCACGCCGGCAAAACCAGCCTCCTCATCGCCGCCGACAACACCACCGTCGCCCGCCTCAACAACCGCGCCCGCCTCGACCGCATCACCACCGGCGAAGTCGAACCCGACGGCATTCAACTCCACGACGGCACCCACGTCGGCCTCGGCGACCACATCGTCACCCGCCTCAACAACCGCCGCCTCCGCTACGCCAAAACCAGCTTCGTCCAAAACGGCAACCTCTGGACCGTCATCCACCGCTGGCCCGACGGCTCCCTCACCGTCCAAAACCACAACCAAGACACCGTCACCCTCCCCACCACCTACGTCCAAGAATCCGTCGAACTCGCCTACGCCACCACAGCCCACCGCGCCCAAGGCGCCACCGTCGACACCGCCCACCTCCTAGTCACCGACCACCTCACCCGAGCCCTCCTCTACGTAGGCCTAACCCGAGGCCGCCACACCAACCACGCCTACATAGCCACCCACCAACCCACCCCAGACC